>JAKADA010000024.1 GCA_021820975.1 Bacillota bacterium
ATTACTTCGCCTTGTTGCAAAATTTCTTTTGAACAGCTATGAAGATGCACAACGTCAACATAATCCGTACGCAAACGTTGCAAGCTGCGCTCAATACTTTGCGTAATGAGTTGAGGAGACCAGTCAGGAAGATCGAGGCCGGATGCATGGCCACACTTTGTAAAGAGGTAATAGTCTTTACGACGATCGCTGATGGCTTCACCAATACGTTCTTCGCTGATGGCATAGCATGCGGCTGTGTCAATCATGGTTAGTCCTTGTTCGAGAGCCTTGTGTAACAGATTTTTGACATCGGTAAGGCTTGCATGGCCATAACCGATCTCAGCACCACCAAAGCCAAGCACGCTCACTTGCATCCCCGTCTTGCCATACGTTCTTTTTTCCATGGTAACCTCCTTGTACACATTCTCTTTAGTATTGTAGCAAATTAGTTGGTGAATTTTACTCAGCACGAAAGCGCAATAAATAATTACAACACGCTACTTTATTTATAGATAGAGATTATTTTATAATTACAATGGTTTTATGGTAACGAGTGGAGGTGTAATGCTTGTGAATCGATGTGGTTGGGTCACGAATGATGCGTTGTATCTTGATTACCATGATCATGAGTGGGGCGTACCTACATTTGATGACAAGCGCCTTTTTGAGTTTCTTGTTTTGGAAGGAGCACAAGCAGGTCTAAGTTGGTACACTATTTTAAAGAAAAGAGAAAATTACCGAAAGGCTTTTGCAGAATTTGATCCGGCTAAGGTGGCTCAATTCGACGATATGAAGGTAGCGGAGTTGCTTGCCAACGAAGGTATTGTTCGCAATCGACTGAAGGTCCTTTCTGCGATAAGCAATGCTCGATCTTTTTTGGCTGTACAAGATGATTACGAATCATTTGCTCAGTACTTGTGGAATTTCGTCGATGGTAAACCTATCCTACATCATTTCGCGACGTTAGCCGATGTTC
This sequence comes from Bacillota bacterium, assembly GCA_021820975.1. Taxonomy (GTDB): domain Bacteria; phylum Bacillota; class Bacilli; order Alicyclobacillales; family SLC66; genus JAKACU01. The sequence goes on from JAKADA010000024.1 coordinate 959, forward strand.
CCTCTTCAACGGATTTATCGGATCGAGTAAGTAAAGACCTCAAGCATAGGGGATTTCGTTTTGTTGGAACCACGATCGTCTATGCCTATCTTCAGGCTGTTGGTGTCGTCATGGATCATGTGCAATCCTGCTTTCTCTATAAACAAATCATTGATACAATAGAATAATATAGATTTATGAGTGGAGGCCATCTATGGATAGGATTCAGTATAATGAGGTGGGTATTCTCCAAAAGTTAAACAAAGCTGTTTTGATCTGTGATAAGAACGGGATAATTATGTGGGTTAATGCTCGGTTTACTGACATTACGGGATATAGTCTTTCCGAGGTGCTAGGTGAGAACCCTAGAGTACTGCAATCAGGTGTGCACGATGCACAATTTTATGCGCAAATGTGGCAAAACATGCGTTTTAGTAACGGGCATAGTGGAATTATTTATAATAAAAAGAAAAATGGCACCATATATCCTGAATGGATTGATATTCACCGATCATCGGATGAACAAGGCAACGACGTTTATTTGGCGATATTTCAGGAGTTGTCGGATGGACATATGGCTATTCTATTTGAGATAAGTCACGACCACTTGACTGGCGCACTGAATCGCAGAGGTCTCTATGATTGGATGCGCAATCATGCAACGGATTTTGGCGTGATTTTTATGGCGGATCTGGATCATTTTAAACAGATTAATGATGAGTATGGTCATGATACGGGAGATGCGATGTTACGCGAAATGGCATCACGGTTGCAACGGGCGTTACGCCATCATGATGCTGTCGCCCGCTATGGTGGTGATGAGTTTGTTGGTATTTGTAAAGCTGTAGAGGTTCATCAGGTAAAAGGATTGATGACTCGAATTCATCAGGCGTTGACAGATGGTGCTGTACGTGATGAAAAGGGAAGAGATATTCCAATGAGAGTGACAATTGGTGTTTTTTATGGTTCGTTTGATGATGCAGGAATTTCTCACGCAGATCGCATGCTTATCGAGGCTAAAAAGACGGCAAGAAATACCGTGTTGTGGGATGCATCCATCATTGGATAAAAAGATTAGCCGATTTTCCGCAAGATGATAATCAGGATAATAGCAACAGCGATAAACCCGACGAGAAAAATGCTAATTTCTGTTGTAAACAAGATGCCTTCCCCCTTTTTATACTAAAAAGTTAACTGTATCATACCATGAGTTATACTGCGATGATGATGGGGGGTGATATTTTGAATATTTTGATGGCATCCACAACAACAATTCTTGTGTTTTTGATCGTATTTTATGTTCTTGGCATTTATCCGTATTATCGCCTAGCCCAAAAAGCTGATATTTCCTGGGCATGGGTGGCGTTTATTCCATATGGTTCGGTTTTCATTATGGCTAAGCTGGTTAACTGGCCTTTGTGGTGGATTTTCCCTGTTGCGTTGCTTGTATTATCTTGGATTTCTGTGCTTGGGGTGATACTTGGTATTTTCTTTTTTATCATGGCGGCCATTATGCTTTATCGCTTTCGAGGCGGGTGGGGATGGGTATTCATAAACTTTATTCCCGGTTTAGGTAGTCTCGTTTTTATTATCGTACTGTACGTGATAGCTCTTAATGACCGTTATCAGTATCATGAACGTGCCTAAAAATAAAACCCGCGCTGTTCGATGCGCGGGTTGATTTCTTTATCGAAGAATGAGTTCACGTAAGGATTCATGTTTTTTCATATGGGCTTCATGAGCATAGACGATCGATCCGCAATTGGCACATACGTCAACTGTGACTTGAACATCATAGACAGGGTTCGCGTCAGGATCCAAGCAACAAGTTAGCTTCTCTTCAACAAGAGGTGCATTACAGCACTTAGATCGTTCCATTTCGGTGTCCTCCTCCATTGTACTTTGCACCACTTCGGTGCTCCGCATCTCTAATATGTGCTTTATTTCACACGAGGAGAAGGTGCAATAAGACTATATTGATCGGTAAGTTTGAAGCATCGATGGTTGACAGAGAATTTGTACGCATTCATAATGTGAGAAATGCTTCTGACAATGCAGGGGGAGGATCCTATGATTCCCGAGATATTTATCCAGTTCGATCCGAGCGACAAGCGTGACCGAAAGGGTTGTTTTTTTGTGTTGTCTGGGCCGTCTGGAGTCGGGAAAAACACACTTGTGAATCTGATTTTGCAGGAAATGAAGGGGATTTATTATGTGCCGTCGGTAACGACGCGTTCTATGCGGCCCGGTGAAAGTCAGATGAATCCGTATGTGTTTGTGACCAAAGAAGAGTTTGAAGATATGATAGCCCGCAATCAGTTTCTTGAATGGAAGAAGATTCATAATAATAATTATTATGGAACACACTTACCAACCATTTTATCTGCCATGGAAAATGGGTTCGACATCATTACGGACATGGATGTGCTTGGATGCGAAGATGCGATAGCACGTATTCCAGAACATGTATATACGATATTTGTCTTGCCTCCTTCTCTTGATGAATTATCCCATCGGTTGCTTGAACGAGACAGTGATCAGGCTGCGGTAGCTTTGCGTCTGCAGCGTGTGCCGCTCGAATTAGGGCACAAGGACCGCTATGATTTTACGATGATTAATGACAATCTTGAACAAAGTGTTCGGGAATTGCGAAGCATCATTCAAGGTGTCGTTGACCACGTAGAGTAATTTGTGTTAAGGGGCTGCAAAGTAGTTATCTCTACTTTGGACAGCCCTTTTGCGCTCCTAGATGCATTAGTACGGTTTACGATGTGATGCTAACGTTGTACGTGCGCAACCAAGTGTCAATTTGAATAAGATAATCAAACATTTGCGGGACAGCCATGATTTGCCCGAACCAGGGTATATGTTCCACTTTTTGTGCGCTTTTTGCAATCATGTCTTTTACAGAAGGAACATTCAGCAAAGGGAGTATTGGGGATGTTTCATCTTGTAAAATGCCCTGCAACCAATCACGAACGGCATGCAGATAGGCGGGATTTGGCGTTGAAGGGTATGGCGTTTTCTTGCGATACACCACGTCTTGCGGAAGCATGTCGCTGACAGCATCACGAAGTATCGATTTGGCGACTTGATTGCGATTTTTCATCGACCAAGGAATGTTCCATACATATTCAACGAGTCGGTGATCGCAAAATGGTACGCGAATCTCAAGGCCTGCTGCCATGCTCATGCGGTCTTTGCGTTCCAAAAGGGTTGTTAAAAAGCGTGTGATATTTAAGTAGAACACTTCGCGTATGCGCGCATCCCTTGTCGATTCGCCAGGCAAACGAGGGACTTCGTTTAAAGCTTCTTCATAACGCCTTTGCACGTACGCTTGTGGCTGAATCTGCGCCATCAGTTCAGGGGATACAACATCAGCACGTAAGGAAAGTCGACGCGACCACGGGAATGTATTGTCAAAGAGAGCTTCGTCGCGATGAAACCAAGGGTACCCACCGAATACTTCGTCTGCAGCTTCACCCGATAAAGCAACCGTTGCTGTCTTTTTGATTTCTCGGCTAAACAAGTACAGGGATGTATCGATATCAGCCATACCTGGCAAATCTCTTGCAAGCATCGGGCGTGTCAAATGCTCAATTAAATCAGGTGTGTCGAATAAAACGTTATGGTGAATCGTTCCTACGTAGTCAGAAACACGTTTTACCCATGGTGCATCGCGACTCGTCTGGAAACTATTGGATTCAAAGTATTGGTCAGCTCCATAAAAGTCAACCGAAAATGTGTGCAGTGGACCACGCTGTTGCTCTTTTAGCGTTTTGGCAGCTATAGCGGTTACCGCGCTAGAGTCTAGACCTCCAGACAAGAGTGTGGCAATAGGCACATCAGAGACCAGTTGCCGTGATACGGCATCGGAAAAAAGCTCACGCACCCGCGAAACGGTTGCATCGTAGTCCTCTTCGTGTTCTTTACTTTCGAGTTGCCAGTAAGGTTTAACGGTGAGGCCCTCTTTTGAATAAAGCAAGAAATGACCCGGTCGAAGATCGTAAATGCCTTTAAATATAGCATGACCGGGTGTGCGCGCAGGACCGACAAAGAGCAATTCAGCAAGACCTTCCATATCAACTTGTGCTGGAATTTGCGGATGCGTTAGAAGGGCTTTGATTTCTGAACCAAAGACAAAAACATCATCGCGTTTTGCATAAAAGAGTGGCTTAACGCCAAGCCGATCACGCGCCAAAAAAAGTGTTTGTTTCGCTTCATCCCAGATGCCAAAAGCGAAGATACCATTGAAATGCTCTACGCATGCAAGGCCCCATTCTACGTAAGACAGAAGTAAGAGTTCAGTGTCTGATCGTGATTGAATTACGTGTCCGCAACTTTTTAGGTCAGCTCGTAATTCATCCATATTATACAATTCACCGTTATAGGTGATCGTGTACTGATGACCGGCTACAGTACGCGTCATAGGCTGACCGCCGCCTTCTGGATCAATCACGATGAGGCGGCGATGCGTGAAACCGCAATGATTAGCTGTCCACGTGTCTGTTGCGTCGGGACCTCGGCAAACAAGCGTTTCGCCCATAGCCTCTAGAATGCCGCGTTCGGTGTCAAGATCTTTGTGCCAATCCACACATCCAGCGATACCACACATCGTGTACTTCCCCCTAGGCACTGGTCTATTCGTCTTTTACGCTATGCAAAAGGAGCTTTCGTGGTGCATGTTGAGGATTTATTTTTTGTGTGCCATGATAATGGCATTGAGGTGAGGTATGTGAACGTTTCTGCCGATGAAAATTATATGCGAATCGCCTTGACAAAAGCGCAAGAGGCGTTTCACCAAGGTGAAGTTCCAATTGGTGCTGTTGTTGTTGATAAGTTAGGGCAAGTACTCGGCTATGGACATAATCAACGTGAACTTTGGCGAGATCCTACTGCGCATGCTGAACTGATTGCCTTACGTGATGCTGCACGTAGACATGGAGATTGGCGTTTAGCTGGATGTACATTATATGTAACGGTAGAACCCTGCATCATGTGTGCTGGTGCCATTTCGTTAAGTCGAATCCTGCGGGTTGTCTTTGGAACGGTGAACACCAAAGGCGGGGCACTTGGCTCTGCCGCGAACGTGTACGAAATGGCAGGACTTAATCATTATCCAATTATTACCTCTGGCGTTTTATCCTCTGAATGTGGTATGATAATGAAAGATTTCTTTGCAATGCGGAGAGATGTCCGAGTGGTCGAAGGAGCTCGCCTCGAAAGCGAGTAGTCCCTAGCGGGGCTCGTGGGTTCGAATCCCACTCTCTCCGCCATTTTTTATTTGGTGGGAGTCTCAGCGCTGCCTGATCGGGTCCTGCGCGACGATCGCTTTCGAATCGTGTCAGGTCCTGACGGAAGCAGCACTAAGAGATGTCGATCGGGTGCCGCAGTTTAGCCTGGTTAGGCAGTGCTGAGAGTCATTCCAAAGAATTCGATATGAAAAGCACAACAGAGAGATAGGCATCAGCGGTAGTTATAAAGGACACTGCGATGCTGGGAGACGGGCTTGCGTAACCTGGACAAGGAGACCTGCATGAATGGCAGATGAACGTCCTTACGCGAAGTGGATACCTATCGTAGAAGCATTAGGGTTGAATGATCTTATTGATCATTCAACGAGTTCCTTGTCAGTTCGTTCGTCGTTGCAGATCGTTCAGTCATTAAAACAATCATTAACTTATTTTGCATGTTCCATAGATGGTCATATCCTTGCATGCGATAATTCATTTCGCATGTTGTTTGGTATTGATGAAACTCATTCTGGGCAATGCGTGCAAGAGGCACTGACGCCTTTTCCTATGTTACGTACGTTGATTGATACTACTTTACAGCAAGGCAAAGGGTTTATCTCAAAAATTGTTGCGATTGAACAAGGACATGAGTCTATTGACTTGTTGATTGACGCCTACCCTATTCAAAACGGCATCGAGATCATTGGGTATACCTTTACCTTCAAAACTCTTCATGACGTCGTTGCTTTGGATACCCAAAAGACATTGCGCGACAAGATCAATACAATCGCTAAAATGTCGACAGGTGTTTCTCACGAAATACGAAATCCCCTCACTTCTGTGCTAGGGTTTTTGCAAATTATACTCGATCGGCTCGAGACATTGGGTGTAGAGCAAATGCGTAACTTTCTTACGATGACAACGGTTGAACTCGATCATATCACGAAGTTGACAGACGCTTTACTCGTGCTTGCGCGCGCTGGGCGCTCGCTAGAAAGCTTATTGCATGTGGATGAACTTTTGGCGAATGTAGTAGCTTCAATGCAAGGTGAGCAAGGCAGACAAGATATTCATTTTGTGTTGTCCCTTAATCCCGTGCCCCTTATCTTAGCTGATGAAAAGGAATTGATGCTTGCCTTTCAGCATCTTATACAAAATGCTATGGAAGCGATTGAAGGTAGCGGCAGGATTACTGTACGGACGGACTTTGATCCTACAGAAGAGAAAGTACGCGTTGACGTCATGGATTCTGGCCCGGGAATTCCGAATTACATGACCGACCGTATCTTTGATGTTTTTTTCACAACGAAAGGTGGTCATTTCGGCCTGGGTTTGCCAATTATACAACGTATTGCGACAGATCGAGGTGGCGAGATTCGGGTGTCATCCAAAGGACACGGTACGACATTTTCGTTGCTACTTCAACCGGCGACAAGGGGCTGACAAGGGTGTCTCATCTAGCGTTATACCGGGAATGGCGTCCGCAAACCTTCGCGGATGTGGTAGGGCAGCAACATGTGGTAACCACCTTAAAAAATGCGATTCGTCATGATAAGTTAGCACATGCCTATCTCTTTTCTGGACCGCGAGGTACTGGTAAGACGAGTTTGGCTAAGATTCTAGCCAAATCAGTTAATTGTGAGTCACCGATTGGTATTGAACCATGCAATCTTTGCCCATCGTGTGTTGGTATCACGAGTGGCAGAATTGTCGATGTGGTTGAAATGGATGCTGCATCCAACCGCGGTGTGGATGAGATTCGCAGTTTGCTTGAACAAGTGCGGTACGCACCAACTGAAGTAAAACGCAAAGTGTACATTATTGATGAAGTACATATGCTGACGCAAGAGGCGTTTAATGCGCTTCTCAAAACACTAGAAGAACCTCCTGAGTATTGTTTATTTGTTTTAGCAACAACAGAAGTACACAAAATACCTGCAACTGTAGCTTCCCGTTGTCAACGATTTGACCTCAGTCGAATCTCTATGCAATTAGTTGTAGAACGGTTGCAAGTCGTCTTAGCATCGATGCCTGAATGTACCGTGGAAGAAGCCGCATTATGGTTTATTGCACGTGCGACTGAAGGAGGATTGCGCGATGCTCTTTCATTACTTGATCAGATTGTTTCTTATGGTGAAGGTCAGGTAACGATTGAACAGGCCCTGCAGGTGACAGGTGGGGTGGCAAGTGAACATTTAGGACAGATTTTTTCAAGCATGGTACAACGAGATCATGCTGCATTATTGACTATCCTCGGACAATTGTGGCAACGTGGCACAGATCCAGCTCAACTTGTATTTGATTTGTTGGGCTATCTACGTGATGGTATCCTTGTTCACCATGCCGTTGATGCTGATGATGCCATTCATCGTAAGCGATATGATCCAACTTTTTCGGTGGTGGTACAGCAAGGTACTACACAACAGATGATTCGGCTTGGCGAACGCTTAACTGTGTTACAGGCAGAATTGCGCTATCAAACGCAAGCACGGCTTTTTGTCGAAGTGGCTCTTTTGTCGATGATGGATACTACGTCTGAAACTACCGCTGAGATAGAACGCGTTTTGCGCGAAGAAATTGCACGACTGGCAAAGCGGATTTCTGTCTTGGAGAATAAAGCAGAGGCACCTATCGTGCCAAGTCCTGAGCAGGTTACGACGATGGCTCGAGAGGCACCAGTACAAGATCAGAAACCGACTATGAAAAGTAAAGCAGCACCTGTACGTAGTACTACGCACATTCATAGAATGACGCAAGCTGATGGGGAGTTGCTTTCTTCAATCCAACAAAAATGGAATGTGATTCTCGATGATATTAAACGGCAAAGCGTGCAAGGACGAGCCTGGTTGCACGGTAGTCAGGTGGTTGCTGTGAATGATCATCAGGTTGTTGTCACCGTAAAGAGTGATACGCACGCAAAAACATTGATGAAACAATATCGGGAATTGATTGATCCCGTACTATCAGCGCACACAGGGTTGCAAGCTACCCTTTTTGCTATCAGTGAAGAGGACTGGAAGCAAATCGAAAAGTCTCTTGCTGATGTGTTGCCGCAAACTTCAGATCAGTCGTCTGTGGTAGAGCGCCCGCTATGGGTACAAAACGTGGTAGAATTGTTTGGCGAAGATCGCATTACGTTCAGTGACGAATGAAAGGGTGCTATCCATGAAAAACATGAACCAGTTAATGAAGCAGGCGAAAAAATTACAAGAGGATATGGCAAAGGCCCAAGAAGAATTGGCCACGATGACAGTTGTTGGCACAGCAAGTGCCGATGCGGTACAAATTGAAATGAATGGTCATCATGAGGTCGTCAGTGTAAAAATCAAACCGGATGTAGTGGATCGAGACGATGTTGAGATGCTTGAAGATTTGCTTCTGACTGCTTTGCAAGATGCAGCCAAAAAGGTGGCTACCTTAACGGAAGAACAAATGGGTCGTTACACTAAAGGATTAAACATTCCTGGATTGTTCTAATGGCTGAGTTTCCTGCGCCTATTGCAAAGCTTATTGAAGAGTTTGGCCGTCTGCCTGGCATTGGACCGAAGTCAGCACAACGGTTAGCCTTTCATGTTGTATCGATGTCAGACGATGATGTAAAAAAGCTTATTGAGGCACTGCTTCACAGCAAACGAGATCTTGTATTTTGTGAGTCTTGTTGTTGTGTCACGGATCATTCGCCTTGTTTTGTCTGCGGCGATGCAGAACGAGATCATACTATGATCTGTGTTGTTCAAGATACGCGGGACATGCTCGCTCTTGAGCGTATGAAATCGTACCGCGGTCTGTACCATGTTTTAGGTGGTGCCATTTCCCCTATGGATGGTATAGGTCCTGATGAATTGCGACTCACTGAGTTACTTCATCGGCTTGCTGATGACGCAATTAAGGAAATGATCCTTGCTACGAACTCAACGGTAGAAGGTGAAGCGACGGCGAGTTATATTGCTCGGTTAGCTCATCACTTTGAGAACCTTGCGGTGACGAGAATTGCACATGGACTTCCTATCGGCGGTGACCTTGAATATGCAGATGAAGCGACGCTTGCGCGCGCTTTAGAATTTCGGCGTCCTATATAAAGGACGCTAATTTTTTTGCCGATACCTGTTTTATGGCATAACCGAATGTCGAGAAGACTATACTCTACTATCTCACCATGGTAGGGGGACAGGCGGTGCGAGGACAAAAACAAAGGAAAGCAGCTGACAGTTTCGCGGTTCGTCAAGATGAACAATTGCTTGATGAAATCAGTAAAGCACACACCGCTTGGCTAATTGCTATGGAACATTTTGATCACGCAACAGAGAAAGATACTATCGACGACGCTATTTATTTACTCATCGCAGCCGAACGACGCTATGAAGGTTTGTTACGGATTGCCAAAAGACGGGGTCTCGGTGTTGATTTGCGTGGCAATATGCAAGCAGTGAACCATGCACCGATACCAGGCATTGGCCGCCATGAAGGGGATGACGTATGCCAACTGCGTGGATAATCGGGCTTGTGGTGGGCGCACTCGTGATACTCGGAATTATTATACAGGTAGTGCGCCGTCCTTTAGCTGTTGTTTCGTATCTTTTAAAGAATCTCCTCATCGGATGTGTCGGGTTACTTGTTGTCGACTACTTAGGGAAATCAATCAACCTCCATGTGCCACTCAATATCGGAACGGCTAGTGTAGCCGGGATCCTTGGCTTACCGGGCATTGCAGCCTTAGCAGTGATCGAAAAGTGGATTTTATAGTCACACTAAATCCATCGTGCGATGATTCGACCGACCATGGGTAAGGAGCTAAGCTCCTCACGGTCGGTCGCTTTAAACCATAGGGATGCCATAATGTAAAGTGGCGCTCCAATGGCTAGTCCGATCACGACGGCCAAAAGTGCTGTTAAGCGTGATGACGATGCATGGAAGGTAATACCCCAAAGAAGGTACATTCGCTCAAGTGCGTATAGCCAAGCACCCAAGACTAGCGAGGACAACAGTGATCGCCATGCTATCTTTGGGAAGGAAATGTTAGTGTCGGATACCTTTCGGATAGAGACCATATTCATCCACGAAGAAACAGCATACCCAATAATTCCCGCTACAGCAGCCCCGCCTATACCTAGTATGGGGACAAGCAAAAGATTGCCGGCAAGTTTAATGACAAGTCCCACAACCATATGGAAGACAGGCTGATAAAAGCGATCATGTCCTTGTAAGATATAGGTCGTTACAAGTTCAAGGCCGCTAAAGATACTCATGACAGCGGCGAGTGCGATGAGTTGTGCCCCTTGGGCACTTTTAAATAAGGTAACGTCAATAGGTGCGGCAAACGTTCCTAAAGCGACGGCGGCAGGAATCATGATGTAGGCGGTCATCCGTAAGGATCGAATTAGCCGCTGGTACGCTTGCTTTTGATCGTCTTTTGCAAGTGAGCTGCTAATAGCAGGTAAAATTGAAGCCCCAATGGCTGTCGCAAAGGATAGCGGCAACTGAATCAAGCGTAACGCTTCTTGGGTATAACGGCCAAACTCAGCTGTTGCAGTAATCGTACTTACGCCAGCAAATACGAGTTCCCTTGGCACGGTAAACACATCGATCGATTGTGAAAGCGGAAGTACGAGCGTGCCTAGGACAATAGGCAAGGAGTACGTTAAGAGATTTTGCAAGACAGGCAATGTTTTCAACTTTGGTGTACTTTCAAAACGACTTTTGCGTAATGTTTCTTTACGCAATTTTTTAACGGATGCAAGAAGAAGCAGGAAGCCGCCTACAGCACCGGCTGTAGCACCAAATGTTGCAATGGCAGCCATGGGACCTGCGGTTAATCCCAAACTAAGTCCAATCATTAGACCTGCTAGAACAATGAAGACGCGTACGATTTGTTCGATGACTTGAGATGCGGCAGATGGTTCAAGATGTAGATTCCCTTGCAGATAGCCGCGTTGTGCACTCATCAGAGGTAAAAGCAGCAAAGCAGGGGCAAGAGTACGTATAGCAGGAATGGCATCATGAACAAGTTTTTGTCCAGGGGCTACCAAGGAAATGTAAAATGGGCCACCAAACCACATGATGAAAAAAGCAAGAAAGCCAAATAAAAATAAAGATCTGCCTACAATGGAAAAAGTGCTGTTGGCCTCTTTGTATTTCCCTTTTGCTGTCAAGGTACTGATCGTTTTAGAAAGAGCTAAAGGGAATCCGGCGGTAGATAAAGTTAACATGATCGTATATAGAGGATATACAATACCATAAATACCTAAGGCATATTCACCAATAAGGTTTTGCATGGGTACAATGAGAAGAATCCCCAGTACCTTGGATATAAAAACCGCAGATACCATCGACGAGGCACCGCGGTTAAAATTTTGTTGGCGCGTTTGCTCTGGCAACGCGTGTTCCCCCTGTCTGAGGTCGCAACAACAGACGAGGGGGGTGATGGTTGTTATCCTTTGACTGCCCCGGCTGTAAGTCCTGCGACAACCCACTTTTGAAAAATGAGCACAATGATCACGATAGGCAAAACAGCCACAGTAGATCCTGCAAACATCGTACCATATGGGATGGTGAATTGACCACCAAACAAGGCGATACCAACAGGAATGGTTCGATAGGCATTTACAGAGTTAAATACAAGTGAAAAGAAAAATTCTGTCCAGCAGGCAACAAAAGTGAAAATGGCTCCTGTAAATAACCCAGGTGTTGCTAAGGGCAAAATGATACGGAATACGGTCGTTAATACGCCTGCTCCATCGACTCTGGCTGCCTCATCTAATTCTTTAGGAATACCCGCAAAATAGGTGCGCATGACCCAGATGGAAAAAGGCAGGTTAAACGCAGTATAGGGAATGATTAACGCTTGATAGCTGTTTAACCAGCCGAGATGTTGTAGCATGATATAAAGCGGCGATACAACGCCAACCTGTGGGAAAGTAGAGATCATGAGTAAAATGACCATGATTGGAGCCTTTCCACGAATGGGTAACCTTGCGATCGCATAGCTTGCAAGAGCTGCCAGGAACATCACAATGATCGTTGACGTAACAGAAACAATGACACTATTCATGATATAGGTGCCAAATCCAAACTGGATAAACGCAGACACATACCACATCCAAGTCAAATGATTAGGATATAGCGATGGAGTTGGTGAAATGATACTCATGAACGGTTTGAGTGATGTAATCACCATCCAGTAAAATGGTGCTACGATGATGATCAACATGACGATTAGAACCAGATAACCGATCCCTTTTCGCATCAATATGCGTTGCATGGATTAGTCCACCTCCCCAACTTGTGTCCGCAAGGCTTTAAGGAATATCAACGCTAACACAATAACTATGCCAACCGTGGTTACAGCCATCGCTGTACCGGGGCCAAACTTATCCATGTTAAAGAGAACTTGAAACGTCAGCATGGCGATGGGGGTGGTGCTGTTACCAGGGCCGCCGCTTGTCAGTACATACGGTAAGTCAAATAAGCCAAACGCTTGTAAGATCCGAAATAGGGCAGCTAAGCCGATACTCGGTCGTAATAGTGGAAAGGTAATTTTCCAAAAGGAACGCCAGATTCCGGCGCCATCGATTTTCGAAGCTTCATACAGATCGGCAGGTATCAGTTGTAGGCCAGATAATAGGATCAGCGTTACAAATGGCGTCGTTTTCCAAACGTCAGCTACCATCATGGATATCGTGGCAAGTTGAGGTGCACCAAGCCATAAAACAGGTGACGATATCATATGCAATTGCATCAAGATGAAGTTGAGAACACCAAATGTCGGCTCATAAATGTAATGCCACATTTGGGCTGAAATTACCGTGATAAGTGTCCAAGGGATCAGCATAATCGCTACCGCGATGCCGCGTCCTTTGATCGGTTGATTAAGTGCAAGAGCTACGAGTAAACCTAATGCTAGTTCAATAAAGACCGTAACAATGGCATAAATCGTCGTAAACTGTAAGGCTTGCCAAAATGGTTGATAGTTAAATATCTTTACATAGTTTGTTAAACCGTTAAAAGTGAATTGAAAGCCATTAACTGTTGATTGAATATGATTTAAACTCATCCAGACTGAATACAGTATGGGAAAAATTGTAACGAGTCCAATCACGAGTAAAGCAGGCGTGACTAAAATATAACCTGCTATCGCGTTTTTTCGTTCGAGTTTGCTGACTCGCATGGCGCTGACCTCCCCAGAAAGAGAACAGGCGGATTACTCCGCCTGTTGGCTTGTTAAGGCTGAAGAATTTACAGTGAAGAGGCGCTGTTGGCGCTTTGCAACTGTTGATTGGCTGTGTTCAGTGCGGCTTTCACACTGGATTGACCAGAAAGGGCTGCATTAACGTTGGTATAGATCGCTTTGGATACCAAAGCATAGTTTGGCGTTTGGCTAGGCCGTGCGATCAGATGAGCTTTGTTTACAATTGCAAGGACTGGATTCAATGCGCGCACATGCGGATTTTTTTGCACAGCGTTATTCGTAGGAATCTCAGAGTACTTGGTAGCGAGTACAGTTTGTGCTTGTACGCCAGTCATCCATTGGATGAAGGCTAGATCTTGTGCCAAATGCTTTGTATGTGGGTTCACATAGAGATCCCAGCCACCGATGGTGGAATACCCTGCGTCACCATGGCCTTGGAATGTTGGCATGGGGACAACGCCAACTTTGCCGATAACATTTGATTGGCCTTTGGTTTGAGAGTTAGACCATGCATAATCCCAGTTGCGCAAGAACGCGGCTTGGCCATCGTTAAATGCGTTCATGGCTTGTGCTTCTTGGTAAGTAGAAACGGCGCTAGGCGAAACACCTGATGTAATTAAGGAACGCATAAAGGTAAGCGCTTTAATCGCTTGTGGAGAATTCATCACAGGTTTGCCTGCAGCATTAAATACATGACCGCCTGCATCGGTTAGGTACTCCATCCAGTCGCAGGTCAAGCCCTCATATGAATCGCCTTGCCACACAAATCCATATTTAACCATGTGTTTGCTCATGAGTGTTTTGGAATCTTTGACGAGTTGTTCCCATGTTTTAGGAATCGGTAAATGGGCTTTTTGCAACAGGTCTTTGCGATAATACAGGAAGCCTGCATCCATGAAGAACGGCGCAGCATATACTTTGCCTTTATAGGTTGCACCTGCTATGAGGCCGGGTGCAAATTGGTTCAAGAAAGCTTTTGATACGTGCCCGTTCAGCGGAAGGGCTAAACCAGCACTAGCAAATTGACCTGGCCAGACAACGTCACCCATAAATACATCAGGCGTTGTCGAACCACCGGTAATTTGCGTAATTAATGAGGCGCGGTTGGTATCCGTGTTGGTTGATTGGGAAATCAATTGTACATGGATGTTTGGATGTGATTTTTCAAAGAGTTTAATAAGATTAGCACGAACACCTGTTTGCGTAATAGGAGATGCCGCCCATTGAATGGTCACGACATGGCTTGCTTTTTTCACAGGTGCTGCAGCAGACGGTGATGATGGGCTGGAGCAGGCTGTCAATGTGACAACGCCAGCAGCTAGTACGGCAAATCCTGCCATTGTACTTTTCTTCATTCTTGTATTGCCCCCTTTAAATTTTTATACTAACTAACGGAAATCTTATTCCGTTCTTACGACGAATCGTAAGAAAGGGTTGCTACCGACTCTCGTTCGATGATGCGGTGTGGTAAAAAATAGGTCCCGGAAGAAGAATCACCTGAGGCGTTCCATGCTTTTTTTAAGTAAGAAACAGATTCCATACCAATTCGTTCAAATGGTTGCATGATGGTCGTTAATTTCGGTGTCACCATATCGGAAACGGCTACATTATCAAAACCAATAATTGAGATATCTTCAGGAACACGTAAGCCATGATCATGAATGCAGCGCATCGCTCCTATAGCCATCTCATCACTGGCCGTGAATACTGCTGTAATAGCGGTTACATCGCGATGCGACAAAAGATCGGCCATGGCAGCATAGCCATGTTCATAGCGGTACTGTCCAAATGCCAGTTGTTCGTCAGTATAGGTTAGATTATAGTGGCGCAACGCTTCGCGAAATCCGCTAAAGCGAGAATTGCCAGCGATAGTATCTTCCATAGGGCCAGAAATCATACCGATATGGCGGTGCCCTCTAGCGACTAGGTACCCTACTGCGTCAAATGCAGCTTTTCTATCGTCAATTTTGAAGGAACATAGGTTGTATTGGGAACCTTCTGTAAGCGCTAATACAACAGGTATGTGCAAACGGGAGATAATAGCATAATATTCATCCAAAACGGGTGAGCTTGTAAAGATAATGCCATCACTTTGTTGCCGCTTTAAAAAGACCAAACCATCCATGCCACGCTTAGAATCGAGTTGTGCATCAAACAGTAAGACATCCATATCTTCTCTAGCCGCAGCTTTGTTTATCCCTGATAACAATTCGCCAAAAAAGAAATCTTTAATTTGCCAAGCGAGCACACCGATAATCGGTCTTTTGGGTGCTCGGAGTGCCCGTGCGCGATCGTTTGGGAAAAAATGAAGAGAATCCGCGATGGCCATAACGCGTTCACGTGTCACTTTGTTGACGAGTTCTGGTGAGTTGAACACGCGAGATACAGTCGGCACAGAAACGCCAGCTTGTTCGGCGACTGTACGAATTGTCACTTTCATGTTCATCCCCCTTATTAAACTAGTAAATGCATCATTGGTTTCTGATAACGTTTTCAGTTATTAAGGTACAAGAACATCATGGACCTGTCAAGAGTCTTTTTTAAAGGTATGAGAATGCTAATGTTTGGAAAGACTTACATAGTGAACGAAAGAGTGTTGCGATTGGTGCCGGGGAGGTCGTAAACATGCTTATAGAAGAACAAGCCATCAAGCAAGCAAAGAATCCGATGAAACCATCGGCAAATGATACGCCAAAGGACATGGCAGAAATTTGTTTGGTGTGTGGAAATCAGGCACAACATGGATTGCATATTTTAACGCGTTTTATTTGTACAGCATGTGAAGAAGCTATTTTACAAACGCCTGTGGAACATGTTCGTTATTATTTTTATATTGAACGATTGAGTCAATTGTGGAAGGACTTTGAACAGCTTATCGATACAGATGTTGTGCAGGACTTTGGGTCATGTAACGAGAAGTAATTACTATGACACAAAATAACGATGATCAAGCGGCCACACCATTACTTGACGCCTTGATCGCGCAACAAAAGCATGAACGCATTTCGGCTCATGTGCCAGGTCATAAACAAGGACATGGCTTACTTTCTACTTTGGCGAGATATGCAGGTCCACTTGCACAGCTAGACGCCACGGAAGTGCCGGGCTTAGACGATTTACATCATGCTGATGGCGTGATTGCTAAGGCGCAACAGCTAGCTGCAAAAGCTTTTGGCACTGAAGAGACGTATTTTTTGGTTGCTGGAAGCACGGGAGGTAATCTTGCAGCCATTTTAGCGGTTGTTGATCCATCCGATGTAGTTATTGTAGGTCGTAACGCTCATCAATCCGTATGGAATGCACTTGTACTCGCACAAGCACAGCGAGTGTCTGTTACGCCAGTTGTATGGCATGCTTTACAAGGACATGCCAAGATAGCTGGTGGACTTAGCGTTACGGCTATTCAAGAGGCGTTAGTATGCACAAAACAGGCAAGAGCTTTAATCCTAACAAGTCCTTCATACGATGGGTTTGTGAGCGATTTGCCGGCGATTGTTCAACTAGCTCATCAAGCTGGCCTCATTGTCATCGTAGATGAGGCGCACGGAGTTCATCTTCCTTTTCATCCCCAATTGCCTATGTCTGCTATTGCGGCAGGAGCAGATCTTGTCATACAAAGTGCTCATAAGATGGGTGCTGGGTTTACGCAAACGGCTTTCTTGCACGTTCAAGGCTCACGTGTTGACCGTCTGCGTTTACAAGAAACGTTACGAATAGTCCAATCGAGTTCCCCATCCTACTTACTCATGGCTTCACTTGATGCGATGCGCTCGCAGTTGGCTTGTCATGGAGAAGAACTTCTTAACCTTACTCTGACTGAATTAGAGGCACAAAAGTTGCGTTTACATGAGGCATGCCAAGGTCTTTTGGTTGATGTGTTGGATACTGCGATACAAGATCCTATGAAATGGATTTTGCACGCAGAACGTTTGCATCTCACAGGCTTTGAGCTTGAGCGTGTGCTTCGGGAACAGTTTGGCATATATAGTGAGTACACATCGGAATACCATGTGTTACTATCTTGGTCGTATGGTAATGCCACAAGAGATTTTAAAAAGACGGTGGATGCTTTAATCCATGTGGTATCACAAGTGCCTTCTTTAGGCAGAGCTATGTCATGGGAGTTGCGCCATGCATCGATGCCTGTATCTGATGTATTGCACGTGTTGACACTTCATGAGCGCAAAGCAGGTGCTTTTATGTCATTATCTTTGGCTGTTGGGCACAGAGTTGTCGATCCTGTCACAATTTATCCACCCGGTATACCATTACTACTTCCAGGAGAAACGTTTCAAAAGGAACATATTGAAATTCTCACTCCGGTATTGGACAATGGTATTCGAGTGGACGGCATCGTTTATGATGAGGAATATCAAGTACGATGTCTTGCTTCTTTGTAAGGGGGATTTTTTCTGTCGGGACTATTCATCACATTAGAGGGCATCGACGGAAGTGGCAAAACAACACAGGTTAACCTTCTGTGTGAACGACTGCAAGAAGCTGGCGTGACTTTTCGTAAGACAAGAGAACCAGGCGGAACTAGCGTGGGCGATGCTATACGTGCACTTTTACTCGATCCAGGATCCGACATGTTGCCGGAAACGGAAGTATACCTGTATGCAGCTTCACGTGCTGAACATGTAAGACGAGTGATTGGACCAGCACTTTCTGAAAATCACGTGGTGGTGTGCGACCGTTTTTTTGATGCCAGTATCGCGTATCAAGGGTATGGGATAGGCGAACAAGGAGGGCTGAACCCTGCTTTTGTCAAGGCTGTTAACGCACCAGCTATTGGGGATTTAGTACCTGATCTCACGTTCGTGTTAGACGTGCCTATCGATCTTGCGCTACGGCGATTACATGCAAGAACGACGACACAAGTCGATCGTATTGAAAAGCGTGGTCCGGAATTTTTTGCCCGCGTTCGAAACGGGTTATTGAAGATTTATGAACAAAATAAGCAACGCATCGTATGGCTAGATGGTAGTCTTTCAGTTCATGAATTGGCGGATCAGATCTTTGTATTGGTACAAAAGACACTTGAGAGGGCGGGGAACTCTCCATGAAACTGATTATCGCCGTCATTCAGGATAAAGATGTATCTCGCTTGTCGGAACGGCTTGTTAAAGAAAGCATCGGCGCAACCAAACTTGCCTCTACAGGCGGCTTTTTGCGTGCGGGCAACACGACGTTTCTTATCGGTGTGCAAGATGAGCAAGTTGATCATGTTTTATCGCTCATTTCGCAAAATTGCAAAGCCCGTGATCAACTCGTAACGCCTATGTCACCTTTAGGCAATCAAGTGGAGTCGTATGTTTCTTTTCCAATTTCGGTGCAAATAGGAGGAGCTACCGTATTTGTGGTTACGGTGGATCAGTTTGAACAGTTTTAGGGAGTCTGCTGATGAAGATTGAACGCAAGACAAGCGGCTCAACCAAGGTGCGAGGGGATCGGGAATACGCTTTTTCGCATAAAGAGGTCAGTGAAGAATTTCTGGCTTTGTTAACACAGGAAAAGGCTTTGACGGCAAAAGGCGAGATAGACTCTATGGTCACGCAGGTACAAAACTTGGGTGATGCGTTAGTGTACAGCCAATCGTTTTCTGCAGTCCAGGCGTATAGAACGGCCGTGAAAAAATTAGTCGATCATATCGTCAAAAATGGGCTTGCTGTAAAAAATGAGGCTCTATCTGATACGCGAGGTCGCAAAAAGTTGTACGCTATATGGGAAGAAATTGATGGACACCTTCTTTCGCTGTTACAACAAGCTCTTCATAATCAATTGGAGCCGCTTGCTATACTTCATGTTGTTGGTGAAGTCAAGGGGCTTCTTATTAGTTTACAGACATGAGTTGGGAAATGAGGGCGAAGGTGCTTGCATGATTACCAATGTAGCCAATGTGTTGCATCATCTAAACGCCAACGATAAGCTATCGCATGCGTATCTTTTGGTGCATCAAGATCGTGACCGCCTTGTACAAGAAGCCCTTGAGGCGGTGCAAGTACTCGTCTGTGAAGAGGTCACTAAAGAGGGACGCGCATGTAAAGTCTGCGGGCCTTGCTGTGCTGTGCAGTCAGGCAACCATCCGGCAGTTAACTGGCTTGTTCCTGACGGTGCCTCTCTAAAAATAGCACAAATGCGAATGGCCATTAAGCAAGATCGACGTATGAATAGTTTTACTAACCGTACTTTTCTTGTTTTGGAGCAGGCTGATACGTTAACTGCGGAGGCTGCCAACTCCATTTTAAAATGGGTGGAAGAACCGGCACAAGATCGGTTGTTTCTTTTGCTAGCGCGCTCGCCTATGGCCGTTTTGCCTACGTTACGATCGCGCTGTACAATTCTTTTACTTTCTTCGAAACAGTTGTGGGAAGAAGATAGTCGCCAAGAGCGATTTGATCAGGTGAAAAAGCTCGTGCTGGAACTCGGCTCATTATTAGCGACTAAGGATCCTGCTACTTGGTATTTTGCTAGTGATCGTATGGCCAAGGATGGCGAGACAGAAGATTATCCGCTTTTTGGAGAATTGCTGATGGCCTTTTGCCGCGATGCGGTTGCTATTCATTATGGCGTTACAACGGATGTCTTTGAGCAAAACGGCGACTTTGAGACACAAGCGCGCGCATTATCACCACAAACTTGGACGCGGCTTGCCATGCTGTTTAGCGGTCTCACCAAGAGATTGAAGGCACATGTTAATGCGATGTCACTACTCGAGTCGTTTTTGTTGCAGGCGATTGATACAATTGGCATGTAGCGGATGGTACGTTTGGGGTGAGCGAGTTTGGTGGACAAGCAATTCGTATTTCGCGAAGTAGAACATTTGCAAGATCGCATAGGTGAATTTTACGAAGAGTTGGGCGCAATCAAGGTTCAATTACAGGAATTGATCGAAGAAAATCAGCGATTGTTTCTTGAAAATGAACATTTGCGGGAACGTGCCAAATTTTATACAGAAGAACAGACGCCTGTGCAGGGCGAAGCTTTAAAGTATTTGAGCAGTTTGTATGATGATGGATTTCATATTTGCAATCTTAACTACGGTGCTATGCGAGACGGCGATTGTCTATTTTGCTTACAAAACCTGCAAAGTCGATCGTAATTGGAAGGAATGGAGCACCTTATGCAAACTCAAAATCAGGTTGCAGGTAAGCTTTATCTTGTTGGCACCCCGATCGGCAACCTTGAGGATATCACGTTTCGCGCCGTTCGTGTTTTGCGCGAAGTGGATTTTATAGCGGCAGAAGATACAAGACATACAAGAAAACTTCTAACCCATTTCGATATTGTAGGTAAAGATTTATTTTCTTATCACGAGCATAATGAACGTGATGCTGCAAGACAGATTATGGAGCGAGTACTTCGCGGTGAACATGGCGCAGTGGTCAGCGATGCAGGTATGCCAGGCATTTCTGATCCCGGCCAAGAAGTTGTACAACTTGCTATTGCAAGCGAGATCGATGTGGTCGTCGTCCCTGGGCCAAGTGCAGGAATAACAGCACTTTGTGGATCGGGCATTGCAACAGACGCATTTTCTTTTTATGGATTTTTACCGCGCGAGACTAATCGCAGAAAGCAAGTCTTAGAGGCGTTGCAGTATCGCAAAGAGACGATGATCTTTTATGAGGCTCCACATCGCATCGAAAAGACGCTACAGGCCATGCATGAAGTTTTTGGTGAACGTTTTGTCGTGATTGCACGTGAACTGACGAAAATACATGAGGATTTTATACGCGGTGTGTTAACTAAAGAAGGCGTTTCGTTTGCTGAGTCTCCCAAAAAAGGTGAGATGGTTATTGTCGTGCAGGGGGCTGAAGAAACCGCGAAAGAACCTGCCAAAAACACCTTACTGCCAATCATTGATCATGTGCAGATGCTCGTAAATCAAGGTGTGGATCGAAAAGAGGCTATGCGTGAAGTAGCTAAATTGCATGGGGTATCACGAAGAGATGTCTATCAACAACTTCTTTTGGAGGATAAAAACAAATAAGCCACTGACTGAACCCCCACAGACTGTGGCTTATCCATTATCGTAGTATCGAAGTCAATTCTTTCATTTTCCAGACATTTCAGCAATACAAGTTGGGCAAATGTTTTTACCTTTAAAATGCACAATTTCGTCTGCTTGCCCACAAAATATGCAAGCGGGTTCGTATTTTTTAAGAACGATACGATCACCATCAACGTAAATTTCCAGTGCATCTTTCTCCCCGATGCCGAGTGTTCTACGCAGTTCAATTGGGATCACGACGCGTCCTAATTCGTCTACTTTTCTTACTATACCCGTGGACTTCATCATGAGTGGTTACCCCCTGTGCGTTGGATTTGGAAAATCACTGGCTGTACTACCAAACTGAGACTCTATTATGTTTCACCCACATATTTACTAGAGAAAGTCTACCACGATACCCTTATGCACGCAACAGGCATCTTTGCCTTTCTTAACCTAAATTGGGCGTTTCAAATGAACCATGTTGGCTTGGGGTACATAGAATGGTCTGGTTGTGAGCCAATGATGTTGGGAGGGACCTTTTCATGCCCGCTCTGCAACCACCGAATTTCTTTGCTAGCCAGACCCTGATGCTTATGTCTTATGTAAAGAATCAAGCTTTTCCTCATCCACTTAATGAGGCAGATGAAAGGGATTGTCTGATCCGTCTGCGAAATGGCGATCAAGAAGCATTTTCGATGCTTGTTGAACATAACTTGCGTCTTGTGGCTTACATCGCCAAAAAATATCGGGATTCAGGTGTCGATGAAGATGACATGATTTCGCTTGGAACAATAGGCCTTATCAAAGCCGTCCGAAGTTTTCGTTCCGATGCTGGCACGAAGTTTGCCACCTATGCCGCACGATGCATTGAAAATGAGATGTTGATGCATTTACGTTCTCGCAAAAAATCAAATCGCGATGTGTCAATGGATGAATCTATTGGTACCGATAAAGAAGGAAATGATCTCACTTTACGTGACGTCCTAGGCTCTGAATCGGATGAATTGGAACGCAACGTAGGTGAAAAGCTTGAACAAGAACGTCTTTTGCGTATGTTGCCATCGCTTGATGAAAGGGAACGTAAGGTTGTTTCTTTGCGTTATGGATTGATCGATGGTGTGGAATGGACACAACACCAAATTGCTCAGAAAATGGGCATTTCGCGTTCCTATGTGTCGCGTATTGAAGCGCGTGCTTTAACAAAACTTCAACATGCTTTATACCCACGGCCCCGCACGATGACAAAGTTGTTTAAACGAGAGATTCCACCTACACAGCGCTAGAAGAGATGGCATATCGGTCAAAAGGATCAGTCTTTAGGCGGATGTGCCATCCTTCTTTTCAGGGATGTGCAACCCGCCTTTCTGTGGTACGCTTTTTGTGATCAGGATCGGGGGATCTGCTTTGGCGCAAACCGGGAGACTTTTTTCTAATCGCAATTTTGTTTTGCTCTTTTCAGGGCAATCCTTATCTTCTATAGGCACAAATGTCTATTCTTTCGCTTTGCTATGGGATATGAAAGTGCTCACGCAAAATGCTTTTTTGATGTCATTAGTTGGCTTGGGATGGGCGTTGCCGCAGGTTCTTTTTGGACCTGTCGCAGGTGTTGTGGTTGACCGCTTTAGTAAGCGATGGATCATGCTGTTATCGGATGCAGTGCGCTTTTTTCTCGTCGTTATTGTAACTTTTTTATCGTATGTACATAGTTTAAACGCTTGGGAAATGATTATGATGGCGTTTTTGTCAAATACCGTTGCGACCGTATTCAATCCAGCAGCAGGAACTTTGACGCCGCTCATCGTAACAGAGGATCAATTACCTAATGCAAATGGTTTGCAACAGGCTGCGGGACCTGCATCGATGATTCTAGGACCTGCCATCAGTGCAGGATTAATCGCCTATGCTGGCGTTACCGCAGCGTTTCTGCTGAACGCACTAACGTTTTTCATTTCTGTTGCTTCACTGCTTTTTATGACGTTGCAGGAACCCGCAATTCATAAAAAGCCTATCACGACGCATCATATTTTTGCGGAAATGAAAGAAGGCGTTATGGCGATCAAGGGGATAAAGCTACTTGTGGTGTTATTTCCGGTTGCATTTCTGCTAAATTTTATGTTTGCGCCAACGGATCTCTACATCATTCAATATGTGACTGAGATATTGCATGGCAATCAAGTGCTTGTGGGTGAAATGAATGCTGTGTTTGCCGTGGGAATGCTTTTAGGTGCTGTTCTCGTAGGGTTTATAGGAAGATTCCTTCGAGCAGGTTTTCTGGTGGGTGGCGGTATTTTGACTAGTACCTTGATGATCGCAATGATGGTTTTGTATCCACAACGGATGTTTGATCTAATTTGTATGTTTGTCGGTGGATTTGGTATGAGTGTCGTTAATGTCACCATCATGACCTTATTGCAACAAGTGGTCGAAAAACCTGTCATGGGTCGCGTTTTTGCGTTACTCAATACAATGTTTGGTGCTGCTATGCCACTTGGCATGCTTATCGGCGGAATCGCAGCAAGTCTCTTTAATGTGCGAATTATCCTCGGCATCACGGGTCTTATAGGTGTCCTATTAGCAATGCTTACCCTAAGTTTTCGAACCATTCGCGAAACAAAGCATCTAACGATGAGTGCAAATTGACACGTGCTTTCCTTTATTGTTACGATAATTAGAAGCTGAAGGAGGATTCACGGAGTGACGACAAAACCGACTTTTTACATAACAACACCGATCTACTATCCCAGTGATAAGTTGCATATTGGTCATGCCTATTCGACCACCGTTACGGATACGATTGCGAGGTATAAGCGTTTACGTGGCTTTGATGTACGGTTTTTGACCGGAACAGATGAGCATGGACAAAAGATTCAAAAGAAGGCGCAAGCCGTAGGAAAAGACCCACAAGAATTTGTGGATGGCATCGTGCAGGGTATCAAAGCGCTGTGGGCACGGTTAAACGTGTCCTATGATGACTTTATTCGTACTACAGAGAAAAGGCACCATGATGTTGTGCAAAAGATTTTTGAGCGACTTTTGCAACAAGGTGATATCTACCTTGGCGAATATGAGGGTTGGTATTGCACCCCTTGTGAATCCTACTGGACGGATCACCAACTCAAAGATGGGAAATGCCCGGATTGCGGTGGTGATGTCGACCGCGTTCGTGAAAACAGTTACTTCTTTCGTATGAGCAAGTATGTGCCTAGGCTTTTGAAATACTATGAGGAACATCCTGACTTTATCGTGCCTGAGTCCCGTAAAACGGAGATGCTCAATAACTTTTTGTTGCCAGGTCTTGAGGATCTTAGCGTATCGCGTATGACGTTTGACTGGGGCATCAAGGTGCCTTCCGATCCTAAACACGTGGTCTATGTCTGGATTGATGCCTTATCAAGCTATATTACCTCTTTGGGGTATTTATCGGATGATCCAGCATTGCGTGAACAATTTGCTCGTTTTTGGCCTGCCGACGTTCATGTAATGGCAAAAGAGATCGTTCGTTTTCATACGATTTATTGGCCGATCATTTTGATGGCGCTAGATCTGCCTTTACCCAAACAGATTTTAGCGCATGGCTGGGTTTTAATGAAAGACGGCAAGATGTCTAAGTCAAAAGGTAATGTTGTTGATCCGAATGTTTTAATTGATCGCTATGGTTCTGATGCCTTGCGGTATTTCTTATTACGCGAAATCCCTTTTGGACAAGATGGCGTATTTACGTTAGAAGCCTTAATGGAGCGTTTGAATTTTGACCTTGCTAATGATTTAGGTAACCTTGTCCAACGTTCGCTTGCGATGCTTGAACGGTTTTGCGGCGGTGTTGTCCCGAAACAAAGGTTGTTAACGGAACTCGAGGAAGAGTTTATACAGCTTATTCATGATGCCGTTAAAGAGACAGAAGACAAACTTGACCATTATGAATTTTCAGGGGCGCTCGTAGGGATTTGGAAGATTGTGCGCCGCGCTAATCGCTACATAGATGAAACGGCACCTTGGGCACTACATAAAGCGGGCAATCAAGAGCGGCTTGATACCGTGATGTACACGGTGCTGGATGTTATTCGTTCAATAAGCGTGCTGTTGCAACCCTTTATGCCTGATACAGCACCAGCTATTTGGCGTCAACTAGGAATGACTACAAATGACGATACGGCATGGGATAAAGCTGACGTTTTTGGCTTGTTAAAAGCGGGCACCGTTATTGCAAAAGGAGAATCCCTCTTTCCACGACTGGATGTGGAAAAGGAAATTGGCGAATTAAATGAGATGATGAGTCAGGGACAAGCTTCCCCAAAACGAGAACTAGAAAAAGATAAAAAGGCGGCAGTTGAACCCGTACAAGGTGTCACCTCGTTGATATCCATAGACGATTTTTCTAAAGTGGAGTTGCGTGTCGCTACCGTTGTCGCGGCGTCTCGTGTTGAGAAAGCCGACAAGTTGCTGAAGTTGCAATTGGATGTAGGTGATCATGTGCGCCAGGTCGTCTCTGGCATTGCTAAGTTTTATACGCCAGAAGCGTTAGTTGGGCAAAAGGTGGTTCTTGTTGCTAATTTGCAACCTGTAAAATTACGTGGTGTTGAGTCACATGGCATGATTCTTGCCGCCTCTATAGGCGATGAACTTGTCCTTGTGACAGTATCAGCAGAGATTGCTAATGGGGCTAAAGTCAAGTGATCCGCAAGGAGAATGAATAATTGTGTTATTTGATACGCATACGCACCTAAATGACCCAGATTTATGGAGTCAAGTTGATTCGCTACTCCTTGCAGCACAAGAAGCTGGTGTCACGCGCATGGTGGTTCCTGGCTATGATCGCGAATCATCGATACGTGCTATGCAATTGGCTGAACAAATTGAGTTTATTTATGCTGCAGTAGGCTTCCACCCTCATGATGCTAAAGATGTAACGGATCGTGATTTGGCGGATCTTGCTCTGTGGTGCCAGCATGAAAAAGTAGTTGCGGTCGGGGAGATTGGGCTTGATTATCATTACGACAACTCGCCGCGAGACGTTCAGCAAGCTGTGTTTAAAGAGCAAATTAGCATCGCAAAAACAGCAAACCTCCCGATTGTGATTCATGATCGGGAAGCGCATGCTGATGTGATCACAGTGTTGCAAGAAACTCATGCAAAGCAGATTGGTGGAATTATGCACTGTTATTCAGCGAGCGTTGAGATGATGCCGCAATTTTTAGATCTCGGGTTTTATATTTCGTTAGCGGGCCCTGTGACCTTCAAAAATGGGAAAAGACCTATTCAAGTGGCTTTGCAGGTACCTGCAGATCGTTTGCTCATTGAAACTGATGCTCCTTTTTTGACGCCTGAGCCTTTTCGTGGAAAACAGAATCAACCGGCTTATGTTTTGCATGTCGCGCAAAAGATCGCCGATCTACGAGGAATTTCTATCGAGGAAATTGAAAAAATGACGTATACGAACGCTGTGCGAGCGTTTCATTTGGAGGCTTGAATATTCTGACGCCTATTCGTGAAGTGATTGTTGTGGAGGGAACCCATGATCGAGATCGGGTCCTACGCGCAGTACAAGCTGATGTTATCGTGACTGGTGGCTCACGCATTGAAAAACAAGTGTTTGATCAGATCTCCCGCGTAGCGCATACGCGGGGGATTATTATCTTGACGGATCCTGATTACGCAGGGGAGCAAATCCGCAGACGTATCGTTGCAAGGTTTGCTAGCGCCAAGCATGCGTATATTCCTCGTTACGAAGCGATGAAAGATCACGATATCGGGGTAGAAAATGCGTCGATCGAGGCGATTTTACATGCGCTCGAACATGTTAGAACGATGTGGGAACCTAAGGAACCCACTTTTTCTTTTGCTGATTTACTCGATCACGGGTTAACGATAGGTAAGCATGCGGCCGTTTATCGAGAACGCGTGGGTGCTATCTTAGGTATCGGTTACGGTAATGCGAAAGCTTTCTTGGCACGGTTAAATGCTTTGCAAGTCACTCCCGATGAATTTGTAGCTGCTGTGAAGCAAGCCAGAAAGGAGGCTGACAGATGAAATACAAACTCTATCAACCATCTGCCTTGCGTGACCTTATGCGTCGACATCAGATTCAGGCGAAAAAAGGATTTGGCCAGAATTTTTTGATTGACTTGCATGCCCTGCAAGCGATTGTTGACGCTGCATGCGTTGGGACAACACCACAAGACTGCGTCATGGTCGAGATTGGACCTGGACT
This sequence comes from Bacillota bacterium, assembly GCA_021820975.1. Taxonomy (GTDB): domain Bacteria; phylum Bacillota; class Bacilli; order Alicyclobacillales; family SLC66; genus JAKACU01. The sequence goes on from JAKADA010000024.1 coordinate 28,558, forward strand.
TGGCACCTTGACACAGGCATTAGCTGAAGAAGAATTTTCAAGGGTGATTGCTGTCGAAAAGGATGCCTCTTTGTTACCTGCCCTGAAAGAGGCGCTTGAAGAGTACGACAACGTTACCATTATGCAAGGCGATGCCTTGAAATTTGACTTTGCTTCTATGCTTCAAACGTTGCCACAACATGTTTCTGTGCGACTTGCTGCTAATCTCCCTTACTACATTACAACGCCACTGTTGCTGCGCCTTTTGGAGGAACATCTTGCGTTTGACCGTCTTGTGATCATGGTCCAAAAAGAAGTGGCGAGCCGCCTTGTAGCGAACCCCGGAACAAAAGAATATGGCGCACTCAGTGTTGCGGTACAATATTATTCCTCACCACAACTCGTCACGACCGTGGTTGCAGGGAGCTTCTTACCACGTCCGCAGGTGGATTCAGCTGTGGTTTCTCTTATACGTAGGCAAGGGCCGTTTGCTCATGAAAAGGAGGCTGAGGCGCAGTTTTTTAAGATCGTACGTTTCGCTTTTGCGCAACGCCGAAAGACATTGATGAACGCTCTTTCTAGCGGTTTCACGCATTTGGACAAAGCTACTGTAACCCAATTTATCGAAGCAGCAGGTATCGACCCGATGCGGCGCGGTGAGACACTTTCTATCGAGGAGTTTTCACAGCTTACGAGAGCCTTTCACTAAAGTGAAGCACGACGCATATAATGCCTCCACGACAGCACAAGACATGTGTCTAGAGATGGGGGCTGCTTCGTGTGGAGAATTGGTGATCTTGTCATGCGCAGATCCTATGGCAAAGATGTCTGCTTTGTGATTGTACAAGTCGATACATCAACCAAAACGGCAATTTTAAAAGGTCTTAATGTAAGACTCCTAGCGGATGCACCACTAGATGATCTCGATGTGGTTAACGATATGGATTATCAGTCTTATCAAAGAAAAGAAGCGCGTCTTGAAAATGATTCAATCCGCTTAGTGCAGATGCGACGCCAAGTGGAACGAGATAAACTCACGTATCGTTCAGAGCAAAAACGGCAACCACAAGATTTTTTTGAACGACCCGGCCGCGTCTTGCATCTAGACGGCGATGGAACCTATCTCGGAAAATGCCTTGCGGTCTATCGGCGCTTGGGTATTCGAGCGGTCGGGAAAAATATCGCAGAATCATCGATGGCAGAAGAGATGAGGGATTTACTCGATCAATATGAGCCAGACATTTTGGTGATTACAGGTCATGATGGTGTTCATCGAAAAACAAAATCCGAGCAGTTACATCAGATTCAAAACTATCGCAATTCGGATCATTTCGTTCGAGCTGTTCGAGCAGCGCGAAAGTTTGAACGTAGTCTTGATGAACTGGTGATTTTTGCAGGGGCATGCCAGTCTCATTATGAAGCCCTGCTTGAGGCTGGGGCTAATTTTGCGAGTTCGCCAGAACGCATTTTAATTCATGCTCTTGATCCTGTTTTTGTGGCCGAAAAGATCGCCTTCACTCCAATCAATCAGACGATTGATATTTTTCACGTTGTTCAATCTACAATTACAGGAACGGATGGACTTGGGGGTCTAGAATCACGAGGTAAGTATCGTATGGGGTTGCCACGCTCTCGATATTGAACTTCTCATGGCCTAATCCTAGAAATTTCGTGAAAGACCTATTTAAATGATTGACAAGGAAAATAGGTCATTGTTATAATATCTAATTTGTTTGACACAAGAATCTTACCATGGTATACTTTTGCTGTGGAAAGAGGTGGAGTGTGTGGCTGCAAAGAACGCCTTGGATGATATTAAACGCAACCTTGAAGGTATTGTGGGTGAGAAGATCTTGCTCCGAGCAAATGGTGGTCGTCGAAAGACGATTGAACGTACAGGCATCCTTGAGGAAACATACCCATCAGTTTTTGTAGTTAAGTTGGATCAGACAGAAAACTCCTTTAAGCGAGTGTCGTACAGTTATGCAGATATTTTAACGGATACTGTAGAACTTATGATTTATCGCGATGATGCGCAGGTAAAAGTAGGCGCTCTGCAACAATAATTTTATAGATGATCATAAAGCCGCCTGTAAAGGCGGCTTTTTTGTATGTACGCCCGGCACGGGCGATCTCTATAGGGTGAAAGTCCCGAACGGGGGTTGGCGACACACCTACCGTTAGCCAAGAGCAAGGGTGTCCATCGCGAGGTGGAATCTGAAGGAAGCTGGAGGCAA
>JAKADA010000006.1 GCA_021820975.1 Bacillota bacterium
AGCTCAGCGGTAGAGCATCCGGCTGTTAACCGGAGGGTCGTAGGTTCGAATCCTACTCGGGGAGCCATTTTTTTGGAGTGATGGCCGAGTTGGTCGAAGGCGCTCGCCTGCTAAGCGAGTATACACTTTAAAGGTGTATCGAGGGTTCGAATCCCTCTCACTCCGCCATAATGTTACTTGGCAGTCCTAAGTGGATAACTTAGGACTGCTTTGTTATAGTGTGTTTAGTTATGCAAATGTTGGGAGGGGTTTTACTCATGGCTTTGATTCAATGTAATTTTTTTTCTGAAGTGTTAGGTCTTAGTACATCAATGACAGTGATTTTGCCGCAAGAAACAAACGGACAGATTGGTATGCAAGGTGTATTACACGGAACCCGTCATAAAACACTCTATTTGCTTCATGGTTTGTCTGATGACGATACCATATGGGTGAGGCGTACGTCGATTGAACGTTACGTGGCGCCATTAGGTCTTGCTGTTGTTATGCCACAGGTACATCGAAGTTTTTATGCTGATATGGCCTATGGTGGACGTTATTTTACGTTTATTAGCGAAGAATTACCACGTATCGCAAGATCGTTTTTTCCCTTATCGGATGCACGCGAAGATAATTTTGTGGCTGGGCTATCGATGGGCGGTTATGGGGCTTTCAAACTTGCTCTAAAAAAACCAGATCAATACGCGGCTGCAGCCAGTTTATCTGGGGCTGTGAATATCGCTAATGTCGATACGAGTTCACCTGACTTTCGTTTAATTGTCGGAGATAAGCAACTAGCGGGGTCAGACGATGATTTGCTGTGGTTGATCAAGCAAGTCGATCAACAAGACGGTCTAAAACCAAGCCTGTACCAATGCTGCGGAACAGAAGATTTTTTGTATGAAGACAATCAAGTATTTCGAGAAGCGGCTAAAAAATCCAGTTTACCGTATCAGTATGAAGAAGAACCAGGTACCCATGAATGGGGATATTGGGACAAAAAAATTCAGGATGTACTCGCATGGCTACCGCTTGGTTGCGAACGCTCATAGGGTTGACTATAATATTTAGAACATCGGAGAACTCGACCCTGATGGGATGCGAGTTCTTTTTGTTCGGATGAGGAGGCGTGTTAATGACTGCTTATACACCAAAACAGATCGAGCCTAAATGGCAATCCTACTGGGAAGAGCATCATAGTCATGAAGTCAATGATCATTCAAAACGACCGAAATACTATTGTTTAGATATGTTTCCTTATCCATCGGGTTCCGGACTGCATGTTGGCCACTGGCGGGGTTATGTTTTGTCTGACGCTTGGAGTCGTTACAAGAAATTACAAGGGTATGAAGTGCTACATCCCATGGGATGGGATGCTTTTGGCTTACCTGCAGAAAATGATGCGATTAAAAAGGGAATTCATCCTTCTATAGGTACGGCACGTAATATTGCTAATTTTAAAAAACAATTGCAGCAAATGGGCGCGATGTTTGATTGGAGTCGCGAGATCAATACCAGTTCACCCGAATACTATCAATTCACGCAATGGATTTTTGTGCAACTCTTTAAAATGGGACTTGCGTATCGTAAAGAAATGCCGATTAACTGGTGCCCGAGTTGTAAAACGGGTCTTGCTAATGAAGAAGTTGTTGATGGCGGTTGTGAACGCTGCGGATCTCCTGTTACAAAAAAGAACATGAATCAATGGATGCTACGAATTACGAATTACGCAGATCGTTTGTTAGATGATCTCGATAAGCTACAGTGGCCAGATAAGGTTAAGAAGATGCAGGCAAATTGGATCGGCAAAAGTGTAGGGGCACATGTTCGATTCTCACTTGTAGGTGCTGATGAGGAAATTGAAGTTTTTACAACACGTCCCGATACGTTATATGGTGCTACCTATATGGTGCTCGCACCGGAACACCCACTTGTCGCTAAAATCACGACAGCGGATGCACGTGATGCGGTCAATGACTATGTTTCACAAACTCTTCATAAGTCTGCCTTAGCTCGACAGATCGTGGATAAAACGAAGACTGGCGTATTTACAGGTGCTTATGCCATTAATCCGGCTACGAAGAAACCTATTCCTGTATGGATTGCCGATTATGTTTTGCTTGATTACGGTACCGGTGCCATTATGGCCGTTCCAGCTCATGATGAACGCGATTTTGATTTTGCGAAAGCTTTTTCTTTGCCTATCGTGCAAGTGATTCGTCCCAACTCGCATGTGCAAGGCGAACTGCAAAATCTTCATGAAGCATATATAGGTGAAGGCGTATTGATGAACTCAGGTGCCCTTGATGGTCTGACAATACAAGAAGCTAAAAAAGCTGTGATTGCGTTTCTTGAGGAAAGAAAAAAAGGTTCTGGCGCTACAACCTACAAATTGCGTGACTGGGTATTTGCTCGTCAACGTTATTGGGGTGAACCGATTCCTGTCGTTCATTGTGAACATTGCGGTATTGTACCTGTTCCTGAAGACGAGTTGCCTGTTTTGCTTCCTGATGTAGAACGTTATGAACCAACAGGTACAGGGGAGTCCCCACTAGCAGCTATTGAATCATTTGTACATACGACCTGTCCAACCTGCGGTGGTCCTGCAAGGCGTGAAACAGATACCATGCCCCAATGGGCAGGGTCATGTTGGTATTTTTTACGTTTTGCGGATCCTCGAAATGATAAAGAACCCTTTGCAAAAGATAAAGTGAATCATTGGCTTCCTGTGGATATGTATATTGGTGGTGTAGAGCATGCTGTCTTGCATTTATTATATGCTCGTTTTTTCACGAAAGCCTTGTACGATCGTGGTGTAATCGGATTTGATGAGCCGTTTATTCATCTTTTCAACCAAGGTATGATGACGCTTGATGGTGCAAAAATGTCAAAATCTAAAGGCAACGTAGTCAGTCCGGAAGAATTAATTGAAAAATACGGAACCGATACGTTACGCATTTATGAACTGTTTGTCGGGCCTCCGGAAATTGACGCTGAATGGAACCCGCGTGCCATTGATGGTGTGCATCGGTTTTTAAGCAGGACATATCGTCTTGTGGAAGAAAATGTACAACATGCTCCGCATACAGGTACTTTACTGCGAAATAAATTGCGTCATCGTTTTTTACAGCAAGTGACAGAACGCCTGGAAAGTTTTCGTTTCAATACTGTCGTAAGTGCTTTTATGGAATTCACAGGCGCAATGGCCGATTATTCGGATCCGATTGATCGAGAAACACTCGAGACGTTAACTTTGTGTCTGGCTCCTTTTGCACCGCATTTGGCTGAAGAGTGTTGGCAGTTGTTAGGACATAACGATAGCGTTTTTATGGCTTTGTGGCCGACCGTGGATCCGACTATGTTGGTTGATGATGAAATTGAAATTGTTTTGCAAGTTAATGGTAAGATTCGTGATCGTATGGTGATTAACGTGTCATCTACGCAAGAAGAAGTTATCGCAGTTGCCTTGTCGCGCGACTCATTATCTCCATTCTTAGCAGGACGTACGATACAAAAACAGGTCTATGTGCAGGGCAAACTGGTGAATTTTGTCATTCGCTAATACGATAAGGGGGTACAATGGGTGAAGTTTTCAAAAATGCATGGTATAGGCAATAATTACGTGTATGTTGAAACGAAGGATTTGGGTTCTTACGAACAAGATCTTGCCTCTTTAGCTATCGCTGTTGCCAATGTAAACACCGGTATCGGATCCGATGGGCTGATCACTATCGGACCATCAGATTGCGCCGATGTTCGTATGCGAATATTTAATGCAGACGGTTCAGAAGGGGAGAACTGTGGCAATGGTTTGCGCTGTGTTGGTAAATATGTGTATGATAAACGTATTTTGAAAAAAGATCGGCTCGATGTAGAGACGAAAGCTGGAATTATGCACCTTGAACTTCATATTGTGAGGGAAACGGACATCGTAGACGAGGTTACGGTTGATATGGGTGAGCCCAAATTGTCCCGAGCACAAGTGCCCGTCATATCCGGTGACGCTGATGGGATTGCCTTACATGATGCTATCGATGTATTAGGTACGTCGATGACATTTACTGCCGTATCCATGGGGAATCCTCATGCTGTCTTTTTTGTCGATAACGTCTTAGATCTTGATGTGGCACAGATCGGGCCTGTCATTGAAAGACATTCCGTCTTTCCGCAACGTGTAAATGCTGAGTTTGTTACACAGCTATCTGCTTTTGAGCTTGATTTTCGCGTGTGGGAACGCGGATCTGGAATTACACAAGCTTGTGGTACAGGCGCTTGTGCCAGTGTGGTGGCTTCCGTTTTGACTAATCGGGTCAAGCGCGGTGATGATATTTTGGTTCATCTGTTAGGTGGGGACTTACGTATACGGTATGATGAAGATGGTCACGTGTATATGCGGGGTCCTGCTGCTTTTATATGCCAAGGTGAATGGTTAGTCCCTTAGGCAATCACCCATGACAAGGTTCTTGCGTATACTCGTAAGAACCTTGTTTAAAAAAGCGGGTGACGAAAGTGCCTAAAGGCAACATAACGCCAGAACGATCGAAAATCGAACCGATTTTGACTGAATTTGAGCATGGTCGGATTAGTGCACCCATGGCGCTCAAAAAATTACATCAAGCCTATCAAAAACCTGATCGAGTGGCGCAAGACCATGGGACTACGGATGCACCCTATGGTCTTATGAGTCGTGAGCAAGTGTTGGCTCCCTTGTATCGTTTGGTGGGCTTATCTACCATAAAGCGCATGACAGAAGAAATGTTTGCACACGCTGTGGTACAGAGGCGTCGGCGTGAATTTGGTTTACAAGCGGACAAAACAGTTACACACATGGTCTTTACCGGGCGCCCAGGAACGGGAAAGACACTTGTAGCGCGTACATTAGGCTCTATTTTTGCTGAACTTGGCATCTTGTCAAAAGGCGCGATGGTTGAAGTTGAGCGAGCTGATTTGGTTGGTGAATACGTAGGGCAAACGGCGCAAAAAACGAAAGCTTGTTTAGATCGCGCTGCAGGAGGCGTTCTGTTCATCGATGAAGCGTATGCGCTGGCTCGTGGCGGTGCACGTGATTTTGGTCGTGAAGCTGTGGACACACTGGTCAAAGGGATGGAAGATAAACGTGATGATTTGATCGTGATTCTAGCTGGATACGAATCAGAGATGCAGGATTTTCTCGATCTCAATCCAGGTCTTCGATCGCGTTTTCCTATCACGGTTTCGTTCCCCGATTACTCCGAGCGCGAATTGCTTGCGATCGCGAAAGAAATGGTCAACGAACGAGATTACATCATGACACCTCAGGCCATAAACGTATTCTTGACGATATTGCGCCATGAACGATTAGAACCGTCTTTTGGTAATGGACGTACGGTACGAAATATTATCGAGAGTGCGATTCGCAGGCAAGCACTGCGCCTTTCAGATCAACTTGAGGCTACGCGAAGTGATCTCATGGAACTTTGTGAACGTGATTTCTCAGGGGGTGACGTTCATGATCGATTGCCTCATGCTCGGCCAAACGAATGTTGGTAAAACATTGTTATCGTTACAATTGTCCAAACATGCAGGCAATACATCCCTTTTTGTCATGCAACAGTTGCCGACAGGTGAAATTCGTGAACGTTTTTTTGTGAACACGAATGAAGCGATTAAAACACTCGTTTCTGATCATAGAAGTACAACGCTTGGTTTGCAAACGATGGGTGCGTCAGTCGGAACGCTTTTAAGTAGTCGCTTGTTGTTGCGTGATTCGACAGGACTGAGTTCACAAGCTGTTGAAGATAACATGGTGCGTCTAGGCATGGCACGTACTTTAGAAGCACTCGTTAAGACGGATATAGTGCTACTCGTTGTGGATGGCTCACGATTACAAGCAGGGTGTATATTGGATGAAGTCGATGAATGGGCATTGCGTTTTGCTATGATGCGCAAAATTCGTCGAGCAGTAGTTGTCAATAAATTGGATCTACCTGGTGTTAAACGCATGTCTGATGGATTAAAGAAACATTGGCGTCAAGAACAGATTTTTACCACGAGTGCCTTACAAGAAAAAGGCCTTGGCCCAGTTCTGCAATTTTTACAACGAAAAGAGGAATGACTCCTGGACAATAGCCATGTCACTCGCGAACGTGCAATCGTCATGCATGTATCCACAAGTACGATGACTGAAGAAGATAAAGAAAGTAGGTATCTAGAACTTGATCTTCTTTCTGAGACAGCGGGAGCACACGTGGTTGGACATTGTTATCAGACGATTGAGAAAGAAAATGCAGCAACCATGATCGGTTCAGGAAAACTGGATGAACTTCATGAAAGGGCAACACAATGCGAAGCGAACTTGATTATTTTTAGTGTTGATTTAACAGGAAGTCAGTTACGCAATATTGAAGTGGAATGTGCTTGTCGTGTCATTGATCGCACACAACTTATTTTGGATATTTTTGCAAACCGTGCGATGAGTTTTGAAGGTAAAGCACAAGTCCGACTTGCGCAACTCATGTACCTATTACCTCGCCTTACTGGTCGGGGTGTTGCTATGTCGCGTCTTGGAGCAGGTATTGGCACGCGTGGCCCTGGCGAGACGAAACTTGAAACGGATCGACGAAAAATTCGTACGGAAATTCATGACTTACGTCGCGTTGTGCAGGCGCAAGGTAAACGCCGAACGGAATTACGTCGTAGACGGTCTCGGCAAGGCGTGTATTCCGTGGGCATCGTCGGGTATACCAATGCTGGAAAGACAACATTATTATCTCGGCTTGCCAAACGTTTTGGTGAACGAAATTTGGAGCAAGGGAAAAATCGACTTTTTGACACGTTAGATCTTGTCAGTCGTCGTATAACTTATGGTGGCAGGACGTTTGTTTTTACAGACACGGTAGGATTTTTACGTGACTTACCTCACCATCTAGTTGACGCTTTTCGTGCTACGTTAGAAGAAGCTGTGGATGCAGACGTTTTAGTTCATGTGGTGGATGCCACATCAGAACAGATGGCAAAAGAGATGCACACTGTTTATGAGGTACTCGAACAATCGTTGCATGTGAATAAACCGGTCATTACCGTTTTTAATGAGAAACAAAACAAAGATAACGATTTGCTTTTGGTTGACAAAAAGGCTATAAGTGTGGTCTGGGGCTCGATCTTAGAAGATCTCGTGATTGAAGAACTGGTGCAAAAAGTGGATGAGGTTGCAGGTGCACGTGTTCATTTGCGTCTTGTGATTCCTCATGAACGTTCGGATGTTCTGGCACTTGCCTATCAGAAGGCAAAAGTCGAGCAATCTGTTCAACTCGATGATGGACTTTATGTGACCTTGGAAATAGATCGTCGCGATGCCGGGGCTTTTTTGCCCTTTGTAGCTCACGATGGAAATGGGGAAGATTACTTTACATGATGTCAATTGATTGGTTGAAAGTACATCGTCTTGAAAAGGAAGTTGCTCCACAATTACAAGCGATCGATGAACTCGTTGAACGTAATCAAGAGAAAGTGCTGACGGCGTTTCACGATGCGGCGATTGCGGAAACTCATTTACTTGGTTCCACGGGTTACGGATTTGATGATCGTGGTCGTGAGCAATTGGACGAAGTATTTGCTCGAGCGTTTGGCGCACAACAGGCGCTTGTACGACCGACGTTTGTTTCAGGTACACATGCCTTAGCTGTCAGTCTGTTTGCATTACTGCGCCCAGGTGATAACCTTTTGTATGCAACAGGGATGCCTTATGACACTTTGCGACCTGTGATTGGGCTACAAGGGGCGAATCAAGGTTCGCTATGCGACTATGGTGTATCGTTTGACTATGTAGATCTTACAGAACAAGGGACACTGCAGATTGAAGCGATACTAGAGCACCTTTTGCCAGTGACGAAAGTTGTAGCGATTCAACGTTCGGCAGGCTATGCTTGGCGCAGAGCGCTGACGATTGCCGAAATTAGCGAAGCTATAGCTGCAATTAAGTCAGTACGTAAAGACATCTTTGTTTTGGTGGATAATTGTTATGGAGAATTTACGGAACTTAGCGAACCTAGTGATGTAGGTGCTGATTTGACGGTGGGATCGCTGATCAAAAATCCAGGTGGTGGACTAGCGCCAACGGGAGGTTATATAGTCGGCACCGAGGCTGCTGTCACGCAGGCAGCGTACCGGCTAACAGCACCGGGTATCGGATCCCATAGCGGTTCGTACGAAAATTATCGCCTTTTTTATCAAGGATTATTTCTTGCACCGCATGTTGTTGGACAAGCATTAAAAGGTAATGTGTTTTCTGCAAAGGCATTGACCGAAGCAGGGTACACGTGTGAGCCATCGGTGCAAGATACGCACGGTGACATTGTACTACGCGTGCGCCTCGGACGCGCTGAGCGTCTGATTGCGTTTTGTCAAGCGATTCAAAGATATTCACCGATCGATGCGCACGTTTTGCCAGAGCCTTGGCAAATGCCTGGTTATAGCGATGAGGTGATTATGGCATCGGGCGCTTTTATTTCGGGGTCTTCGATTGAACTCTCAGCGGATGGCCCATTGCGCGAACCTTACATTGCCTATCTGCAAGGTGGTTTAACGTATGAACATGTTAAAATTGCTGTTACGCAAGCCATTGAAGAAATGAATCGTCGATGCTAAACTTAACACTGCGTGTAAAGTTAGGTTCGGGGAGGCGATGACCTTGGATGAAGAGACACGGCGAAATCTTGCGCTTTTCCCCATTGGTATTGTACAACGTTTAACGGATTTGACCGCACGTCAGATTCGGTATTACGAACAGCATGAGTTAATACATCCAGAACGCACAGAGGGGAATCAAAGACTATTTTCGTTTAATGATGTTGAAAGGCTGTTAGAAATAAAAGCATTGATTGATAAGGGACTTAACATCGCTGGTATAAAGGCCGTGATTGAAAAGGCACCGCTCGCAGATAAAGATGAGGCACAAAGTTTGGCTCAAGCGGCCAAGGAAGTGCGTGCTGAACTCACGGAAGCGGAATTGCACGAACTTTTACTGCGTGAGCTTGCTGATCGAGCGGGCCGGCAGGGAAATCCTGCGTCGATGATTCAGGGAGAATTATCGCGCTTTTTTCATGGTAACGGTAAAGGCTAAAAAGTATTCGTGATCATGACGGGGAAGGTGTTGTAATCGATGCGCAAAGACTATACGCGAGACGATATCGTACGTTTGGCAAAAGAACAGGATGTGCGCTATTTACGCCTGCAATTTACCGATTTATTAGGGGTAATTAAAAATGTTGAAGTGCCCATCAGTCAGCTTTCCAAGGCATTAGATAACAAAATTATGTTTGACGGTTCCTCCATCGAAGGCTTTGTGCGCATCGAAGAGTCTGATATGTATCTTTATCCTGATTTGTCGTCATGGTTGGTGTTTCCATGGCATAGCGGACAAGGGAAGGTAGCTCGTCTGATCTGCGATATTCATATGCCGGATGGGTTACCTTTTGCAGGAGATCCAAGGAGTATCTTAAAAAGAGCTTTGGATTATGCTAGTTCATTAGGTTTTCCTACAATGAATGTGGGATCAGAGCCTGAGTTCTTTCTTTTGCAAATGGATGAACATGGGAACCCAACAACAGAAGTAAATGATCAAGGCGGTTATTTTGATTTGGCACCTGTTGATCTTGGCGAAAATTGCCGCAGGGAGATTGTGTTGGTTCTCGAATCGCTTGGTTTTGAAATTGAGGCATCGCATCATGAAGTCGCACCAGGACAACACGAGATTGATTTTAAGTACGCTCACGCACTGGAAGCGGCCGACAACATCATGACCTTCAAGCTTGTCGTGAAAACGGTAGCAAGACAGTTTGGTTTACACGCAACCTTTATGCCAAAGCCCTTATTTGGGCTAAATGGTTCAGGTATGCATTGTCATCAATCCCTTTTTAATGAAACAGGCAATGTGTTTTATGATGCGTCCGATGAGTTTGGGTTAAGTATCACTGCAAGGCACTATCTTGCTGGTATTTTAACGCATGCGCGGGGATTTACTGCCGTTACGAATCCGATTGTGAACTCGTATAAACGCCTTGTCCCAGGATATGAAGCGCCATGCCATATTGCATGGTCAGGTAAGAATCGCTCACCTCTTGTGCGCGTGCCCGCATCGCGCGGAATTGGCACACGTATCGAAGTGCGCAGCCCTGATCCTTCAACGAATCCCTATCTCGCGATTGCTGTTATGTTGCGTGCGGGGCTTGACGGTGTCGAAAGGAAGTTAATGCCACCGGCTCCAGTCAATCGCAATATTTATATTATGAATGAAATGGAGCGCGTTCGTGCAGGGATACACAGTTTGCCTGATAACTTGCGCGAAGCACTTGATGAATTGGCCAATGATGAAGTGATTCGTGGCGCCTTAGGGGAACATGCTTATGCACATTTTCATGAAGCCAAGATGATTGAATGGGATATGTTTCGTACAGCGGTTCATCCATGGGAAAGAGAACAATATCTATCATTATATTGACAAAAAGGAAAGTAAGGGTATGAGGCGGCGATCGATTTCTTTCGCTGCCTTTTTATAGTAAGCGCCATAAGCCAATGACTTTACCGATAACGGAAATGTTACGATAGTATAGAGGCTCCATCGAATCATTCTCAGGTTGTAAACGAATTCGATCCTTTTCGCGAAAGTAACGTTTCACTGTGGCCTCACCGTCTTCTGTCATTGCTACGATTACATCGCCATTGACTGCTGTTACTTGTCTTTTTACATAGACAATATCTCCTGAAAATATCCCTGCATTAATCATACTATCACCAACGACGCGCAAGGCGAATACGGTGTCCGCATCCTGCATAGGAGTCAGTAACGGAATATATCCCTCAATATCTTCTACAGCAGTGATAGGGATACCTGCCGTCACCTTTCCAATAAGAGGGATTATCGGAAAAGCACCCATATGTTGGTGGTTTTCGTCGGTTACTTCGATCGCTCGAGGTTTGGTTTTGTTACGGCGAATTAAGCCTCGCTTTTCAAGCTGGGAAAGATGTCCATGAACCGTTGAGGTACTCATGACGCCTACAGCTTCACCAATCTCACGCACGGACGGTGGATAGCCTCGAAGCATGACTTCACTTTTTATAAAGGCAAGAATCGCATCTTGCTTTTCAATGGCGTTTGTGCGCCCCATGCCGATCATTCCCCTTTTGTCCAAAAGTTTCTATGAGGAGTATAGCATGCTCTAATGAGGTTAGCAAACACATGTTCGGTTAGGCTCGAGTTGGCCATACATGGATTATGTACGCGGTAATGACAAGGACAAGCGCAACAATACAAGCCCCTGTAAATCCATCAATGCCATAAAATAAACTACCTAGACCAGATCCCAAGGCACCGCCAAAAAAGTAGATTACCATATATATACTCGTTAAGCGACTACGAGCCGAGGAATTTAGCGCGTAGATTCTTGCTTGATTGCTGATCTGACCCGCTTGCGTTCCAAAATCAAGAGCGATGATGCCGACGATCAACCACAAAAGCTGATTACTAAAAAACAGTAAAATGATATAGGATGCCAAGACAGTGAGGATACCGACTGCAATCATAAACCTCGGTCCGCGAATGTCGCTGATACGTCCTGTGATCGGCGCTCCAATGGCACCTGCCATACCAACTAATCCAAACAGTCCGACAACGGCACTTCCAACGTGGTAAGGCGGTGCCGTTAAACGAAAGGATAACACAGTCCAAAGTACACTAAAAGCGCCAAAGAGCATAGCACCAATTAAGCTAGCCTGTCGCAATATGCTGTGCGCTCGCCAGAGAAGAAACATGGAACGGTATAATTCGCTATAGCGAAGGGACTGTTTGCGTGGTAAGGCGCGTAAATAACGCAGGAAGATGATTGCAAGGACAAGCATGGCCAAGGCAGCCACGAAAAACACGGTACGCCATGAAGAAATGGCGGCGATAAAACCACTTATTGTGCGGGCCGCAAGCACACCTAGCAAAAGGCCACCCATGACCGTTCCAATCACTTTGCCGCGCTGATGATCTGCGGCCAAATCGGCTGCAGTGGGTACGAGAATTTGTGGTATAACGGTCACGATGCCTAAAAGTAAGCTAAGTATATACAACACGGCCATAGATGGGGCGAATGCCATAAAAAGAAGGATGACGGCACTGATAAAAGATAAGAGAATAAGTAATGGTTTTCGAGGTACCATGTCGCCTAATGGTGCGATAAAAAGTAAACCTAAAGCATAACCCGTTTGCGTCAGTGTGGATAGCAAGCCAGATTGTGCTGTGGTTTTTCCAAAGGTCTTGCCTAACAGTCCGAGAATGGGTTGATTATAATATAAATTGGCGACAGCAATGGCGGCACCTACCGCAAAAAGCACGGTGAGACTTTTTGATAATGTGAGTGAGTCTTCGTTTAACATAATCCATCCCCCTTCTGTGTATTTCAGTATTTCTACAGCATCAATCCGTATAGTGAGAGACGGCATTCTTTTATGATTATAACCTGCTGGAGATGATATGGTTGCCAAAGATACTTTTAGTTGAAGATGATGCTATGCTAGGACCCGCTCTCGTTGATCTACTTCACGAAGAACAATATGACGTTACGCTAGCGACAGATGGGATATCAGCTGTTCAATATGCCGAAGATGGTGTATACGATGTTGTGGTTCTCGATGTGATGCTTCCGGAACTAGATGGTTTTTCTGTGGTTAAACAATTGCGTAAAGATAAAAATCTTATTCCTGTCCTTATGCTCACAGCCAGAGACAGTGTGCATGATCGTGTTCATGGCCTTGACGTAGGTGCTGACGATTATTTGGTAAAACCGTTTGCTACGACCGAATTGCTGGCTCGCGTGCGTGCTCTATTGCGTCGTTTAGGTGGCGAATTCGAGGACCCTGATGTCGTAACGCTAGGTGCTATATCTTTTCATACGGCAGCGCGTGAACTGATGGTAGGCGATGAAATCTCTATATTACCCCCGAAGGAGGCCGTTTTACTGGAGTTATTACTACGCCATCGGGGACAAGTATTGACGAGATCACAGTTAATGGACAGAATTTGGGGTTTTGAGGGTGATGTTTTGGAAAACACGCTAGAAACTTATATTTCTAAGTTACGCAAGCGATTGGAGTGCGATGGATGTCCGACCATTCAAACCGTTCGCGGTCTTGGGTATCGCTTACAGATAAGTGGCTGATTCGTAAGCAACGTGTCCGCCTTGCTCTAGTAAATATGGCTGTTCTTACTGTTATTTGGAGCGGACTATCTTTACTAGTCTATACGTTGCTTGTTCAAGACACTGATCACTCGATTGATCAGCGGTTAGCAGGTATGGCGCAACAAGTCATTTCACAACAAATGGCTTCTGGATTCACCTTAGAGATCCCAGAACTTCATGGCTTTGATGGTGACTTATTTATCTCCATTTGGAATAAAGTTCCTCAATTTCAAATGCAACCAAATATTTCTGAGGGTGCGATTTATTCCCAAAATTTGTTATTAAAATTGTCGCAGATGGCCCAGCAAAACTTCGGAAAAACAAGCTATAAGGATATCGCACTCAATGATACGACGTTTCGCGTGTTACAGGTACAACTAACTAATCATCCGCGTCGTATCTTACAAATCACGGAAGATATAGGGCCTCAATTAGAGGTTTTATACAGGCTGCTTGGCTTGTTGCTACTTGCTGGTCTCATTGGCGTATTGTTTACTATTATCGGCGGTTATTCCCTAGGATTGTGGACACTGCGTCCGCTGATGGCGGCAAGGAAACGAGAACAGGAATTTGTCACGGATATTTCTCATGAGTTGCGCACGCCACTTTCCGTAATGATGACGCATCTGGAATTGTTATTGCGGCATGTAGAAGATCCATTACAGGATCATCTCAATTGGATGGAAGCCATTTATAGTGAAAATCGGCGTATGGCACATTTAGTGGATGACCTGCTTGATATGGCAAGAATTGAAGCAGGGGAACAATTTGTGAAAGCGGCTCCAGTGTCTATCGTGGAAGTTTGTCAAGAAGTTACAGCGGTTTTTGAGATGGTAATCGCAGAAAAAGGGTTGGGGTTTACGATCTCCTTACCGGAAAAAGGCTATGTTTTTGGAGACTCGTTACGCCTTCGTCAACTGTTGACGATTTTGCTTGATAACGCACAAAAATATACTGAAAAAGGAAAAATTTCACTTTCTGTTATAAAGATAGGCAGTTATTTTGATATTACTGTGGCGGATACCGGTTTTGGTATTGCTCCTGATTTATTAGCGAAAGTAACGGAACGATTTGTACGCGGTGATGTTGCGCGTACGCGAGCGAAATCGACAGGGCTAGGTTTGGCTATTGCCAAGCGGATCGTTTCATCGCATCAAGGTAAAATGACGATTCTAAGTGAATTGGGAAAAGGCACGGAAATTACGATTCGATTACGCGCTTATGATCAATCGATTGATAAATTACGTTAGATAGGCGTGACTTTGTTCACATTCTGCATAAGGAATGGTACAGTTAGCAGGGAAGTATCAGATACGTCAGAATCAGCGGAGGTGGCAACGACCGTGGTAGATAGTCATTTCACAGGTACATCGTACCGATTGTTTTCAGGATCGTCCAATCGTAAATTGGCAGAACAAGTAGCACATATTCTTGGTGTTGAACTCGGTCAGGTCCACCTTTCTAAGTTCAAGAGTGGCGAATTATATGCTCAATTTCCTGATAGTGTTCGCGGTGTCGATGTTTATTTGCTTCAATCCTTCTCACCCCCTATTAATGATCACTTTGTTGAATTATTACTTATGATTGATGCACTTAAACGTAGTTCGGTAGGGCGTATAAATGTGATCATTCCTTACTTTGGTTATGGTAGGCAAGAAAAACAGGGCATTTCTCGAGAACCGATTTCGGCTAAAGTCGTTGCGGACGTGTTAACTACAGTAGGGGCTCATCGCGTGATTACGCTCGATTTGCACGCGGCTGCGATTCAGGGTTTTTTCAATATTCCGGTAGATCATCTGACGGCACTTCAGGTTCTTGCAGATGAAGTTCGCTCAATGAATCTTGAAAATGCCGTTGTTGTTTCTCCTGATGCAGGACGAGCCAAAACGGCTGAAAAGTTTGCTGCCATTCTTGATTTGCCCATGGCTATCATGCATAAAGGCAGACCTAGTCATAACGAAGCTGTGATTACGCATCTCATCGGCGACGTGAAAGATAAAACACCTGTTGTTATTGAAGATATCATTGATACCGGGGGAACGATCGTACAAGTAGTTGACACGCTCGTTGCCATGGGAGCTAGGCAAAATGCCGTATTGTGTGCAACACACGGAGTCTTTTCAACACCGGCTGAGACACGACTTCAGCACAAGGCCATCGCTCAGGTGCTTGTGACTGACAGTATTCCTTTGCCGGACACCATGAAGGATGTGCCGATTAAAGTCCTGCCTATTGCTCCGCTATTGGCTCGCACGATAGATCGTGTACATCAAAATCTAGCACTTAGCACGATGTGATTTTTCTTTAGCTATGGACCAAGCTCTTGCTGCGTATAGTGGTTGTAACACCATTATATGGCGGGAAGGGGTTTGTGCATGCAACAACGGCAACATCACGATCCTATGAAGCAGCAAATGAAGCCTCGCGTCAGAAAGATGCCTGTACGAAAAAAGCGTCCTGTGAGGGAAGCCATCAAGGCGATTCGACTCGAACCTTTGACGTTCACGGTGCGTCCTATGGACCCAGTCCGCGATGCGGAACGAGTGTCGCGGTATCATGTAGAGTTGGTCTTGTTGCAAAATGAATTGTGGCACCAATTGGCCCATCAGTCTTTTGATATTCAGGAAACTCGCAGACAAATTGCCAGCCGTGCCGAAACGCAGAATTTTTTGCGGCAAGTCGGTGCTATGATGTCCCGTCGCGAAGGTATGGTGTACCTCCTTGAATCAGCCAATCGAGAGCCTGCAGGCTACGTGTTTGTCACGGAGACGCTCGACCCCAATACGTGGGATCGAACGGGTATTATTGGCGAAATTTATATTGAAGATGCTTTTCGAGGCAGGGGTGCAGGAAAGCAGGCTTTACAAGCTGCAGAATCATGGCTTGCTAGTCGTGGGTTACGGTCATATCAGGTATTTGTTACGAAAAGCAATGTTCACGCGATCGAACTTTATCAAAAAAATGGCTATGCTATCTATGACTATCGCATGGTGAAAAAACAGATCGCAGATTAATATAGTGGCAAAATGCGTTGCGGGCTTGCGTTAGATGACGCTTTGCCCGCGCGCTGCTTGCTCGACAGCTTGAATTGGCAAGGAAATCACAAGATCCCTTGTAGCTTGATCATAACCAGCCAATTGATAGGAGCCAAACGTTTTTTCTACATAAAGGGTATCTTTGGTATCGTTGACGTGAATGCCGTATTTGACTCCATCCATAGCGATAGCACCTAGTAAAAGGTTGGTCGGAACAGGGATACTATCGACGGATCCATGTACATTTTGTAACGTGAAATACCCGTGCGTGACATCCGGAACACCGGCTATGTCCACCGCAACATGAAATTGAAAAGCTGGGATGATGAGGGCTGAGAGTCGTACGTGCACGGTATCTCCTTGCATGGAAAGCTTTAATTCAGATGTGGAACGCCAAGCTAAAAATCGTTCTAAAGGAAAGTAAAGTTGAACACGATTGCCGGTGTTTGAACCATCAGGTGTCACGGCGTACACGGCACTTTGCTGTTCATGCTTTTGCACATAGGATAGGGCACCGATTGCAGAAACAAAAATCAATCCGATCGTCAGGACGAATCCTGAAAGTAGCCCTAAAACGAAGGTATAACGTGGCCGATGGCGTTGTCTGTGCATGCGTTTGATTCCTTTCTTTTATCCTTGTACAAGTATACACATGCATCTTTTATCCATGCCAGAAAGTTGTGGATTGTCTTGCTGTATTTTGATCATGTGGTCACGGTTTCAGAAGATGGTATGATGTTGGAAACTCTCTTGCGGCCTCTTCATATGGGACGAATCTTACGACGAACTCTTCAACAACAGCAGGCTGTTTTGGTGAATGGGCAGCCCTATTTTTGGCGCAATCGTGTGCATGTGGGCGATCATATTACCGTATCGGCACCTCAAGATGACCGCGAGATTGTGAGTCCGGAACCGCTTGATATCGCTATCGCCTATGAGGACGATCATGTTCTTGTAGTTGATAAACCTGCACATATGTTGACTCATCCTGTTGGCAGGCGCCGTACAGGCACACTTCTTGCTGGCGTTGTTTATTATCTCAGGTTGCAACAAAAGAATGGACGCATTTTTTTATTGCACCGTTTAGATCAGGATACATCAGGACTGGTATTGTTGGCCAAGCACAAACTTGCGCAAGAACGATTGTCACGCATGTTTCTAACGCATGAGATTCAACGTGGATATACAGCTTTTATACAAGGAGGCATGAAATGGGACGAACGTAGCATAGTAGCACCGATTATCGCAGTCCCACAGACGCCAACGCGGCACGCTGTTGCCGCTTACGGACTTCAGGCGATAACGCACGTCAAGGTGATAGAACGCTATTTGAGTTGTGGTGCTACAAAGGTTTCTTTGCGCTTAGAAACGGGTAGAACCCATCAAATCAGGGTGCATCTGTCTTACATTGGCTATCCTATCCTTGGTGATGCCCTTTATGGTCCAAGCGTGCCCGATCTTGTTGCAGGTAGACTTGATCGACAAGCATTACATGCGAGTTCATTAACTTTTTTGCATCCGATAACCAAAGCGCTGATCACGGTACAATCTCCTTTGCCGCGTGATCTTCATGAGTTTGAAACATTTCTATAGAAACGCAGGTGAAAACGTGGATGGTAAAGAGTTTTTAATGCGCTTGTCTGAAGTGCCTGGAGGTAGTGGTGATGAACGAAACGTGGGCAAGTTTCTCATTGAACACACAAAAAACTTGGTGGATTCAGCGACTGTTGATGCCATCGGCAATGTCGTGCTATTTCGTCAAGGGACAGGTCAGATAAATGGCCCTAAGGTGATGATTGCGGCGCACATGGACGAGATCACATTAATGGTGCAAAAAATCGATCAAGGCGGTTTTTTACGGGTTGTTCAGGTTGGAGGATTTGATCCGCGCACCTTGCTTGGGCAAGAAGTTGTGGTGCACGGTCAAACTGGCAATTATGTTGGCGTCATTGGGGCTAAACCACCGCATCTTTCAACACCGGAAGAACGCAAAAAAACAGTCCCATTGCAAGATCTCTTCGTCGATGTGGCGATGCCTGAAACGATGGTTCAAGCGTGCATTCAAGTGGGGGACCGTATTACAATTCGCCGTACATGTATGCCCTTGTTGAACGAGCGACTTGCGGGAAAGGCTATGGATAACCGCGCGAGTGTGACGGCTTTGATGGTTTGCTTGCAAGAATTACAAGGAAAACATACGCAAGCCGATGTGTATGCCGTAGGTACTGTTCAAGAGGAAATAGGCAGCAAAGGTGCGCAAACTGCTGCTTTTGCCATTATGCCAGATGTAGCTATCGCGGTTGACGTATGCCATGGTGAAACACCTGGTGTGGCAAGCGATCTGGTACAAGAAATTGGCGGCGGACCTGTGCTTTCTTTTGGACCGAACATTCATCCGAAGATTTTCACGCGTTTAAAAGAGATAGCAAAACAGCACGGTATTGCTGTACAAGTGGAAGTAACCCAGGGTGCTACATGGACTGATGCTGATCCTATGCAAATCGTTCAAGCTGGCATTGCTACCGGACTTATCTCCATTGCACTTCGTTACATGCATACATCTGTAGAAACTTTATCTTACGACGATGTTCATCAAGTGGGTAAACTTCTTGCACGATTCATTGAAAGCTTGGATCACGCGTTTGTGGAGGGTTTGACATGTTACTTAAACAACTGACAGAAGCGGTCGGACCGTCTGGTTTTGAAACGCAGGTACGCAATCTCATTTATAAAGAAGCAAATCCATTCGCACAAAATGTCTATACAGACTCGTTAGGAACGCTTTTTATCGAAAAAAACATGACTGCAAAAGGTCCCAAGGTATTGTTAACAGCTCATATGGATGAAGTGAGTTTTATGATTGTTGGTATTGAGGAAACTGGGCTAATGCGCTTTCGACCTATCGGTGGCGTGGATGTTCGGATTCTTGTCTCAAAAGTGGTTCTCGTGGGAGATAAAGGTCTTTATGGTGTGATCGGCTCAAAAGCCGTTCATTTGCAGAAAAAAGAAGAACGTGAGCATCCACTTGAGCTAGACCAATTGTTTATTGACATTGGTGCATCGTCCAAGCAAGAAGCCGAAGAACATGTTGCCGTAGGCGATATTGCGGTATTTGCAACGACGTATGAAGAGATTGGTGATGAATGTGCCAAATCAAAATCGTTTGATGACCGCGTAGGGTGTGCTGTTTTATTAGAAACTTTGAAGAAAGATTTTGCCCTACCTTTGGTATTCGCCTTTACCGTTCAGGAGGAAATCGGCTTACGTGGTGCTGCTCCTGCCGCCTATCGTACGAATCCTGATTTGGCTATCGTTCTTGAAGGTACAGTGTGTTCCGATGGACCTGATACACCATCACATGGTCAAGCTACGCAAGTTGATCGTGGTCCTGCCTTATCCGTTGTGGATGCAAAAACGATCGCACATCGCGATTTTTTACAGCATATTTCTCAAGTTGCCAAGGATGCGCATATTCCTTATCAATGGCGAAGAACGATTGGTGGCGCTAACGACGTTGGAGCTATTCATTTGACTCGAGAAGGGATCGTTAGTGCAGCGATATCCATTCCGACACGGTATATCCATGCCCCCTCACAAGTGATTAGTTTACGCGATTATAAGCATGCTGTCGACTTGGTTGAAGCGGTATTGCGAAGCATTGAACAAGGGGGATTTGTGAATGACAAAAACATGGTTTGAACAATTGATGCATCTGAAGAGCCCTACTGGGGAAGAAAAATTAATGGCTTCATGGCTAAAAGAGACCTTAAAAACGATAGCTGATGATGTATTTGAAGATGTGCTAGGTAATGTATATGCGGTGAAAAATCCGCGCCGGGAAATGTCTGAAGTTAAAGAAACGATCATGCTATCAGCTCATATGGATGAACCCTCCTTCACTGTGATCGACATAGATGATGGTGGATTTTTACGTATTGAAGGCATCGGGGATTGGCATGCGGTTAATCTTATTGGTGCGCGCCTCTTATTTGCGCGTACGCAAACCATTGGCGTGGTAGGTGTAGAACCTCATGTGGAATTAGCTGATGTTGCATTTCGCCATCTTTTTGTCGATATAGCAGCAAAAAATCGGAAAGATGCGGAACAACGAATTGCTGTTGGTGATTTGGCTACGGTGCATGGTGCGGTGGAAACGATGACGTCTGATGTCTTCGTCGGCCCCGTTCTTAGTAACCGTATTTCCTGTGCTGTGTTGCTTGAAGTATTACAAAAAGCAAACAATCAAAGTAAAATGGTGGCTGTTTTCACGGTACAAAAGCAAGTAGGGTCGCGAGGTGCACGCGTAGCATCGTATCGGGTAAATTCAGACTTAGCTGTGGTGATAGATGTAACTAAAGCAGGAGATACTCCGCATGCAGAAAGACCTTCTTTAGCGTTAGGGCAAGGCCCAGCTATTAAAATGCTCGATGCCACTATGGTCGTAGCACCCACGGTGCGTGATCGTTTGATCGATTGTGCAAATAAGGCAGGCGTAACGTATCAACGTGAAGTTTCACCTGCAACGACAAGTGATGCCAATGCATTGTTTGTAAGTCGTGGTGGTATTCCGACGGGTGGAGTATCGATTGTCACGAGGCAAGCGTCTTTCTTTTCAAACATGGTACATGTTGCTGATATGAAGAAGGCTGTAACTTTGTTGACGACATTGGTAGAATAGCGTAATAATTATAACTTTGTAGTATAATGTAACAAACACGAGGTGAGGAGTGGGCGATGTGCTGCGCTATTTGACCGCAGGAGAATCACACGGTCCATCCCTCACGGCTATTCTTGAGGGATTACCAGCAAATTTGAAGATTGATATCGAAGCTGTCAACCACCAACTGTGGCGCAGACAGCAAGGGCATGGACGCGGATTTCGCATGAAAATCGAGTCGGATACTATTGAAATTTTATCTGGCGTTCGTTTTTTGCACACGCTTGGCACACCACTTGCATTTGTGATTGCTAACCGTGATTACAAGAATTGGACCAATCGTATGGATCCTACAGCCACGAAACCTGAAAATCTGGCTGTGGTCACTAAACCTCGCCCAGGGCATGCGGATTTGTCAGGATATTTAAAGTATGAATTAGACGATATTCGGGATGTCTTAGAGCGTGCTAGCGCTAGAAATACGGCGACATTAGTTGCTGTCGGCGCAATTGCAAGACAACTCTTAGCTGAATTTTCGATTACTGTTTACTCACATGTTGTGCAAATTGGTCATGAGTCGATACAAGAAGACCGTTTGCAAGGACAGAGTATTGAAGAGATTGCTCTTCATGCAGAGGCGTCTTCTGTGCGAGTTGCAGATGAAAAGGCGCAAAAGAACATGATCGCAGAGATTGATCGCGCAAAAGAGGCAGGTAACACTGTTGGCGGTATCTTTGAGGTCGTGGCCACTGGTGTTCCCGTTGGACTGGGTAGTTACGCTATGCCAGATCGCCGTCTTGACGCTCGTCTTGCAGGAGCCGTTATGGGTATACAGGCAATCAAAGGTGTAGAGATTGGACTTGGTTTTGAAGCGGCAAGAAAACCAGGTTCACAAGTTCATGATGCGATATATCATCAGGAGCAAAAAGGATTTTATCGTGATCGTAATGGTGCCGGCGGAATAGAAGGCGGTGTGTCAAATGGTGAGCCCATTGTCGTACGTGCAGCCATGAAACCGATCCCTACACTCTACAAACCTCTTGATAGTGTAGATGTCGTAACCAAAGAGGCTTTTGTGGCTGCAATTGAACGGTCAGATGCTTGTGCTGTTCCGGCAGCAAGTGTCGTTGGTGAAAACACAGTAGCTTTTGTTTTAGCCGAGGCGTTGATCGAAAAATTTGGCGGCGATTCGATTCAAGAAATGCGGAGAAATTACGATAGCTATATAAAACGGATGCAAGAGAGGTCCTAGAGGATGACATCACCTTATACACTTTCGATCTCCTCTTTATCCGGCTCGTATGAGGTGATCATTGGTCATGAGTTGCTCGCCCAAGTGGATCTTTATTTGTCACGGGTTGTAGAACCTGAATCGCCGCTTTTGATTGTCTACGATGAGCGACTTGAAAACTTGGGATATGTTGATATCGTTCATGCGAGTTTGCGTAACGTTTTTGCACAGGTGCATAAAATTTCTGTGCCATCGGGTGAAGCATCGAAGTCGTTGTCACAAGCCGCTCGACTGTATGAAACATGCGTAGCCTGTGGCCTTGATCGACAAGCGGTTTTGGTGGCACTTGGTGGTGGTGTCATCGGTGATTTGACGGGATTCGTTGCCGCTACTTACATGCGTGGTGTGCGATTTGTTCAAGTACCAACAACACTTCTTGCACACGATTCGAGTATTGGCGGCAAGGTGGCTATTGATATCGCGCAAGGTAAAAATCTCGTCGGTGCTTTTCATGCACCAAAACTTGTTTTATACGATGTGGCGACGCTAGCGTCTTTAACGCCAAGAGATCTCTCAAGTGGACTCGCAGAAGCGATTAAGCATGGTATGATTAAAGATCATGAACTCTTTTTTTGGATTCGTGATCATGCGAACGCGCTTGTTCGTGCGGATGTACAGGCGCTAGAAAGACTATTGGCACGATCTTGTCAGGTTAAAGCGGATATTGTCTCTGTCGATGAACGAGAAGCAGGACTACGAGCCATTCTTAATTTCGGGCATACGATTGGGCATGCTCTAGAGATGTTAGCAGAGGGCGAACTTACGCATGGCGAAGCAGTAAGTCTTGGTATGGTGCTTGAAACGCAAGTTGCCATCCACATGGGTCTGGCTCATGAGCAAGTGCTTCAGGATCTTAATTTCATTCTTCAAGAAGTTCACTTACCGATAGCTATTCCCGCATCGCTACTTGGTAAATTTCAGCTTGCTGCAGTGTTAGAATTGATGCGCCATGACAAAAAATCAGTACGACGCAGTTTGTCTTTTGTTTTGCCAAAGGCTATCGGTGAGGTGGTCATTAGAAAGGACGTGCCAGAAGAACACGTATTGGCTGTTCTTGAGGCCTTATTGCCCTATTGACCAAAACAGCAGCATCGTAGTAGGATGTAACAAAGTAATAACCGTGCGGATCGGATAGCCGATGCGGCGGACGAGAGACAGAAGGCAGTCTTGCCTTAGTTAGCGTGAGCGGAGCAGAGTAGAGCTGAAAATATGACAGGTGAAACCGTTCGACAGTGATACGGATTCTCTTGTCGTCTATACAGCGACGTTCACGAACTAAGGAAAATCCTTAGTTCTTTTTTATGATTACGTATGCTGTTGCAGATAGACGGGAGGAGATAGTATGAAAGATATTTTATTAGCGTTATCACGTGGTGAAAATCTTTCTGAGCCAGCTGCGCAAGATGCGATGCACCAGATGATGAGTGGTTCTGCGAGTCCAGCTCAGATTGCAGCTTATTTGACGTTATTGCAAGTGAAAGGTGAAACGATTGAAGAACTTACTGGCAGTGTACGTGCCATGAGGGATCATGCTATTCAATTGGCCTTGCCATACGACAATGTAATCGATACGTGTGGAACCGGTGGAGACCATGCAGGGACGTTTAATATCTCAACAGCAGCCTCTTTCGTTCTTGCGGCAGGTTCCGTACGAGTAGCGAAGCACGGAAATCGTGCTGCTTCAAGCCTTACGGGTAGTGCGGACGTACTAGCAGAACTGGGTGTAGCGATTGATTTGACTCCGCTTCAAGCGAAACGCTGTCTTGATGAGACAGGTTTTTGTTTCTTGTTTGCTCAGTCGTATCATCCAGCAATGAGATATGTAGCGCCTATTCGTAAAGAACTTGGATTTCGTACGATGTTCAATTTCCTCGGGCCATTGACGAATCCAGCGAGTCCGAAATTCCAAGTGCTTGGTACTCCTTCTATTGAAGTGGCTGAAAAAATGGCAAGCGTATTAGCGGCTCTTGGCTGTCAGCGCGCGCTCGTCGTACATGCGCAAGATGGTTTAGATGAATTATCGATTGCAGGTATGTCCTATGTATACGAGGTTAACCAAGGAACTGTGCAATCCTACAACGTTACACCGGCAGATTTCGGCTTACAATCGCATCCACTTCAAGCTATTGCTGGAGGTGATTCGGCAGAGAATGCAGATATTATTCGGCAGATTTTTCAAGGTGAAAAAGGAGCCCGGCGTAATGTGGTTGTGATGAATGCGGCTGCTGGTTTCTATGCTGCCAAACAGGTGACATCGTATCTTGAGGGAGCACGTTTGGCAGAAAGATTAATCGATGAGGGCAAAGCGGCGCAAAAACTACACGAGGTCTGCGCATTTAGTCAAAGCGTGACGGAGGGATTGCTTGCGTGAGTATTTTAGATGACATTTTAGCGACAAAAGAGCAAGAGGTACTGCGTTTACGCGATTCTGTATCGTATGAAGATTTTAGGGTTATTATCGATGCAATGCCTGCGCCACGCTCTTTGGCACAGGCATTGCGTAACAAAAAACATGTAGGACTTATTGCAGAAATAAAAAAAGCTTCGCCATCCAAAGGCATCATTTCTACAGATTTTCAGCCGATAAGGCAAGCGCAAGCTTATCAGCAAGGTGGGGCTGATGCCATATCTGTATTGACCGATGAAACCTATTTTCAAGGATCGACAGCTGTTCTACAACAAGTCGCTCAAGTCGCTGAGATCCCGATTTTGCGTAAAGATTTTATCATCGATGAATGGCAAGTATATGAGTCGCGAGTCATTGGTGCTGATGCGATTTTACTTATTGCCTCTGCCTTACCTGATGATAAATTAACCACACTTTATGCGCTTAGTATGCAGTTAGGAATGGATGTTCTGCTTGAGGTACACAGCATAGAGGAATTGCAACGTGTCTTGCCTATCAGTCCCTGCATTATTGGCATTAATAATCGTGATTTGCGAACTTTTCAAGTTGACTTGCAGCAAACGGTTGCAATCGCTGCCTTAGTTCCACCAACAACGGTTCTTGTTAGTGAAAGTGGCCTAACTCGGAATGAGGACATTGTTATAGTAAAACAAGCAGGTGCTCATGCGGTGTTAGTGGGAGAATCTCTTATGCGCTCAGGTATTGCAGGGGCAGCCTTAGCCATTAAAGAGTTATTGTACGGATCTTCGTTATGACAAAAGTTAAGTTTTGCGGATTGATGTCGTCAAGCGATGTCGTGGAAGCTACCTTGGCAGGTGCTGATTACGTAGGTTTTGTCCTTGCACCAAGTAAGCGACGTGTTGATCAAAACAATGTTATGCGGTGGCTTGATCAAGCACAGCAACAAACGGGCATAAAAAAGGAAGCTGTATTGGTTCTTGTGGATGCAAATCGTGATGAAATATTGCATTTAGTTGAACAAACTGGAGTGCGGCATGTGCAACTTTGCGGACAAGAATCACCAGATTTATGTAAAGAATTGCGCGCAAACGATGCTATAACTGTTTGGAAAGCATGGCGTGTACGTAATGATGATCGTGACATGCAATTTTGCAAGTATGCAAAAAATGTCGATGCACTTTTGCTTGACACCTATAAACCTGGCATGGCTGGAGGTTCCGGTGAGACGTTTGCTTGGGATGAGATCGATCGTCTACAATCCTACCTAGATGCGACGTCAATTGTTGTGGCAGGCGGATTAACACCGGATAATGTTGCTGATTTGTTGCAGCATCATTCGGTTGATGTGGTTGATGTGTCATCAGGCATCGAAACGGATGGTTGCAAGGATACTTATAAAATGCAACGTTTTATAGAAGAAGTTAGGAGAGTGTCTTATGATTCCTGATGAGTATGGTCGTTTTGGTGAATTTGGCGGCAAGTATGTTCCCGAAACTTTGATGTCCGCGTTAACGACATTAGAGAAAGATTACCTGAGGTTGTCGCATGATCCTGAATTTACGAAACAACTATCGTTTTATCTAGAACATTACCTAGGAAGACAAACGCCTCTTTATTATGCAGAACACCTAACAAAATTGATCGGCGGTGCAAAGATCTATTTAAAGCGTGAGGATCTTAATCATACAGGCGCACACAAAATGAACAATACGTTAGGTCAGGGTTTGTTGGCTAAAATGACGGGTAAAAAACACGTTATTGCCGAGACTGGAGCTGGTCAACATGGTGTTGCTTCAGCTACTGTTGCTGCGTTATTAGGGCTTGATTGCACGGTGTTTATGGGTGAAGAGGATATGGAACGCCAAGCGTTGAATGTTTTTCGAATGCGACTTTTAGGCGCAAAGGTGGTTCCTGCTGTGTCTGGCACCAAAACGCTAAAAGATGCAACGAATGAAGCTTTACGCTTTTGGGTAGAGCACGTGGAGGATACCTATTATATTATTGGATCGGTGGTAGGGCCTCATCCTTATCCGATGATCGTACGTAATTTTCAACGCATTATAGGTGATGAGACAAAAGAGCAAATCCTGCTGCAAGAAGGCAGATTGCCTGATTCGATCATCGCTTGTGTTGGTGGCGGAAGTAATGCCATGGGTATTTTTTATCCCTTTGTTCTGGATAAAGATGTGCGTCTCATCGGCGTAGAAGCCGCTGGTGAAGGAGTTGATACGGCACGTCATGCTGCTTCCATTAGCCGTGGGTCAAAAGGCGTATTACATGGTGCTATGACCTTGCTATTACAAGATACGTATGGACAGGTTCAGCCTGCTCATTCGGTGTCTGCCGGTTTGGATTACCCTGGGGTGGGACCAGAACATGCCTATTTGCATGATACGGGAAGAGCGACTTACGTCTCTATAACGGATAAGGAAGCTTTAGATGCTTTTCAACAGCTTGCGCAAGTTGAAGGTATTATTCCGGCGCTTGAGTCAGCACACGCGATCGCTTATGCTGTCAAACTCGCTAAGGAATTGCCAAAAGAACATCTCATGGTAGTAAATTTATCCGGCCGTGGCGATAAGGATGTACACACAGTACAGCAATATTTGGGTGGTGAGTTCCATGGTTAATCGTGGACGTAAGGCGATTGAGGATCGATTTGCAAAAGATGGTAAGAAAGCAGCATTTATCGCTTTTGCTATGGCAGGTGATCCAACACTTGAAGAAAGTTATGAAATTATTCTAGAATTATCACAATATGCTGACATTATTGAAGTTGGTATCCCTTATTCAGATCCACTCGCTGATGGTCCTGTCATTCAAGGGGCATCCTTGCGAGCTTTACGTGCAGGTACCACAATGGATCACGCAATGACTATGATGCGTCGCTTGCGTGAACATACGGATGTGCCGTTAATCGCATTTACGTATGTGAATCCAGTGATTCAGTATGGCATAGAACGGATGGTTAAGGCTCTTTTGGAGGCGGGTGTCGATGGTATGATCGTGCCTGACTTGCCCTATGAAGAAAGTGGTCCGTTGCGCGAGGCTCTTCATCAAGCCGGCCTTGCTTTCATACCGTTGATTGCTTTGACGAGTCAGGATCGCATTCATACAATCGCCGCTTCAGCGACTGGGTTCGCTTATTGTGTCTCCTCTCTTGGAGTTACAGGAGAAAGAAGCAAGTTTTCAAACCAGCTTGAGGAGTTTGTTTCGAAGGTCAAGGAATATAGTCCTGTGCCAGTTGCTGTTGGCTTTGGTGTGCGAGAAGCAGCACAAGTTGATTTCTTAAAGACGTTCGCTGACGGTGTCATTGTTGGTAGCGCTATAGTGCGTTATGTAGAATCTATCTATAAGGCACATCAACAAGGAAACATCGAAGCCGCCCAAAAAGCAAGGCAAAACCTGATGGACTTCGCAAAAAGTTTAGCGTTTGCTACAGGACGTAAAGGGGATAAAGACGAGTGACACGCGCGTTTACACAAGTTTGTCTTATCGGTTGTGGGCTGATTGGTGGTTCACTTAGTCTAGCCTTAAAAAAAACAGGATTGGTTACTCGAGTGGTTGGTGTTGATGTCCATCCACGCGTCTTAGAGGTGGCCATAGCACGCGGAGTCATTGATGAGGGTACATCTGACTTACATTTTGGGTTGACAAACGCTAATCTTGTGATCGTCGCGACTCCTGTACCAGCGACGATAGAGCTAATCCCGAAAATTGCAAAATGGGAACATATACTTGCTAAAGACGCCATTGTGACTGATGTATCTGGTGTTAAAAATCATGTGGTGGAACTGGCGTCAGAAGTGTTTCATAGCGTATCTTTTGTTGGTGGCCATCCGATGGCAGGTTCTGAGAAGTCGGGCATTTGGGCTGCTCATGACAAGTTGTTAGAAAATGCCGTATACGTGATGACACCAGATGATAAGACCTCTCAAGCGGCTCTTGCTGACTTAGCTGAACTGTTGCGACGGACAGGAGCTCTTATTCGAACTATGTCACCTTTACTTCATGATCGCGTGGTAGCAGCTATTAGTCATGTTCCGCATATTATAGCGGCGACGTTAGTGAATCAAGTACAGGCTCTATCAGGGCAAGATGCTTCTTATGTAGAATTAGCCGCTGGTGGATTTCGGGATATCACGCGTATTGCCTCTAGTGATCCAGCCTTGTGGCGTGATATTTCCCTTGAAAACAGAATGGAAATAGAACCTTTGCTTGATGCATGGATTCGTCGCTTAACGCAGTGCAAAGCCGCCATTTCTGATGGTGATTCAAGTCAACTCGAAGAATTTTTTACAACCGCACGGACATTTCGTGATGCGCTTCCGGCTAAAAGTAGTGGTGCTATAAGACCGTTATACAGTATGACAGTGTCTGTTCCTGATGAACCTGGAATAATCGGTGAGGTGGCATCACTTTTAGGAAAGAAGAATATTAGTATTCGTAATATCGGCATTTTAGAAAGTCGTGAAGACGATGATGGGCAATTATTATTGCAATTTGATACGGTAGTTTTTTATGATCGAGCGGCAAAAGAATTGACGCAAAGTGGTTACCCGATCATTGATCGTGTAATGAGTTGACTTCCAAACGATTGGTCGGTAAGATAGATGATGATGTGAGATGTAGTTTCTCTCCACTCCTAGTAATCTCTCTCTTGACTCGCATGAACGTTGCGAGTCCTTTTTTATGGATATTTTATCAAAAGTGGGTATAGGCGCAACCAAACTGGATGATCCTAAAAAGGAAAGCCTAGGACTAGTGAGGGATCTTCGTGCGACTCGCAGATTGCTTGAACCAAAGTGATTTTACCAACCTGCAAAAAATAGCAAAGCGACATGCTTTATCGTGTCCTTTGTATTCCAAAAATACTGTTCTTCAAGAAATTTTATCGCGTTTTTTTGAACCCCACTATGTCGAGCAAAGAGCACGACTTGTCTCACCACAGGCTCAAAAAGCACTCGAACAAGTCGTCCTAGATGGACGAACTACTTTTGTTAAAGAAGAGCTCACGGGATTACTTAAGGATGTCTGTGGTAATGTGGAGAATGAGCGTAAGGCTGTGTCCTCAATCTTAAATGAACTGATTCAAGAAGGGTTTGTATTTGAACATTTTACGGCGTCCTCCGTAACGTACCTATGTCCAGAAGATGTTTGGATAAAACTTCGTGAAAACACGTATCACATTCTCCAAACACGTGTGCAAAAAGCCGCGATGACACCTGTGATTTATCGCTATGATGAGACAGCTGCGGCACGAGATGCGGCTGTACTCTTATTTTTTGTAGCTAAGCAGCCGATAAAATTAACCCAAGAGGGCGTTATCTTTAAACGCAGTCAGCAACAAATTGCGCAACTGTTTGAAGTATCAGAGAGGCCATTAAACTCATCGAACGTATGGCGTTTTGGCTATGGTCGGCGTTATCATGATTATGCTGAAAGATTTGCTCTTCTATATGATCATCTATATGACGAAGGTTGTTTGTTTGAGCAAGAAGATGGTACCTTAGTGGTCAATCCAGTAAAATGTGATACCTACTTAAAGCAATCTGATGAAGAACGTGCGTATCATATCTTTCTCTATTGGCTAAAAACGTATCGACAGGCGATTAAGAATATAAGGCGCATTGTCGCTCAGATAGCTCAGATGGCAGGCCATGACTGGATTTATGCCGAGTCTTTAAAAGCGATTTTACAGAGTCAGGTTAGAGAATTTTATTATGAATCAGCCGAACAAGTGTATGAATTGCATGTTTTACAAATGTTAGTGTATACAGGAGCGTTAATGAGGGGTCAAGGTGAATCAGGTACCGTGCTCTATCGATTATCCAAACTGGGAGAAAAGTGGTTGATTCATGCACTATCCCTCGAATCGGATGAGGATACGGAAAAACAGGCAATGGAAGAATCATTGGCAATTGTATCTCCCAATTTTGAAATTCTTGTACCTGTTGGTGGTGATACGTTGTACGGTTGGGACCTACAAATGATAGCTGATCTTATTAAAAATCAGAAATGGCGTACCTATCAATTGACGCGCGACAGCATCTATCGCGCATTGCTTGCTGGTTTTGATCAATCCTCGATCTTAGCATTCTTATCCCGTATCGCAGCGTATGAAGTACCTACTAACGTCATCAAAACCATTACAGATTGGTGCAACGAATATGGCAAAGTACGTATGGAAATCTGTTGTATGGTCACGGCAAAAGATGATACGACAGCACTAGAAATTGAACGTATTCAAGCACTTCGTGAACGTATGGTGCAAAAAATTGGGGATCATGTTTATGTATTTCGGGTTAATGATGAAGGTGTGGTGCTCGCGGTGTTAAGGAAACTCGGAATGATGGTACAGGTGGCTAGCTCAGGTTCCATAATGCGAGAAATTCCGGAAATTCCTGAAATTTAGGCTTGTAAGAAGGAAAGCGTGGACGGTTTCTCGAATAAACAAAGAACAAAGCCGTAATTTTCACCGACTGCTAGGCATGTCTCTTTGTTTATGGAAGGGGAGAAGACGCCATGAAGGAAATGATCACGGTTGCGGATAAGAAACGATTTATTCACTGGTTTTTAGAACACTTCAACCTGAAAAACCCCGAAGCTGAATGGCTTTTGCAATATGTGGCGTCCAATGAAAGCCTACTTGAAAAAACACATTTTACCGATCGTCTTGAACGTTCACCCAAAGCTCTCTTTATGTCTACGACTTGTGTGAATATGACGGCCTTTAAGTTTTATAAGAATCGTCGCGTCACATCAGACGTGGAAAAAGCTTTTCTCGATTTGCACAATCATCCTAATGAAGAATTGTATATCACACTTTACTTTCGCGATCGTGCACACTGCGTAGAATATGCTGCTGTCTTGGAGAGTCAAGAGGCTGAATTAAAAGTGCAGTCGAAACGCGACATTATGATAGGGCTTGAAGCAGAGATGTGGCTAGATCATGTACAATTTGATCATCAGTGCACATTTTTACGACAGCGTATCGACGAAGCTCTTGACCGTAAAGACCGTAACGCATTTACATTACTATCTTGTCAGTATAAGGCTTTGCTTAAAACGCGTCAGTAGGCTACAATAAGATCGTACCATTCAAATAAAGCATAGGCCTAGTTCCAAAGTTTTTGGAAGCGGGGGAACCGTGTTGTAGGGGTGTATCCGGTATTCTCCGGTAGGGAATCTCTTTTCCCAAACCCGTCAGCTAACCTCGTCGGCAAAAAGAGAGGTGTTTATGGTGGATTTAGTTATGGATGATTTTCGTATTGGCCAACTCGAACCAAGTAGGATTGGACCCGTACTCAGTCAAGAAGTGGCGTCAACGGTCACGTACCTAGAGGAACCATCTGAGCGTATCTTACAAGTTGAGGAAACGGCATATAATGCCATGATGGTGATACTTAGATCGAATCAACCATTTCATGCTTGGACGATAGCACAAGCTACTCGAGGCATTTTGCATGGGTTTGTGCAGGTAGGATACGATATCTCACATGTTGCTCCATTTGTTGCAGCTGCTATTTCAAAAGCGATAAGCTCTGCCTATTCTTTGTCTTTGCAGGCAGAAAAAGGAATCCGTGCTGGCGTTCAGATGACGATGCGTGATTTAGGGTTGACACATGGGGAAAATGATCGAGTACATCATGTGCCTACAATAGACCAGGATGAGACCATATTCTTTGTACAATCAGCTCTTTAATCACTTGTGTACTTACTAAACAGGCAATTCCTGTCCTCGCGGGCAGGGATTGCCTGTTTTTGGTGGATCGTGCGATACTATGTGGCAGAAAGGATGCGATAGCTTTGCGTGTAGAAGAAATGAACGCTCAAGAATTACGCGAGACCACAGCTTATCACGATACAATTTTATTTACTTTTTGTGGTTTGACACAACGGCCAAGTCACTTACCTATCGGTTCATCATGGTTTATTATACGTAAAATTCGGGATACGCTTGAACAACGATTAGGGGGGCGTGTATTAACCATTCCTGTTCAAGGCGTAGACCTCGCGGGTGATGATAATGCATTTTTTTCCTTACCCCAAGAACAATTCTGCGCACTCTTGCAAGAATCAATACGTGCTTTTTTACGCTATTTGCCAATTAACTATGTAGTGCTTTTAAGTGATAGCTTACATAAAGAACAAGCTTTCTTTGAAGCATTTTCAAATACTTCTATGAAGACTACTTCTTTTGTATGGTGGCGAGATGGTTTGGATATTGAGACTGATGCATACGTACCGTCTGGTGAGCATGATACATCCCTCATGTTAACTATTGCTAAAGGACTAGTTGATGTCGATCAAAAATCTGCTGACCGCCTGAAAGCGAACCGTGCCACAGCGCAAGCAGGTGAAAAGTACTTGCAACAGGTGTCCAATCGCTTACAAATGGCCGTTGAGACGCTTTGGAACCAAAAATATTAAATACCTGTCGAGTTTTCGTCACACAGCCTACTTGTGCTAGTATCCAGAAAACCGTAAAACTAATCATAGGGGAATTTGCTAAGGCAAACGTGACAGTCTATATCAACCTAATTACTTTTTGGCAAGTTGTTTTGTCAAGACCTGCGTCAGGGGTTTCAGGAGGTGAGAGGGCTCGCAGGTAAGGTTTTAGACAATATAAACGTTTGCGGCGAAATGACATGGGTAGGTGAACCACATAAATGATCAAACGTACTTATGATTGGATTGACGAACGTCTCAATATTACCCCTTTATGGCGTGATATTGCCGATCATGATGTGCCGGCTCATGTGAATCCGGCGGTCAAGATGTCGTCTTTTGTGTATTGCTTTGGTGGTCTGACATTTCTTATCATCGTAACGCAAATTCTTTCTGGCATGTTTTTGGCGATGTACTATGTGCCTGACATTCATAACGCCTATTATAGTGTGCAATACATCTCCAATCAGGTGTTACTCGGCCAAGTTGTTCGTGGTATGCACTTTTGGGGCGCATCGCTTGCTATTATCATGATGTTTTTACACATGTTGCGCGTGTTTTTTACAGGAGCCTATCGTGCACCGCGCGAACTCAACTGGATTATCGGTGTTTTGATTTTTGTCGTCGTTTTAGCCTTTGGTTTTACCGGTTATTTATTGCCCTGGGATCAACAGGCTTATTGGGCTACTGACGTCGGCGCCAATATTGCGGCTTCTGTTCCGATTATCGGACCTTACATTAAGCTTCTTTTGACGGGTGGATCTACACTTGGGGCTTTAACCTTAACACGGTTTTTCGCCATACATGTGTTTTTCCTTCCTGCCGCTTTGTTGGTCTTGTTAGGACTGCACTTTATTATGATTCGTAAAGCGGGCATCGCTGGACCGATGTAACTAGGGAGGTAGACAAGGTGTCTGCGGAAGATTCGAAAGATAGAATTAAAGGAGCCCCTCGCAAGCGATGGGTGAATCGCAAGATGCATGATGGACGCGAACCGTTTTTTCCTAACTTTTTGTTAAAAGAATGGATAGCAGGAGCTATGTTCTTGACAGCGTTTATGATCTGGGTGATCAATAACCATGTTCATTTAGGCTCTATCGCAAATCCAAGTGATTCGACGTACATTCCTATGCCTGACTGGTATTTTTATTTTCTGTACCAATTCTTAAAATACTTCCCAGGTCCCGATCTTGCGTGGGGGACTGTCGCTGTTCCTATTATTAGCATATTGTTGTTGATGTTTGTTCCTTGGTTAGATCGCGGTAAGTCGCGCAGACCAATCCATCGTCCGATTGCGGCGACAGCAATGGTACTGTTTGTCTTCATGTCCATTTGGCTGACGGCAGAGGCTTATCAACAACATCAATACGAAGTTAGCGGATCCGCTGGTGGAGGGACGAAGAGTGCAGCTGGTGGTTTGCCTTTCGCTGTATCGCATCCGACAAGTACTGCCTTGTTAAATACATCTATGCCAGGGTATACTGTTTTTCAAAACACGTGCTCAGGTTGTCACGGAACGGATCTTAAAGGTGGCTTTGGTCCAGAATTACTTGGCATCGGTAATGAAGCGACATCTAGCCAGTTGCTTCCGGTCGTCAAAAAAGGGTTTAATCCCAATATGCCACCTGCTGGCGGTTTGACAAGCAGTGTTCAAATACAACAAGTAGTTGACTGGCTCGCTACGCAAACGCAAAAATAATTAAGTAGGTAGTAAACTTTAACATTCTTTTAAGTGCAGTTACGTACCGATTGTACGTAACTGCACTTTTTTTATCTAGTGTATGAGAAGGAATAGGTCGAGTCAAACTATAAATGTTTGAAAAAGTGAAAGGAGATAATTTTGTGGTTACATGGTTAACCAAGGAATGGTTCCTGTGGATCGCTTTAACCTTGAATGCAATCGGAGCCGTCCTAGGATATTGGTGGTATGCTGGACAAATACAACGTACTTTGTGGTATTTGATACCATTTGTACCTGATAGTCCACTTTCTGTAACTTTTTTTATTATTGCAATGTGGTTAACGATTCGCCGTAGCCATAGTCGTTTACGACAGGTTATTTCAGCTGTAGCAGTGACATGGATGATGAAGTACGGCTTGTGGTGCGTATATATTCTTTTATTTGCCCGAGCTACAGGCAGTTCGTTGTATTTTGAAGGTTGGTTGCTTATCGTAACACATTTTCTTATGGCTTTTGAGGCAGTATTGTATGCGAATGTTATACGATTTTTACGTTTTGATAGGACTGGGTTGCTAATCGCCTTAGTCACCCTATTGATCAATGATTATGGGGACTATGTGTATGGTGTATTTCCATACCTGCCAAAATTGTCAATGCTGCCAATGATGACTGTAGTAACCCCCCTCTTAACGCTCCTTATCATAACTTTCTGTTTATCTACAATCGTGGTTCAAAAGGTGAACCCTTCTCCAAGTACGTCATGAACGTCATTGGAAACTAAAAAAGCCAAGGGATCTTCCTCGTATACCAATGCCTGCAAACGGACAAGTTCATTGCGGTTGACTACACAATAAATTACTTGTTTTGCTTTTTCTGTATAACCTCCATAACCTTGTAAAAACGTTGTACCTCTGCCTAATTCAACATGAATGCGTGTTGCAATGGCGGGTGCATGCTCACTGATAATCATTGTGGCACGCGAAGATGAGATGCCATCAATCACAAAATCAATCACTCGACTGGCAACAAATAATGCAACTAGAGAATACATAGCAATCTCTTTACCGAGAACTAACGCAACGAGTGAAATTATAAGAACATCGGAGGCAAACATGACTTTCCCCATGGAATGTCCCCAAAAATGTCCTACTATGCGCGCGAGAATATCCGTACCACCC
Source organism: Bacillota bacterium (assembly GCA_021820975.1). Lineage (GTDB taxonomy): Bacteria > Bacillota > Bacilli > Alicyclobacillales > SLC66 > JAKACU01. Next base: position 35,840 of record JAKADA010000006.1, read on the forward strand.
GTAGTTCCTCCGCTACGGAAAATCAAGCCCAATCCTGCTCCACAAATCACGCCACCATATAAGGCCGCAAGCAGTCGATCATGAACATGCTGGCCAAAATGTGTAGTCAATATACTAAAAACAGAAACGGCTACAACGCCAAGAACGGTTTTTACAATAAAATGACGCCCAAAAAATTTCCATCCAAGAAGTAGAACCGGAATGTTAAACACAAAAAAAGACAGTCCGACAATCACATGAAACTTGTAATAAAGAACAAGTGATATACCTACAAAACCGCCTTCAGCTAGGCCGTTTCCGATTATAAATGCATTGAGACCTACCGCATAAATAAATGAACCTAAAAGGATAAGGAAATAGGGAAGGATTCTCTTCATCAAGGCACACTCCTTAGGATGCTTACCGCTCCCATTATAACCTGATTTAGGGCATTTCACTAAACGAGTACAGCCACTAACATAACGATGCCGATATAACCAAAAATCGGGTAGACGTGAGATACCATCGTGCTAAATCCAATTTGACTACCAAAGAACGTAAGAGCAAGAATCATGGCTATGATAGCCAGGTACCTACGGCGATGATGTTGAACCATTTCATGCGCCATTCCATAGACGTTTGAAACGAGTGTAGAGAAAATTTCTGCCCATAATGTTCCAATGAAGAGTAGACGAAACAGTGGCGGGAGTTGCTTTGCGATATAGCCCATAGGAATCTCTATAAAAAATGGTCCGTGAAATGTGTTAACAAGCAGGAGATGTATGAATAGCAGCATGACGCCAAGAGCGATTGCACCAAAAAGAGCCCCCAATTGCAGCGTGCGTTTGTCGAAAGACTGTTTACCAAGTGGAATGAGCACCGTCAGGGATAACCCAACGTTAAAGCCGACGTACGATAAAGCTGATAAGACGCTTTGTAGTGGGTAAGAGATGGTTGTGTCTATCGATAAAGCATCGTGTGGCGTCACACGAGATAAAAACACGATAACAATAAAAATAATCATGATTGGAACGATGAATGAGTTAGCTGATATAACGCCACGCATGCCAAAGGAGAGAACAATACCCGTTAGAATGACGGTCAATAGAGAACCCAAGGCGATAGGAATATGCAATTGTTCATAAAGGAGGGCACCGCTACCCGCAACCATCGTGATCGTAACACCACATAGCATAATGAGCATGATAATTTGCAAGATTTTCCCGAATTTCTCTCCTACTAGAGAAGATATCACGAGACCAAAAGATGAAGCATCTGTTTTTCTCCCTACCTGCATCACTTTTGCTCCAAGTAGATAAAACAATACCGTAGTAAGAAAGATGGAGATGATTGCCATGCTTCCAAACCGCGTAAAAAACTGCATTACCTCTTGGCCGGATGCAAAACCGGCGCCGACAACTGTTCCAATATAGGTAGCAGCGATTTTCCAGGCATCAGTTAAGGCCATGCGACGCACTCGGATTCCTCCATTTCTTTTAAGAACGTATTCAAGGGTAGGATGATTCATGCTGCTTGTACTCTTTTTGCCGACTCGTCCATAGATTATTTTTAAGGAGGGATGTCTGTGTGACCATTTGGCAAGCAATTGTACTTGGTGCCATTCAAGGATTGACAGAATTTTTACCTGTTAGCAGTTCAGGGCACTTGGTTTTGATGGATAAGTTGCTTTATCTAAAAGGGAATTCTCTGACCCTAGATGTCTTTTTGCACACAGGCACTTTAATGGCGGTAGTATCGTATTATTTCCGTGAAATTTTAGCGCTTCTACGGCGCCCTTTTTCGAAGTTGGGGTTGCGTTTACTTGTATCCACCATGCCAACTGTGATTATCGCCTTGCTCTTTGAAAAGACGTTTGAACAAATTTTTCATTCGGGGGCGACCTTGGGTATTGAATTCGTCATAACAGGGGTGCTTTTGCTCTATGTCGAATCAAGACTCGATCAAAGAGGTATCCCTAAAGAAAAAATTTCAATGTCTGGTGCTTTTTTTATCGGTTTAGCTCAAGGAGCAGCTATTTTACCGGCATTGTCTCGCTCAGCTTTGACGTTGTGTACAGCACTTGGCTTTGGTATGAAACGAGATGACGCTGTTAAGTATAGTTTTTTGTTATCCGTTCCCATCGTGTTTGGTGCCACCATTTTTGAAGTGAAAGATATTGGCGCTACTTCTTTTGCGATGGGGGGAACACTTTGGTTAGCTTTAGCGGCATCGGCATGTACCGGATACCTCGCTATTTTTGGTATGACGAAACTCATTAAAACGATGAGCCTGCGTCCGTTTGGCTATTATACGTTGCTTGTAGGTCTTTTCGTTATGATGGATCAGGCTTTGTTTCATCGGTTTTTTTAAGTAAAAAACGGCTGCGCCTAGACTTTTGCGCAACCGTTTTTTGTCTTATAAAGCTATTTACGTTGTTTTGCTGTACCAAGCCGTGATTTTTAAACGCATAACGATGTAGATGGCAAGTGACAAGAGCATGCAACCGAGCAGCAAGGCTACCCAAGCACCCACCTCAGAAATGGATAAAAACCAATGTGACAGGTCAAACGAAGTGCTTGGCGCTATGGTCGTAACCACTTTCGGTATGTAGGTAACCGCTTTTGTCCCAATGCCGAAGCGAAAAAGGATATAGGTCATACTACCAGCAAGGAGAGCATGGTAGATTCGAGCAATGAAGTAAGGGCGCATACGAATATCGGTATTTGTCAAAACACTGGCTACCTGCGCGTGCACAGAAAGTCCGCTCCATGCGATAATTGCACTAGCAATACTGACTTTTTCAATCAGTGGCGCATTAGCTGCAGCGGTTGCTGCGGAACCAATGTCGATCTCAAGTAAACCGGCGATAAACGGGGGAACGAGATGGATCGACATATGTAATGCTTCAAATAAAAAGGTTAGCGGAATCGCTACTAACGCTACAACGCCAACTTGTGTTAAGACGCGTAAAAAAACGGAGAAAAAGATGATAAAACCGCCAATCATCAATAAAGTGCGTATGGAGTCATTGACGGCATCTCCTAATAACTTGCCAAAGGGTCGTGCGTCTTCAATATGTGCTTGAATCATCGCGCGATATGCCCGCAAAAATAGTTTCCCTTGGTGAGCCTGTGAACGCATTGGCTTGATGAAGCGTTCTTCTTTTCGCCCATACAGTTTGAAGGTTACGCCGACGATGAGAGAAGAAATGTAATGGGCGATGGCGAGTAAAATACCCAGTTGCGGTGATTTGAACATGCCTACGGCGACAGCACCAAACATAAAAAGTGGATCCGCCGTGTTCGTGAAAGCTAAAAGACGCTCACCTTCAATACGCGTGCATAAACCTCCTTGACGAAATTTTGCGGTGATCACAGCGTCCATCGGATACCCTGCAGCCAGCCCCATCGACAAGGCAAACGCACCAACGCCAGGAACGCTAAATAAGGGTCGCATGAGAGGTTCGAGGATGACACCAAATGCATTAACTATGCCCAAGCCAAGCAAAAGCTCTGACAAAATAAAAAACGGCAACAACGACGGGAAGACAACATCCCAGAAAACTTTTAGCCCGGCTATGGCGGCGTCCATTCCTTGTTCCGGATATACGACAAGGGCGATGGTAAACAAAATGGCAAGACAGGCTAGAACAACGATAGATAGATGTTTACGGCGATTGGGCAACCCGATTCCTCCTTTTTCGAGCGTGTCCGGATTGTTCATTGTAAACCTATGATGGCTGTCCACGTGTTATGAGGATATAATAATGGCAGAATGAAGGGAGTATCTAGCATGGATAAGACTCTGCGTAGTATTCAACAAGAAATAGACGATTACATAGGGCAGTTTGAAGAAGGTTATTTTCAACCCATGACGCTGATTGTGAGACTTGTAGAAGAGTTAGGTGAACTAGCTCGTGAGGTCAATCACAGCTACGGTGAAAAACCTAAAAAAGACACGGAACCACAAGGTGATATTGCGCTTGAATTAGGGGACATGCTGTTTGTTATAGCATGTCTTGCCAATAGCTTACACATAGATCTTACGCAAGCTCATGATCGTGTGATGGAGAAATTTCAGACGAGAGACAAAAATCGATGGACAAGAAAGGCGGGTTATACTTTGTGAGAAAAATTCGCGTGGCTGTTGCAGGAATAAAAGGTAAAATGGGTAACCAGGTAGCGAAGACTGTGCTGTCAGCACCTGATATGGAACTTGTAGCCGGTATTGAAAGAGTGGCAGAACAAGATTTCAAGGTCGAATCGGTCACCGTGCCAGTCTTTGATTCAGCTGATGCGTGTTTTCCAAAAACAAAACCGCATGTTGTTGTGGATTTCACTCATGCAACCGCGGCTGCGCCAACCATAGAGACGGCAATCGCACATTTGGTTCGACCGGTGATAGGTACAACGGGGTTATCTCCAGACTTTTTGCGCGAAGTTGGGCAGGCACTTGAAGAACGTTCTCTTGGCGGCTTGTATGCACCGAATTTTGCCATCGGTGCACTGTTGATGATGCGTGCTGCTGAATTAGCCGCAAGATATTTACCCTATGCAGAAATTGTTGAGTATCACCATGATCAAAAGCGTGATGCTCCATCGGGTACGGCACAAAAAACCGCAGAACGAATGGCTAAAGCGCGCAAAGAAGCGGGGGTCATCCCTGTACCACTTGCCAATGCGGCTGCTTTACATAACGTACTTGGAACGCCGATTCATAGCGTGCGACTACCTGGTTTTGTGGCTCACCAGGAAGTGATTTTTGGTGGCACAGGGGAACGACTTACGATTCGCCATGATTCTATGTCTCGAGAAAGTTTTATGCCAGGCGTATTGCTTGGTGTTCGTCAGGTCATGAACGTGACAGGATTGATCGATGGCCTAGAACATTTTTTATTTTAATCTTGGGAGGAGAATATCGGTGAATATTGCACTTGTTGCACACGATCGCAAAAAAGACGATATGGTTAACTTTGCAACTGCTTATCAAGCATTATTTAACGGTCATGTTTTATACGCCACGGGTACCACAGGCGCACGTATTGCTATGGCAACCGAACTTACGATTCATCGTTTCCAAAGTGGACCAATGGGCGGGGATCAACAAATTGGTGCACTGATTGCCGAAAATCGCTTGGACCTATTGATTTTTTTGCGTGATCCACTGATGGCACAACCTCATGAACCAGATATTATCGCTTTATTGCGTTTGTGCGATGTGCATAACATTCCTGTGGCGACAAATCTTGCATCTGCTGAGATGCTTTTGCGTGGGTTATGGCGAGGGGATCTTGCCTGGCGAGATGTCATCGAAGAGAAGTCGTAAGGAGGCCTTACTATGTCTGGAATATTTTTAATAGCTTTTGGAGCGCATCCGGATGATGTTGAGTTGGGTGCGGGCGGGCTTTGTGCGTTACATGCAAGTGATGGTGTTGTTGTTTGTGATTTGACTCAAGCGGAGTTGTCGACAAATGGCGATCCGATCACGCGTCGTAAAGAGGCTTTGGCTTCTGCCGATATTTTAGGTGTATCAGAGAGGCTTTGCTTATCAATGCCAGATCGAGGTATTGTCATCGATAAAGAGTCAATTGCATCGATTGTGCGTGTGATTCGTACCTATAAACCCACAGTTATCGTCGCTCCAATGGCAAGCGATCGGCATCCTGATCATGGGATGTGTGCTCGACTTATTTATGAGGCATTTTTTTCTTCTGGCTTACGACGATATGATGATGGACTTGCACCGCACCGACCTAAAGCGATGTATCATTATATGATTAATAGCATTGATAAACCTTCCTTTGTCGTTGATGTGACTCATGTATACGACAAAAAAAAGGCAGCCTTAGCACAGTATAAATCGCAATTCGTAAAAACACATGGCGTAGATACCCCGATCACCAGAGGTTCCTTTATGCCAATGATTGAAGGTCGCGATCGTTATTATGGACAACAGACCGGGGTCGCTTATGCTGAAGGTTTTTGGCGTGAGGAGCCTGTCGTTGTGTCGTCGCTTGCTGTAACACTTGCACCATAGGTAAAGACAGGAGGCGAACGATGTGCGCATCGGTATCAGTTGTTATGCTACTTTAGGAGGTTCTGGAGCGGTTGCTACAGAACTTGGGAAAGCTTTGGCAAGACGAGGTCACGAAGTACATTTTATCGTGTCTGGAATCCCTTTTCGTTTAGGATTATTTCAAGAAAACATCTATGTACATGAAGTAGAAACAGAGAATTATCCGGTTTTGCAAACATCACCACATGACTTGGCCCTCGCTGCAAAAATGGCTGAGGTAGTAAAACATTATGATTTGGATTTGTTGCATGTTCATTATGCGATTCCTTATGCGGTATGTGCTTTTTTGGCCAAACAAATGTTAGGGGACAAAAGTATCCCGGTCATCACGACACTGCATGGTACAGATGTTACCGTGCTTGCGCAAGATCCGTTGTTACAAGATGCCATACGCCTTGGCATAGAAAAAAGTGATGTAGTGACGGCTGTATCGCAAAGCTTAATCGATCAAACGAATGAATTATTTAAACCACGCTGTCCTATCGTGAAGTTGTATAACTTCGTCGATCCTACTGTTTATGACCGTGCATATGAGAACGGATGGAGAAAACATCTAGCTCCAAATAATGAACCCATCTTAATGCATATGTCTAATTTTCGTGCCGTTAAGCGAGTTCCAGATGTTATTGCGATTTTTCAAAAAGTTCACGCAACGATGCCGTGTAAGTTACTGCTTGTTGGTGAAGGACCCGATTTAGATGTTGCCTGGAAACTTGTGGAGCGGCATAACTTGAAGAGGGATGTCGTCTTTTTAGGAAAACGTGATGAAGTGGCTCCGTTGCTATCGTTAGCTGACATTTTATTGTTGCCTTCGGAAAAGGAAAGCTTTGGCTTAGTGGCATTGGAAGCTATGGCTTGCGGTGTTCCTGTCATCGGTTCGACAGCCGGCGGTATTCCTGAGGTTGTTGAACACGGTCGGTCTGGATTTTTGTCTCCCATAGGTGACATAGAGGATATGTCCAATAATGCGATTACTCTCTTACAAGATCACGCTAAATGGGAAACTTTTTCAAGGCAAGCTCGTGAACGTGCTAAATTATTCTCGTTGGAAGAAAAAGTAAGCGATTATGAACAGTTGTATGAGATGGTTATTGCTAAGGGGAAAGGCGGCTTATCGTGTGCGTCCGGACATGCTTGATGAAGATCGCGTGCGCAGCTATTTAGGGCCAACGTTTACCGCCGTACCATTATATTTTTATGATCGTTTGCGCTCTACGAACGATACGGCAGCAAGGTTATTTCAGCAGCAAATTGATGAGGTTTTTTTGGCTGTGATGGCTGAAAAGCAAGAGGCAGGAAGAGGTAGGCAAGGACGAACTTGGATTTCACCTGCTCATGCCAGCCTATTGTTGTCTATTGCTTTTCGTTATCCTTCTTATGCCACAATAAAATTAGAACAATGGCCGCTTCTTGCCGCTCTTTGTGTACAACGTGTTCTCGATTATGATATGGGTCTCAATGTCACGATTAAGTGGCCCAATGATATACGCATTGCGGGTAAAAAAGTGGCAGGGATTCTTACGGAAAGACGCGATGCTCATACACAAAGTTTGATCTTAGGTATCGGGATGAATGTCACGACAAAGCAAGACGAGTTTGCGTTAGAATTGCGCGATAAAGCAGGCTCTTTAGCCATGTTTACGGCAAATCCGATCGATCGTAATCATTTAGCGGCAACGCTACTTCGTGAAATTCATCAGATGTACTTGGCTACACTTCAAGGTCTTACCTTTCATGATGTTCATCATGAGTTTATTTCCCATTGTGATACAGTAGGGCAGCGCGTCCGGTTATCCCAAGGTTCTGTTTTGTTTGATGGATTAGTAAAAACGATAGACGATGAAGGCACTCTACATTTTGTCACAGGTGATGGTCGATCACTCACTTTCATTAGTGGAGAAATTATTGAGGTCTTATCATAAAGGAGTTTATGCTGATGCCACAACAGCCAAAAAAGCAAACGATACCAGGCGTTCATGCCAAAAAGTTGCAGGGAAGCCCAATTGTTATGTTGACGGCTTATGATGCGACGCAGGCAGCCCTTGTACAAAAAGCTGAGATTGACATCATTCTCGTCGGTGATTCTTTGGGTATGACAGTTCTTGGTTATGACTCCACTGTGCCCGTAACTATCGATGACATGGTGCATCATGCTAAAGCGGTACGTCATGGCGCACCAGATACGATGGTCGTCGTTGATATGCCATTTTTAACCTACCATCAAAATATTGAGACAACAGTTCGGTTGGCGGGCCGTCTTATGCAAGAGGCACATGCCGATGCCGTAAAACTTGAGGGAGGAGCAGCTATTGTTACGCATATAAAGGCTTTGGTTCAAGCAGGAATTCCTGTATGTGGGCATCTTGGCCTTACACCGCAAGCGGTTTTACATATGGGTGGCTATAAAGTGCAAGCAAAAGATGTAGTCAGTGCAGATCAACTTATGGATGATGCTTTGGCTGTGGAACAAGCTGGTGCATTTGCTGTTGTTTTGGAATGTATTCCATCGGTTGTAGCGAAACGAGTTACAGAAACTGTAAGGATTCCTACGATCGGTATTGGTGCTGGTGAATTCTGTGATGGTCAAGTTTTAGTTTTTCATGATGTGGTTGGTTTAACGCAGGGAAGTCGCCCGAAATTTGTAAAACAATATGCTGCTTTGGGAGATAGCGCCCTTGATGCACTAAAAGCTTATCGTGACGAAGTAGTTTCGCGGCGATTTCCTGACCTTGATCATCAATACAACATTTCAATTAGTGAGCCTTGAAAGGGGATCATGAGCTTGATAGTGTTTCACACGATTGCCGATTGTAAAGCATGGCTTTCAGAAGAAAGAGCACAAAAAGAGGGTAAAAGTGATACGGGATTTGTTCCTACGATGGGATATTTGCATGAAGGTCACGCTTCCTTGATCCAAAAGGCTCGTGCAGAAAATGATATCGTTGTGGTATCGATTTTTGTAAATCCTTTGCAATTCGGGCCATCCGAGGACTTAGATCGTTATCCACGAAGCCTAAAACAGGATCTTGCGCTTTGTGAGACGCTTGGAGTAGACCTTGTCTTTGCACCGAGCGTTTACGAAATGTACGGCGAAACTCCTATAATGACCAGGATACATGTTGATCAATTGGGTGAGTATTTGTGTGGTGCATCGAGACCTGGACATTTTGATGGTGTGTGTACTGTAGTTGCCAAACTTTTTCAGATCTTTGCGCCGACTAAAGCTTACTTTGGTAAAAAGGATGCACAACAATGGCGTATCCTACGGCGGATGGTCGCTGATTTGTCCATTGATGTATCCATTATCCCATGTCCGATCGTAAGGGAAAATGACGGCTTAGCTAAGAGTTCAAGAAATGTCTATCTTACTGCAGAACAGAGGCGAGAAGCGCCTGCTTTGCAACAAGCACTTCAGCAAGTTCTGCGACGTTTTCAAGAGGGCGAACGCAACGTGGACAAATTACGAGATGTTGCGATGGATAGGCTAAACGCCGTGCCGGGGTTACGTCTTGATTATCTGTCTTTTGTCGACGATGAGACGTTAACTAAAGTAATGACAGTGGATGAGCATCATACTGTGCTATGTGCAGTTGCAGCGTATTTTGGTTCTACGCGTTTAATTGATAACCAGGAACTGGTTGGTTTGTAATAAACGAATAAAAATGTGTTATAAAGGGATACCCTAAGATAAAATACAGGGGGTGTCCCTTCATGCTATTTGAACAATCCTACGCGCAATTGCAACGGGCAGTTATTCGTATTGCTGGTCAATTACATGATGCTGATGAAGAGCAACGTACTTATTTGTATCAGGAATTACAAGCATTGCATGCTATGAATGCGCATTGTTTAGAGCTATGGATGGACTTTGAGGATCAAGTTCAGGATTTATATGAACAATACTTTCCTGATTCGCAGGAAATTCAAGTTTCAACTCCACTACCGTCTTTGGTCGATGATGCTGTTCCTCGAGACGATTATGATGTGTTGTTCCAATTAGAAAACGGCATTTTTATGTTAAAAAAGGGATTAGGTTACTTTGACCTCCTTATGTACGACGAATCGATAGATACTTTTGAACGTATGCTTGCTACGAATCCTGATTTGGCCATGGTTCGTTTATTGCTTGCTATTAGTTATCTTGCCAAAAATCGCTATGAGGAGTCAGAGCGTCAAGTCATGATCGTTGAGCTAACTGCCCAAAATTCACTCTTAAAAGTCGCTGCCCACGAGGCAAAAGCACAGATTTTTGTGCGAAAAGGCCGCTATGATAATGCATTGACTGAACTTCAGTACGTGACAGACAAACGACCTGATTACATTGATGCCCATGTGAATTCATCTATCTGTGCTTATATAATTAAAGATTATAGTAAAGCGGCACATGCGGCACATCACGCTGTGACGCTTGATGAGAAAGATGCCATTGCTTGGCGTCTTTACGGTGCTGCGTTGTTTGCCCTTAAACGACCGAAAAAAGCGTTAGCTTGTTATCGAAAAGCGGTACAATATAATCCGTCAGATACCGATACGAACATGGAATTAGCTCATATTTTGCGAGTTTTACATAAAGTGGAGGAAGCGCAACAAGTATATCAACGCATGATACGTGAACATAAAGCCGTCGATAAATCATTATCAGGTCTTGGCGAATTAGCCTTACAAATGGGCGAATTTCGGACTGCGGTAGCTTTGTACAAAAAGTTGGCTTCTTTACAACCACAAGCCAAAAAACCTTTAGCTCGATTAGCATGGGCGATGTATAGTTGTGGATTACTCGATGATGCCGAGCGGATATTTACGGTTTATACCAATCAGCATGGGGCTGATTTAACTGTTTTGACAGGATTGACGCGCATCGCCACAGCACGCAAACAATTTGCTGAAGCCCGACGATATTTGTCTCGCATTCTTCAGGTAAAAAATGAACGGGCTAAAGTCCATGGCTTAACCGAATTAGGTCGGTTTTACTTAGAAACGGGTAATGCAGCTAAAGCCGTACGATATCTTCAAGGAGCCTTAGCAGTGGATCGAACCCATAAAGATGCACTGATGTATTTGACCGTAGCTGCACACCAGACGCAAGCAAATGCCGATGAAGTTATGAGTGAAAACTGCAAAGATTCTCCCTTGAAGTATTCTTAAATTGACAGAATGGCATACATTCTCGGATACTGATTTCAAATGAGGTTTTACGAGGGTGGCTTGTCTTTGAATCAGCAGTATAGTTTATTAGCCTGGCGATTTGTATCTTTATCGCAGGGAGAAGATGTTGTTCAGGAAATTAGTTTATACAATCCAAATTCACATGTACAGGTATACGCCTTTTTTGAGGGAAACTCAGATCATTATCGTTTCTTTGATGGAAATACGGACCAGGCTCAGGTTATTCAGGATTTTGGCCGAGTGTGGACTTTGCTTTGCGAAAAATTTGAACATTCCTATGTAGTCGTAGAGTCAGAGGAAGCTCTTAATAAGCTTGACGTATTCATAGAGAAATTTGGTTATGAACCACTTCATGTCGATCAATGTATCGATTATGGATCGTTAGTACGAATTGTTATTCCTACTTTATCACGTCGTCTTGTGTTTGACGCGGCAGCATTTTATGGATTGATTAAGGGTACCGTCCATAATCCCTCTACGATGACACTTCATGACATAATTCAGTTATATGAGCAAACTTGTGAGCGATTGTTTCAAGGTCTTTTTGACTTGCCATTAATCACGTTACAAACGATCGTCTTAGCACCATCGTTGTCACATTCGCTTCGCCAAATCATTCAAGAAGCCATCACGTTTGTATTCTCCCGTGAACCTATAGCCTCGGTGAAACCCACCAAAGTACTCTTTGACCTTGCGTTTCGAGAAGCTGTTAAAGTGGCTGAGCATGCTGTAGATCGTGACAACAATCCTTTGCAAGAAGATTTTGTGGAAACTACAGTTGAGCATTTGCGACATTCCCTTAAAGGTATCACGAATTTTGCTTTTGAACGGCGAATTGGGCAGGAAGAGATGGTGGAAAAAGTAGCCCAGGCTTTTGCTTTGTCGCGGTATCTTGTCGTTGAAGCAGGTACGGGTACGGGGAAATCTTTAGGTTACTTATTACCAGCTATCTCGTATGCTGTTCAAACAGGCCAACGTGTAGTTGTAGCAACACATACAGTAGCTTTGCAAGAGCAATTACAAAACCAGGATATACAGATCGCAAAAAAGGCATTGCCTTTTACTTTTAGTAGTGCCGTCTTGAAAGGGCGCAATAACTATGTGTGTTTACGAAAGGTCGCTCAAAAAGCTCAGGCATTGCCCGTTTTACTTAATGATGAAGCTCATTTTCTTATTGCCGTCCTTAGTTGGCTAACACAATCGGGTACGGGTGATCGCGAAGAACTAGCTATGGAAAATAAAGAGATGGAATTTTGGCGTACTATTCAAAGTGAGACAGAATCATGTCTTGGAAAAAGGTGCCCATTTTTTCATGATTGTTATTTCTTTGTTGCACGTCAACGTGCTATGTCATCGGATATTTTGATTACAAACCACTCTTTGATACTTTCCGATGTTATGGCTGATCATCGAGTTTTACCGCCACACAAGAATGTGATCCTTGACGAAGCACACCACTTAGAAGAACAAGCCACAAAAAACCTAGGTGCTGAAGCTAAAGAAGAAGAATTACGTCGATTTATGGATCGACTTATCCAATCTCGCACGGGTCAATTGCCTGAACTAGAGGCGATGTTAGCAGCATCCATCGTTCAAGGTAAGGCAGAGTGGCAGGCGTATCTTACCTTAGTGCAAAAAGCGTATCGCACAGTATTGGAACTCGCCAAAGAAAGTAAAACGCTTTTTCAAACGATCCATCGTTTTTTAGAGGGGCAAGATAAGCGACCAGAAGTACGCATTACACAATCCCTTTTGCAAGATGAAAGGTTCGCTCATGTATTGGAACGTGCACAGTTACTACAGCAAGCCAATCAGGTTTTAGGCACTGTAATTAAAGAGTATGAGCGATTGATTGAAGAGATTGAACGAACTGATACAATGGCTGGTCGTATGGAAGATGTTTTTGGTTTGGTGAGACATATCTCTTATGGGTTCACTGTTATTCTTGATGTCATTTTGCTTACTCAAAGTGAAGATGAGTTTGTGGGTTGGCTAACAAAATGGACGCGCAAAACCGGTGTAAGTGTCTCTTTTCATCTGGCACCGTTATCCGTTGGTGGGATTCTTCGATCATCGCTCTATGATAAACGTGACAGCATCATATTTACATCGGCAACATTGACGGTTGATCGATCATTTACTTATTTCTTGTCACAAATTGGCTTATTACCGTTGATGAAAGAAGGAAAAGTGGACGATCTTATCGTAAGTTCGCCTTTTTTATATGATCGACAAGCTATTTTATGTATGCCGACTGATTTGCCTAAGGTAAACGATCCGAGTTTTACAGAAGCCATTGGCCATGCAGTACAATCGATCGCCGTAAAAGCCAGAGGGCGAACTTTGGTTTTATTCACTTCCTACCAAATGTTGGAGATGGTCTATCGAAAACAGCATCAATCCTTTTCACAACAGGGGATTCGGCTTTTAGCACAGGGCCATGATGACCATCGTCGTTCGCGCTTGATTGAAACATTTCGACATACGAATCAAGCCGTTTTATTTGGTGTCAATAGTTTTTGGGAAGGAATAGACATTAAAGGGGAAGACTTATCTTGTATCATCATTGTTAAGTTACCTTTTGATGTGCCAACCAATCCTATTGTCGAAGCAAGAACAGAGCGACTTAAACAACAGGGTAAACATCCATTTATGGATTATTCCGTACCGCAAGCCGTTATTCGATTTACCCAAGGATTTGGTCGTCTCATCCGTTCTAGTCAGGATCGAGGTGCTGTATTTGTTTTGGACAACCGTATTTTTCAAGCCTCTTATGGTAAACTTTTTTTACGGTCATTGCCTCGACTTTCGAAGTACACGGGTTCACTCGAGGATAGCGTACAGAAAGCGGACGCCTATTTCTAAGGCGGGGCTATAACGATGTGGCGACACTTTACAATCGTGATCGTGTGTATAGTGTCTTTGTGGTCAGGGCTTGTTGTGCTTCTTGCACCTGCAAAAGCTGCGACGAGTTCTGATGTGCCTGATACTTCGCACCTTGAAGTGTATGCTGCACCACCAGGATTTCGCGTTCAGGTACGGGATAAAATACTGTATGCCATTCCTTATGATTCCTTGAAGACAGTTGCAATGAAAATTTTGCAACAACGTACGCGCATGAATGTCGTGATTTTATATGGTGTTCCGATACGTCATCTTACCAAAAATGACTTTGCTCTTTATCAACGTGTGTGCGCCAATCTGCATGCTTCTGTTCGGTTGCTCATCGGTGATCAGTTCAGTGAAAAACCTAACTTTGACATGGCAGGGGTAAGCATTTATCATCGCAAGGAAAATTTACATTTTGATGGCATTGGATCTGTTACGGCGTCCATTTTGCCACAAAATGAGCAAGGTTTAGCGCACTCCTTTATGATGCTACATCTTGAAGTGCCAAATATGGATGTCGCAACGGTCCTGCAAGTTCCGCGCCAGAGTTCTGATCCATGGCCACGAGAACAGGACGTTTTACTTTTACAATTATCGAAGTTACAAGGCGGTCCACAGCCTAAAGTTTTAACGATTCTTGACCCTAAAATAGCTGTTGTTATCGATGATACAGCGAGGAACATAGCAAACAAAAAAGTTGAGCTCGTTGAAAATCTTTATGAATTATGGGCAGATGTCTATCGTGTCGAGGGGGCAGGCACTTTGACGTTAGTGGCTGGTCCGCACGGCCTGATGTTGCCAATACGTGGCAAGCATGCTCATTTATACGGTATAATAGTAAAGTAATAACAGATAGATGGATGGAAAGGGTGGAGTACAATGTCTCAAGAACGTAATGGTGCAGTTACATTTGCTGGAGGGGCTGTGACCCTTGTTGGGCCTGAAGTGAAAGTTGGGGACAAAGCGCCGGATGCGACGCTTTTAAGTAATGCTCTTAAGGATGTACAATTATCATCGTATTTTGGCCGTGTTGTCTTACTTAGCGTAGTTCCCTCGTTGGATACTGGCGTTTGTGATGCACAAACAAGGCGTTTTAACGAAGTGGCAAGTCAACTTGGCAATGATGTTGTTATACTTACGATTAGTGCTGATCTGCCATTTGCTCAAAAACGTTGGTGTGGTGCAACTGGGATCGATCAAGTCGAAACGTTATCGGATCATCGCGCGATGTCATTTGGTACCGCGTTTGGTACATACATCAAAGAACTCCGACTTGAAGCTCGCGCTGTATTCGTTGTCAATCAACAAGGCGTTTTTACGTATGTGGAGTATGTACCTGAAGTAACGCAGCATCCTAATTATGAGGCTGCTATTGAAGCTGCAAAGGCAGCCCTGAAAAAGTAAACGATAAACGAAAAGGCGGAGATCTTTTATCTTCAAGATCTCCGCCTTTGTATTGGTGGGTCGTACAGGAATCGAACCTGCAACCCTCCGATTAAGAGTCGGATGCTCTACCAGTTGAGCTAACGGCCCGTAACATTAACTTTATAATACGCCACTTAGTATGAGAACTCAAGTGAGAAGGGATTAGTGGTATTTATCACGAAGTAAGTAGGTAATCGGCAAAAGGGGATGTAATTAGGTATGAAAGAGGCAAAGATTTCGCCTTCCGTGGTTCGACGATTACCCATTTATCTACGACATGTCCAGGATCTTTTAGACGCTGGCATTGATACGGTATCGTCTAAAGAAATGGGCGCCAAACTTGATTTGAATCCTGCACAGATCCGAAAAGATTTGGCTTATTTTGGAGAGTTTGGACGAAAAGGTGTAGGTTATGAAGTGGAGTATCTGGCACGAAAACTCGAGCAGATTTTGCATTTGGATCAACAAATTCGAGTGGCTCTTGTGGGCGTAGGCCATCTTGGTATGGCATTATCAAATTATACGCGTTTTCAAAATGAACGTATAACTATAGCCGGTTTATACGATCAAGACCCTAAAAAGATGAATATGCAAGTGGGAAAATTACGTGTCAAGCCTCTATTGAAGATTGAGGAAGATGCAAAAACAATTGGATTTCAAATTGGAATTATTGCTGTGCCAGCATTTTCTGCTCAAGAAGTTTGTGATGTGATGATTCGCTGCGGCATTCGTGTTATTTTGAATTTTGCACCATCAAGTTTAAAGGTTCCTGCAAACATTCATGTTCGAAGTACAGACATGACGACAGAACTACAATCATTGGCATACTATATCAGTGAATAGCAAGGGGACAAGCATTTATGGAAGTAGCTCATTACGCCATTATCGGTGGAACGGGTGTCTATGATGCAGGTGCATTGCTTGATGCTCATGATGTTAATATCGAGACACCCTATGGGACAGCAACGTGTACAGTCGGAATTTATCATGACAAAGCCGTCACTTTCATGCCTAGGCATGGCAAAAACCATCACGTACCCCCGCACCAAGTCAATTATAAAGCGAACATTTGGGCACTCAAGGAACTTGGTGTTACGCAAATTTTTGCTACAGCAGCGGTTGGTAGTCTACGTTTGTCCTTACCGCCTGGAACGCTTGTAATAGTTGATCAATTTCTGGACTTTACTAAGGCGCGTTCGGTGACATTTTTCGAAGACGGAAATAAAGTCATACACACGGATATGACAGATCCTTATTGTGGTCGATTGCGTCAACATCTTAAACGCACAGCTATAGAAAAAAACATTGGTATAACATATGGTGCAACGTATGTTTGTGCTGAGGGTCCACGTTTTGAAACTCCAGCAGAGATTCGTTTTTATACGCAAATCGGCGGTGATGTTGTAGGCATGACAACTGTTCCTGAAGTTGTTTTAGCAAAAGAATTGGGGATATGCTATGCCACCGTTGCTATGGTGACTAATTTTGCAGCAGGAATGACAGGACAACCTTTGAGTCATCAGGAGGTCCTGTCTGTTATGGCCGATAATGTCCACCAAGTACGGGATTTATTTTTTGCAGCTATTGATTCTTTAGATCGTCAAGTTTCTTGTGTTTGTCAAAGTGAAACGAGGTGACCCTTTTGGTACGTATGCTGATTCGCGATGTGTTGTATTTTACGAACAACGAAGGATCTTTCGAGTTGGGGTATGCTATCGTACAAGATGGTAAATTTGTTACTTTAAAACCGGGTACGTGCGATTCTCCAGTATATGAATTCGACGATGTGATATGGGGAAAAGGCATGTTGATTCTTCCGGGATTTATCAACACGCATGGTCATGCGGCCATGTCCTTATTACGAGGATATGCAGATGATTTGCCATTGCAAACGTGGTTATCGGATTATATCTGGCCTGCTGAAGAAACACTGACAGCTAATGACATCGCTGTAGGATCACAGCTAGCTATGATGGAAATGCTAGAAACAGGAACCACGTGCTTTACAGATATGTACTTTCATATGGAAGAAGTAGCACAAACTGTCGTTAATTCGGGAATGCGTGCAGTGCTTGGAAGCGCTTTGCTCTCTACTTTGCCTGACAGTGACGAAAAGCTCCAAGCTGCTGTAGCTTTTGTAAAGGATTTTCAAGGAGCAGGACAGGGTAGAATTGTGACTACGATGGCACCCCATTCTCCCTACACATGTTCTCCGGAATACATGAAAAAAATCATGGGGCAAGCGCATAAATTAAATGTGATGGTTCAGATACACTTGTCGGAGACTCGGTCCGAGAACAAAGAGATAAAACAACAATATGGTGTTTCACCAACCATTTTCTTACGTAATTCAGGATTGTTGTCGCAACGTGTTTTAGTGGCTCACGCTATTTATTTAGATGATCAGGATATCGATATTTTGGCACACCATGATGTGCATGTTGCTCATAACCCTGGATCGAATCTTAAGCTAGGTAGTGGCGTCGCTCCTGTAATATCGATGATGGCACGAAAAATGCATGTTGGACTTGGTACTGATGGTGCCTCAAGTAATAATAAACTTGATATGTATGAAGAAATGCGCCTTGTTGCATTGTTACACAAAGGCGCATTAGAATATCCTACAGCGATATCAGCTTCTGAAGCTCTCTATATGGCAACGGAAGGGGGAGCCAACGCCTTATTTTTACCTAAAGGTTTTGGAACCTTAGAGATTGGCGCACCCGCTGATTTTCAGTTGCTTGATGTCTCGGGACCAAGGTATCAGCCAGCAGATCGTCTGCTGTCGCATGTTGTTTATGCCTCGCATGCGGGTGATGTACGCCGCGTCTTTGTAGCGGGAAAAGAGCTTTACAGAAACGGTGAATTTCTTACCATAGATAAACAGCGAATTACTTTTGAAGTCAACCAAATTGTTCGCAAGTTTCCACAAAATAAGTGCAGATCGTAAATTCTTTAAAACGATGGAAAACGATACAGTGTCAAAGGTTCATGCAAAAGAATAAGATAGGTTTCATCTTGTAAACAATGAGGTAGGGCTTTAGTCAACTCGTTTACATACATGGCGTACCACCTCCAAGACGTAGTATAAGCAGAGATGCACGAACACATGAGGAGAAGAATCTATGCATATCTTGGTTGCAAATGATGATGGTATTCACGCACAGGGTATTTTGTCTTTAGCATCATTTCTTGCGACTTTTGCAACTGTTACTGTAGTTGCACCGGATCGGCCGCAAAGTGCTTCTAGTCATGCCATTACCTTGCATAAACCGCTTTATAGTGATCGTGTTGACTTTGCGCCCGGTATCGCCGCTTATCAGGTGAATGGCACACCTGCTGACTGTGTTAAGTTGGGGGTGGGTGCTTTATGTGCTGAAGCCTTCACAGAACCGCTTGACTTAGTTGTAAGTGGTATTAACGCGGGGGCCAATTTAGGGCATGATATTGTGTATTCTGGTACAGCATCCGCAGCAGCGGAAGGGGCTTTACTTGGACTTCCAGCTATGGCTTTGTCCTTAACTGATGCACCATTTGATTATACGGCTGGTACATTTATTGCAAAACTACTTATTTACAATATTTTGAAATATGGATTACCACAAGGCACTTACTTAAATGTGAATATTCCTCCAGGTGCTTATGATGAATTTCAAGGTATTGCGATGACAAAAGTGGGTATTCGCAAGTACCACAATGACTATACGAAACGTATCGATCCTCTAGGACGCCATTATTATTGGCAAGTGGGCGAACCTATTGATATGGAAAACGAACCAGATTCGGATGTATCGGCCATTTCTCAAGGTATGGTTAGTGTGACACCGATAAAACGGGATTTTACAAACACAGAAGTGCTTGCTACACTAAGGCAATGGAAGATTACGTTGTAGAGGAAAAATGAGAAGATCATAAGAAAGGATTTACCCGCGTATGGATCGTGAACACTTAATTTTAGCCACTCAAGAAATTGCTGCATCGTCTGATTTATATATTTTGATCGATTTTCTAAATCGGACATTGAAACACAAGGACCTGATTTTTGGACTTTCTAAATCGCAAGATGAGGGAAAGTTCACCGTCACGGTGT
This sequence comes from Bacillota bacterium, assembly GCA_021820975.1. Lineage (GTDB taxonomy): Bacteria > Bacillota > Bacilli > Alicyclobacillales > SLC66 > JAKACU01. Next base: position 55,464 of record JAKADA010000006.1, read on the forward strand.
ATAAAACGAGTTGAAACGCAAACTTATTGCTTCCTTGTCTACCCTTTGCGTCATTATTGTAGCAGTGGCTATTTGGGGTGTATTCTTTATTATGCCAAGGCTAACCTCAATTGATGCGCAAAATGCAGCAGTGGCTCAGTTTGCACTTAATCACACACCGATGACGCGGGTAAGTCGGGTATATTGGTATACAGGTGGGCCGTTAGAAACGACGGCAGTAGGTACAGATGCTTTCCATCGTACGCTATATGTATTTGTACGTGGTGAGCAGGCTACAGTCATCTATCAAAAAGATGTTTTGACACTGACTCGCGCTAAAACATTGGCGCTTGCACGGTTCAAAGGGAGTTCCGTTGTTTCTGTAATTCCTGGATTTATAATTCCTGGTTCAAAGGAAGTAGCTTTTGCCAATTCAGCATCAGGCGGGGCCGTATTTGAAGTGACTCTGCGATTAACTGATGGATCGTTTGCCTATGTTTACATAGATATGTATACAGGCCGTATCTTGTGGACATTGACAACTGATTTGAAAATTTCTTTATAAAAAGCGTCCACTGTGGATTTTGTGACGCTTTTTACCTATTTTGTAAGAAAACTTCCAAGGGATTTATTTGACTGACTGGTCGACATTGCGTGCTGAAACTAGGATGTACTCATGATATACTCGTGCTAGATCATCGGAAAGGATGTGGTGCTCATGCCAAGGATTCGCGTTGTCCCTGCCATGATCGCGCTGATCCTAACCTTTGCGGTGCTATTTGGCGGATTGCAGGTTTATCGACATTATGAATTGACGCAGCCATTACAACAGCAACTGCGTGCGATACCTTCTATAACGTCTGTTTCTGTAGATCTCTCTGCGGCAACACCTATTGTGTCAGTGCATTTAGGTCCAAACGCCGATCTTGAAAACACGTTCACTCGCATGGAGACCGTCATTTCGAATGCTCTCGGCACTCAAGTCACGATTCGTTTAAATGATCGCAGATCAACCGTCTTGCGAAATGACTACAGTACGATCTTTCGTCCTATTATTTTTACTGGGATTGCACAAGGCAACTTTGTTTCTATGTTTGCAGCATTTAAAAAAGCCGCAAACGTGAACGAATTGCATGGTAAAATAACAATGAATAGTCGAGATCTTTTTATCGAACTTACACAAGGACAATCATACTTGTATGATGTCGTACCTTTTTCCATACGAGCTTCGGGGGTGACCGGATGATGAAGGATTGGTTAATTGGTGCTGGTGTTGCAGTGCTGATTTTTCTTGCTCTCTTAGGTTACCCGGTCTTTCCGGTCCTTGCCTTGGCGGGACTCGGGTATCTCTTATATTCGTTAAACGGTAAGCGACAGGTGTTGCCTACGGGATCGCGTGAGGCAGCTATTTTACATGCTGTGAACTTCGAACATATTGGTGGGCAAGAAAATGCTAAGCGGGAATTGATGGAGGCGTTGGATTTCTTACGCTTGCGCGATAAGATAAAGAGTCTTGGTATTCGACCATTGCGAGGAATTTTGTTAACGGGACCACCTGGTACGGGGAAGACAATGATGGCAAAAGCTGCTGCTACGTATACAGATTCGGCATTTGTTTCTGCTTCAGGCAGTGAATTTGTAGAAATGTACGTAGGTGTTGGTGCACAGCGTATCCGTGAATTATTTCGTAAGGCTCGAGCAAGTGCCAAAAAACAGGGTAAAGACAGTGCTATTGTATTTATCGATGAAATCGATGTTGTGGGCGGAAAACGAGGAGCGCAAAATCATCAGGAATATGATCAGACGCTCAACCAACTGCTGACCGAAATGGACGGAATGCAGACCACTCAAAATCCAATGGTGTTGGTTATTGCTGCGACAAATCGTGTTGATATGTTGGATAGTGCCTTGTTACGACCTGGACGGTTTGATCGACAAATTAAAGTGGATCTACCAGATCGCGAAGGCCGTTTGCATATCTTGAAAATTCAGACTAAAGACAAACCGCTTTCGCCTGAAGTGGATCTAGATCATATCGCTAAAGAAAGCTTCGGTTTTTCTGGAGCACAGCTTGAGAGTTTGACGAATGAAGCGGCTATTATCGCTTTAAGAAATAATTCTCCTTTAATTTTGCAAGAGTATTTTAGAGATGCTGTCGATAAAGTGTTAATGGGTGAAAAAACTGGACGCATCCCAACTCACGACGAACTTTTTCGCGTTGCTGTTCATGAATTGGGTCATGCTATTGCATCAGAGCAGGTTCGACCAGGTTCAGTCTCGCATATCACAATTGCTCCACGTGGCAATGCGTTGGGATTTGTTCGTCAGATTCCAGAGTCTGATGCTTACCTTTACACAAAGGAACAACTTGATCAACAAATTGTCGTGGCTTTAGGTGGCGCTATATCGGAAGAAAATATTTTTGGAAATCGATCAACCGGTGCTCAAAATGATTTTTTGCAAGCTAGCCGTATTGCTAAAACGGAAGTGATGTGTGGACTTAGCCGCATCGGTATTGTCGCTGAGGAACATCTACCAGAGAATATTCTTGATGAAGAAGTGCGTTTTATTCTGAGTGACATTGAGTCAAGGACCAAAGATGTTCTTGAACCATTTACTCTAGCTTTACGAACGTACGCTGAGTATGTGGTGGTGCAAGAGAGTATTTCCGGCACTGAGTTTCGCCAGTGGCTGGAAAATTCTTTGACAGAATCGTTGCCTGTGGCTAGTGGTCACTAAGGTACTTTTTAAAGAATTGGACATAAAAGATCCACGGTAAAATTGCACCGTGGATCTTTTGCCTTTACAATTGGATAGATATGATTCAGGTTTGTATGAGGGAGGGAATTGACCGTGGAAACGGTTTGGATTCAGTCGTTGCCAAACTATGTGGAGCAGACGGTGACGATTCATGGTTGGGTGCATCAAAAACGTTCGTCAGGAAAAATTCTTTTTTTACAATTACGTGATGGGACAGGCTTTATCCAAGGCGTCGTGGCTAAAGACGAAATTAGTGAAGAAATGTTTGATGTGGTGAACTCGTTAACACAAGAAACATCACTTTATGTAACAGGTGTTGTTCGTGCCGATGAACGTGCACCAAGTGGTGTAGAACTTTCTATTATCAACGTTGACGTGGTTCACTTAACACATGATTATCCGATTACACCAAAAGCCCATGGTGTTGACTTTTTGATGGATCATCGACATTTGTGGATTCGCGCTCCACGTCAGAGGGCAATCTTAAAAATTCGCGCAGAAATTATAAAAGCAATTCGTGCTTTTCTTGATTCACATGATTTTACTCAGGTTGATCCTCCAATTCTTACGCCGTCATCTTGTGAAGGAACAACCAATTTATTCCATACGAAATATTTCGATGAAGATGCCTATCTAACACAAAGTGGACAGTTGTATATGGAATCGGCTGCGATGGCTTTAGGTCGCGTATATTCGTTTGGTCCGACATTTCGAGCAGAGAAATCAAAAACTAGACGTCACTTGATTGAATTTTGGATGATCGAACCGGAGATGGCCTTTGTAACCCATGAGGAGAGTATACAAATACAAGAAGCATTGATTCAAGCAATCGTATCTCACGTACTTTCGACATGTAAGTTAGAACTGCATACGCTTGGACGTGATCTGACGAAATTGCAAAAAGTGCTAGAACCGTTTGCACGAATTACGTATGACGAAGCTATTACTTTCTTACAGCAAACTGGGCAGGAAATTACGTGGGGTGAGGATTTTGGTTCACCTCATGAAACAGCCATTGCAGAACATTTTGATCGTCCTGTTTTTGTGGAGAAATACCCTGCTTCAATCAAAGCATTCTATATGAAACCTGATCCAACTCGTGAAGAGGTGGTTTTGTGCGCCGATTTGCTTGCACCAGAAGGTTATGGCGAAATCATTGGTGGATCGCAACGCATCGATGATGCTGATTTGTTGCAAGAACGTTTTTCACAGCATGATTTGTCCGAATCTGATTATGCTTGGTACCTTGATTTGCGCCGCTATGGTTCCGTACCTCACTCTGGGTTTGGGTTAGGCCTAGAACGTACAGTGGCATGGATTTGTGGCCTTGAGCATGTCCGCGAAACCATCACGTTTCCGCGTTTATTGTATCGCTTATACCCATGATAATAGCATAGCTAGCTATGATCCGTTGCCAATGGCAACGGATTTTTTCTTTCGTAAAACGACCATGAGATTCTATGATCATGTATGGGAGAATGCTATACTATAAAAAGGAGGTGGGCTTGACATGAAGAGCCGGCCGCTCGATCAGGCCCTTGAAGCGTTGGAATGGAATTTTGCCACGTTTCCCTATATAGTGCTAACACATTATCATACGCTTGGCCTATCTGATCATGATGCCATGGTAATTTTGCATATTATGGCGTATCAGCAAGTAGAGCACTCCTTTCCAAGTGTTGATGAACTATCGGATCGCATGAGCTTATCTAGGCAAGATATCGCTGCTACCTTGCAACGCTTGTTTGGTGATGGTCTCATGGTACATGAAGGACAGCGCGTTAGTATTCGGCCGCTCATCACTCGTATGTTTGGTGTGGAAGACCAAGAAAAAGTTGTTTTGTCTGTGTTTACCCGTTTTGAAGAAGAATTTGGTCGCTTACTTTCACCCCTTGAATACGAACAAATCGTAAAATGGATGGAAGAGGATGACTATAAAGAATGGATGATTATCGAGGCGCTGCGTGAATCTGTTTTAGCTGGTGTTTATAATTTTCGTTATGTCGATACGATATTGCGCGATTGGGGTAGATCGAAGATTACATCGGAAAGTCAACTATCTGATTATTTGAAGCGGCATAGACAGCGACTCGATGATAAAAGCAAGGAACGCCGATCATCACCACGCAAATCAGATGCTACAAGTGGCAAATTAACAACGAAGGATGAGCAGGAGGAACGTGTAGTGCCTGCTGCACAACCGGGGAAGTATGAGCGATTTTATCAACTCTATCGACAAGCATCCGGAACTGCTTTTCCGCAGGAAAAATCAACACGGTAGTCATGATATAATCCCTCTTATAATGAGAGGGATTTTTCTTTCAGAGTGAGGTATCAAAAGAATGAAGCTACGACGAGTCGTTGTAAAAGTAGGTTCAAGTAGTGTGACCGATCTGCATGGGCACCTTGATGGCTTGCGTTTGCAGAACATTGTTACTATGGTTCATGATGCCATTAGAAACTATGATGCTCAGATTGTCCTTGTTTCTTCTGGAGCAGTAGCTGCGGGACGCAGTCAGTTGGGTTGGACAAAGGCACACGACACGATGCCTGAAAAGCAAGCTGCTGCGGCCGTTGGCCAAGGCTTGCTGGTCGATGCATATCAAAAATTATTTTCTCAGGTACAATTAAACATCGGTCAGCTGTTATTAACTCGATCAGATATTGAACAACGGCATCGTTTTACCCATATGCGCAATACAGTAGAAACATTATTGCGTCATGGAGTTGTTCCCATCGTCAATGAAAATGACACAGTTGCGGTTGAGGAAATTCGCTTTGGGGACAATGATACGTTAGCCAGTCTTGTTGCGTTAGCCACAGAAGCTGATTTACTTTTAATCTTGTCTGATATCGATGGCTTGTACACCGCAAACCCTCGTCAAGATAAGAGTGCCACAAAATTGATTGATGTGTGGAATATCGATGAAGCAATTGATCGTATGGCTGGGGGAGCAGGTAGTTCTATCGGTACAGGTGGTATGCGAACGAAGATTAAAGCGGCTAAAATCGCGATTGATTCAGGTGTCGATGTGATCATTGCGCATCATCAAGATCCAAACGTGCTCGTGCAGATTTTGCAAGGCAAAGTCGTTGGAACAAGATTTCATGCGCCACCTGATCCCTTGTCTTCAAGGCGATCTTGGGTAGCCCATGGAAGTCGTGTCCAAGGGTCTCTTATTCTTGACCATGGCGCTGTCCATGCACTAATGCATCAGTCGGCTAGTTTGCTCTTGCCAGGAATAGAGCGTGTCTGTGGAACTTTTTCGGAAGGTGCGACTGTAGAACTTTCTGAAGAGAATGGCCGAGTAATCGGCAAAGGTATGACGAATTTTGCTTCAACTGATCTTATTACATTATTGCAACGACGGCAGGCTGGAGAAAAGTTGCAAACGCTACAAGAAATTGTTCATCGCAATCACATGGCATTACATAAGGAGTGATTTATGCGTGTTGGATCATATCACTACTGCAGCAAAACAGGCTTCTCGTCAGTGGGCAGTTTTATCCTCTGAGCGAAAGAATCACGCTTTACATGCCATGGCAGAAGCATTATGGGATTTTCGAGCACAGATTTTAGCCGCCAATGAACTAGATTATCAAGCAGCTCGTTTTGCGTCCTATACAGAAGCAAAACTCGATCGATTGTTTGTCAATGACAAACGTATTCAAGATATGGCAGAAGGTTTGCGGCAAGTTGCTACGTTAAAAGATCCCATCGGTGAGACGATGGAAACGATCGAACGCCCCAATGGCCTAAAAATCGTAAAAGTGCGCGTGCCTATGGGTGTTATTGCAATAATCTATGAATCTCGCCCCAATGTAACTGTGGATGCTGCTGGTTTGGCTTTGAAAACGGGTAATGCTGTCATTTTACGCGGAGGCAAAGAGGCCATCAACACGAATATTGCACTGACGAAAATCTTACGGGGCGCCATTCTACAATGTGGGATTACACCTGATGGATTGCAAATCATCGAAAATATAACACATGAATCCGTCGATGAATTGCTACGTGCTCGAGGCAGTATAGACTTGATAATTCCTCGTGGCGGTGCAGGATTGATCCAACATGTTGTCGAACATTCTCTTGTGCCTGTTATTGAAACTGGTGTTGGTAATTGTCATGTTTACGTAGATGAAGCTGCTGATTTAGCAAAGGCGATGGACATCATCATGAATGCTAAGACGCAACGACCATCAGTATGTAATGCGATCGAGACAGTTTTAGTCCATGACGCGGTAGCAAAAGAGTTTTTGCCTATGATGGCAAACCAATTGATAGCCAAAAATGTGCAGTTAAGAGTCTGTGAGAGGTCTCTATCCCTATTGAAAGTAGCGGACATTAAAGATATGACTCAAGTGCAATTAGCTAATGAATTTGACTATGAGACGGAGTTTCTTGATCTTATTCTTGCCGTACGTGTCGTTCGTGATCTTCAAGAGGCCATGGATCATATTGCTCGTTATGGAACCTTGCATTCCGAAGCCATTGTGACGGAAAATGAAGATACAGCTCATACGTTTTTGATGGAGGTGGATGCAGCCGCTGTGTATCATAATGCATCAACAAGGTTTACAGATGGTTTTGAATTTGGGTTTGGAGCTGAAATCGGTATTTCTACGCAAAAATTACATGCTCGAGGTCCAATGGGTTTGCGTGAGTTAACGAGTTACAAATATCTTGTATATGGCAGTGGGCAGGTTCGCAGTTGACAAGATATGTGAATGACAAGAGATAAAGAAGAGGTGTGTAACCATGTTATTGAATGAAATTTTGGTGTATAACAAAAACTTTCTAGAGAAAAAAGAATATATGCCCTATCAATCGGGCAAAGTGGCACAAAAACAACTTCTTGTTTTCACGTGCATGGATACGCGTTTGACAGAACTCTTGCATAAAGCGATGGGGTTACACGGTGGCGATGCAAAATTCGTAAAAAATGCGGGAGCTTCTCTGATCGGTTATCAAGATGATACGATTCGAAGTATTCTCATTGCATTGTACGCCTTATCGATTAATCAGATTTTTGTTGTAGGGCACTATGATTGTGCCATGGAACGGGTTCATGGTGAAGAAATGGAAGCTATGCTACGATCATCAGGCATGACTGATAAAGACACCAAGGATTTTTCCGTTTCTTCATGGTTGCAAGGTATCTCTGGTGCCAAAGAGAACGTAGAAAACAGTGTACATATTTTGCGTACTCATCCGCTTTTACCTAAGGACACGAAAGTGTATGGTTTATTGATTGACCCTGCCACAGGGCGTTTAGATCCAGTTGTTACATGATAGGAGTGTAGTTTTTTTACAATGAAACCTGATATCGCTATTGCTCGAGAAACAAAGATGACCCCTATTTCAACGATCGCGGATGACCTTCATGTTGCTTCAGATTATGTCATTCCTTACGGTCGCTATAAGGCCAAACTCGATATGGCTTTGTTACAAGAATTTCAAGACCGCCCAAATGGCAAACTTATTTTAGTTACAGCCATGAGCCCAACGCCAGCTGGAGAAGGCAAGTCCACAGTTACGATCGGTCTTGCGCAAGCTTTACAGAGAATCGGACACAAAGCTATTGCGGCGATTCGAGAACCGTCTCTTGGTCCGAATTTTGGGCTTAAAGGGGGAGCTACAGGTGGTGGTTATGCTCAGGTTATTCCTATGGATGAGATCAACTTGCATTTTACCGGTGACTTTCATGCTGTGACCACAGCTCACAATCTTCTTGCAGCTATTCTTGACAATCACTTACATTTTGATAATCATTTAGGAATAGACCCTAATTCTATTACGTGGAGACGAGTAGTTGACCTGAACGATAGAGCTTTACGCGATATTGTGATAGGACTTGGTGGCAAAGGTAATGGCGTAACACGAGAAACTGGATTTGATATTACTGTGGCTTCAGAAATCATGGCTGTCTTATGTCTTGTTGAGTCGATGGAAGAACTCAAGGAAGCGCTCGCTCGCATTCTCGTAGGTTATACCTACGATCATAATCCGGTGTACGTACGTGATTTGGGGGCGCAAGGTGCTATGGCAGCACTTCTCAAAGAGGCTTTGCATCCTAATCTTGTGCAAACAATCGAGAATACGCCTGCATTAGTGCACGGTGGGCCATTCGGTAATATCGCACACGGTTGTAACAGCTTAAATGCGACCAAATTAGGGCTTAAATTGGGCGATTATGTTGTTACGGAAGCAGGTTTTGGAGCTGATTTGGGTGCAGAGAAGTTTTTTGATATCAAGTGCCGAAAGGGAGAACTTAACCCTGATGCCGTCGTTTTGGTAGCGACGATTCGTGCTTTGAAATTCCATGGCGGTGTTCGTAAATCACACCTTGACCAAGAAGATATCGAGGCCATCACGCGTGGATTCGCTAATTTATTGCATCATGCGGAAATCATTCGTCAATACCATGTTCCGTTTGTCGTAGCTATTAATCAATTTACGGCAGACACAGAAAATGAGCTTCATCATCTAGAATCGTTATGTAATGAAAATGGTTTTTCTGCGTATCGTACAGAAGTTTGGGGAAAAGGTGGGGCAGGGGGTGAATTGCTTGCTAGAGCGGTTGTACAACAAGCGATGCAAGAGAATGAATTTACACCTCTGTATACTTTAGAAACAGCCATTGAAGAAAAAATCAGCGTAATTTGCCATCGTATTTATGGAGCACGACGCGTGACCTATACTTCCCAAGCTAAACAACAACTTGCAGATTACGTACGCTTAGGGTGGAGCCAATTGCCTATTTGTATGGCAAAAACACCTTACTCATTTTCTGATGATGCCACGCAAATCGGCGATGTTACAGACTTTACAATTACGGTAAAGGAAATTCGTGCCTCACTTGGCGCTGGATTCCTTGTGTGTCTGACAGGCGACATCATGACCATGCCAGGTCTGCCTCGGCATCCTAATGCTGAGCGTGTAACCGTGGACGAGTTTGGTGACATTCAAGGACTTTTTTGAACAAATTAACAAAAAAAGAGGGCATCCCATTATCATAAACGGGATGCCTTTTGTTATGCACGATGAAACGGCCAGGAGTGACCATGTTCGACGATAGTTGCCATGGCTGGGATAAAGAAACCGAGAAATAAGGTGAAGTAGAGAAATAATCCAATGACTACAGACATGCCAATTTCGACGAGGGATGCAACACCTGCCACCATCATAGAACCGAATGTGCCAGCCATAATTACCGCAGCGGAAAAAATGACATTGCCCATTTTTCCCATGGCCACGGAAATCGCTTGTTTAGGATTGTGACCCCGTTGCATTTCTTCTTCAAACCGAGACATTAAAAAGATACTGTAATCAACGCCTAGGGCAACGAGCAGTAAAAAGACGAAAAAGGGGACTGGCCAACTCAGCCCTGGTTTATGCAAAACATGATCCGTGATCGTCTGTAGTAACCCCATCGAAGCAAAATAGGTTCCAGCAAGTGATCCAATAATGTACAAAGGTGTAATGATCGATCGTAACATGGCGACTAACAAAATAAATATCGCGGCGAGAACGAGTGTTACTGTACGTGTAAAATCTTGATTGGATATTTTATTCAATTCGTACTGCGTAGGTGTAGTCCCTGTTGCATACAGAGTGCCTGTATGTATTGGGCTGTTTGCCAAGGCTATATTGGCTGCTTGTTGCATGGATGCCACGGCATTAATCGCAGTCATAGAATAAGGATTAACCCGTAACGTGATGGTGAATTTGGCTACATGACCATCGGGTGAAATAAAGGCATTCATAGCTTGCTTCAATTGACTATTGGAATGAATTGCTGAAGAGGGTACATAAAATCCGGGATTTCCATCACTTTGTGCTTTTTGTGTTGACCGTAGAAAAGTTGTCACCTGAGATACGCCATGATGTAGTTTGGCCACACCTTGAGTAGCCTGCGTTAACCCCGATCCAACTTTCGATGTTACGCTTGTCAGCTTTGCGACACCGCCTGTAACTAGTTTACTGCCAGCAGCTAAGGTTTGCGTTCCTGATGAGAGTTTTTGTGCACCCGTTGCTACAGAAGATACCCCCGAAGTTAATCCGGATAGTCCGCTACTGAGTTTTGCAGAACCTTGAGCTAGCTGTAGAGCACCTGATGCTTGCTGTTTCATTGCCTGCGTCAATTGATTTGTGCCCGATGATAATGAGGAATTTCCTTTGGCAAGTTGCACTGTCCCTGCATACAACGATTGAATTCCTTGCGCCTGTTGGTTAAAGCCTGCCTGCAATTTTGAGGTGCCGATCGTTAATTGCGTTGCACCATTAGCTTCATTTGTCACTGCAAAGGTGAGCTTTGAGGCACCATCTTGTAACTGTTGCAAGCCTGTAGTGAGTTGTGCCGATCCCGTTTGCAAAGCTTGTAGTGCCGACTGAACAGAAGATGTACCACTTTGCAGATTTGCGGCAAGCGCAGTGATCTGTGCCCAGGATGGGCTGCTCGATGTTCCAGGATGAGCTTTTGCCCATGCCGCTAAGGCATTAACCAGCGCGGTGGTTCCTTGGTGAAGGGAGGCAGATGCTGCTGTGAGTTGACTCGATGCTTGTTGCAATTGACTGGAACCTGTGGCGCTTTTCGATACGCCTGCAGACAATTGCGAGGCACCCGCTTTTGTTTGTTGCAATGATTTTGCAAATATCGCGAGGTTGCTTTGTAAGGTTTGTACACCTTGCGCTAGTTGTGAGGTAGCACCTTGCAATTGCTTTGCTCCCTCAGCTAGTTTCGTTGTTCCCGTAGCAGATTGACTCATACCCTGATTGATTTGTTGTGCTGCATTTTTGGTTTGAACCAGGGAAGAAGCTAGCTTATTCATATTTTGTGTGAGTTGTTGTGATCCTTTTGTTGCTTGTGTTGTCCCAAGCGATAATTTCGTTGTTCCTAACGACAGTGCATGAAGTCCCTTGCCGACATTCACAATGCCGTTTGTAATCTGTCCTGAAGCGGTTAGTAATTGATTGGGGCTGTTTTGAGGTGATCCTTGTTGTCCTGACGGGGAGAGTCGGTTTTGTATTTCGGCTAATCCTGATTCCACTTGCTGTAAGCCACTGGCAGCACTTTGATTTTGGCTTGCTAACTCAAAAGACGAGATAATACTGCCTGTGGGCCGTGTTGCACTCTCTACTTGTGCAATAGATGGAAGATTGGCTAACGTATTACTAATATTTTCAATTGTAGTAAGGCCTTTTGAAGAACGTAAATTAGCTTTTGTTTGCAAGACAAATTGACTTGGCAATACATTCCCCTTTCCAAAAGCAGCAGACACGACACGAAAACCTTGTGCTGAAGGCGCCATAGGAATGTCATTTAGAGGGTCAAACGTTCGTTGATTAGTAAAAAGAAGGGCAATCGGTACCAGTATGATGACGAGCGCTAAGAGTGTCAACCAGGGGCGACTTGTAGCGATCATGCTTGTCTTAGACCAGAAAAAAGACGGCCTATGAGCCATTCCGGGTTTGGGTTTACGTGGCCAATACATAGATGGTCCGAGGACACTCATGAGTGCTGGTAGCAAAGTCATGCCGTTAAGAAGCACGACTGCCACGCCAAACGAAACACCAACAGCTGTTCGATATAAGCCAAATTGGGCAAAGAATAAAATGGCAAAAGAAACGATCACTGTAAACGAACTATAAAAGACAGTTTTACTCACGGCATGCAGCGTATCTCGCAAAGCGATTTCCTTATTACCATGATCCTTCGTTAATTCCTCGCGAAAACGATTGATCATAATGACAGAGTAATCTGTTCCAGCGCCAAATAAGATTGCAATTAAAAAAGTCTGCGTAAAGTTGGATATAGGTAATCCTTTTTGTGCAAAAGCAGCTACAAGCCCTGATGTGATAACGTACGATAAGCCAATGGCCAATAGTGTCATGACAGGTGCAAGTAATGAGCGAAATACGAGTAATAAAATGATTAAAACAAGGGCAATCGTGACACCTATTGTTTTTTGTACACCTTGTTGTGAAATGCTGATGTCATCTTGTTGGATTGGTGCGTCACCAGTCAAATAGATGTGAGCATCAGAGGGCACCTTAGAAAAAGCTTGTTGCACATTTTTCATTGCTACTTTTGTGGCGTCAGAAATATCACTTTGAGGAAATCCGACAAGGGCAATTTCCGTTGTCCGATCTTTACTTAAAAACGTCGAGGTGAGTTTTTTGTTCGTATTATAAAGATCAGAAATCGATGTAATTCCGAGCTGATGACGGTGTTTCTCTATGCTATGTAGTGTCGCTGAAAAGTAAAATTTATCTTGGTTCGTGAGACCATGTGCGTTATGTATGGCCACAACGGCCGAACTGATTGACGTATGAGTTGGATCAACTTGACTCAGTAGATTTTGTCCCGTGATTAACGGAGATGAAGAAGGTAAGTAATTTGTCTTTGTGTGGGCAACCACCGTATCTAAGTTCGGCAACCAAGTAATCGATGCAATCGTGGCTAGAGTCCAAGCGACAATGATAAGCCAGCGAAATCGGGTAATTATGTGGGCAAAACGGTGTGAAAACAGCCTTTTGCTAGTTAGATCGATGTCCTGTTTTTGTGACAAAGTAGTAAACCTCCTGAAATTCGATAAAAACCGCCACGACTTCAAATTTTAGCACAAGAAACAATAGTATTCGAAAAGTTCATGGCAAAAAAAGCAAACATGGTATACTTAAATTACGATTGTGAAAGTAGCAAGGAGTGTTTTGTGATGCAAATCGTATGTTTTGGCGACAGTGTAACTCGCGGCATGTCCTACATTGAAGGACGATTGCGTATTATTAAGCAAAATTATCCGACTCTTTTACAACAGTCCTTATCGTCACACCGTAATTTTGATGTAGTTAACAAAGGAACATTTAATGACACGTCAGATGGTTTGTGTGCTCGTCTAGAAACTGATGTGCTATCGTTAAACCCGGATTATGTTCTCATCGAAATTGGTGGTAATGATTGCAACTTTCATTGGGATGAGGTGGCTTTATACCCCGATCGAACGCATGAGCCAAATGTTCCTCTCAAACGTTATCTCGACAATCTACACAAGATGATCGAACAGATTCGCGATAGTGGCTCTGTACCCATTTTGATGACACTTGTACCCTTGGATCCAGTGCGTTACTATGCAACACTTGAAAAAGTTTATGGATTTGCGATTGCACGCTGGATTGCTCTATGTGGGGGTATTGAACATTGGCATGCGATGTACAATCAAGGTTTACTGCGTCTTATTCATTCACTAAGTGTCTCAACAATTGATCTACGTACCGCTTTAAAAAAATCAAGTGATTTATCGTTTCTTCTAAGTGATGATGGCATTCATCCTAGTGCTTTAGGTTACCAGGTGATGAGCCAGACAATTTTTGCTGCCTTACAAGAAAAGGTGTTAGTGGAATAACGTCGTTTCTATGATACATATAATTTAAGTATTTCTTGTTCATAGTGGGGTGATTGGCATCGACGCGATACAAGAATGGCCACGTATGTTTGCTAGTGATACTCTTACTGCGATCTGCATCGATTCTAAGTCTATGTGGATTCACTTTGCGCTTTTAGATGATCACAAAAGGATTATCAGTACCCATTTTCAATGTCCATGGCGTGATTTACCGCTTCATGTTCGAATTTCTGATTGCACCGATGAGCTATTCATGGGTGATAATGAACATAGCGCTGTACTTCTTTGCGTTCCCTCAGATGTAGATCATGTGTATTATCGCTCATTATCTTCGGGGTGTGACTACGCCGTTGATTTTGGGCTGCTTCTTCCTTCTGGTTCTTTTTTCGCTATACTTCGCAGTGCACTGCCTATCCATTGCCCAGATGTTTACACACATTGTTTTTCTCCTGTCACATTTTTGCCTGTAGGAGAAACATGTTTTTCTAGTACCCGCGTACAAGTAGAAGAAGTCACTTCACGACACGATCAACCTTATAACGATAGTTTGATTGGTTATGTTTCAGGTAAAAAGGGCGTGAATTAAATGAAACCATTTGGTGAAGTGATATTTGTCTTGCATGCTCATTTGCCCTATGTACATCATCCAAATGATCGCCATGCACTGGAACATCGCTGGCTTTTTGAAGCTTTAACCGAATCATACCTTCCACTTATTGAAGTATTTCAAGAATTGCTTGCCGATCAAGTGAATTTTCGCGTAACGTTATCTGTCTCGCCAACACTCATTGCTATGCTTACCGATCCCTGGTTGCAATCGCAATATGAACAATATGTCTTATCTTTGATCGAACTTTCAGTCAAAGAACAGCAACGCGTAGTTGATGAACCAGACCTTTTGGCCATGGCTCAATACTATGAAAAAAAATTGACATCTCTTTTATTGTTGTATCGACATTATGACCGTAATGTACTCACGGCATGGCACGAACTGAGTGATGCTGGCTGCCTGGAATTGATCACTTGTGGTGCAACACATGCTTTTTTGCCTTTTGTATTGACCAAAGAAGCCATACGTGTGCAGATGGATACGGCATTGCGGTCGCATAGGGATGCCTTTGGCAAAATGCCAAATGGATTTTGGCTTCCAGAATGCGGTTATACACAAGAAGTCGATGAAGTTCTCAAAGAATCGAATATCGCTTACACCTTCGTGGGTTTATCCGCCTTTGCTGGTGCGCAGCCTCCATCACCCTTTGGCACATTTTCACCCATGATCACACCTCATGGCATCGCTGCCTTTACGGGCGATCCATCATTGGCTACGCAAGTATGGAGTAGCATAAAAGGTTATCCAGGTGATCCAGACTATCGTGAGTTTTATCGTGACCTAGGCTTCGATGCACAAGCATCGTATATAGTTCCTTATATTCATCCAGAAGGAATTCGTGTTGCGACGGGCATCAAATATTACCGCGTGACGGGACCTGGAGATTATAAAGAACCGTATCGATTGGACCGTGCAGCAGATAAGGTTAAAATTCATGCTAAACATTTTGCGAACTTGTGCCACGAACAAGTCCTAGCTGCTCATCAAGACATAGGTCGGACTGCTGCAATAACTCTTGCGTTTGATGCAGAATTATTTGGTCACTGGTGGTATGAAGGTCCGACATGGTTGGGACAAGTATTACGCCTGCTATCTTTAGACGAGCAAGTAGAAACGGCAACGCCTAGTGATTATCTAGTGAAATATCAAGATTATCCGGTAGGCAACCTACCGATGTCATCTTGGGGTCGAAATGGTTTTGGTGAAGTATGGATGAATGAAACAAATGATTGGATTTATCCAACACTTCATGCCATGGAACAGCGCATGATAAAACTCGCAGATTGCCTTTTTGATTCATCCATTACTATGGTCAAGGTGCGTACAGTGAAGCAAGCGTGTCGTGAACTTATGTTGGCACAAGCTAGCGATTGGTCGTTTATGATGGATGGCCGAGACAATGCACCGTACGCGATTCAAAGGGTTAAATGGCATGCACATGCGTTTACTCTGTTGTACGACATGATTCAAGTTGGGTCTGTCGATGAAGAAGTGCTTCAGCGCTTAGAAGATGAGGATGCCATCTTTAAAGATATCGATGTAACCCTCTTTTCATCACAGCAAAGAGTTCAAAACAAAGCGAAGCCATCCGTGTCTCCTATACTACGAATATTGATGTTGTCATGGGAATATCCTCCTATGATGGTTGGTGGTTTATCGCGACATGTCTATGATCTATCACGTTACCTTGTGAAAGAAGGGTGTGAAGTACATGTTGTGACTACCTTCAGCGGTCAGGCTCCTGAATTTGAAATTGTAGAAGGGGTATACGTTCATCGTGTGCAAGTACTAAAACCGGATGGTAATGAATTTATTCATTGGACTTTAGGTCTGAATTTGGCGATATTAAAAAAGGTAGATGAACTAATCGATCAAAAAGGATACCAATTTGATCTCGTTCATGCACACGACTGGCTTGTCGGTTATGCCGCAAAATCGATCAAACAGCACTATGCGTTACCTCTTGTTGCGACTATTCATGCGACAGAATATGGACGAAATGGCGGTATTGTGACTGATCTACAAAAAAAGATCAGTACGATTGAATGGGAGCTTACTTACGATGCGCAGCATGTGATTGTGTGTAGCACAGCCATGAAACAAGAATTAATTGATATCTTCTCTTTGCCAAAGGACAAACAAGCGGTCATTGCAAACGGTGTTGATAAGACCGCTTTGCAAACTTCATCTAGCGTGAGAAGCAAGCACATCAATGATACGGGTACACAATATGAGCAAATTCTCGTTTTTGTCGGACGGCTTGTGCGTGAGAAAGGTGTGCACATCTTGCTTGAAGCAATGCCGCAAGTCTTACAGGAGAGTCCTCATACTAAACTAGTTATTATGGGAAAGGGTCCCATGCTCGAAGAATGGAAGAATCTATCGGTCTCATTAGGAATATCAGATCGCGTCGTATTTACGGGTTTTATCTCAGATGAAGAGCGTAATGATTGGCTTTTTCGTGCAAGTGCGGCCGTATTCCCAAGTTTGTATGAACCATTTGGGATTGTAGCTTTAGAAGCTATGGCTATGCATCTTCCTGTAGTCGTTTCTGATATAGGGGGTTTGGCTGATGTCGTTCGCCACCAGGAAAATGGGCTTAAAGCTATAGCTGGCAATCCTTCGTCGTTAGCGCAACAAATTACGTACTTGCTACAACATCCTGATGTCGCTACATCGTATGCCGATCAGGCATACGAGGAATTAAAACTTTACGATTGGGGTGTTATTGCACAACAAACGATAGGAATCTATCATAGCGTTCTTGCTTGAAGATGAATCTGGAGGGGGATGTTTCATTGAAAGCAGTGATTATGGCGGGAGGAAAAGGATCTCGGCTCAGACCTTTAACTTGTAATTTACCCAAACCCATGGTTCCCTTATTGGATCGTCCGTGCATGGAATATATGGTTGACCTATTGAAAAAGCATAATTTTAAAGATATTGCCGTTACGGTTCAATATCTTCCACAAATTATCATGAATCATTTTGGTGATGGCAATGAATTTGGCGTTCATTTACAAGTGTTTGAAGAAACGGTACCTCTAGGTACAGCGGGTAGTGTGAAAAATTGCGAAGAGTTTCTTGATGATACCTTTCTTGTTATTAGCGGTGATGGACTGACTGATTTTAATTTGACAGAAATCATGCGCTTTCACAAACAAAAAAAAGCCATGGCTACCATCGTCATGACCAAAGTAGATGCCCCACTCGAATATGGTGTTGTAATGACAGAACAGGATGGTCGCATTACCCATTTTTTAGAAAAACCAAGTTGGAGTGAAGTATTTACTGATACGATCAATACAGGAATTTATGTATTAGAACCTGAAGTTTTATCGCTTTTTGAAAAAAACCAAGAGTTTGATTTTAGTAAAGATTTGTTCCCCATGATGTTAGAGAGACATATGCCCATTTACGGTTATGTTGATTATGGGTATTGGTCTGATATTGGAAGTTTACATCAATACCGTCAAACACAATTTGATATGTTAATGGGTCTTGTTGACGTCACGATACGTGGTAAAGAGTTATTACCAAGAGTATGGGTAGGACAAGATGTACAAATAGCGCCTGGTGCCATGATACAAGGTCCATCGTTTCTTGGAGACAACGTAACAGTGGAGACAGGTACCGCACTAGGACCGTATGCAGTTATTGGAAGCTATTCTCACATAGGCACAGGCGTGTCTATGGAACGATCGGTGATTTGGCAAGGTAATAGGCTTTTGCACGACACAGCCTTACGAGGTGCTACGTTATGCAGTAAGGTCCTTGCTGGTCATAGTGTGCAAGTGAATGAAGGGGCAGTGATCGGGGATAAAGTGGATTTGGGTGATCGTTCTATGGTACGACCCGACATCAAAATTTGGCCGGAAAAAGTACTTGGGGAAGGTACCATTCAATCCACATCACTTATTTGGGGCAAATCCTCTTCGAATACCCTATTTGATGAAAATGGGATTAGTGGATTGGCAAGTATCGAGTTAACTCCTGAAATGGTAGGACGTATCGTTGCCTCTTACGGAGCGGGATTGAAAAAAAACGCCATTGTATCAATTTCTTGTGATGAATATCCGTATTGTCACGCCTTAAAACGCTCTGCCGTTGCCAGCTTACAAGCTTTAGCACTTCACGTTCATGATTTTGGTATTGTACCTGTACCTGTGGCGCGCTATGGCATCTCAGCATCAAATTGCATTGGCGGCATTCATGTGCGACGCATGCATGAGGATGGTGAAAAACGTATTTTACTTCAATTTTTTGATGCAGACGGTTTGCCAATCGATAAAGGGGCTGAACGAAAAATTGAAAATGCGTTTATGCAAGAGGATTTTATTCGCCCAGATCCTGCTTCGATTGGTCAAGTGCAAGAACTTACAGATCTGACGTGCCAATATATGTCTCAAGTGATCGATCAGGTGAATCAAGAAGTCATTGCCTCACGATCGTTTAGTGTTCTTTTGCATTGTGAAGATCAGACTGTGCAAGCCGTTATGCAAGGCATTTTGCGTACACTCAATTGTGACGTGATCGCGATTACAAGAAGACAAATTGATATGGCGCAGGCTGTGATAGCAAATAAAGTTGACCTTGGTGTATCTGTTGATCATAGTGGGCAGAAGTTTGTTCTCTTTACTAACAAAGGAACGGCACTATCACCGGATGAAATCTTAATACTGCGGATGTTTATTGCTGTCAAGGAAAACACACCGGTAGCGATTCCTTTCTCAGCTCCGTCCGTTATTGAAGAACTTGCGGAACATCTTGGGGCATCTGTTGTACGAACGAAAGCCGTAACACGATCCTTGCTTGAAGTTTTACGACATCGAGGCGTACAATCGCATTTTGATGCATTTTACTCAGTAGTTTCTTTGTTGCAGTTTATGGCAGAGGAACAGTTATCTTTGCAGTCTATGGTTGATCAGATTCCGCAATTTCATATGAAGACGGTTGTTGTACCTTGTCCAGTGAGTGCTAAAGGTAGGGTTATGCGAAGGATGATTGAGGATCTCAAAGGTTCGCAACCACAACTCGTGAATGGCATTAAAGTGTTGTCAGAAAACGGATGGGCCCTGATCACGCCAGATGAAGAACGAGCGCTATTTAAACTTGTGGTGCAAGGTGATACCTTAACGCATGCACAAGAATTAGCGGAATTCTATAAAGAAAAAATCATCACCTACCAATCGTGATGTCAGAGACGTTTACGTGATAGACACATCAGGTGGCAGATACCCTTGTGTACGCGCTTTATCGGCTTCTTGCGCCAAGTCACGATAATGGCGACTTGTTCTGAAAGCGTCATACGCACAAGCCCGCTGGTAGCCGGGCCAACGAATTTGCGAATGCCGGCTACCATAAGCATGGGTTGTAATCCATAGGAGAATTGGCTCCGTTAAGATTCGATAAAAGCGATTACTCCTATGTGCGTAGGGGTGCCCGGTTTGCAATGATGCGGGTGAGGGGTTGAATCCCACAAAAACAATAAGTAAACCATGTTGTAAGCTATCTTCCACCAAAATTTCTTAGCCCCTTTGCATTTTTACAGAATCCATCTATAACAACAGTCAGAACATATGTTCGTATTGTTGGGATGCGAAAATATGAAACGGCCAACGGCTTTACTTCGTCGTCTTTTGATCGCAGAAGAAATTCAGGCGCATGTGACTCGAGAAATAACTGCCATTAAGCTAAATGCAGAAAGTATCAGTCGTGCCAATCCAATATAAACTGGCCGGGTAATTCAATACACGCATTACGGGAGACTTATAACTATGATTATTTACGAAGACAAGTATCATTATGGATGGGACGGAGACAATGGAATTGGTGATAGGCTCATCCAGCAAATCATAGAAGGAACAAAGAAAGCTACATGTGCTCCTAAGATTTCTTACACTCCAGAAGAATTAAAGTGGACATATTCGTTGGTAGGAAAAGTATGCACAGTTACAGATAAAGCTGGTACGCCTCGATGTAACGTCCGACATTTCAAAGTATTCGAAACGACCTTTGGGAATCCAGACCCAAGGTTAGTTAAAGGTGAAGGCAATGGAGATGACGTACCAAAGTTTAAGACAGATCACATAAAAGCATGGAATGGAATGGCGACTGAAGAAGTCCCATTAACAGACGATACAATACTTATCGTTGAACTTTTTGAGTTAGTGGAAAATTAGTTTTATCGTTCTGTTGCTAACGGGTACACAAGTAATGTGAGAAACGGACATTGATTGGTGCATAATTCTGCGGTTGCCGATACGATTTTTTACGGGACTAAATGGCCGTAGAGTTCAACAATCACGAGAAGTGATGCAAGTTGAATCAGGATCTGCAGTTGGTGAGCCAGATTCCGGGGACGCCCGAGACTGCGATCACTTTTGTTTCGTGGCGTGATTCCAATGTTGGCAAAAAATGCAGAGTTTCAGGAGATGCATCGCAATTACACTCAGTGGCGTAGAACCCGCTCAAGAAGATGCAGTGAGCAATTGTACTGGGACGTAAGCAAGTCCCGTATGATCCAGCTAAAGTGCTTGGACCGGTACATATGGAACGTTTGCAGAACGCGGCTTGATGTCCTTTGTTTTCAACGCTCCATTGGCAATAGTTTCATGCTGAACTATTGTCTTTTCGTGACCATAAGGTCATGAAAAGTATTTGCTCTACATGGCTGTGAGTTGTGAGGTTCTAGTGCGCTGCAGCAGGTGAAATATGGGGTGATTATATGCCAGCATCACAATTTTTAAATCTGCCAAGACATAAGCAGGAGCAAATCATCCAAGCTAGTTTGTCGGAATTTGCAGAATACGGATACGATTTGGCTTCAACCAATCGCATTGTTGAGAGAGCTGATATCTCGAAAGGAGTCTTATTTAAATATTTCAATGATAAGGGGGCGCTGTTTTCTTACGTGTGCGAAATGTCTATGCAAGGTTACTTTGTAACTATACCGCGTGAGCCGACAGATGATCTTTTTCAATTTATCCGGAGAACAACGCTATATAAGATGCAATTTATTCGGGATAATCCGCTCACGTACCAACTATTGGTACGTGTTTTGAAGGAACCTCAGCACCCTATGTATGCCAAAGTCATAGCAAGTCAATTTTCCCTTTTGGAACAATTTACGGACGATTTGAAGATGGTTTTGAGACAAGATCGACTTCGTCCTAAACTGACGTGGAGGCACGTGATGAATTTTATGACCTGGGTAGGCTTCGGGTTACAGGAGAAATACATGACGTCCATTCCAGATGTGGTAGATGAACGTTTAGAGCAATCATTCCAGCCCATCATTGATGAGTTGAACATATATCTCGATATTCTGAAGTTCGGAATCTATAAGGAGGTACAAGAGTGATGATTGTTCTTCAAGGGCTGACGAAAGAGTTTGCGAATGGACATGGTGTCTTCGATCTTTCTTTCACAGTGTCTGACGGCGAAGTTTTTGGTTATTTAGGTCCAAATGGAGCTGGCAAATCCACAACCATCCGACATTTGATGGTTTTTTTACGTCCGGACTCGGGCATCGCACAGATTAATAATTTGGGATGCTGGACGCATAGTGCGAAGGTACAAGAACAACTTGGTTATCTTCCGGGGGAGATTGCCTTTCTCGACGGCATGAGTGGACTTGAGTTTTTCAATTTGCTCGCTGGTATGCGCAAATTACATAGCCTAGTGAGACGTAATGAACTGATCGATCGATTTGAATTGGACGCCAAAATGCTCATTCGTAAGATGTCCAAAGGTATGAAACAGAAGGTTGGTATTGTTGCAGCATTTATGTATCAACCACAGGTGCTCATCTTGGATGAACCTACCTCTGGGCTTGATCCATTGATGCAACAGCGTTTTTTAGAATTGATTGAGGAGGAGAAGAGCAGGGGTACCACTATTCTCATGTCGTCGCACATGTTTCCTGAGGTCGAACGGGTATGCGATAGAGTCGGTATCATCAAGGATGGAAAACTGCTCGCCGTGCAAGATGTCAAAAGTTTGCGTCAAGTGCAACGCAAAGTATTTACCGTAGGAATCAGTGATGAAAGGGATTGATGAAGGTGCTTGGGTATACAGTTGGTGTCACACACATCGGTGACTTTCTTGGCGGTGAGTTCTACAGTCTTCTCTATCTGATCATTATGAGCATCTACGCAATATTTGTTGCAACAAAACTAATTGCCCATATGGTCGACAACGGTTCGATGGCATATTTACTGGCTACACCCGTGTCTCGTGTAAAAGTCGTCATCACCCTGGCGTGTGTGCTGATTACCGGTATCCTTGTCATCGGTTTTGTCAGTACCGTTGGAGATTTACTTGGAGTTCATTGGTTTGTGCACCATCCAAGCATGAACGATACGTATTTTGTGCAGATGAACATCGTTGGAGCGCTACTCTTTTGTGTGGTTTCAGGATATTGTTTCCTTTTTTCCTGCCTTGTTAGCGACGAACGAACTGCACTGGGGTTGTCGACTTTATTGACTATTTTCTTCTATGGATTACACATGGTAGGAGACCTAAGCATAAAGTTTGATTGGATGAATCATTTGTCTCTCTTCACCGTGTTTGATCCGCAAAGTCTTATCCATGGACATGGACACTTCGTAATTGATTCGATTTCGCTGCTTGTAGCTACTGTAATTTTGTTTGGAGTCGCGATTGTCGGGTTTCGTAGGCGGCAATTATCGCTGTAATGACCTGCACTTGCTGATCGAGGTGGGTGAATCATAGCTGAGACGAAATATTCAGTTGAGTTCAAGGCCATGATCGTTGAACTCTATCGCCAAGGGAAAGCACCGTCGAAAAATACAAGCGAATAGGTTATATAGCAAGGGGGTACTACAACCATTCGTGTAGGCTCTGGGGGTATCATGTTACCAAATCACGCGCAGCTTGTTATTGCTGAACAGTTTGGGACATTAGAATCACTTTATCCTTCTCGTATTGATCTTGGTTTAGGGCGTGCGCTAGGTACTGACCGAATCACGGCACACGCTTTGCGGAGTGGACCGGAGCACTATGCGGAAGATTTTCCAGACCTTTTAGCGCACGAAATCGTATCCATCCTATTTAAATAAGGTTTTGGGGCCATCACCAAGTCTTCCCAAGACTTGATGATGGTCTTTTTAAGTTATATCTCGTTCTCGAGTGCCTGCTCAATATCATTTGCAATCGATTCTGGTGATACGGCAGGTGCATAGCGTTTTAAAACATTACCATCGCGCGATACGAGAAACTTTGTGAAATTCCACTTGATGGGTTCCGTATTAAAAATGCCTGTAGCACTCTTTTTTAAGTGTTGATAGAGTGGATGAGTATCTGGGCCATTCACCTCCACCTTTGAAAAAACTGGGAATGTAACATCGTAATTAAGCTGGCAAAAGGATTGAATTTCCGCATCACTCCCAGGTTCTTGATGGCCAAATTGATTGCAAGGAAACGAAAGTACAGCAAATCCGCGGTCTTTAAAGCGTTCATGTAAATCTCTGAGCCCTTTATATTGCGGTGTAAAGCCGCATTTACTGGCTGTGTTAACGATCAGTAATACTTTGTCCTCGTATTCTTTGAGTGAAACTTCGGTTCCATCACTTGCTGTAACAAAAAAATCATGCACTAGCATCGCGTTATTACGCCTCCCACTATTTATTTGATCCAAAACTACAAGCTCATTCTATAATTTGTTATAAAATATTCATAGATAGCAGGCTATAATACTTGTGCTGAGGGGTGATCAATATGTCTGGTTGGTTCAAACATGGAAAGTGGCCGAAGTGGATGGTTCTAATGCACTACTATACAATCGGTTCCTTTATACTGTTGCTTTTAAGTGGCATTGCGCTGTATTGGGAGCCTGTACACACAGTTTTAATCCCTTATTTACCGTACATTTATACTATGCATATATTTTTAGGTATAATTTTTGCTTTGACCCTATTTGTGCCCTTCGTGATCAAATTTCCCTTTGGCAAGTTGATTCGACGTTTAGATTGGTTTTTACCAACAATCTTCGGCATTGCTATTGTCGTCACAGGAGTATTTTTATGGAAATCTGCTTTTTTACCTGCTAAATGGACCAGTAATGCATTTGCGTGGCATGGCTGGATGTCTTATATTTTAACAGGTTGGGTTTTGCTTCACATCGTGTTGAAAGCTGTTGGTTATAGGCCCAATTCAAATGGCTTGTATGCCAAAGTAGATCCATCGCGGCGTCAATTTGTGATCTGGCTAACAACAGGCGCACTTGGCGTAGCATTTTTTATGATCGTTGATCCATTTGAGCTGCTACGAAGAATACTGGTACATCAAGGAACGAACGCGAATACGTTGGATGATCCTGCAAACTTTGCTCAATATTACACAGTTACTTCGGGCTATCCTATAGTCAATATTCATACGTACCGACTCCATGTGGGAGGCTTAGTCAAGAAAAGTGCAAGTTTATCATACATTGATATAAAAAAACTACAGATGCTTGACGAACGCGTCAGTTTTCATTGTGTTACTGGGTGGAGTGTCTCAAATATTAGTTGGAAAGGTGTGCATATTCACGCTTTAGTTCAACTTGCCAATCCTGACTCAAGCGTCAAGTATGTTCATTTTTATTCGGCTGATGGAATTTATACAGAATGCTTAACTTTGCGAGAAGCATTAGATCCAACGGTCCTTCTAGCTTTTGAATTAAACGGAGAACCGCTGACAACCCGCCAAGGCTTTCCGATACGATTAGTGGTGCCAAAAATGTATGGCTATAAATCGATCAAATGGGTTAACCGCATCGAATTCAGCGATAAACCGTTGACCGGGTATTGGGAAGCTAGAGGTTATCCGACTGAAGCTTATCTTGGATCCGGCATGATGAAATCATTTTAAAGGGGGTGTCAATCTATGCTCGGCAAAACGCACATGGCAACAGGCTTACTGGCGTCCATCGTCACTTTACCGATGGTGGACACCGTACATCTCAAAGTATGGTTTTCTCAAGCGTCACGCGGAAATTTTGTGAACCTTGAAATAGCCGCTTTATGGATCGGGTTAGGCGTGGTGGGAAGTATCCTGCCGGATTTAGATGAGTTTCATTCGATTGGAACACGCAAAGTAGAAGCTGTTGTGCGAACCATTCTCTTGCTCTTTTTTCTTTTCTTAACTGAACAGCACGGTAGGTTTAATACACTAAGTTTGATCGTCTTAATCGTAGGTGTTCTCACTTTGATGGGCGGTGAGATAGCGCGAAAAATATCTATGCTCATGTTGGCTTTAGGGTGCATTGTCTTATTGATTATGGACGCCAAATACGGAACAAACTTTTTATCCGGCATGGTTCTTTTGACTGTATGGAGTATCATTACAGCGTTTGTGGCGCATCGAACCTTTACGCACTCTCTGCTAGGGCTTCTTGTACTTGGCGCGGGTCTTGGGATGGCATTAACACCATTGCACCTACTTCTATTAACTTATGCTGTTGTAATCGGTTATATCGTTCACCTGTTAGCCGATGCTGTATCAGGCGGTGTACCTGTCTTTTGGCCATTAAGATTAGGGAAACATACACGGTTAGGCATTCGATTGGTTAAATCAGGAAGTGCGATGGATCATACGGTAGGGTTAGCTTCACTTATTCTAACTGTCGTATTGGCGGCAGGGTACTTTCATTAAGCCAACGAACCATTTGATCCAATACAGCATCATGTACTTGAGGTGGCAAGTGATGGCCAAAACCATGATAAAGACGGAGTTCTGTATCTTTTCCCGCTTCTTTTAATGCTTGGTGGAGTTTTTTTGCATGAGATACGTCAACCTGTATATCGTTTGTGCCATGCATGATTAAAGTTTTGCAGCGCCAGTCATTGACATGCCAGATGGCTGATCGGGTTTGGTAAGCCTTGAAGTTTTTAGATGGAGTACCTCCTACGACACGACGCAGCATTTTACGCAAATCAGGACGCTCATCGTATGTTGCACAAAGATCGGATACACCTCCCCATAGTACCAGTCGTGAAATACTTGTTTCCTGTAGTGCCGTTTGAAAAGCATTAACAGCCCCACGTGAAAACCCCATAATGCTGATGTTGTTTGATTGAACCATGGGTAACGCTTGAAGAATGTGTACGGCCGCATTGGTATCCGCGACATCAGCCCCACCAAATTGATCGCGACCTTGACCGCCCTCATTTCCTCGATAGGATGGGGCGAGAACCACAAAACCGCGGTTGATAAAATCTTGGATCCAATGTAAATTGACCATTCCAACACGGTAAATCCCTCCGCGACAATAAATAATGCCAGGGTACGTTTTCAAACTCGGTGCATCGGGAATACCAAGGTATCCTTTCACCTCGTATTCTCCAGACGGATAGGTCAGACGATAGATCATGTAAGTAGTCTCCCAAAATGAATTTGTAAAATAATTGCTTGTGGCTACGTCAAATAACCATAGCGACTTTAGGTTTTCTAGGTTCTTTTGTCGTTTTGTAAGAATCTGATAAAATGAGCTGTAGTTTGGCGGATCAATTTTCGTCATACTCGGTTAGAAAAGGGGCGGTTACACAGTGAAATTTAACGAATTTCCTTATGCACGTCCAGTTATGGACGAAGTAACAAAGCAATTTGATGATCTCCTGCAAAAAATGATACAAGCTTTGGATGTCGAAACACAACAACAGGCAATTCAAAGTATCAACCAACTTCGAACAGCTTTTGATACGGCCAGAGAGATCGCCTCAATTCGTCATACGATTGATACAACCGATTCTTTTTATGAAAAGGAACAGGATTTTTTTGATGAAGTTACACCAATTTATGATGGGTTACTATGGAAATTTCATCATGCTTTGGTTGAATCTCCATTTCGCGAACAGCTAGAACAGCAATGGGGCAAACAAGTATTTCGATTGGCTGATATGGCTCTTAAAATTCATAGTCCCGAGATCATCGAAGATTTACAAAAAGAAAATCGGTTGGCTTCTGAATATACAAAACTTATGGCATCAGCTCGGATTCTTTTTGAAGGGGAGGAACGAAACCTTTCGCAATTGGTACCATTTCAACAGTCTCCTGATCGAACCATGCGAAAAAAAGCAGCAACAGCTCGCTATGGGTTTCTTGCTGAGCACGAGGCAGAACTTGATCACATCTACGATGAGCTTGTCAAGGTAAGAACGAATATTGCCCATCGTCTTGGGTTTGCTACTTTTACAGAACTAGCGTATTTACGCATGAATCGTAGTGATTATGATGCATCCATGGTCGCATCTTATCGTGAATATGTGCGCGAGCATATTGTACCTATCGCAACTCGGTTACGAAAACGTCAACAAGAACGTCTTGGCTTAGATACGCTAAGGTATTATGACGAGGGAATTTCGTTTACGACAGGTAATGCGAAACCTAAGGGTGATCCAACATGGATCCTCGAGCAAGGAAAACGCATGTATCAAGAATTATCACCTGAAACGCATGAATTTTTTACTTTTATGACCGATCATGACCTGATGGATCTTGTCAGTAAAAAAGGGAAAGCTGGCGGGGGATATTGCACCTTTATCCCGCAGCATGGTGCGCCATTTATTTTCTCGAATTTTAATGGAACATCAGGTGATATCGATGTCTTGACTCATGAGGCAGGGCATGCTTTTCAAGTATTTACGAGTCGACACTTTACATTACCGGAATATCATTGGCCAACAAATGAATCTTGTGAAATTCACTCCATGAGTATGGAATTTTTAACGTGGCCGTGGATGAACCTTTTCTTTAAAAATGAAGAAGAAAAGTATAAATTTTCTCATCTCAGTGAATCCTTATTGTTTGTACCGTATGGTGTAACAGTCGACGAATTTCAACATTTTGTGTATGATCATCCTGAAGCAACGCCAAAAGAACGCAAACAAGCATGGCGAGAGATAGAACGTAAATATTTGCCGCACCGTGATTATGAGGATAATGATTTTCTTGACCATGGTGGTTATTGGCAGCAACAAGCACATATTTTCTCCGTACCATTTTATTATATCGACTACACACTGGCTCAAGTATGTGCTTTTCAATTTTGGATAAAAGCGCAGCAAGATCGTACTGCTGCTTGGCAGGATTATCTTCGTCTATGTCAAGCTGGTGGTAGTCAGTCGTTCTTGGAATTGGTCAAACTTGCTGATCTCAAATCGCCCTTTGATCCATCATGCATACCGTCCACGATGGCTCCTATTGAAGCATTTTTAGACCAAGTGGATGATAAGTCGTTATGATGTTTCTTAGCTAAAAACGTCGCGAAGGAATTTGGTCCATGATTCGTCTTGCCATTGCTATTTCAGTGCCGTTTCTGATTTTTGTTGGTACAACACACGCGGTTCAAGCTGAGGCTTTGCACCGCGTGTCTTCTCCAATTGTTGGATCGTTGCATGATGTTCCTGTGCGTGTGCTTATTATCGGGTCTTCTGTTGCTGATGGTTGGAAAGATTCAGTAGGTGGAGGTTATCTTAAAAGAGCTTTCACACACTTTGGCTTAACTCATCGTACGGCGTTCGCATGGATTAATCGAGCGGTGCCTGGACAAGGTGCTATGCGCTTAAACGCCATGGTGCCGCGCTTTATCGATCAGGCAAAACCGCAGATTGTTGTGATTGCCTGGGGTGGACTTGATGATGCTTATGACCATACACCACTGAATATCTTTCGTGAGGATATAAGGCAAGAGATCTCCTTAAGTTTGGCGGCACATGCTATGGTTTTTGTTATTACGCCACCCGTATCCCGAGCATCTTATACGCAGTTTGCCTTACAGCAACCAATGTACCTTGATGCGGAAATGCAAGTGGCGCGAAGCTTTCAAAATCCAAATGTTTACGTTTTTGATGTTTTCGATCAAATGAAACGGTATTTAGATAAACATCATGAGACCTACGTTCCCTTTATGGCCGACGGTTGGCATCCAAACACGCGAGGACATGCTTTAGCATCCCGTTTGTTGTTACATGATTTTAAACAGTACTTTTTTCCTACTATGTGATCACGATTCTCTTGCAGCAATGTCTTGCTTCGTAAGGAGTACCGTTTGTTGATGACTATTGCCCACCAATTTTGCTGATGGATAGACCATACGAATGGGAACCGCAATTAAGGTTGTTAAAATAGCTTTCGCTGTATCGCCAGGAATGAATGGGAAACATCCTACAACGAGTGCCTTAGATAAACTCATATGGTTAGAAATGGCTAACCAACCTACACCTGAAACATAATCAAGAAAGACGCCGAAAATTTCGACAATGATAAAAATAATAAAAGAAGCTAAAATTCCTCGACCTTTTACTTTATTGACGAAATAGCCGATCAAAAGTGCATTGATGGGCCACATCCATACATACCCTCCAGTAGGACCAAGAATCAGACCAAGACCACCATGACCATTTAAAAGTGGTAATCCAACAGCGGTCAGAAATACGACCAAAAAGATACTAAAAAAACCATAGGAAGCGCCAAGAATAGCACCCGCAAGCATAACAGCTAACGTTTCTAAGGTGATGGGGACGGGAGAAAACCCGAGACTTACTTGAACGAAACTTAAAACAACAAGAATGGCAGCAAAAAGTGCACTAAACACAATTCCTCGAACGGTCATTGACGATCGCACTAAGAAACCTCCTTCATTGAAATGTTGTTTTATAGTATCATAAGATGAAATTTATAGGTAGGGGATTAGCATAATTCAAACATCTGTGTTTCAAGTAGAGCGTCTTTATGTGGCCTTTCAAAAGGATGGCGGCATCCAAAAAGTATTGCAAGATATTTTCTTGCAAATTCAACATGGACAATGGATTACCATACTCGGTCATAATGGTAGTGGTAAAAGTACTCTTGCTAAAGTATTGACAGGGATCGTGGAACCTTCTTACGGAGTAGTAAATCGAGATTTGCATGGGCCGGTTCAAATGGTATTTCAAAATCCCGACGCACAAATTGTGGGAGAAACGGTATCCGAAGATATTTTATTTGGTCTTGAAAATTATAATTTTCCGCTAGATCAATGTCAGGAGAGGGTTGCTAAAGCCTTACAACAGGTCGGTTTGTCAGGCTATGAGCAGGTACCTGTAGGAATCTTATCCGGGGGTCAAAAGCAATTGCTTTGCTTAGCCTCAGCTATTGCCGTCGATCCTCATGTGATCATCCTTGATGAAGCAACTTCGATGCTTGATCCGGCTTCACGCCAACGAATTCGTGCGGTCATGAAAGAGTGGCATAGTTTAGGAAAAACAATTGTGTGGCTCACACAGGACATGGAAGAAGTAGTGCTTGGACAAGTCGTAGTGGTACTGAGCGAAGGACGACTCGCTTATCAGGGAACGCCAAGGCAGTTTTTCTACGCGCCATTATCGAATCAAATGAGTGCATGTCGCATGTTGAATTTCAAACCGCCGTTTGTCGTTGAAGTTGTTGAGTATCTACGTAAGGACGGACTCGCCATGGCTGTTGAAGATTTACCAATCAAGCCAGAAGAGCTAAGTAAAGTGGTGACGCGCCGTTGAATTTACAAACGCATAAGGTAAGCATTTATGGCGAGAATCACCACCTAATCCTTGATCATGTCACCGTTACGATACCTGCACACGCTATTACTGTCATTGTGGGGAAGACAGGATCGGGTAAATCAACATTACTGGATACGTTATCTGGCTTACGCCACCCCGATGAAGGTAGCCTTTTTTTAGGGGATACACCGTTATGGCAAAAAGGTAAAGTACCGCTTTCGATAGCCTTACAATTTGGCCATGTTTTTCAACACCCAGAAAAACAATTGTTTCAAAGGAGCGTCCTTGGGGAATTTCAATATTCGCTAAGGCCGTATCCCATACATCGTCATGCTATTGCTGATCGAGCGCAAACCGCATTACGTGATATGGGACTACCAGAGACTATCTGCGATGCCTCCACGTTGTTACTTAGTGCTGGACAAAAACGACGTATTGCACTTGCCACCACATTTGCAACCAGCCCGAGCTGGCTCTTTCTTGATGAACCTACTGCCGGACTTGATAGCGATGCATTGCAAAGACTCTTAGACCATCTTCGTAGTTTTCGCCAGCAGGGCGGCAGCATCGTGATTGTATCACATGATATCGATCACTTTCTGTTCTTAGCGGATGCGTTTATCGTATTACAACAGGGGAGAAATGTTGGCACGTATTCGCCATCTGCATTGTGCGAGAATCCATCCATACTTGTTGAAGCACAAGTCGGTGTGAGCAGCATGGTGTGGATGCAATCTCAGGTACCTTCTCAGGATATAAGTGCGAAACCACTTTCAGCCAAAGATTACGCAAAATGGCTTCGTGACAAGGAATTTCTATCGGTATCTGTTGCACAGGTAGTCGAAGAAACATATGCCTTTCGATATGGAGAAGATACCGAACATGTCATCGCCACCTTTTTACAAGGACTTGATGTACGTGCGAAATGGTTTGCATATGTCATCCTATCCATAGGGATCTTACTGCAACAATCCCTTAGCGTGGTTATAGTTGAAGCAATTCTTGGTAGTTTTTTATTATTTATCATACCAAGTAAAAAATTTATGCCTATACTAAAACCTTACTTACTTTTCATGGTGCTATCCACTCTACTGTCTAGTCTACAGTTCATACCCATGCATCTCATGAGTTTTACGTTGCCATTTCGTTTTTCCATGTTGCAAGGAAGAGAAACTTTATTGCAACTGATTAAAATTTTTCTCGTCATGATCTTAGGGCTTTTGTTTACTACAACAACGACCCAACTACAAATGAAAAAGGGACTATCACAGTCCCTTTCCATGTTATCAAGATTTGGTTTACCTGTTGAAGCACTATCATTAGCGACCGCATTGTTACTACGGTTTGTGCCCGTTATTATGCAAGAAGTACAGCGTTTTTCTCGCATCGTCCGAGCGCGTCAAAAACACTATACGCGGCATCAGTCGCTAAACTTGCGAGATGTACCGGCTCTTGTTATTCCACTTATCCTTTCCGTATTGCAAATCGGTTCTGATCTAGCCGTTGCCATGGAGGCACGAGGGTACCAACTAATTCATCCTAAGACAAACGCAAAAGATACACGAACGGCTTTATCTAATTCAAGCTTGATATGGGATAAACGAGATACAATTGCCATGATCACTAGTGTATTGCTATTACTGGTTCTTCTCGCCTTACGATGGATTACCTAATCGGCTTATTTGTGAGTGCCAAAAATGCGATCTCCAGCATCACCAAGTCCAGGTACGATATAACCTTTTTCATTGAGACTTTCGTCGATAGCTGCAGTAAAAATAGCTACGTCAGGATGATCTTCCTGTACTTTGCGTATACCCTCGGGTGCAGCTATGAGTGATACAAGACGAAGTTTTGATACACCTCTTGATTTAAGTAACGACAATGCAGCAGTAGCCGTACCGCCTGTAGCCAACATGGGATCCAGAACAAAAACAACACTTTGTTCCACAGAAGGCA
This sequence comes from Bacillota bacterium, assembly GCA_021820975.1. Lineage (GTDB taxonomy): Bacteria > Bacillota > Bacilli > Alicyclobacillales > SLC66 > JAKACU01. Next base: position 88,698 of record JAKADA010000006.1, read on the forward strand.
AATTAACATAGTATTCAACAGGCAGTAACGTTTGTTCGTCGCGGTAAAAGCCAATATGACCCACCTTGGCATCTGGTATTAATTGTAACATGCCGTCAACCATGCCTAAGCCTGCGCGTAACACAGGTGCAAGCACAATGTTGTCCGACACAAAGTCAGCGGTTGTTCTGGTAATCGGCGTTTCCACGCTCGAAGAAGAAGTGTGCAAATCCTCGGTGCAAAACACGGTCAATAATAAGGACAATTCATATACCAATCGGCGAAATTCAGCAGTGCTTGTATTGCGGTCTCGAAGTCGGCCCACTTTTTCTTTGGCCAACGGGTGAGTCAAACATTGTACGGAAGTCAAAGCGAAATCTCCTCACACTACTAATAGACAGTCAGTGTTATTATAGCAAAACCGATCAATGACAAGCCAGTGCTTGTTTGACCTTTCAATTCAATCAAATATCCTATTCATGCTAAAGATACCTTCTGTTGGATATGGCCATGATTTGAAAACGTGGGTTGATATGATGAGTGCACTTCGTCAATATGGTTATGATTATGTTGTGAGCATTGAACATGAGGATCCTTTTATGTCGATAGAAGAAGGATTCAGGAAAGCTGTTTTCAATCTGAAGCAAGTACTCATTCAAGAGCCTGTTTCTAGCATGTGGTGGATATAAAAAGATTGGGAGGAAATGATATGTCACAAATTAAAATAGCTGTCATCGGATGTGGAGCTATTGCCAAACACCGTCATATTCCGGAGTATGCCAACAACCCCAATGTAAAAATGGTTGCTTTCTGTGATCCCGTTATCGAGAGAGCAGAAGCCAACGCGAAGCAATATGGAGCAAACGCTTATAAGAGTTATCAAGACCTTTTGCAAAATGAGGAACTGGATGCGATTAGCGTATGTACGCCAAACGTTTATCACGCTCCTATCACGATTGCTGCAGTTGTAGCTGGTAAACACGTACTTTGCGAGAAACCTATGGCCATCTCAAGAGACGAAGCAAAAGCGATGATTAGAGCAGCAAAGGATGCTGGTGTTATTTTGATGATTGGTCATAATCAGAGGCTGATGGCGTCACATCAAAAAGGTAAGGAAATTCTTAACCGTGGTTATTTGGGTCGTGTCTTGACGTTTCGTACTGCTTTCGGTCATCCAGGACCGGAAAGTTGGAGCATAGATGGAAAAGATAGTTGGTTCTTTCGAAAAGACAAGGCGTTCATCGGAGCGATGGGAGATCTTGGCGTCCATAAAGCTGATTTGATTCGGTGGCTTCTAGATGACGAAATTGTGGAAGTTAGTGCTTTTGTTGATACTCTTCATAAGAGGGACACCGATGTCGATGACAATGCAGTCAGTATTGTTCGCACAGCTAAAGGCGTTATTGGTACTCTTACAGCCAGTTGGAGTTATCAGCCTTACGAAGATAACAGCACCATTTTGTATTGTGAAAAAGGGACGATTAAACTTAACACAGATCCTGTTTACCAAGTTATTGTTGAACGCATCGATGGGTCCGTGGAACGCTATGAGGTTGATGCTGTAGCAACAAATGAGAAGCAGACGAATAGTGGCATCATTGATAAGTTTATTGCGAGCATTATAACCAATACCAAACCTGAGATTTCAGGGGAAGAAGGCTTAAAGGCACTGGAAATTGTCTTAGCTATGCTGGAATCTTCTCAAATAAAAAAAATAGTGGAGATAAGTGTTTGAATAGGGTGTAAACAGCCATTCTTGACTTTGACGAGTGGGGTTACTATACTGCAAGTAAATGAATCGCGATGGAGCTCGCATATTGCCCTTCTTGGGATGATAGCCCCTACAAGTTGCCAGATTTATGCATTGGCTTACTTGTGGGGGCTATTATGCTTTTCGCGATTTGGTTCATTACGAGGGAGTGAAAGAATCGTGAGTATTATTCAAGAAGTACATGCCAGGGAGATTCTTGATTCACGAGGATTGCCTACCGTTGAAGTGGATATTACATTATCTGGTGGGGTTGTAGCTCGTGCTTCGGTACCGTCAGGGAAATCCACGGGCAGTCGAGAAGCATTTGAGTTACGTGATGGAGAGTCTTCGCGATTTGGCGGGGCTGGCGTTCAACATGCTGTGCATCATGTTACAGACATTATTGCACCTGAAATTATGGGCATCGATCCAAGTGACCAACAGGCTTTTGATGAACGATTAATTGAACTTGATGGTACGGACAATAAACAAAAGTTAGGTGCTAATGCGATTTTGGGTTGTTCGATTGCGGTTGCTCGGGCTGTGGCAAAGGCACAAAAAGTATCACTTGTTGAACATCTTGCTATGTTATACGGACAGGGGTCGATGCAATTTCCGGTACCGATGATGAATGTCATTAACGGTGGTAAACATGCGGATTCTGGAATATCTACACAAGAATTTATGATCGTACCACATGGCGCTTCTGATATCTCTACAGCAATTCGAATGGGATCAGAAACATATCAAGCACTTGGACGTCTCCTAAAGGCTCAGGGTTATCGCATATCTGTTGGTGACGAGGGTGGATTTGCGCCACAACTGCCTTCGACGATGGATGCGTTACAAATATTGGTAAAAGCGATCGAAGATGCAGGCTATCGTCCTGGCGCTGATATCGCCATCGCTCTGGATTTTGCCGCGAATGATTTTTGGCATGATGGACGCTATCGATTTGAAGGTCAAGAATGGTCTTCATCCGATATGGCTGATTATTGCATCAAGATTGCTGGTGAGTTTCCTGTCGTGTCTGTCGAAGACCCGCTTGCTGAAGATGATTGGTCGGGATGGGTGGATTTGACCAATAAAACGAATAGTGTATCTTTACAAACGATAGGAGATGATATTTTTGTAACGAATGTGAATATTTTCTCCAAAGGAATCAAGCAAGGTGTTGCCAATGGCATTTTAATCAAACCAAATCAAATCGGTACAGTCAGTGAAACGTTAGCGGCGATTCGTATGGCGGAAAAAGCGCATTACCGAACAGTAATGTCTCATCGCTCGGGTGAAACGGATGATTCGTTTATCTCTGATTTGGCTGTGGCAACGCATGTTGGCCAAATGAAATCCGGTGCTCCTGCACGGGGTGAGCGCGTCGCCAAGTACAATCAGTTGATGAGGTTGCAAGAATTCATGCCGCAGGTACGCATGCCAAAGGGCCTTTACCATATCTAAGGTAATTATTTTGGCGGAAGATAGCTGATGGATTCTACGCACAAAATGTAGGACCATCAGCTTTTATCATTGCATGTTATCATGTGGATTGGACGGCAGGATAAGGTGGCTAACGAATGAATGAAACTAACGGATATTCAAAGTGGTATCGACATTTTTTACAGTACGGGGCGGTAGCGGTAGGTGGCGTACTAGGTGCTCTCTTGCGAGAAACTATCGAGTTGATTACGCCCGCGTCATATGGATTTCCTGTTGCAACATTACTAATTAATTGGTCTGGAAGCTTTGTCTTGGCCTGGTTTTATACGATCACCATCTGGCGGTTTAAAGTGCCACAGTGGGTTCGTGCTGGTATTGGCACGGGTGTAATCGGTGCTTATACTACATTTTCAACATTTGCTGTTGAAACGAATTCTCTGCTGGTAAAAGGGCAAATTTTCATAGCGGGGATTTATGTGGTTTTGAGTGTAATTGGCGGCTTTTTCTTGGCACTGCTAGCAACTCGCTTAGCGGGTGAGAAGGAAGAATCGCTACAAGATGGCGAATCAAGTCGTGAACGGGTCGTTGATTCTTTCGGACTAAAGGATGGGGAGAGTATCGGTGATTGAATGGACTGGTGTGGCTCTTGGGGGAATGTTAGGTGCCTGTATGCGGTTTTTTATTACGAATCGCATCAATGGCAGATGGAATAAAAATTTTCCCTTGGCCACTTTTTTAATCAATATGACGGGTGCCTTTTTACTTGGGTTTGTGTATGCTGAAGCACGTCCAAATAATATTTTAGATTATTGGTTACGCAGTGGTGCAGGAATTGGCTTTATTGGAGCTTTTACAACCTTTTCAACATGGATGTATGAAAGTGCTACGCTAAAAGATCGTAAAGCTATATTGACGCTCTTGATCTATATGCTAGCGAGTGTGGTCATTGGACTTTTGGCTGCATGGCTTGGCATGACAATTGGTTGATCCTATAGGGGGATGGTTATGACAGACAAAAAATGGTCCAAAGGTGATGTGGTTGAGGGGAAGGTAATGAGTCTCGATCATCAGGGCGCCTGGGTGAATGCGCAAGGAGAGAAGATTTTTCTGCCACTTGCCGAAATTTCATGGTATGAGATTGAACATCCTTCTGAAATCATGAGCGTAGGGGAGTTGGTGCTCGTGTCGATCCAAGATAAAGATACCTCTGGAACGTATAGAGCATCACTGCGGCAAGTACGCGATGAGGTGGATGAGAATTTAATCATTGATGTGGTTGTTACAATACCGAAAGGTGGCAGAAACAAGTACGAATTTAACCACGATAAGGGTACTTTTCGTTTGAAGCGCATTCTCCCAGAATCGATGTTCTATCCATTTGAATACGGTTTTATCGAGCAAACACTTGCCGCTGATGGAAACCCTTTGGATGTGATGATTCTGATGACGACGCCAACGTTTCCTGGTTGCGTGATAGAGTGTCGGATTCTTGGCCTTTTGCGTATGCAAAATACTCGTGGTGCCAATGACAAACTGTTGGGTGTACCAATGACTGATCCAAAACATGAGGACGTTTACACGTTGTCAGATCTCCACCAAAACACGTTGCGAGAGATTGCACATTTTTTTCATGCATTGATGGCACTGGAAATTGGAGCGAATAACATAGAAGGCTGGATGGGAGAAGCGGAAGCAAAAAAAGTGATTCTCGAAGGCAAAGAGAAATATCTGAAAAACTCTCGATCATTCTGAGAGCATTTACAAGGGAGTTTTTAAATTGAACCTAAATACATGAATCAAACAAAACGCATGGCAAAACTTGGGTAATATAAGCTTAAGATACTTAAAAAAGGTAGTTTTGCTGTTTGTGCAAAATACTCAGAACCCCATTGTGACATGGTTCCACTGTCCAAAAACATACTGTTTTTTTCATTTGGGAATCCTGCGCGGTAAGAGAGTTCCTTGATCTCCAAGGAAGGTGGTACATAAACCATGTTCCACGTGTCTAGGACAGCCTGATTGGTCTCTACGCGGCCACTAAGGTATTTGAATTGTTGAAAGTTCGTGGTGTTATCGACGTCAAAAGTAAATCCACTGTCGGTTACTGGGTGCAACGTATGATACCAGGCAAACATTTTCACAGCGATTGCCCCCGCTCGCAGTGCTTGCGGGTTCCAACTAGGATACCATTCATTAGGCAGTACATCTTCACAGTATTCTTGAAAGCCAATTGTCTGCACGTATTGAATCGGCCCAAAAGGATTGTTGTATTCACGAATGGCAATCCGAATGACGGAAGGATATGCTGTATTAGCAATCGTATTACCTTGAGCATGCACTAAAGATGGCATTATAAACAAAAATTGCGAAGTAAATACCACACCTACACTTACTATCTTTAATCCTTTCTTCATTTTTTCTCAGCTCCCAATTTCTGGGATGGACCCCAAGGAGCATAGCCAAAATCGCTAGGAATGGGTGATTGGCGTTGTAAGCCCACTTGCTGTGCATAACGCGAAACAAATTGCTGTAATTCTTGATGATAGATAAGCCCTAGTGACGCGTAAGGTTGGTTTCTAGCATTAGGCATAACTGGCTGCATAACAATCGGTTGTATCGTATGTTCTGTTATTGGCACAACAAAGACAACTTGTTCATTGTAACCATTTGCCAAGGCAATTGCTGTGACTATGCCTTTAGTGGAAAAATTTTCGTTCCATTGAACCTTATATAGGGGGACAGCAGCCGTCCAAATACCTGAGGAATTGGTGATACCTGTTGTAATCACTTTACCGTCATGGTTGATGACGATAACGCGAGCTCCACTAACCACCGTAGATTTAATAGAGCCAACGCGAAACTCAATCAACCCTTGTTTAGCCATGGTTATTTGTTCTGATATGGATGAAGCATAGACGGTCGGTTGCAATGACGGTGTTAATGAGCAAATGGAAACTATACAAGTGCCGATCACTTTAGCCAACGTATTCATGGACAGTCTCCTCAAAGAAAAAATTTTCTTTTTTGAGGTTGCCCAGTTGCACCAATTTTATGTCACGATATATCAACTTCTATTTGTCCATCGTGACAACGGATCGGAAATGTTTCTATCGGCGATATGCAAGGCATGCGAGTTGCTTTACCCGTTTTGATGTTAAAAGCACCACCATGACATTTGCAAATAATCTCTTGGTGATCAATTTCCCCATCTTGTGAAAGCGAACAGTCTTCGTGCGTACAAGTATCGGATGTGGCGTAAAAACCGTCAACTAAGTGGTAGATGGTAATTTCCACATCATCCACGACAAAATACTTACATTCTTGCACAGGTATATCCGATTCCTTGGCAATAAGTGTCCAAGCCATCTTAATCATCCTTCTTTTCATTAAATTCATCCATCATGTACAATAATACTCGAACTATTCTACCAAAAAAATGTTTGGAGTGATTGTATGCCTAAAAATCCGCACAAAAACGTAGAAGAGAGAATTGAACGAATTCTTCATGGATATGAGGAACAAGTGCTTGATCATATTAATCAAGAGTATACACGTCACACGCGAAAATCCGATCATCTTGCTGATAAAATTGCACAATTTGGCGGTAGTTGGCGATTTATCATTATTTTTGGTTCCTTCTTGGTTCTGTGGATGATATGGAATAGTGTTTCACCCATACGGTTTGACCAATATCCGTTCATTTTACTAAATCTGGTCCTGTCTTTTACAGCCGCGTTTCAAGCGCCTTTTATTATGATGAGTCAAAATCGCCAAGCATCAAGGGATAAACAAGAAACCCTTGTGGATTTTGCAGTAAATTTTAAGGCTGAACAAGAAATTGATGATATTCAGGGTCATTTGCACCGTGTAGAAGCTTCCATAGAAAAAATAATCAACATGCAAATAGATGTTCAAAAACAGTTAGATGAAGTACGTGAACAGATTCGTGACATGAACGCGTAAAGGAAAGACTAGGTTTTAGGAGGCGTACCGAATGATCAACGTATATAAAGCAGACTCGCGTAATGGATCAAATCATGGTTGGTTAAAGACGTATCATAGTTTTTCTTTCGCGAATTATTATGATCCAGACAATGTGAAATTCGGATCTATGCGGGTTCTTAATGACGATATCGTGCAACCAGAGACCGGTTTTGGCACGCATCCGCATCGTGAAATGGAAATTGTGTCGATTGTTTTGAGAGGGAAATTAGAACATCAAGACAGTACGGGAACAACCCAAATCATCAAGCGTGGAGAAATTCAAAGGATGAGTGCTGGTACTGGTGTAGTTCACTCAGAGATGAATCCATCCTCAACTGAATATGTTAATTTTCTACAAATTTGGTTCGAGCCGAATGAACGACTGTTGCAACCATCCTATGAACAGATTGCTTATAACGAAGAAAGCATGAAAAACACTTTACTGCCTGTCGTGTCGAATCAGTCATTGCCGGAAAAGATAGCCTATATTCATCAAGATTTGACTATCTATCTTTCTGAATTAGAAGCAGATAAGTCCCTACAGTACACACAGGAACCCAATCGTAGAATGTTCCTGTTTGTTATTGAAGGGGATCTAACCGTGAATGAAGATTTTGCGTTGAAAAGACGAGATTCTGTACGCATCACAGACGTTACAAACCTTAACCTTCAGACAGTATCAGGCACACAGTTTCTGTTGATTGATCTCTATTGAAATGAATCATCCTATTTTGTTTCTACCGTAGGAGGTGCGCCCCTTGCCGTTATCAAGCAGCGAGAAAGATGCCAAAAGGTAAAGGAAGTAATGAAACATTTTGGGTTATCCGTATTGAACACGGGTTCACTGAGTACGATTTGTCCAAATACGCTACGAATCGTCCATCGCGTCCTCCTTTCCCGGAGTGGCGCGACACACCTTCTTGCCAAACGTAGGGAGGCTTTTAGTGTATAGAATTGCTCAACAAATCGGTAGGGCACATTTGAGTAATGTGATTTTCAAACACCTGTAATCTGCATGTCATGAGAGCGTCTTATAATGAACTCGTAACATTATTGACCCCCTATGATGGTAATTCTTGCGCGACGTGGGTATCTCACGTTGCATTTTTTTGTTTGCAAACATGCAATAGTGGCCATCACAAATAAAAGCCAAACCCTTAGAGGATTCGGCTTTTATGTCTGGATTGATGGCAGGGTGGCGATGCTCGATGCGCCTGATTTGGCCACTGCACGTTTACTATGGAACTCTAGTCTGGTATTCGCATGACCCTTTCAACAAAATTCTTAAATTGTTTTACAACAGGTGACATATATCCTTCCTTTCTCCAAACCGTATGAATTTTCCTCAAACACCTGGGCTTTTTGATCTGGATAATTGACAAATTTTCTTGATCCAGTTCCGGAGTCATTGGGACTAACGCTACTCCAAATTTTGCTCCGACAAGTCCGGCAACAGTTCTTTCGTCGATGCCCTCAAAAATTATATTCGGATGGAATCCCACTTCTTGACAAAGGGTTTCAATCACATCACGAAGTGCAGTTTCATTTTTGAATGAGACAAATGGTTCATCAGCTACCTGAAGTAAATCAATTTGCTCCATCCCTGCTAATTGATGCTCGGTCGACACGATTAAAAACAATTCCTCTTCTGCGATTGAAAATTGGCTCAAACCATTCATGGACTCTTGTGGTGAACAAAAACCAATATCAATCTCTGCAGCTTCTATTTGGCTCAGGATCTTGTTCGTCGTATCTTGTGACAGTTGAAATTTAACGTCGGGATATTGTTTTTTAAAGTTGCTAATTAAGTCTGGCACGAAACTGAATCCCAATGTCTGAATAAATGCTAGTGAAATTGTCCCTTGTAGTGGATTTACTAAATCGTTAATTTCATGCTGTGCTTCGGCAATTTCGGATAAGGCTCGATTGGCATGCTCGTGCAGAATTTGTCCATACCTGTTCAAGATTACGATACGGCTCTTCCTTTCAAACAGAGGAACTCCAATCTCCTCTTCAAGTCGGGCAATTGATCGACTCAGTGCCGGTTGCGAGAGGGACAATTCCTCGGATGCCTTTGTGAAATTCTTTGCATGAGCCAATGCTTGAAAATACTTCAACTGATCTAAATCCATAACGCATATCTCCCACAGACAAGTATTATTACAATAATGCATTAAATTGATGATAAATACAAATAACACGCATATATTTTTGGTGATATACTAACAACGTTATAGTAACACGATATATTTTTGTGACTCGATTTTATCATGACGAATGAAGAGTCATCGACTTAAAAGTTGTATTATCGCTGAGGTCCGGACCCCACAAATGTTCAATGCGATCACTTTTTTAACCACAGACCCTCAAAAATTGTGGCTAAACCAGATTTTTCTCCGAACGTTCCTGGATGATTTCAACAATTAGATAAGGTGGATCGAAGAAATGGAGAAAGAAAAGTTATGGACGAAGGATTTCATTAGTGTGACCACGATTAGCTTTTTCATCTTTTTAGCCTTTTACATTCTACTAACCGCGCTCCCTTTATACCTAGTTGGAACGCTCCATACTGGCGCGGTTCAAGTTGGTTTGATGTTGACGCTATTTTTAATTCCTGCCATTTTAGTTCGACCGCTTGCTGGTCAATGGGTAAGTAAATTTTCACAGAAAAAACTGCTTGTGTACTCTGCTGGGCTCTTTTTTATTGCAACGTTGTTTTATCCATTCGCTACTAACATCTGGGCATTGTTTGCTTTACGTATTTTTCATGGAATTACGTTCGGTATTATCACAACAGTAAAAGGTACGATTTGCGCAGAACTTATACCGGTTTCAAGGCGCGGTGAGGGATTAAGTTATTTTTCGATGACGATGATTCTTGCCATGGTTTTCGGACCGTTCATTGGACTGAACCTGGGGAATATAAACGCGTACAACTTGGCCTTTGTTATTTGTATGGCGATTTCAGCGATAAATATCGTGTTTGCCGTACTTATGAAGGAACCACAACACTCCGTCGAAGATAAACATCTTAGCAAAAAACAACCATTCTCATTCAACGACATTATTGACAAAAAGGCTGCTCCATTTGCACTGGCAACTTTTTTGTTGGCATTTGCTTACTCAGGCGTTTCAGCCTTCCTATCTCTTTATGCAAAAAATTTAGGTTTAGTAAGTGCTGCCAGTTACTTTTTCATTGCTTATGCAGTGTTCATCTTGATTTTCCGACTGTTCACTGGACGATGGTCGGACAAATTCGGACCTAAGATTATCGTCTATCCGAGTATTGTGGTGTTTGCAATTGGGCTGTATTTGCTAAGTTAGTTTTGGTTCTTGCGAGACTTTGGTGAATCAAATAAGATGATTGCATCAGCATCGACATTATTTGACACACCCTCCATTCAGGCATGATAGAGGACACGGGCTCGCAGCAGGTCAAACCCCGCTCGTCCAAACATTTGACGCTTGAGCATTTTCAGTCGGTTGATTTGTCCCTCCAACTGCCCATTGCTCCATGGACCTCCAATACCTGCAG
>JAKADA010000067.1 GCA_021820975.1 Bacillota bacterium
GATGCTGTTCGTGCAGCATGACGAAAACAGAGACGTTTTTTCTTTCTTCAGGATATGGACATTGTATCGAGCAAACTTTGGACAGGCAACTTCGTCAACTTTCGGTCATTACAGGAGGGCAGAAACAAGTTGGCAGCTGGTGTTGCTCATGAGATACGAAACCCTCTTACTGCATTGCGCGGCTTTTTGCAATTATTAGAACAATGTGGGCGTGATGCAAAGGGAATTGATCAGACGGACCGAGAATCTCGATATTTAAGTATTATGAAGTCTGAGCTTGCACGCATTGAGTTAATTGTTAACGAATTGCTCGTATTTTCTAAGCCTCAGGCTATTCGGTTCACAAAGGCAAGTATTGCTGAACTTTTGCAAGATGTCGTGACTTTGCTCACTCCTCAGGCTCTTGTTAAAAATGTCAAGATTGAGTTCGTCATCAAACCCATCTCAGACAAGATTGAATGTGATGTCAATCAGCTTAAACAACTTTTTGTCAATCTGATCAAAAATGCTATTGAAGCAATGCCTTCTGGTGGTGTTGTTACGATTGGGGGGACTTATGATAAGGATCAAGTGACCGTTTTTGTCGAGGATGAAGGTGAAGGAGTTCCGCCTGAAGTAATTTCACGAATGACGGATCCTTTTTTTTCGACGAAAGAAAGTGGAACGGGACTTGGCCTGATGGTATGCCATCGCATCGTTGAGGCTCATTTTGGCCATATGAATATTGAAAGTCAAGTTGGTGTAGGAACGCGTGTTCAAGTTAGTCTACCTGTTTTGCATCACGAGTTGCGAAATCGGACAGATGAAGGCACTTCTTCTATCCTTTATTAGGTGATATGGATCACATCATAGATCGGTATGCTACTGTATGGTAACAGTGGTGTATCGATGTTTTTTTGCGGGAGGTTTTATACAAATGGCAACTCAGGAGCAAGTAAGACCATGGCAGCGTAATTTTAATGAAACACCGTTTATTGTGATATGGGAAGTAACTCGCGCTTGTCAATTGCATTGTTTACATTGTCGTGCACAAGCGCAAAAAATGCGAGATCCTAGGGAGTTAACTACAAAAGAGGGTATAAAACTTATCGATGATATCGTATCAATGGATCGTCCATTACTGGTGTTTACAGGTGGGGATCCTCTCGAACGTGAAGATCTATTTGAATTTATTCGCTATGGAACAGCATCGGGACTAGCAGTATCTATCACGCCAAGTGCTACGCCAAAAGTAACGAAAGATGCGATCAGACGTGCAAAGGAAGCCGGTCTCACTCGTTGGGCTTTTAGTTTAGACGGTTCAACGGCAGTAATTCATGATCGTTTTCGTGGTACTAAGGGTTCGTATGACTTGACTATTCAAGCATTGAAAATGTTGCAAGATCTCAATATTCCGATTCAACTCAATACGACAGTTACGCGTTATAATCTTGATGATTTACCCCACATTGCGGATATTGCTGAGCAATTCAACACGGTGCTTTGGAGTGTTTTCTTTCTGGTGCCAACAGGTCGTGCCCGTGTGGAAGATATGGTTAGTGCGCAAGAACATGAGCGTATTATGCAATGGTTGATCGAACAATCCCGCACGCGCTCTTTTGACGTGAAGACAACAGAGGCACCTCATTATCGACGTGTTGTGTTGCAACATCGTCAAGCCGAAACATCAAGCGATGTCTCTTCACTTTCTCAGGATCGAGGATTTCACTTGTTTGACGGTCCGCTTCGCGCAGCTAAGGGTGTCAATGATGGGAATGGTTTTGCCTTTGTGTCACATACTGGAGATGTCTATCCGAGTGGTTTTTTACCTGTTGTTGCAGGTAATGTCCGTCAACAAAAACTATCTGACATCTATCGTCAATCTCCATTATTTAAAAAACTACGAGATGGATCGTTGTTAAAAGGAAAATGTGGACGTTGCGAGTTTCGATCGATATGCGGTGGATCAAGATCGCGTGCTTACGCCTTGACAGGTGATTACTTGGAAAGTGACCCAATGTGTGTGTATCAACCGCGTGCGTAAGTGATTTTACAAAAAGGAGCGTCAGACGCGATTGTCTGAACTCCTTTTTGCGATGGGAACTTCCATTGACGTAAATCCCTCTTAATACTACTATAATGATGTAATTTGTTTACACATTTTAGGTATTAAATGAAATGATAGATAGACTATTTCAGACTAATATTAGTATCATAAATGACTATTTATCTTTTGCTGTCCATGGCATAAGCTTTGACGGAGACAAAGTGCGGATAGTCTAGTTGTGTCGTAAGCGTATGATTAATCGGAGGGATTTATCTGAAGAGAAGATTGGAATTACAATTATTATTCGTTACAATAGTAGTGTCTGTAATTACGTATGGCATAAGTGGTCTTTTAGTCAGTTTTATGCATTCACGAGTTATGTCTGGGAATACCATGCTGTACTTGACATACGTTGTGCTTGCGTTAGGTGTTATTTGGCAAGCCATCTTAGCTGCCGTAGGGTCACGTTATATTTTGAGACAAGTGACGCTGTTACGAAAAGCTGCAGAGGCGGTGCAAAAGGGACAATTTGACTTTGTATTACCCCGTTCTCGTATGAAAAATGAGATCAGTGATGTGACCGAGGTATTTGTGCAAACCTTGGACATCTTGCAAAATTATCAACGGTCAGCGGCAGAATCTTCAAGTACTATTTCTATGACAGTGGAAAATGTTTCTTCAAAAGCCTCTGAGGCTAAAGAAGGTGCTGCCGCAATTGCAGAGGCGGTGACGGATATGACGCAGGGAGCTGTCCATGCGCATGAAATTGCCGAAAGACAATTACAGATCGCAGAGTATACTACTGCAAGTTTTGAAGCGTTGTTAAAAAAAGTAACAAATGGCAAAAATGCTGTTGAACAGCTCGATACGCAAATTCATGTTGGCAATCAAAAGGTAGAAATAATCACAACAGAACTTGTATCTGCACAAGGTGCGTTAGTGGATACGCGATCCATGACACAGGGACTTGTATCTAGTGCGCAAAACGTTGGGAAAATATTACAGGCTATTGAAGATATAGCTCATCGCACTAATTTAATTGCGTTGAATGCTTCTATTGAGGCTGCACGAGCTGGAGATGCAGGTAAAGGGTTTGCGGTGGTAGCTAATGAAGTTCGAGTTTTAGCTGAACAAAGTCAAGTATCCAGTAAGGAAATTCAGGAAGTAGTCACTTCCATGGTTGAACATATTGGGGATGTCAATCGAGCTGTTGACGTAACGAAGGAATCCTTTGCACAAGTAGAAACTGCATTATCTGGCATTGAAGGATCCCTTGAATCAATATTTGATGCGGCACAAGTGGTTACGTCTTTAGTGTTGGAAGTCGATGGTCAAGTTGAAGTACAACGTAATCAAAATATTGAATTGGGTGAACTCGCACGAGGATTGCATGAAGTCGTTGCACAAACAATGGCTTTGACTGAGGAAGTATCTGCTACGACGACCGAACAGTCTGAAGCAGCGGACCGAATCGATCTATCGTTAGGCGAATTATCTCAGATGGCAAAACATCTTCTTTCTATCCAACAGTTTGTTTCCTAAGGAGGAATACAGATGAATATTCGAATCGCTGTAGTAGACGATCATCATCTGTTTCGTAAGGGCGTCATCGGTATTCTAGGCAGTGATCCGCAATTTGAGGTGGTTGGTGAAGCAGAGAATGGGCGTGATGCGGTATCGCTCGTTCAAAAACTGCAGCCTGATGTGTTGATTATGGATTTATTTATGCCGATTATGGGTGGTATGGAAGCCACGAAACGAATTCGAGAAATTGATTCGCGCATTCGAATTCTCATTTTAACCGTCAATGAAGACGAACGTTCTCTGTTTGAAGCGGTCAAATGCGGTGCACAGGGATATGTAATTAAAACGGTGGATCCGGATGAACTGCTTCATGCAGTAAAAAGCGTATCGCTTGGCGAGGCCGTTGTACCGAGTAATCTTGCTTTACGTATCTTATCGGAAATGTCTAGACCAAAGACGGTTACTGGAAATTCCGAAGACAGAGCAGAACCTTTAACGGCTCGAGAAATTGAAGTATTGCGGGAGTTAGGTACAGGGGCATCGAATCGAGATATTGCAAAACGCCTTTATATAAGTGAAAATACAGTGCGTAATCACGTCCGTAACATACTGGATAAATTACATGTATCGAATCGTGTGGAGGCAGCAACTTACGCCGTTCGAGAGGGGCTTGTGGTAGACGATCCCAAGCAGGAGTCTTAATTCGCAAATCAGAAATGGTGTCTTCGATCACTTCCTGATCAAGACACCATTTCTGATTTTTCCGGTACAAAGAAGTGCCACGTAGTTCCTTGCCCTTTCTCCGTAAGAACAGTAGCCTTCCCTCCAAGCAGATTGCACCGTTCAACGATAGATCGAAAACCAAAGTGCTCTGTTTTGGATTTGTCGCTAATGGCAAAACCACATCCATCATCTTGAATGGTTACTTGCATGGCTTTTGCGTTTCGATCAATCGTAATGTTTACATGTTTTGCTTTAGCATGCTTATGGATATTGGTAAAAACCTCTTTTACGATACGTGCAAGTTGCTCTTCGATTTTATCAGGCCAAGAACCGCATGTATCTTGTACGTGAACGGAAGTTGAGATCCCTAAACGCTCTTCAAGGCGAAGTGCGTTATCTTTAACGAATTGAACAAAGTCAGTTTCAAGAACAAAATTCAAGTCATACAGAGAGCTTCGTAATTCATCGATGCTATGGTCGATAGATTCGCTGATTAGCTTTAAAGAATCAGCTAACTTCAAAGAATCCGCAACCTGCAAAGAATTCGTGGCGTTTGATGCAGAATGGGTAGTATTTGTTACTTCTTTTCGTAGCCGCTTAATTTGCAAACTTGCATAGGCCATATCTTGCGCAACGGTGTCGTGTAAATCGCGCGCAATGCGTTCTCTCTCTTCAATGGTCAGTTGCAATGCTTCATTCATCGTGCGCTCATGTTCGAGTTTCTTTTGCGCAGACACGTCGCGTATCGCCATTAACAAATAGCGACCGTGTTCATAGGGAATGTAGCTATAACTAACACTAGCAGCAATTTGTTTTCCACTTTGCTGTGTGATTGTCATTTGTTCTTCAGTAAGTGATGTGTGATGGTTTAAGGCAAAGCATCCGAAGCAGTGGTTGCTTTGCAAACTATTGCCTTGTTCTGTTTTACAATGTACAAGTTGACCGCATGTCACATGACCAAGTTCTGAATCACCAAACCATGTAATGGCCGTTTGGTTCATGTATTGAACGTGTAAGGACTCATCCATGACCACGTATCCGTCACTTGCACGATCAAAGATAGCTTCAAACAAGGTTCGATTTAGTTCACCTTGCTCTGTACACATTGTTGATGAAGGAATGCTCATCGAATTCTTTCCAATCTCTACTTTAGAATCAAGTTTGGCATAGCTACTCATAGCGACGCCTCCTTGAAAAGTAATAAAGAAACACCTTTATTTCGCATATTACAAAAAAAGGAATAAAGATGATCCTTTTAGCCTATAAAACAATTACGCAACGTCCATATGGATAGTATATCAGGGATTTAGTGTTTTGTGACCTGCAAAATTGTGTGCAATTGGCGAAACTATGTAATGTTTCTTTGTGATTTAGGTATCCATCGAATGTATAGTTAATCCGACTCGATGAGACTGACAATCGGACTATAGAATAATGGTTATTTCAAGCTGGAATTCAATAATAATCTACTAGGCAGTCTGTGAGATTCTTCACAAAATCATTATCGCTAATTTTTAAGTTTGTCGCAAGATGCTGGACAATACTTTTGAGAAATTTCCCTCTTCAAATAATGGTAACTTATCGTATAGACGATAGTACGCTGTGAAAACGAATCGGAATCAAAGAGTACATTACATAGATAGACTGGTTTCATGGACAATATCTATATTGGGGTATGGTACAAACTTCCTTATCCATATTAGGTTGACTTTCGATTTCTAGGATGGTATATTGATACCTGTCGCCGCGAGAGACGGACGACACGGGCGAGCAAGAAAGCCCGGTGGATCCTTGAAAACTAA
>JAKADA010000068.1 GCA_021820975.1 Bacillota bacterium
TAGTACAGTCATTCGCCACCGTTAACGGCCAGACTCCAGCATAGGATACCGTGGTTCCAAAAGCGGAGAGCGAACAATAAGTAGAAAACGAGCCTGAGTAAGTTTGGGTAAGTTTTCTGTAACGGTTTTGGAAACTGTCTTTTATAATAATCTTATCGGTGCCTATGAGTACCGTTTAACAATTGGTCCGTGGATTCGCGGAGTACTTACTTTTCACCCGAATGCGTCGTTGATGGTCAGCGTTCCACTTGTTCTTAAAATACACATCATTAGTGCATTTACGTTGTTTGCTGTTTCACCGTTTACAAGGCTCGTCCATATTTATAGTGCGCCGATTCGTTATCCGTGGCGAGCACCTATTCAATATCGCTCGCGCCAGCGGTATCGGTCTTGGTAAGACGATAAGGTGGTGTACGATGGCAATGCTCACAGACACGTTGTTTCGTCCTTTGCGAGATTTACGCATTTCGCTCACGGATCGGTGTAACTTCCGTTGTCGATATTGTATGCCAAAAGAAGTATTCGGTCCCAACTTTCAATTTTTACCGAAGGATACGTTACTTACTGATGATGAAATTGAACGCCTTGCTCGTATTTTTGTTTCTTTAGGTGTTCGCAAATTGCGACTTACGGGTGGGGAGCCGTTATTGCGTCCAAATCTCGAGTATCTCATTGCTCGACTAGCTAGTATTGCGCTCGTTGAAGATATATCCTTAACGACAAACGGTTCGCTCTTAACCCACGAAAAAGCAAAGCGGCTTAAAGAGGCTGGGCTTAAACGCGTGACAATTAGTTTAGATTCATTGGATGATGATACATTTATGCGCCTCAATGATGTGGATTGTCGTTCAGAAACTATTTTGTCTGCCATTGATGCCGCGCTCGAGGCGCAGTTAACGCCGGTTAAGGTAAATATGGTTGTAATCAAAGGAACTAACGATACACAAGTGGTTCCTATGGCAGAACGATTTCGAGGAACGGGTGTCATTGTACGTTTTGTAGAGTATATGGATGTCGGTAATACAAATCATTGGGAAATGCAACAAGTGTATCCTGCTAAAGACATAGTGAATTCTATACACGATCGTTGGCCTCTTGTACCTGTGCAACGCTCACAACCTGGAGAAGTCGCGACACGCTATCAATACGCGGATGGGCAAGGGGAAATTGGTCTTATTTCTTCGGTGACAGCACCTTTTTGTGGTGCTTGTACGCGAGCGCGTTTATCTGCTCAAGGAAAATTATTTCTATGCTTGTTTGCGTCAAGTGGTTTTGATTTGCAGCATTACCTTCGACAAGGAGAATCCGACGAGGTGATCACGGACCAAATTCGTTCGATTTGGTCAAAACGGGATGATCGCTACTCGGAATTGCGTTCTTCACAAACCATGGTAAAGAGCAAAGTGGAGATGTCGCATATCGGAGGATAAAAGCAGATAGATTACGAGAGACCTCCTGACTTTTAGAGTATAGTTAGGAGATCCTTGCATCAATGACTTTGTAACTGTATAATAAATTACGAATTGATTTTGCGGATGTAGTTCAATTGGCAGAGCGTCAGCTTCCCAAGCTGAATGTTGCGGGTTCGAACCCCGTCATCCGCTCCATAATAACCGCGCCATTACGCGGTTTTTTTATTTTCGGAAATGGCTCTATGGCCAAAAAATGGGTATAGAGATCGGCTGCCGTGCCCAGTCGCGCGTGACGTAAACGTTCCTGGTTTGTCGCTCTTCCCCATTTATCACCCATTCCGTAATCCAGGGCCCGAGTATTTATTGCGCCAGTCCTTTGAATTACGAACATGGCGTTTATCCTCACAAATTATCGATCTCGGATGAACAGACTCTTTTCATGAGCATTCATCTATTCTTAAGGCAGTTTTTTAGTGTATAATTCACCCAAAAGGTGCTCCTTTCTGGCTTGGATTGTGTTCTTAACAAACCCAATTTAGCCATATCTGGTGTCTAAACCACAATCTAAATTGAGTACTATGGCACGCAGATTCGCTTTCGGATCATTTCATCCGCTTGTTTATCATGCAGAATTGATTTCTTCGAATGGTTGTCTAATGCTTTTGCTTGCAGGGGCGATTATAAATGTATGCATATATCTATGAAGGCTGGGCCTTTTGGATCATTTTTTATCTTTGGTTTGCTGTGGAAATCATTTTTGGAATGAGAGCGCGCAGGTTACATCGTGGGCAACCGAAGAAACAAAATAAAGACCGCGGGTCAGCTTTTCTCATTATTTTTGGTATGTATGTTCTCATTGCGATTGCAATCGTTTTATCGATGAATCGTATTGGTCTTATTCCTTTGTGGACACGTTATTTGGGATTCACTTTGATGATTATTGGTATGATTGTTCGATTTTCAGCTATTTATCAATTGGGGAGATTCTTTTCGCCAGTTGTCGGTGTCGTTTCTAATCAAGAGATCATCCAATCCGGTTGGTATCGTCTAATTCGTCACCCGTCGTATACAGGTGGGTGGGTAACGGCTATTGGCACCGGGCTTGGACTTCGAACTTGGTGGGGTGCTCTCTTGTGTGGAGTCGGCTTACTGTTGTTTTATGGGTATAGAATTCATATAGAAGAACGGGCTATGATTCATCACTTTGGTGATAAGTATTTGAATTACATGCATTCTACAAAAAGAATGTTCCCCGGTATTTGGTAATATCGTATTTGCATTGATCATACATGAGGTGAAAATATGTTAAAGGAAGGATGGACCAATATTTGTAAAGGTATCGAATATCATCGATGTGCAAACCGTGTGGATGAGATTTTTAGGAATTCCAAGAGCGAAGAACGGTCTATTCATAAAACAATCGCAAAAACAGAATTTCAAATACGTTGTAATCGGCAAAAATCGTGGCAAGACTTCTAGTATGTGTACCGTCATTGTTTTGCATGATTATTCACTAACAAGGGGTCTTCCCAATGACAAGAGACAACCGCAGTAGAGAAATCTTGAATAATTATCAAATTATTGATTTAACGAACAATACAACTCCTAGAGTTGCAATTAGGAGAAATACATAGCGCTGAAACTTAGCTATAGGGATCTTTTGATGTAGTATGGTGCCAACTATAATGGCTGCAATCATTGCTGGCATGGAAAATAGATACAGTGTAAACATGTTAATATTCCATATTCCATCTATTCCCTGACCAGCAACGATAAGTGTACCCGATATGAAAAAATAAGCTTGCATTGTGCTGCGGAATTTGTTTGGATACCAACCACGTAATGAACCGTAAACTGCAACTGGGACACCATTAAAGTTATAGGCGCTGCCAAATACACCAGAGGCAAAACCAAACAATAAGCCCCATAGCGGATGATGGAGCCTATCTTTCGTTTCAGTGGAACTTAAGAAATGTCGAGTTAAAGAGTAAATCCCATAAGCAATAAGTGCAATACCGAGTAGCGCAGTTATTATTTTTGTTGGAACAACAGTAACCATGGCCAGTCCGATAGGAATTCCAACAAGAGCGGCAAAAACCAGTGGAATTAGTGCCCTACGATTGATATGCCGCCAACCTGTTGTTACAGTAAGTGATGCTACAGTAAGCCCAACAAGTCCCATCAATGAAACAGAAGTGTGCAAATTAACGGGGAGTAATGTCAGTAGTGGCATACTTACTACAGCTTCTCCGAAGCCAAACGTGGTTCGTGTAAGAGCACCCAGGAAGACTACAAAAACTACAGCAAGAATCAGTGGTATCGACATATATACTCCTATCTTATTCATGTATATTCTTATTTTACCTTATAGTACAAAGCAAAATTGACGAGAAGCAAAAGATATGTACAATATACACTCAGTGTATGTAGCATGATTATGGTGGTAGAGAGGAACTGGCGGATGATTCGAGTTAAGGATTTATCACTGTCGTTTGGCAGCCGGATTTTATTTGAGGATGTCAACTTGAGTTTTGATAAAGGTAACAGGTATGGATTGATTGGGGCGAATGGATCCGGTAAATCGACTTTTATGAAGATCCTGGTTGGTGAGTTTGAGCCGAGTTCGGGTGTTGTGACTGTGGCACCTGGCATCAGGGTCGGTGTTCTACAGCAGGATCATTACCAGTTCGATGAACACAAGGTGATCGATACGGTCCTAATGGGTTATCCAGATCTATGGACTGTGATTAAGGAACGGGAACGCCTCTACGCTTTGCCGGAGATGACGGAAGAGGATGGTATGCGGATCGGGGAATTGGAGAGTGCCTTTGCCGAAATGGATGGGTATTCTGCAGAGTATTTTGCTGCAGAGTTGCTGGAAGGATTGGGTATATCAGTTGAGAAACACGAAGATTTAATGAGTTCAATGATAGGCGGACTAAAATTGCGCGTCCTGTTGGCGCAGGTACTGTTCGGCAGGCCAGACGTTTTGTTGCTGGACGAACCGACGAACCATCTGGATTTGCATACGATTCGCTGGTTGGAAAATTTCCTCCTTGGGCACAAAGGCACCATGGTGATTATCTCGCACGATCGGCATTTCTTGAATACCGTTTGTACGCACATGGTGGATGTTGACTACAAACAAATTTCGTTGTTTACCGGTAACTACGATTACTTTGTGGCTGCTAGCACGCTTGCCCGTGAGCAACTACAGGCGGAAAACGCGCGGAATCAGGAAAAGATCAAGGAACTGCACGAATTTGTGGCGCGGTTCTCGGCCAATAAGAGTAAAGCGAAACAGGCGACTAGTCGGCAAAAGCAGATCGAGAAGATTGAAATACAGGAAATCCGTCCCTCGTCGCGGGTATCGCCGTATATCAAATTTACCTTTAAACAGCCGCTTGGCAAGCAGATTCTGTCGTTAAACAAAGTGAGCAAATCTTATGGAGATCTGCATGTGCTAAATAACGTCACCCTGGAGATCACAAATGCCGACAAGGTGGCTGTGATCGGGGCCAACGGAATTGGTAAGACCACGCTAATGAATGTGATGACGGGTAGTCTTGAGCCGGATGCTGGGACTGTGAACTGGGGTCAGTCTGTACTTTCCACCTATTTCACGCAGGATCATAATGAGACCATTCGCAAAGATACTACTGTCTATGAATGGCTGAAAAGTTTCGATGATGAGGCGGATCAGCAAACGATTCGCAGCATTCTGGGGCGGATGCTGTTTTCCAAGGAAGAGGTGCATAAATCTACCAATGTGCTATCCGGTGGAGAAGCGGCCCGGCTCATGATCGGAAAGATGTTGTTGTTGCAGGGCAATGTACTATTGCTGGATGAACCGACAAACCACCTGGATCTGGAGTCGATTGACGCGCTCACAAAGGCGTTGGCCGAGTTTGATGGAGGTGTCATTTTCGTGACGCACGCGAGACAGTTGATTGCTGACGTCGCCAACCGCATTATTGAGTTGACCCCCGCAGGTGTGATTGATTTTACAGGGACATATGACGAATACTTGCAGAAACGCGATGCGTTGGTGAGTGTTTGGTAGCACCGGACAAGAGTAAATAATTATTTTAATGTCCGATTCAAATTCAGTTATAATGTGAATTACTGATATGGAAGCGGGGCTAATGTGGTTGACACGAAATTAATTTACGACAAGCAAACTGGTCAACCGATGACTTTATTCGCCTGTTTCGAGATGAGTGAGTTTGGTACGAAGGTTTGAATAAGCGTGAATTTTGCAGACTAAATCTTACAGATAAAATGAGAAGCACGGAATAGTCTAAAACGGGTGCTCAGTCAGCTTCTCAAGCTGAATGTTGCGGGTGCGAACTCCGTCATCCGCAACATAACGATAGGTATACGTCAAGACGTTCTCGTACAAAGCCTTTACGATTGCGATAAAAGCGATGTTGTGCACTGGGGATACGATCTCGGAGTATACCTATTTACGGTAACGATATAGGCTGTCGTCGCTGCTGCATGTTTGATTTTATAGCCAATCCACTTCATGCGATCATACTTGGAGGAGACGCGAACGGCACGCTTGGTCCGTGTATCAATCAGCGTCAAAGCAAATTTACCTAGTGGTTCTTTAACGATGTTGCCTTTGCCAAACGTACAACCTGTAGCGA
>JAKADA010000025.1 GCA_021820975.1 Bacillota bacterium
TGATAGAGGACACGGGCTCGCAGCAGGTCAAACCCCGCTCGTCCAAACATTTGACGCTTGAGCATTTTCAGTCGGTTGATTTGTCCCTCCAACTGCCCATTGCTCCATGGACCTCCAATACCTGCAGATACAGCCGCCAAATCTTTGCGGATCCCTCTCGCGAAAGATCGCATCTCTTGTATGCCTGCTGGGAATAGGGTGCAAGGGCACTCAAACTTTAAATACCTGACTATATCACGATGTTACACGAACTGTTAAACGGTGTATAAGAGTGTACCTTTGGAAACATCAGGTAAATTTTGTGATGTGATTTCGTATACTAACTCCAGTGATTCATCCGATTGAATCAGCAAGAAACAAGGGAATGCTAATATTTCTTTCGGGTTAATTTCAGCAAAATCAAAAACTAATACATGTTGTCCTTCTTCTTCGTATATTCTGAAATCAAACAAACTATCGACGTAACGCTGAAAAACTTCACTTGCATGCTCACCGTGCTTTAAGGTCGCCAAGACCTGATCATATGGGTTTTGATATGCTCGATATAGATACTGCGTTAGGATACTATCCTCTGGGTGGATCAACACCATGTGCAGTATCCCGTTGAATCCTGTAAAGTCCTGGATGACTTGCACATCGGGTATCTTGATTGATTGTTGAGAGACAACAGTCGCTTTTTTCGGCACGTCAATCTTAACGCGAATTTTCTTATCGTGCTTTGTTCCAATATTATGAAGTACCATGGGGACTACATAATATGAATCCAAGTACGTAAACATATCTAATTCCGATTCCAGTCTTTGCAACATTTCTTCAAGCTCAATCATTAACTCATATTTCTCTTTTTCTTCCGTCGTACCAATCCTTTCTACAGGCGATCCTCCCCAGGGATATTGCACTCGCAAAACTGGCTCCATCAAATTCCCCACATAGAAAAACTTATCATCTGGCTCTTTTCCTAAAATTTTCAGTGTCAAAGATTTAAATTCTTCCTTACGCTTGCGACCAAATTCGCATGGAACGTGTTTATATAAGGTGAATCCAAAATTGCCTGTAGATTGGGATGGCATGTCACGCTCTTTCCGTGAAACTGTTCTTTGATTGATTTCCTCATAGAGTTCAATAGCGTCATCTCGTAATTTTGGAAAAAGGGTTTTAGCCAGGTTCGTATGTTGAGCATCCATGGCATGAGACATCGGAATTATTTTAGAAAGGTAAAAATTAACCTTTAAGTTACTTCTTTCAGGTTTCTCATCTGTTGAATAATTGTAATCAATCCAGTCTAAGAGTTGTCTCTCAAATGTCTCTCTCGACACTTTCTCTCCGTTCGTCGAGAATCTCATAAACTGATAACCTAACGCATTTGCCATCAGTTCCAATGTAACAGGGTTAAACTGTTTACCGTGATTCCATAAAAACTGCGCCAGATATCTGATTATTTTAGACTCAAGTGCATCAGGATCATTGTTCTCCAGTTGGATCTTCACTCTATCTGCTACTGACCGTAAGACGGAGCTACTGTTCAAATCATCATCGGTAGCTCTATTTTCACTCATTCTGTTAATTATCTTTTTCGTCGTATCACTGCATGTACCGATCAGAATCAGACGGTATTCGGCGGCTGTAGGAACGTCCTGACTAAGCGTTTCCAGCCATAATACAATATCGGGGTGCGTGAAATTATTCTTTGAGGATTTTACTTGTACGACTTCGGGGTTCATGTCATCAAAATACCAAGCGATGTCTACTTTGTTACTGGCTGTATCAGGTTCAATCTGCACATGAGTCCATTCTTTTTCCACGAGTGAGTTGATCACCGTCACAACGGCTTGAGCTAAATAGCCCCAAGCACCTTCTCTTCCACCCATAGCGTATTCTCCCACCTCGTTAAAATAAGTGCATGCTATTTGAAACATCAAAAAGATGTCCATTCAAAGTCAATATGATCAATTCACGAACTTCTTTATTGTTCCCACCAATCCCTGCATACACTGCACTTTATAGACCTTCACATTCACTCCCATGCAATCAAGTTCGCCAATCGCCCATTTGATTTTTCTGATACGGTATGAGTTGATGTCCCCCGTAGCTTCCTTTATCCTGAAATATTCATAGCGTGATCCCGAAGGGGCTATGAATACAAGCGGCGCAAGGCTTTATGAGGGATTTAACGATTCACCCAAAAGGTGACGTGATTGCATAGGAAAAGAGCCCAACCTTTGGTAGTGTTAAGGTGCGAATCGAAACACCCAGAGGAGGCTCTTCTATTGAACAGCGTACAAGAATTCACCATGAACTTCAACCCAAGGATGAAAGTGAATTTCGACGGCGGAGATTTGACTTCAGATGCTGGATTGCTTCTTTACAAGGAATTTGATCAGAAAATTGGGTTGTCGGATGCAGTTAGGGATCTGCTCGTCGTTCATGATTCTGTTTTCCACCGAGACCACCCAAATAGCGACGTTGTACTTCAGAAGGTGTATCAGCATCTCGCAGGCTACCACACGGATGACCACTCAGATGATTTGGCCGTTGAGCCATTGTTGACGGCGTTGTTTGGAAAAGACCGCTTAGCTTCGCAACCCACCATGTCTCGCTTCTTTGAGAAGGCTGACATTTCGACAGCCAAATCCCTGGAAAATATGAATCAAACGCTGCAACGACGCGTGTATGAGGTAAAGCCCCAGAAACAATTCGTATGCGACGTGGATTCTTCCGGTTTCGCAGCTTATGGGAGCCAATACGGAGCAAATTTCAATGCCCATTACCAGCAACATGGGTTTCACCCGCTGTTTTGCTTTGACGGCTTGACGGGGGATTGCCTGGGCGCTGAGCTACGTGCTGGAAATGTATATACCTCCCGCCAAGCGGTGCGCTTTATGGGGCGCATCCTGAGTCGTTATGAGCAGTGGGCACCGAATGCACTGGTTGTCGTTCGAGGGGATAGTGGTTTTGCTGATCCCGACCTATTTGAGCTTATAGAAGCCAAGCGTCATAAGTACGTCATCCGCCTCAAGTCGAATGCGCGCCTACAAACCATGGCACAGACCATGGCAGACTCATTGCTTAACCCGAACAATCTGCACAAGCGTGAAGTTTATCATCGGGAATTCATGTACCAGGCTGCCAGTTGGACAAAAGCTCGTCGAGTGGTGGTCAAGATGGAGCGCCCTGCCGGGGAGCTTCTGTATCAGTTCACATTCATTGTCACCAACATGACGCTGCAACCCAAGAACGTAGTTCGTTTCTACTGTCAGCGTGGACACATGGAGAATTTCATCAAGGAAGCAAAAAACGGGTTTGCCTGCGACAAAATGAGCAGCACGGACTTTGCGTCCAACGCCGTCAAACTGCAAATTGCCATGCTCGCCTATAACTTCAACAACTGGTTTCGTCGGTTATGTCTGCCGGAGAAGATAAAATCAGGCCGGATGGAGACACTGCGTAATCAATTGGTCAAAATCGCGGGGAGGTTGGTTCATTCCGGACGATACTGGACTTGGAAACTGTGCAGTTCATGCGTGTACCGCAAGGAATTCATTCAGACCCTTCTCAACGTGAATCGAATTCCCAAATTCACTTGATACGATGCTATTCAGACATAACCATTTGAAACGGTCGGTACCAAACAAGGGAAAATTGCGCCCTCATCCCAAACCATATTCATCCATCGTGCAGCTCCCGAAGTGACAGTGATGCCGCACGGCCATCCTCAATACGAAAAAGCACCGAATCTCGATCACCCTTGTCAAATAGTCCATATCTCGTCCAGTTTTACCACCCTCTTCACATTGCTATGAATATTTCAGGCTTATATTGGGGTGGTAAGTAATTTGAATTTAGCGTATTTTCACAGCAAAAAGCCTTCCTAAGTATGGAAAGAAGGTGTGTCGCGCCATTTCGGGAAAGGATGGCGCGATGGATTGCTTGTTGTGATTGCGATTGTTCATCTAGACCGGAAATAGTTTGACGCCTTAACAACTGCGAATCGTCAAGGCACCTTTTCAACACTAGGTCAGTGGCAAGCCACCGCTTCTATGCAAAGCGTAAGCGGTGATAGTTGACATCAAACTGATAACGGAGTGGGTGATTTCGCTTTTTACATGTTCAATCGATTTAATTCGTCTACAAAATGTTGCCATGCATTTTTACTTGTGACATCCCACTCAATGTATTGCAATAAGCCGTGATTCATGGCTGCTGTATATACCTTGCGCTTGTACTCCTTGTGCTCATTATAGGCTTTATTACCACGCATGCCATAAATTTCGATGACCACTGGCTGACGAAAATCACGCAGCACAAAATCAGGACGATATTGGAAGAATTCATCGGTTTCACGCATTGGCTTCTCGATCGTAAAATTTCTTACTCTCAATTCGTGATACACTTGCATTTCATATGCTGAATCCACCCAAACAGCCCCAGGCTCTGCTATAGAAACAAAGACGGGTTTATGCGTTGTTCGATAAAAACCATCCTCGCCAAATTCACATCGAAGAGCAGCCAAACGATGTACTACATTACTTGGGAAGCCTGATCGTGATGTGATAACATCCCAACTTGTATTAATGCCATCTAAGCTGATATGGATTTCATTGTTTTTTAACCATGCCTTTTTAACGCGACCTACGATAATCTTTTGCTCGCCTACTCTACGTTTGTGTTCTGCCTGCTTTGATGGGATATAAGCAAACAAAGAAGCCTTTTTGCCTGCTACCGAAAACTGGAACGGATCATCTGGTTTGGTGTTTAGCATAACGCGCCACATACCCCATAACAAATTTTGCAACGAGAGGTTTTTAGAAGCAATTTTTTGTTTATCTTGGGTATACGCTTCTTTTGCAGCATACATTCTTCCAAGCTCGTACCAAACGCGAATCAAACCCTCATATTTCGATTTGCGCCTTGTTCCGCTACTTGATCGTGAAGCAATGACGTTTCTTGCTCGCAAAGCTCCACCTTGTTTTTGTTCTTGTGTTGCACACGATTTTACATCTACCGAGATTTCCGTTGCCTCTTCTTCAATCGCAAAAGGGTCCATATTTACGTCTACAATCACTTGTCCATCTGCATTCATTTCCCACTCCACACCAGGCAATGTTGACCGTCTTTCTCTTCCTTGTTTTACATCCGAAGACTTAGCACGTGGGCAGTCTACCGTATGGGTTAAATGATTGGCAGCATTATCCCAAAAACGTGCTGTAACATCACCGATTCGCACACGTTGGAAATGCATCATAATAGGTTCAAGAGGATGGCAAAGACATAATAAGCGTGGCTTGGTACAACCGTTTGCGATTTGCTTAATCTGATCCGTTGAAATTACCGCTTCTGCTGTTGCGCTGTTCAGCAAAGCAAGATCTTGATAGGCAATGATACGTCCGGATTCATGCACTTGAAAATAGCCCGGTTTGTTCTGATAGGCCATCTTGTGCTACCTCCTTATCTCCCTTTTGCACGTAATGTTTGTAAAGCTAATTCGAATTTCCGTGCCGCTCGTTCATAAGCTTTGGTTAAAATTCCCCACTGATCTTCTATTTCCTCATAGGTATCAGGTGCTAGTGTAGCTAATTCTGTCATTAATTCTACTTCTGCTCGTTCTGCCGCCAATTGATAAGATCGAACTGTGCCCCTTAGTTTTGTTACAGCGTATTTCTTTTGTGCCTTCTCATCTTTGATACTTAATACGGATTCCATTTTCTTTTGGGCTACTTTTGTTGTAGCATCCATACGGGCATCACGTTCTTCAATAGGCGATGAAGTTTCTCGATCTACATCATAGGCAATTTGGAGCACATCGGCATTGCTTTTCCCGTGCAACTTCTGCATAGCTTGTAATGAGAGCAAATCAGCTGAACTGTAATTTTCTCGATTTGCTTTATCTTCAAATAAAGAATCTAAATCATCGTCTTCATGCATAGTGTCAAAGTCGTCGAATTGATCTTTCGAAATCATTGATTGATCCCCATCGTAAGTATCCTTTTCAAAAGCATGACGATATCCTTCCGCTTCATCTTCTTTCATACGATAGGACGCAGCCATTGCACGGTTTTTAATACTTTCATATACCTTTTCTTGGTTTTCCGGGCTTATTTGTGCTATAACTGCTCCACTTTTCACACCTATCTGACCTGCACTAGCCATCTTCTGTAGTGGTTCAATCAAATTATTTAAGAGAACATATCGTCGAAATGCCGTCTCAGACATATTCATTTTATTGGAAATATTACCATCTAAAAACAGTTCCCCGGGGTTGTTTTTTTTCGGACGCCCTTGTTTCTTGCCTGTAATCATTTTCAGTTCATAACATTGCCAAGCAATCTTCATAATATCTTTCTCATCTTCAGCACGATCTAGATTATCTTCGATAAGCATATAACGTGCCTCTTCATCATCCACATCGACATATTGAACCGGCACTTCATTCATACTCAATTCCATAGCTATTTCCCGTCTTGTATGTCCTCCTAAGATCATATCGGTTCCTTGCTGTACTAACAGTGGTTGCTTAATGCCATTGACCACGATACTTTCTTTGATGGTAATATAGCGACCGTCATTACGATCAGGAATAGTCCTTGCTTTTTCTCTCAAAGGATTGTTTATTAACCTCTTGGGATCTACTAAAATAACAGGTGTCATTGTCTTCTCTCCTTTTTCATCTTGTTATTTCCACCTTATCGAAAAAAGCAAGACGAAAACTCCACGTTTTCATTCTATTTTTTGGGTTTTTGATGTTGGCTAAGAGAATCTACCCATCATTGCTCTTTATACAAATGAGTGTCGTTATATTGAATATCCTCGGCTAGTCGATACAGCTTTTTGTAGCTCATATGTTTCAGTTGTTTTGTTTGGAAATCGGGGCAATTTTCAGCAATGTGGTCAATGAGTTCCTTGCGTGTGGTTTGACCACTCAATCGTCGCACCCGATCTTCAAGAATCCGTTCTGCTGCGTGTACATCGCGTATGCGAATCAGAAGGAACGTACTAATGGCGGCCATGAAGATGAAGAGTTCACTAAACCGTGTCATCGGCACAAGAATGCGCCTCCTTCGTTTCGTGTGTTAGAGCTTATAAGCATAGACATCCACACCCTCCGCTTTTGCTCCGTCGTCCAGAATTTTACGTACAATGTCCCAATCGCCACCGGCTAAACCACATCCGATGTTGTAAGGCACACCGATCATCATCGGCACTTGGATGTGAGGCGGTGTGCTTCGCAAATAGATTAAGAAGTTTATCCACGCTGAGGCTAGCGCATCGTAATTTGTTTTACGACCTATTCTGCCGGCACGATATTGGCCGTACAGGTTGGCGATAAGACGCTTGTCCTTTGGATCGAACCCTACGGAAAAGCCGCCAAGTCGCTCCTTGGGTTTGCGTGCATCGCGACAATCAGCCTCATATGCCACGGGGTAGTGCTCCTTGATGGTTTTGGCTATCCCTGCACCCATCATGGAAAAACAATTGCATTGGTGAGCAATCACGTTACAAGGGCTCGCTAAAAGGTCTCCAGACTTTTCTATGAGCATGGTTTTTTTGCCTCCTTCGGTTTTGCTATTTTCACACTATCGAAAAAAGCAAGATGAATACCACGAGATTTCATTCTTTTTCGGGTTTTCGTTTATCAACCTAGCCAACAAAAAACGCACGAGCCAGTAGGCTTCATGCGCTTCGTTGCGGCATCGGGTTGTCTTATAAGGTATGCATAGTAGGTGCCTATTGCCAATCGATTACTACCATTTGTATCGTGCTCTTGTCCTGCCAGATATTTTCGTGCAGCTGAACCAAGAGATCGATTGAGAAGTGCAGTGATTTTGCTTTGCGTTCCTCTAACCTCTTGTACCATTCTGGATGACGAAACACCAAGGCTTTGTACGACAACGTACCAGGATGTGCTACCTTCAGATAGAAATATTTGTTTTCCTTGCCCAACCAGTTCATTTCCGTTACGTACGCATCGCGTAGCCAGAACATCGGCTTTTCGTTCCCGTTGCCAAACGGACCGATCTTCTCAAGATCGTTGAGTAGGCTGTAGGAAAGTTGATGCAACGATAGTTCTGCATCGGCCACATACTGCGCTTGCGGGATCTTCTGTTTCGTGCTTTCCACGTGCAAAAGATCGCGCAAGGCAGGGATATTCTTTACATCCATGCTCAAGCCAGCTGCCATGGCGTGGCCACCAAATTTCTGAAACAAACCACGTTCACTCAACTTGTACAAGGCTTCGTACAAATCGAAACCTTCCACGCTTCGCCCCGATCCCTTAGCGACACCTTCATGGACACTCAAGCAAACCGTAGGCCGATGATACCGTTCTGCAAGTCGGCCTGCAACAATGCCAATAACGCCTTCATGCCACGTTTCATACGGGCCTGCAACCACAATGGTATCCTGCAACGTCCAGTGCTTGTTGGCTTCAATTTGCTCGATTGCTTGAGCTTCTACCCTATCCGTAAGTTCTTTTCGATGCTCATTGAGTCGCACCGCTTCTTCGGCCTTTACCTTGGCTTTGCCGAAGTTTTCCTCCATCAACAAACGGAAGGCTTTCATCGCAGAATCGATACGTCCTACAGCATTGAGTGCAGGTGCTAATTTAAACCCGATGTCTTCTGCATTCACGTATCCCGTGAGTTTCATCTCCGTACACAAAGCGAGTAGACCCACGTTCATACGTTCATGGAGTTGTTGCAGACCCGCCCGAACCAGTACACGGTTCTCATCGATAAGAGGTACCTGATCGGCTAACGTTGCCACAGCCACGAGATCAAGCAGCTCCGTCACTTCTCGGCCTGAAATAGCGCAAGCCAGTTTCCACGCTATCCCTGCACCACACAGATTGGAGCATGCAGACGGTGCTTTCGATGGATGCAAGACAGCGTAGGCCGCATCAGGAAAATCTTGTGTGTAATGATGGTCTGTAACGATCACATCTATACCGTTCTCTTTGGCATATTGGATAGTCTCATTCGCTGTGATACCCACATCGACCGTGATGATGAGTCTAATGCCTTCGTTGGCCGCCCATGTCACCCACTTGTCATGAAAGCCGTAACCTTCTTCAAAACGATTAGGGACATAGCCTACAACGACGCCAAAGAGTTGTCGCAGCGCTTTGACCATGATCGTGGTGGAGCAGACGCCATCCACATCATAGTCGCCATACACCATGATCTTCTCGTGCTGTTCGATGGCTTGGAGAATACGCTTGGAGGCAACCTCCATGCCCTCCATGTCCCAAGGCGATGTGATCGTTTTGTTGTGTAGCCAACTCTCCACTTGCTTTGTCGTGCTTAACCCTCGTCGCGCAAGCACCTCCAACACTTTAGAATGTAGCGGTGAATCGATATCCGCTTCCTCCAAGGCTTCGTTTCTCAAGTACCAAGCATACTTGGCAGGTTTCATCGGCTTCATGCGCAAAAAGGCATCTTCATAGGCCACAACGTACACTTCCTCATCATTTCCTTGAAATCTATTATCCACGATCTGCAGCGTGTTGGTTGACCGTTTTTCTATCGAGTTTTGGCATAAGAAAAGCGGCCCATCGCTGAGTCGCTTTTGCAACGTCTGTATACACCAGCGTAGGACCTCGCTGTGTTTGGTTCTACTCTATGTTGCCATCACGAAAGTATGTGCGATTCTGGCATGCACTATCACTTGCAGACGCCGCCGATCCTCTTGGCTAATGCGGAATTTGAAGCGCTTATCGTTCATGGGTTTCGGCAGATAGCAGTTAGGTGCGTCACTCGGGTGTTCTTATTGGTTTATTCGTCGAGCGTAATCACAACAAAGTTTTCGTGCCCTTCTCAACCGTTAAGAGCATGGAAATGATCAGCTGAACCTTGCGCTTAGGATACCTCCGCTGTGCCACTCAATCCATCAGAAATGGATTCTCGTCGTCCGGTATCGTCGTGTCGTCCTCATCGAATAATGCGTCCATTTCTTCTTGAGTGAGTTCGTGTTGTGGTACGAATGGCGAATTGCTTTTTTCAATTAGCGGACATCGCATCCGATCTATCGTGTCAAATTGATTGAAAAACGTATTTTTCATGATCAATTGAGCAGAACCTGTCATAATAAAATCGAGTCCTAAAAACCATCCTTGGGCACGATACGTAGTATTATTACGAGTGAAATTAACCTGCTCATACTCGAAATTCTTTTTCCATTGCTTCAATCGTTTTACGTCTCCGTCCCAAATTTCCACCATGTGCCCTCGATGCCCTTTGATCATCAAATGCACCATATGGAATTTTATTCTTTGCGTATCCGTCTCTTGTAACATCCCAAAAATATCAGCTTTGAGTTGCGATAATACCGCCCATTGCAGCATTTCCTCTCTGTACTTTCTATCAAGCAAATAAGAGAAATAATAAATCGGATTAAGCATGACTTCTTCATACGGCCATATATACACTTTCCCTTGAACACTTTCCGATTCCTTGACGTAGCTCATCGCATTTTTCAAAACACCAAAATAATCCCTCTTTCGAACAAGCGCGATTACATCTTGCTCGTTCTCCAACTTCTTCAAGCGGTACATATACCCAGATAGTGAGGAATAAATCCGTTTACCTTGAAACGGTACAATGAACACGTTGAGTCTCTTACTACCAAATTGCAACGCTGCTTGTGCTCCCATTTGCTTCTCTTTCGTGCTGATCCAATACGGCCAATCGATTCCCATACATTGAGTTATGAACGTTTGCATTTCCTGGTACACCAAATACTTCGCTACATCACGTTTGTCTATCCTTACTTTTTCCTCGCTTAACTTCACGACATACTTGGTTTGATTCATCCTCAATTCCCAATATGGATTGTCTCGCCTATGTCCTTCACTCAACTCTTCTTCCCTGAATTCAGGCATCTCATCTACCCATCGACGTAAACGATCATATAACGCTGTCGATTTGCCATCGTCGCCAAGCATTTTCATCATTTGCGGGTACGTGATCACCGGTATCCTTTGTAACGCGGCCATCACCAGCTCATACCATTGCTCCATGATAATTTGCCACTCTTCTTCTCCTTTTCTCACGTTAGACCCCTACTTTGCGGTCGGCATTCGGGTAACTCCGCTTTGCTACATTACCCGAATGCCTCTCGATTTTTGTACTATAACAGATATGAAAAATCTTGATTGTATCACTTGAAATTGTTCGTATTAAAACCAACACCTGGTTTTTTCCTCACCCAGTCTTGCTTATTTATTCGATAAGCCCATGCCAAGGTTAATGAAATTCCCTTCCCTACGCACATATCAATACTTTATATTCAAAGAAATCAGCGTAAAACAAGCATTTTTTCGATGATTCAACCGAACCTTAAAACGAATCTAGGCCATTTCCCAAGATTCGTTTTTAGATTCTGAAATTTTATGCCATAACGCCGTGCTCACTTTTTAACCAATGTAATAACCGCTACGTTTCTGTACTTATCATTTTCGTCGTGAGCAAAACAACCAATTCCTGATAAATGACGACTAGAGTCACTATGAAGAACCCCAGAACGCACCATAGCGTTGACCAATCCCTTAACATCATAATTATCAACGTCCAATGGATTGCTACTATAAATATCCAAAAGTAATCTACATTCACTTTGCAAACTAAAAGCATGCCGTAAGAAGGATTGGTCATAATTTGTTGACGTAAGACGATCCAAAAGAATTTCCCAAAATTTTTCCTCGCGAAGATACAACCTTTTGGTTTCTACATTTCGATATTTCGGCATGTGCTTAGACATCGATTTTGGACGGAAAAACCATTCAGGAACAACCAATTCAAAAAACATTTTGTTATCCTTTCTCACTGTGATGCTTATAAAGTCAATTACATCTAACCATTCATCGGCAATTGGAAACGTACTATTATCATTTTCATCCTCATGAGAAATGACAATGGAATTTAATGCTTCTTTGACTTCAATTACCATATTTTCTATAGCGTACATGGCTGAATCGGAAAGATTAAATCTCGCCGCCCCATCCCTTATCATTGAGTTTGCATGCCTTATTTGCTGCCAATTCTCAATCAGTGACAAACGGTCTTCTTTCTTCATATGGCTTGGTTTATCGGTCATTTCTCCATCTCCTTTACACAAATCATCCCACAAAGCAAACCCTTGAAACTCCGAGTTTTCAGTGGATTTTTTGCGATTTCCTTTTAAGTATTTTTTGTATACCAATGTCTACGTCTACGTAAGTAAACATGCCGTGTAATCGTATGTAAACAAATTACGATTACGGTTGTATACAGAATTACGATTACACACGTAAACATTCCATGTATACGTATGTAATCGTTAAATAAAAAACCCTGAATATATCCATGATATCTCTACTATTCATCACAATGTAATCTCATGTATACAAAATCTTGTTTACCAATGTAATCGTTGTGAATTTTGATGTGCTATACTGCACTTGTACATTATTTCAAGGAGGCTATTTTTGTGATAACTCGACTGGCTGCGGTAGACATTGGTAATTATTCAGTTAAAGCGCGTTTTGACGACCATACGGTGCAAATTCCTAACGTAATTGCTGATGAAGTAGACGAAAGAAACATTGTTTCTCTTGAGAACGAACCACTTGACGGTTTGCATGTTTCAATTGTTTCAGGCGCATTGAAAAAAGGGAAAGGTACCTATGCCGTTGGCAAACTCGCGGCAGATTATGCGGAGAACAATGAACTTACCCCATCAGACGATAAGGCGCTTAGTGATCAAGGTTTGGTTTTACTATTAACCACTTTGGCTTTAGATGCTGTAGAACATTTTGCTGATGATCATGGCGTTGTGGAAGCACGATACCTCTTATCGACAGGGTTGCCTCTTAAAGAGGTGAGAAATAAGCTACGTAGCACGTTTCAAGAACGACTGGAGAAAAATCATCACGAAATCACTTTTCTTGATACGCCGAAATTCTCCGGTAAAAAGGTTCGCATTAGTTTTGAACGTGCACTTGTCGGTTCCGAAGGCTATGCTGCCATGATTGAATTGGTCACCGATGATGAAGGGAATACACGAAACGAAGAGTTGTCCTCTGCTTTTGTTTTGATTCACGACATCGGCGGGTTATCCACGGACAGCGCCATTATCAAGCCAAACTGCATCATCGATAACGTTCATTCTGACGGCATGCGATTGGGTGTATCACCCTACTTAGACACCATCATTGACCGTGTGGACAATGAATATCGCTATCGTTTTCATTCCCGCTTGGGATTGCTACGAGTCATTACATCCGAGTCCAACCGATTCCATATTCATGTACGTGGCAATCGAACCAATATCAAGCCGATTGTCGATGAGATTTTGTATCCTCTTGCACAAGAAGAATATAAGCAAATTCGCAAACTTTGGAGTGCTGTACCTGAAATTCAGTACGCCTTCCTCATTGGTGGTGGTTCCATCTTGTTACGTGAGTATTTGGAGCAGATCAACCACAACGAAGATAACTACCCCTTGCGCTTCCTTGAATCCAACGAGTCCATATGGGCGATTGCTAATGCGTACTACAAATTAGGCATGGCCGAGCAACTACACGGAGCGAAGTAAAGATCATGAAGCGCCAACGTTCTACTACACGTTCTTTGAAGCCTGGGGATGTGATTTCCTTTCGGATTCCATCCGATGCAACCCAAGAAGAAATTGCTGTACTGGAGACGCTACGTAATCAAAGAGATCGTTCCAACGCTTCTTACATCAGTTCTATCGTCATGCAAGTCATTCGTACACAATTGCATGACGATACAACACAAATTTCATTACCTGTTCCAACGGCTCTTACTACCGAACAAAACGCACAACTTGCGCGACCTGATGTGAGTCAGATGCTTGGATATTCAGCCTACGCTACCTTACTTTGGCTCACAGGAGGATCAGAGGGACTTCCTCCTGTGACACAGCCGATGCAATGTAGCATCGAAGGAAAAAACGAAGATAATACAACACCTAAAGTTACGATCGATCCAAAGATAGCCAGACTCATGCGAGATGTGTATCAAGACTAAAGTAGAATTCGAAGCCAACACGTTAAACCAAAATAGAGAACCTTCAAATTGCGTAAAGCACTACGCGATTTGAAGGTCCCCTAAGTTAATGTTGGTGGCAATGTGATGCGACTGGCGATCTTATCAAGGCTAAACTTGTGTCATCGCGGACTCTTCAATCGAAAATATCCTGCAAATTCACGCCCAATCCTTCCAGAATACTCACAGAGATGATATCTTCTTTGTTGTAAATGGTTGGGAACACATTACCCTCATCGGCTATCAGATAGACTTCCACCGTTTGATTATATGGATCCACGATCCAACATTCACGAACACCAGCTCGGCGATAAGCTCTTAATTTGCTTGACTTGTCTTTCTTCGCTGTACGAGGCGACAAAACCTCAACAACCATGTCGGGAACTCCCACGCAGCCTTTATGCTGTATTTTATTAGCATCGCAAATGACGGTTATATCTGGTTGCACATAGTCTCCTGATTCGTTGCCATCCAAATATACATCGAATGGTGAAGTAAAGCTTTCGCACGTTTTTCCTTTTAGAAACCCACTAATATCCCTATAAATCCTTCCAACGATTCTTTGGTGTTCAGATGTCGGGGACGGTGACATGTCGTAGATCACACCGTCAATTCGCTCCCAGCGGTCTAGTTGTTCCGGATCAAGCTGATTTGCTTGCATGCAACCACCACCTTTCATGTCCATTTTATCATGCCCTCAGCTGTGATGGATCGAATGACCCACGTCCTCTATAAACGTCCCGAAACAATCTAGCCAACATGGGGGCCAGTTTCTTTACTAGGTCTGTGGAGTCGATTACTTTTTGAAAAATTTAGAGATCAACAGCCTAATGATTTGATCGATCAGCACGTCTATCATTATTATCAACCACAACTCGTGCATTTTTACCACCCCCTTACGGGGTAGTAAAAAAATCTCGTCCAAAATATCGGACGAGACTAGATAAATTTAAAATTAGTTGGCACATCCAGTCCATTCTTGTCCTTTTTGTGAACAACGCAGCTCAAAAATTGCGTGTCTTTTGCTGATTAAAAATCACGGAGAGAAAGTCATCCAAGGCGATGATGCATTGCTGTAACTATTATATGCCCACAGCATGTACTCGTACCCAGTTCCCGTGGGATATCCGGTTGGTATTGTATAATTCACCGTGATAGTACCGTCTGAATTCGAAGTTACGGTCTGGGTTGAAATGGTGGTAACTTGAGATTGACCTGGCGCAGAAGTATAAACTTCATCTTCTTCAATATTGTACGCGTCATTTGAAACTGGTTTGCCGTTAAACGAGACATTGAATGTTGCTGTAGATTGCTGACCCTCCGTAGTGCCTGAATTGCCAACAAAAACAAGTTGCGGAGCTTCTGCTGCAAAAGATCCAGATGTTGAACCGTTATAACTATCGGGTTCGAGCATCACGTAAATATCCGAGCCGAATCCCCAACTACCATCGATATTGGTACTGTTTTGATCAAAAGAAAAATAGAAACCATTGGTGTTTTGACTGCCACTTGCGGTAAATGGTGTTGTTGCATCGCCACTATAAGGAATAGCGATGGATTGTTGCGATCCAGATGCACTTCCATTATTAAGACCTTGATAAAAGATGCTGGCTTCTGGTGAGGCTAAATTGTAAATAATATTATTGTACACGCTTGCTATATATTGGTTGTTTGGTGCGGCGTAGATTAATTGCGCGGTATCTCCTGATGGAATAGTAGTCGGAACAGAAGGCGTGGCGATCCAGGCTTCGTTTCCATATGGATTATAAAAAACAAAATTTGCAGGGTTGTTAGTCCAATGTGTATAGTCACTGTACGGGATATTAATATAATTCCCATATAAATTACTAACCCCACTCTCGCACTCCGCCTTCACCATATACCCGCCCATTTGCGTTGGTGTATAGGTCGTGGTGAAGTTCCCATTGCCATCCGTGGTTGTGTCTACTGTCTGTGTCGTACCGTCTGGTGCGGTAATTGTTAACACCACCGGCTCATTCGTGATGGCTGATCCACTGGATGATTGTACGTTGCCTGTAATCGTTGTTGAACCGTTGACATAGGTATTTTGGATGTTGCCCACCGTCACAACAGGGATATTCAACGTATAGGTTGCCAAATTTTGATTTGATGTGCTGTATACAGAAAACGAAATAGCGCCCGATGGGTTTTGTGTGAAACTCGACGGTAAGGTAAACACGATGTGCGAATCTGACCAACTCGCTATCGTGATACCTGACGTTGAATCAAAACTTCGACCGCCGACGGCCATCGTTACTGCTGGTTGACCATTCACCTGTCCGCTTGACGGTGCCGTACTCCCAAAACCATATCCTGTTAACGTCACTTGCAAAGGAAACACGCCCGGCGTAAAGGATGCTGTGCTTATTTGATCTAAGTGGCCGGGAATGACCGATAGCTGCGGTGCACTATAAGACGCATTCGAAAAAGTCCCGCCGCTTGTCCCAAACAAATCTCGCGATAACGTTTGAGATGTACTATTGCTCGTTGCCTCCACCAGACTTGCTTGTCCACCAAGAATATTCCATGCCACGGGAATAAGGCCAGCTGCTAATATTGAGATTGTAAAGATGATGTAGCCCATTTTGGTAATGTGATCGTCCATTGCCATTCTTTTACCACAGCCTTTCTAACTTTTTACTCTAAAAATGGGTTCCCATACTCCCACTTGCATTGTGTCTGGAGCACCATTTAGAACATACCAACTTCCTTTACTCTGTAAGAGCATAGTAGGGACGCCAAAAACATCTCGATTATTCAATTTTGTAAATAAGACTTGCGGATGTGCAATACCTAACTTAGCTAGTGCTAATATAGCTTGCGCTTTCGCTACTTTGAAAGAAAGCCGCTTTATAATCTTGCCCTGTGCATTCGTTACAAAGTTCCAAAACGTACTAACAAACGTAAAACGATTTACTTGGTGAAACTTCACTATTTCTCGCATAACAATTTTCGACTGCGGATTTTGTACATTAAAAAACAATATATCTTTATCCTTTGGTAGTGAACTTATTGTCCCAGTTTCACTAATAAACTTATCTTTCATTACTTTCTGGAACCATGAATATTCTACCGGCCTAATAAAATTACCATCTAATCCTTGTTTCGAAGCATTTACATCCGATAGTACCTTTGCCGATAAATGTGAAAGTTGTTTCTTAACCGAAAGTGAAGTATCTGTGTTAATTGATTGGCTAATTTTATAACTTTGTGCTACTTGTATGTGATAATCTTGCTGTATTTGAATGTACGATAATGCTGCTAAAATAACCAATACAGATGCACCACTCAATAATGTTACTTTTCTCATTAGCATAACGTCCCCCTTTTTATTCTGTAATCACAACAGGCGACCATTCAGTTGTTGAAACGTAGCCATACACGGCTTCAGTTGTGTACACAGGTTCAGTTGTGTACACAGGTTCAGTTGTGTACACAGGTTCGGTTGAATAAATTGGTTCCGATGAATAAATAGGTACTGTTTCTGTACTATACACAGGTACTTGATCCTGAGTAATTACAGGTGATGATATAAGAGATCCGTTAACCCACTTAACCGTTGTACCTACTTGAACTGCTATCCAAGTTGTGCCTGATTGATATTGTATCTGCTGTGTACCCGTTTGAACTTGTCTACTCCCTGTTTGAACCTGATGCGTGCCCGTTTGTACTTGTGTTGTCCCCGTTTGCACCTGCGTCGTTCCGGTTTGCGCATAAACCTGCACAGTATAATTATAACCACCAGTAACCTGCACTATATTACTTTGCGAAACTACCGAATTAGCATGAACCATCACAGGCAATGTTGAATATAAAGCCATAATCACAAGGGTCACCATTAACTTTCTATTCAAGAGTACTCCTCCCATCCTAGTAAACTTCCGCTACAAATGTATCTGACTGTTGAGATATTGCAGTAATTGTCGTGTTAAGCGTTGTTAATGATGTTGTTGTAGCTAAGGTTTGGCCAGTCGTTTCGTTAATGATTGCTAATGTATAACCATCCAAAGCCTGGTTAACCGTAGCAGATAAAGTTACGTTATTATCTGTTGAATCACCTTGCGCAGTGAGGTTTGTCACGAAGTTAGGAATGACGGAAACACTCGTATTACCGCTATATCCGCTGTTCAATCCTGTAATGGTGTAGGTTCCTGATGTGCTTGGTGCCGTAAAATTGAAACTAAAATTTCCATTAGAACCTGTTGTTACTGTCGATGGAATTGTACCTCCGGAAATATGTAATGTTACTACTTGATTTGCATAAGGCAGACCGCCCGCCATCACGGATCCTGAAATAGTTCTGGTTTGCCCAATAACTACAGGTGATACACTATTGAACGTAATCACAGGCGCTACCACATTCACAGACAGCGTTTGATTAGTCGTGTCACTGTTTGCTGTAATGGTGTCCATTTGTGCAGTAGTTGGTGCTGTAAAGGTGCTTACAAAATTACCATTTTGATCTGTTACAACATCTGTAGGATACAATGACCCACCCGAAGTACTTAATGCAACCACTTGCCCTGTAAATAGTAGGCCATTATCAGTCATGGCGCCGTTAATCGATACGTTATGACCCACAACAACAAACGATATGGGTGTAAAGGCAATAACAGGAGGTGCAACTAGCCATCCCTGCATATTCCAAGTAGCGGTGTCTCCGTTGGACGTGCTGATCACTTGTATCGTGACATTATCTTTAGGTTTAACGAAAAAGTTTGATGATAGCTGTACAACAATTTGTGACTCACTCCAACTTTGAATTGCAGTTCCTAATGCACTACTTGTTGTAGCCCCACTCGTTGTATCGGTAATAATCACATTGGCTTGTCCACTTTGCGGCGCTATATTACCAAAACCAACACCGTTGATTGTCAACAACGGCGGAAAACCCGTTCCCACAGAAACTGACGTAATGGAAGCCAAATGCCCTGGAATAACAGCCATCAATGGCTTGACGTATGTCGTGTTCGAATTAGAACTGCCAAAAACACGATTCAAGGTCTGATTATTCGTTGCAGCTTCTTGATTGTATTGCGTGGTTAACGTACTCCATCCAACCGGTAAAAGCGCAACACTTAGCGCCCCTATAGCGAAAATTCCCCACACCAGTTTGTTGATATTGTCGCTCATGGCCATCTTGGTTCACCTCGCTGTATGTTAATGGCAGTTATATGTGAAAGTATAGTTATCAGTTAGTTATGAACCTGTTCCTGTATATTGTGTCTCGTTGTAATACGTTCCCGTGATTGAAATTGGCACCGTGATACTGAGTAAAGGTCCACCAAACCCGGTGAGTACCTTATCAAAGGGAACAGGCACGTTATAATTAATGGTTACCGTTGTGTTGATCACGTTTGGCCCAAGTTGATAGGCATAACCCGGTGTGCCGTTCACCGTGTAGCTAAACAAGGTTTGACCATTCCAAGTAGTCGGTAAGTTTTGTGCTTGAATTTCCGCTTGGATCTCACTTTGCACTTGACTGGGATCGGATGAAATGGACGCTATGCGTGCCGCATCTTGAGCCACAATTTGCAAACTGTTTTTCGCCCACAGCATGGGTGGCGCACCATAAATCACGAGAATCATCATCATGCCAAACATTAAGGCCACCAACATGGAAAAATACCGTCCCATATGTTCTCCTTCCCCCACAGTGGACGGCTTGAGCTCTACACTCAAACCGCCCAACAAGGGTGTTACTCCTTCGCGCCAAGGAATACATAATCGTTGTTCTTAGGGAGCTGTGTAGGAGCCACCACTTATGGCTTTCCCACCTGCTATCCCTGTACTGCCACTTGTGCCCGATAACGATTGTTCTGAGTTTTGCGCAAGAGTATTCAGGCCGTTTTGTGTAGATAAATTCGTTGAGAGATTTGTCGCACCCGTTTGCGCTTGGTTGAGAAGACTCCCACCGATGAACCACAAGACACCAACAAAAATTCCAAAAATGATAATCGCCGCAACCCACCACGCTCCATGATTCGTGTTATCTTCCATCGTGCTACCGCGATCATTTGTTATAAGGAATTGCGTACGAATTTTAAGCTGTTGAAAAAAATGCAATCTAGTCACCTTCCTAAAAAAGATTCGTAAAATTGGTGATCATCGTAGAGAGATCACCTTGTACAGCTGACAGCAAAAGCGGAACAGCAAAGGCCAACACGCCAAACGCGAACATGGCCCATCCCCAGCGACTGATGTTGTCGTCAAGCACACCATCATCATTCCGTAGAAGCCGAACCGTCTTTCGCCACATTTCCAGCACAATCATCACCTCCTTTCTGACTTGTCCGCCTATAGCCACCATACACAAAATTCGCGTTTGTCAACTATCGATTTTCCGTGTATTTTTGTCGCTAATAGCATTACTTGCGTTTTTGCTACACCTCAACAATACGAAAAAAATCAACACCGTCACCTTGAGATTTCAGTCGATTTTTGCGAAAAATCTTGACAACAAAAAATCCCCTTTGCAAAAAGGGGAAAGTTTCTGTAACGGATTACTCTTCCTCACAAAGCAAAAAGCCCATTTTGAAAAATC
Organism: Bacillota bacterium; assembly: GCA_021820975.1. Lineage (GTDB taxonomy): Bacteria > Bacillota > Bacilli > Alicyclobacillales > SLC66 > JAKACU01. The sequence continues at coordinate 20,605 of JAKADA010000025.1, forward strand.
TGTAGTGCATAGGATAACACCGCATAAATGATGTATCCGAAGCCTGGGAAAGCAATTAGCAAATTTACGTACATCGTTAACGTTAAGGTGATTTCTCCATAACGTTGTGTGGCTTTCGAATTTCGCAATTTCATATCGAGCTGTAAACTGCGCATCATCGACTCCGATAACGGCGTACCAAACTTCTCGGATACACTGACCAGTGTCGCGAAATCAGCAAGCTGTTGTGTACCAGTCTGCTTCGACAGCTCCAACATAGCTTTTGGTAACGTGCTGTATTGCTTTTTGTTTTTTACTTCACGCATTCGATCACGAAACGGCGAAGGCATATGTTTAGCTAACAAATCAATGCACTCGCTTTGTGTAGCTCCTGAACGCAAAAGAAACGTCATAAACATTTCCGCTAACCGTGTTTGCGCTTCTAATTTTCGTCGATATTCTTTGACCAATTCCCGACCGTATAAAAGGGGTAAGAAAAAGAAAGCAGGAACCGCAAGAATAAAATACGGATTGTGTTCCAACACAGCCCCGAGTATAGCGACAGCGGACGCAAGATAAGGGAACCTCGCCCACCAGCGCACACGTTCCGGTTCACCGATGGCTGTTGCGTACTCTACTAAACGATGATGATACGTTTTTGCCGTTTGACGCAACGGGATCTCGATACCTTCTAGCTTGAATCGGAAAAATTGATCCCACTCTTTTTCCCGTAAATACCGTCCGGTCATGAGTAGAGCCACCGAAGCACCTGTTACTACACCAAATACACCATAAGGCGATAACGCCACGATAATCCCTCCTAAACGTCGATGCGTTGGCTTTCACGCACGATCAAGTACAAACCTACGGTCATAACAAGAATCACCATCCACAAAATATCGGCTGTTGTCGCTGATACATAAGAGGACCCTAATGGATAAGCCACCAATAAAACACCAACCAACATGCCGTAAAAAACATAGCCGCCTTTGCGAAATTCGGATGTATGAGCACGCATATCACGTCGATACTCAATGTCGCGGCTTAAAATTTCCGACATTTCAATCCAATAGTCTGAAATGGACATGGAGATATTTTTCCTGCGCACAGCTTCATACGTGGATAGCGCAAAGAAGTAAATAGGAAACAAGCCAAAATCATCCGCCCAATGCAAGAAGGCATCATGAGCGCCTACATATTGTGGTTGCTTGGTCATGCGTGCTAATATCACTAAACGCCTTCGCATCGGTGCGCTCGCCGTCAACTCAGCCATGTGCTCAATGGCCAATCCCAGATCACCTGTAGGAGCTAAGACATGAACACCAATCGGTACAGCTTCGTTCATGAAACTGTACACATATTCATCACGGCGACGATCCCCTTTGCCTTGGTAGTAACGATCCACCAAAAAAAGCGTCAATAAAACGCTCACTATTGCCCCGAAAATGGGATTGTAATGAAGAGCGAAAACAAAAAGGGAAAAGAATGCCACGGAAAACAGGAGCAATTTGACCAAGAGAATACGTCCGTCGAAAGGTTTATCGATGTAGTTCATGTTGTTTTCTATACGCTCGGCATACTTCTGCCATAAATCCGTCTCCTTTTGAACCTGATCTTCTGACCAATCCATAAATCGACGAAATGTGCGTCGCAACTCGATACCACGAAAAATGCTACTGACAAGAAACGCAAGCAAGGAAAGGCCAAGCAGTAAACCGACTGTACTTGGTGCAATGTGCAAGTATTTTCACTCCTTTTTACGCGTTGACACGAAAATGCATGGGTTCTTGTGCGGTGACGGGTAAATGATATTCAATGCCTTCCAATTCCAAGCGTTCTGCCATATCTTTTGAAATGCCGAAACAATCCCAGTCGTGTGTTCGATAGTTATAGATAAACGGTTTATGGATCAGGAGTTCTTTCGTTAAGTGATCGTAATCCACCACCTCGCCTATCTCGGTCATACGCTTCAAGCGTTCACCACCGACCAACATATCTCGCATAGCAATAAAATGTCTCAACTTGCCCGACATAAACATAGCGGTGTTCTCGAGCGTAGCGTTTTTGCTATCATCGCCTGCCGTGGCTAAGTATAAAAACCGAATAATAATGGACTCTATTGCGTCCTTGAATCCAATTTTAGCGTGAATCGTCGAAGCAGTTTGGCGCTTCACCATTAAATACAGTTGAGTAAATAAAAAGGCTTCCGAAGCTCGACGGAGTTCCTGAATATAGACGTTTTCCGTATCCATCCGCAAGGTATTTCGAATGTTATCTTCCATGGAAATGGCACCTTGCCCTTGGGCGTTTGGATCTCGGTTCGTTAAACGCATAAACCAAGGGGCAAGCGGTGAAGCTTCCGGCAATTCCTCTACCATGGCATTTTTCATACCAAGGGGCATGTCCCTTGTCGTGGCATTCATAACCGTTGTTTTGGAGCTTCCTACACCACCACCAATAAGGAAAGAATCGCCTAAAACCATCACCAAGCGCAAATACTCTCGCATATCGGTATTGAGTGTTTTCAGACTCACCAGATCATCCATCGTAAAAGGATACAAGGGCTTTCTGATGGTCAAAATCGTCGCTTGTTCCGTGGTAATGCGTCCTTCCTCGTCTTTTATCGTGTTTCTTGTTGATGGACCACCAATGACATTCACACGAAAACCATCTTTTGTAATCGCGTCGGTAATAGGGCGCGACAAGGAATAGGAATAATTCGACCCTTCGAACAGACGGCTAATAAAGTCTTGTAGCTCATCTTCATCGATGAATTTCATCTCTTCCGCACTATAATTTTCGCCTTTTGATCGAACGATCGTATCGTAGTTTCCAATCACCGTCACATCAGAGGTAAACGGATCATCCATCGCGCTTTGCAAAGGTCCATAAGTATACCAACGATTTAACAAATAGGTGATCACATATTGCCGATCAAGTGGCGGTACAAACGTGCCGGTTTCTGCTGCTTTACGATATAGATACACATACATCGCTTTTCGCGACATCAATTCACGCTGAATCGTTTGATCCTCTAACGTAGCCTTTTCCAGACGTTCCAGATAGTCAAGTTGTTCAGTGCTGAGTGCCATGTTTTGACACCACCTTATGCTTAGATTGCGCTGGTTTTAACGTAGTTGGTGGTACAAACGTAGGTAAAGATGTACCTGGTTTAGCAACGTTTGTCGATTGTGTTGAACCTATCCCCGCTGTAGGATTTGTTCCCGTTGTAATGCTGTTGTTAATCGTGGATGTGCTGGTGGAAACACTTCCACCTACTTGTACCGGATTTTGTACCGGATTGTTTAAGGACGATGGTGTTGATGACGGATTGGATGTTGAAACGGCCGAGGAAGAGGTTGTATTTTGCGGTACGATAAAGAGCATATAGCTATTTCCTGAACTTTGTGCCGCTTTGAGTAAAGCTGACTCTTGAGATAAAGGCGCAAAAATCATCAGTTGAGCACCGGCACTTTTCGTAGCGGGTAACACGCTTAATATTTTGATCGTTGTGGAAAGATTCCCCGATGCAAACCCTACCGTTTGACCTGGCTGAACCATTTGTGCCACAGCTCCTGTAGCGGGTAAAGCAATCTCAACGCCTTGTTGTCCTGTCATTTCCACGTATTGCGTGAGGAAGTCTGAAAAACTACTTGCCGTTTGAAAAGCGGTTGTTTCCATCGGATAACCTTGTGGTACACGATAAAGTAAATAACGACCGAGAATCTCAGAAGGATTCGTTACCACGTTAGCGAGCGCGAGACTTTTAGGCACTTGTATCGTTTGCAGATCCGTAGCCGTTATGGATGTATAAGGGGACAAGTTTTGTGCTGCCACCACGATACTTTCTGTTTGTGAAGCTTGCGTAAGCAAAAAGGTTGCTAATAATCCGGCTCCAATGGCTCCTGCAATGCCTAGCCCAAACGTTAAGGAACTTGGTTTTACCATAGCTTCCACCCTTTCGATTTCTTTTTCGGCACTGTTTTGCCAAAGCGTAAAGCATCAAAAATCGTATCAAACCCTCGTATTACATTTTTGGTCAACGGTACGGTTTCCACTGCACGAATGGCTCGCTTGATTTCCGGATCGTCATATATCGTCGCAAACTCTTTAATATAAGATTCGGCAATCATCTGAAGCAACCGTTTATGCTCACGACTATGCTCAACACCATTTAAAACGCTAATCACGTTCTCCGTACCTTTTTGCAAGCGAACACTTTCAAACGTATCGCGAGACGTTTTGAAGCTTGTCCACTCGGCTGGCATGACATAAACAATACGATGAGCTAACTCCTTGGTAACCGGTTCTGTTATCGTGCCTGCTGGCGCACTATCTACAAGCACAACGTCGAAATAATTAGCGATATTGGCCACAATGCGACGAACAACTGGCGGCGACAAGTTGGTGGTATCGCGACCACCCGGTAAAACATAATAGCCATTCACCTGCATCAATGATTCACGCACCTGACGTTCATCCATGTTCGAAGGCATTTTTACCCATTCGTCCGTATGGATGGACGCGTGACCGATTTTGCCCAGTTTGCCAAGCAGTTTACCTTCTTGGTTGAAATCCACTACCGCCACATCAAAACCACGCTTGGCTAAATATTGTGCGAACAATACCGTTAATACGGTTCTTCCTGCCCCTCCTACCAAGCTATAAAACAGCACAATGCGACCACGTAGATTATCAAAATTCACACTGCCATCCAGTAATGGGTTTTGCATCGTATGGTACGACGTTCGACGTTCATGCCCTTTCATTTTTTCTTGCATCACACGATCTAAAGCAGATAAAGGTTTGGCTTGTGTAATGCCTTGTTCGATATCACCTTTTTCCCAACGGCGTAAATAGTCGATAGAAATCGGTGGAGCCACGGCATCTACGCAATGCAAATCACGTGCTGTTTTGTACATCTGTGTACTAAACAACGGTGATAGGTAAACCATCGGCGCTTTCCAAGGCAATTCCTCATTCTCAAATCCGTCACCACGCAACACAAGACTGACATTCTCTTGCGGTAATAAGGAAAGTTGGTCCAGTCGTACTGCACCTTCGCATTCCATGCCCGCTTGTTTGATCGTTTGTATAACCTGTTCGAATAATGTGCGGTCTTGTTCAAGAACTAACCACATCGTTTTCCATCCCCTCTTGTGTTACGATAACTTCTTCATGTTGTTCGCTTTTCTGGCGATAACGGTGCATCCAGTCTTGTACTACAGGCAATAAGGTGTCGTACAATTTCGTGTCACGAACGGCTAAAGGAATACCCATATAACCGGATAAGTAATGTCTTGTATCAAAGGGAATTTTCGTAACAGGACTGGCAAGCAGCATAGGTAATGGGAAATTTTCTTCGGTAAAATTGATTAACCACCTTATATCGTCATACGATAGCAACCGATTTTGCGCTGCTTCTAGCCAACGATCCATCTTCACTTCATCTGGCCACGTGATAAACACGTACGCATCAGCTGGTATGATTTTCTCGCTCACGATCAAATGCAAGCGATAGCCTGTTTTGGGTTCTTGTTCGAGCACCGCCACTTTACTTTCTTCACGGCAACGGGCATGCACACTGTTTACATCAACCACCACAGCGTACAATTCGTTGTCATTGGCCATAGCGCCCAAATTCCAAGCTAACTGACTTTTCCCCGCCCCTGCATCCCCCACAATCGCTATGCGAAGAGGATCAAGTCGTTTCCATAGCACACGATGCTTTTGGTGTTTTACGGGCGACGTTTTTTGTGGTTCATCCTCTACCAATTCGATACGTTGCACTTTACGTGCTGGCCACGATCGTAAAACGCGTAAATGACCGCGAGCACGGGTGATAAACGAAAATCGATCTTGCGTTACATCTGGCGCTTCTATGTTTTCGATGGTGTCTTGATAGACCGATACAAACGTAGGTTCCATGTCAATCTTGGCTGGCTCGGGAAGGTACGCTGAAACATCTTTGGCACTTCGTGGGCGAGCGATTAACTCTTCAATACGATTAACTTCCACCTCGTGGGGTGATACGAAATAGAAATCATACACGCCAAGTAACACCAAATGACGCTTAAATTCTTCCGCTTTTGCAGGATCATCTTCTTGTCCGACGTACACCACACGTGTTCCTGCCCGCCGTGCTGTGTTGATCACATCGACCATATCACCACGATCCGGTATCACCCAATTGGATACAGCCAGAATGTCTCCTTGTTGATACGGTGCGTTTTTTACCATATCACCATAGCTAAGCCATTCCACTTGATCAGCCAGACCACGAAGGTTATCTCGCAAGTCATACCCTGTAGCCACGGCCAAATATAAGGTTGTCAAACCCCTTCCCCCCTCTTTTCGTGCTCTTACTGTAAGGTTACAAAAAAATCAAGAGGCAAAACTCCGAGTTTTCATTCGATTTTCAAGATGAAAGTGATTAGGGAAAATACGGTGTCAAAGCCGGTATCCACGCTTGCTCAATCACCGCAACATACCCTTGCGTTTGTCCAAATTGAGGAATGGGATAGCCTTGCGCTAAGGCGGTTTGTTCTGCCCCAGGTCCACCGTTATACGCGCCCAGTTCCTCGGTCATGTTGTTACCAAACTCGCGATACAAGTTCGCGATGTAATCCGCACCCGCTGAAATGTTCGTCACTGGATTCGCTAAGATCGCGTACCAATCGTTGCCCACGTACTTGGTCTGTCCCGTAGGTAACACGATCGTTAGACCCGATGCAGTTGATGGTTCTACTTGCATCAAACCTATCGCGCCCGTTGCCGCATCAATCGCATTACCCGTACCAATTCCTGATACCTTAAGTGATCCGTCGGCAAAATGTTGACGACCACCCGATTCTTGCGCCATTTGTGCCGCAATCAAAACAGCAGGCACTTGATACACTTTTGCGTAGTAATTGATGTACGACTTCCACCGTGCAACGTTTTTCACCACATCCGTACTGGCAGCTCCAACATTGGCCGTACCCGAAAAAGCCGTGATGGAGCCACCGCTTAAAAAGCTCAAGTTGGCCACCATTTGTTGCACGTTAGGATCGTCCAAAGCAGGATCGGACATGGCTAAAAAGCCCGCAAGAAATTGTTCGTTGGTTGTGGATTGATGCATCCAACCTTGTTGCGTTTTGATGTGATCAAAAAGATTCCAGACACTCGACCACGAATACGTGCGTTGCATAGAGGCAATCTTCCACGTAGACGACCACGAACCGTTAGGACAGCCCTTAGATCCACCTGCCACTTGCTTGTAGGTAAGGGAAAGCGTACCGTCCCACGTTTTAGCGTACGTCAACAACGAATGCGTTTGCGTTTGCGTGGATTCTTGGCAAACCTGACGCGATCGTCGCTCTTGCTTTTTGATCGACTTGCCTTTTTTCTTCACAGATACCGTCACGGTATAAGATTGAGTGACCTCCCTCCACGTTTGTACCGTTGTGGTAAACGTTTTGAAATGGTACGTCGGTTTGAAGTACGCATAATATCGACTGAAATTGGTGTTTTGCTCGTTATCGACCATCTTGCCAACCGACAACAAAAGCGCGCTTGGAATATCCACTTGATTCGTACTCACTTGCTGTATTTGCTCGTTAGTTAAGCCTGACTGC
>JAKADA010000069.1 GCA_021820975.1 Bacillota bacterium
ATTGGAGTCTAGAAGAAGAAGTTTGGCTTAATCCGGAAAAAGCGACGCTTATTCAAGCTGAGCAAAAAACGCTTTCATAGTTATCTTTTTTATTATTAATTCACGACAACTATCTTGACAAACACCGCAACCACTACCAGACAAATTGGCACAACAGATGAAGGGAACCTTCTTTGGATTCCATCGCAACACATCTTTGATTATCAAATGACCGACAGCAATCGACTGATGCTAAAGCATTACTTTAGCCACGAGCAGACCGATCAAATATGGGTGGGAGTAATGCACGAAGATAAAAGTCAACCTGCAATTCACTGGGCACTGTTGTCCGACTGGGAGAAACAAGGGGAGTGATTTACTAGATGGGAAAATATTCGATCATTTTGTTTGATCTGGACGGGACAATTACAGACCCATTCGTAGGGATTACAAAATCCATCCAATACGCATTATCGAAGTTGGGAATTGACGAACCCAATCCTGACTATTTAATTCCGTTTATTGGTCCTCCGTTGCACGTTTCTTTTGAACGATTTTATCCTTTTAACCCTTCACAAGTAGAACAAGCCGTGGAGTATTACCGAGAATATTATAAGAAAACCGGAATTTATGAAGCAGAGCTGTATGAAGGTATTCCAAGGTTACTCCAATCCCTTAAGGAAGAATCCAGACAGTTGGTGGTGGCAACATCCAAACCGACTGTGTTTGCAAAGCAGATACTCAATCTCTTTGCCATTGACCAGTATTTTGACCATGTCGTTGGAAGTCATTTGGACGGTACTCGATCAAACAAGGCAGAGATTGTCGAGTATGCCATAAGACAATACGGCGACGTGCTAAAGGCTAATTTTGTGATGGTGGGAGATCGTGAGTATGACATCATTGGGGCAAATGTGAATGGCATTGATTCAATCGGTGTGATGTATGGATATGGTTCGCGAGAGGAATTTGCCAAAGCTAATTCTACAAATATAGCGGAAACAATAGATGATTTATCGAAAATATTATTACGTTAAATTGTTTTATGGGAATAAGGAGGAATTTCACAATGACACTGGACAACGTGTCGAAACCACGTAGTGTTGGTTTCAACCCTAACAACAGTTTTGTGAGCGTAGCAAAAAAGTCTCTGTTTGTCGTGTCTACTCTATTGACCTAATATCACGTTCGTTTGAAGTGGATTGTCTCGTTTTGCAGCATGTTAATGAACAGCTTATACAATTCCCCAAGGCTTTTGTTCATATTCCTCTGTTTGTCAATGTTGTACCCACTACATTGTTAGATTCTCGTTTTCTTCCCTGGATTCAGTCTTGGAGCCGGCAAATGCAGGAGCTGAAGGCATCCATTTTCCTTGAAATTACCGAACAAGTTCCCTATGAGGCAGCGCAGTTGATCGAAGTAGTGAATACCTTGCGAAACGATGGAATTCGCGTGGGTCTGGATGATGTTGGACAAGGGTTTTCTACATTGGAAGCTTTGTCGGTACTCGAACCGGATTTTATTAAAATTGACCGATCGTTGATTCGTAACATTACCTTATTTCCTGGAAAACAACGAATGCTGCATTTGCTTGTTGATTATATGGGTTCTGGTCATGCGGTTGTGGCTGAAGGTGTAGAAACCCAAGATGATTTGTTGACCATTAAGGAATTGAGGCTTGCATTGAGCCAAGGCTATTTTTGGAGTAAACCATTAGAGTTACAGCATAAAATTGACTTTTGGAAGCAACAACTTTAGCTTGCGTCAAAAAACGGGGAAAATTTACAGGATCCTCAGGTTCTCTTGATCAGTCGACGGTTGGATCAGTATATTCTTGAATGGCAAAAAATTCATGGGATGAAAGAAAAAGAGAATAGTAGAGTTGATGCATAGTTGTTAAAAATTGAAAACAAGTAGATAATATAATCTTGTTGTAACTTGGTTACATGAGATCGGGTTGCATGCAGACATCGATGTAATGAGGGTGGGTTGCTTTGAGCGAGTTACCTATGAATCATGATTTGATTGCCTTTCGCAACGCTGTGCGATCGTTATTAACCGAAGTTACTATTGCCATACTATCGAGAGATTTGCAGGGAAACTTAGTACTCCATATGGGTCTCGAATCTGTATTTGGCTACCCAATCGAACGGTTTAAAGAAGATCCTAATTTTTTCATGCATCTAGTCACAGAAAGATCCAATTCTACGGCATCGTGGTGTTTATCCGATCCATGGTGGTCTCTGAACGTATCACAAGGTCAACCCTTTGATACAGAGGTAGAGATTTTACATGGAGATGGGAAGATGCACTGGATGCGATATCATGTTCGCCCCGTGTTTGATGAGTCTGGGAATCTCGTGCGACATGATGCGATAATTTTTGATCGTTCTCGTGAGAAAAGCGAAGAGAAAGAATTAGGACAAAGTGAAGCGCGTTTTCAAATGCTTGTCGAAAATTTACCCGATGGTATCATTTTAACACAAGATGGTAGTATTCAATATGCCAATCCGACAGCGATTACGTTGTGGGAAGGTGAATCGGACAAAGATATTATTTTCCCCCAAGAGTCTTTACTACTTAATGATCAAGACTTTGTTACGTCTGCAACGAAACAGTGGTGTGAACGTAATAATGGTACTAGGTTTTTAGGCGAAGTGGTACATTGTCGAGTCGAGTTCAATCAGCGGCCAGCAGTAATGTCGATTATCAGGGATAGAACGGAACAATTCTTTTTGCAGCAAGAACTGGAACGAATGGCGTATGAAGATTCTGTGACTGGGTTGTCCAATCGACGAAAATTCTATGAAATGCTTTCTACTTTAATGAAAGAAAGTTTAGCGAAGGATCAGCAAGTTGCTGTTGTGTATCTTGATCTTGATCGATTTAAAATCATTAATGATGAATATGGTCATTCGTTTGGTGATGATGTTTTGAAAGCGGTAGCACAACGGCTACAGGCGAGCCATCAGTACAGTTCTTTGATTGCTCGTCTAGGTGGTGACGAATTTGCTTTTTTATACCATCATACTTCCCAAACGGAGGTATCTTTGGCTGCTCAGGGAATTCTCGGTCAATTTCATAAACCTCTTAACATTCATGGGACTTTCTTGAAAATTGCACCTAGCCTTGGGGTTGCTTTTTATCCACAAGATGCATCTACTTTAGATGAATTAATGCGTTATGCGGATCGAGCGATGTATGAATCGAAAAAATCGGGTGGGAATCGAGTAGTTTTTTACGAAAAAACTTTTTAAAAGGTACGTAATGAGATAGGATGATGAGCTTTGAATACATTGAATATTGAACGTTATGAGTCGGTCGAAGCGATGATGTTCGATCTTGTACAGGATATTTTTTTCAACGATGTTTTCTTTCAATGGCTATTATCTGGAAACTATTCGATGCGTCAAATTCGTTATTTTGCTCTCCAATACAATTACTACAGTAGGCATTTTCCACGAGTTTTAGGCGCTGCCATCTCTGCCATGGCACCGCAAAGTTCTTGGTGGATTCCGTTGGCTGATAATTTGTGGGATGAGGCTGGGCGAGGCGAAGCTGGACAATCCCACGAAGAATTGTATAAGACATTTTTGTTGTCCGTTGATTCTAAAATTCCTTTTGACACCATGGGGCTTCCCAAGGAGCCTATGTCTCATGCGGTGTCGACGGCCATCACAACCTTCCTGCAATTCTTTCAGTCTGCTACCCCTTTACAAGCGATGGTGGCCGTGGGGCTTGGCTCTGAAATGTTTGCAGGACAGGTCATGGGTACGATAGGACGTGGCTTGCGCCATGATCGGTACAATGCAGATCATAAACTCAATACGATTTTTTGGGATGTACATGCCAATGAGCATGAGCCACGCCATTATCAATTGTGCAAGGATATCTTAATCCAGCATCAAACTGCGGAAAATCTTGACATGATGTACCAGGTGGGCGCTTCCATCGCTAAATCGGAGGCCATGATGTATCGACAGTTGCATGACGAGATGTTGAGTGTAGAGAAGTGAAATAGTAGGTCTTGAAGTACCTCTTTGTTTTTATACTCGTAGCTCCGATGAGAAAGGATGTTAAGTCATGCCTACAAAGCTGGAACTATCGATAAGACAAGGTATTCAAGAAAATTGGGCATCGTTTCAACGCTATCGCACGGAAACACTCAGCCATAATTTGAGAGGGCGAAATGTAAATGAAAGCGACGTGCGTGCTGTATTTGAACGATTGCTAACGGATGTGCTAGATTACGGGCCATCCCAAATTGATTGAGAGGCTGATTTTGCTGATTTCATGATTCTTTACCGCGGATCAAAATTAGTTGTCTGCGAAACAAAGAACTGGGGACTCTTTCAAAACGACAAGATTTTGGATGAGGCCCTGAATCAAGGGGCGACCTACGCAGTAAGGCATAAAGTGCGTTACATCATTGCTTTTGATGCCGAGTCCTTGGTATTAGCGGAGCTGATCAACGACGAAATACATGTGAAAGTCTCTTCTAAAGTTAATGCTGATACAGCTCCTGATGAAACATTCTTATTTACGCACTATGGACTATCCCAAGTCGATTCTACGAGTCTACGAACAATTCCGGTTACTATTCAATTGCCGATATCTAATGAATATAAGAGACATCATAAAATGGATCTTCACTATACGTGTTTTGCTTACGTTGGCGATCTTCGTGACAAATCCACGTGGAAGATGCCGTATCGCAATCCCGACAGAACTGTCGATACTGGACGTATTGATAAAGCAGTCAGCTATTTGCTAAGCGCATCCGGATATCGGGGCGTTCAAGCCACGGAAACTAGTGTACCCGAAGCAGCGCAGCCGGAAGTGGCTCGCAAGCTGGCAATGGCTTATCAGGAGTTGAGTAAGTGGAGTTATCAGACGCCTTCGAAAGCTGCCAAACGATTGTGGGATTATTTAGCTAGTCGTGGAGAAACGGATCTTCGATAAAAGACGAAGTTGACATGTGCATTCTCCTTGTCTAACAAGGAATTACCACATTATTCGATTAGCGGTGAAGAAATTCTAAAAAAGGTGGATTACAATAAATGAAAAAAACGGATATAATAACTGATTATGATTTTGAGAATTTACTCTTTAGTTTAGGCCTATATAAAGAGATTGAAATTGACTATTCTAAATTGAAATCGAGCCAATTGGAGCAGTATCATTTTAGTTGAGTCAGCAAACTCGTAATTCTGGACAGAATGATAAAAAAGAAAGAAGGAATCCAGATGCGAGTGTACGATAAAGAATTCAAAGAAGAAGCATTAAAATTGTCTTATGAAGTCGGACCAACAGCGGCCTCCGAACAACTGGGAGTCCCGCCCACAACGCTGTACACATGGCGGAGCCAAAGCAAGAAGCATGGCTCCTTGGCGTTTGTGGGCAGCGGCCATCAACGTATCGATCCGAAAACCGCTGAGTTGAAGGGGTTAGAAAAAAGATCAAGGAACTGGAATCCGCGAATGATATCTTAAAAAAGGCGTTAGCTTTTTTCGCAGAGAGCCAAAAGAAATAGCGGCACGAGAATTATTTCGGTTTATATGGGTCCAAAGGAAAAAAGACGCCACCAAGCACAGCGTGAAGGAAATGTGTCAGGTGTTGCAGATCAGCGAAGCGGGCTATTATCGCTGGCGGCGTACTCAAAACAGACCCTATAAATACAATGATCTTTTGGCGAAGATCCGTCAGATTCGTGCAGAAAACAAAGACTATGGAGCATACCGCATCTTTTTGGCTTTACAGTTGTTCCACGGCTATACCGGTACCTATCATGTCGTCCGAAGACTTTGCAAAACGCATCAGCTGATGCTGAAGAAGAACCATCATGCCAAGGGAACGACCAAGGCTGATCCAGCTGAACAAGCGAGCGAAAACCTGATAAAGCAGGATTTCACTGCCACGGCACCCAATCAAAAGTGGCTGGGGGACATCACGGAGATCCCCACGGCAGAGGGCAAGCTGTATGTCAGCGCCGTATTGGATTGT
>JAKADA010000070.1 GCA_021820975.1 Bacillota bacterium
GTTGGCGGTGCGGAGGCATTGAAATGAGTGTACACCCCGAGGAGGGAATACGTTGAGCAAAGGACACGTCATGCAGGTTATGGGGCCGGTCGTCGACGTTCGCTTTCCCACAGGCGAATTGCCGGCCATCAACAACGCTTTGCGTGTGGATTACGAGGGTGAAGTGCCTATGCACCTCACACTTGAAGTGGCGTTGCATCTAGGCGACAACATTGTGCGCGCCATTGCTATGTCCTCCACGGACGGCTTGGTGCGCGGTGCGGAAGTGCAAGACACCGGCACATCGATTAGTGTACCTGTAGGTACTGCTACCTTAGGACGGATTTTTAACGTTTTGGGTGAACCGATCGACAATGTCGGCCCCGTAGGCACGGATGAGTCATGGTCCATTCATCGTAATGCACCAGCATTTTCGGATATCAGTACGAAAGCGGAAGTCTTTGAGACCGGAATTAAAGTTGTCGATTTGCTTGCCCCCTATCTAAAAGGCGGAAAAGTAGGTCTTTTTGGTGGAGCCGGTGTTGGCAAAACCGTTTTAATTCAAGAGCTTATTCACAATATCGCAAAAGAGCACGGTGGCTATTCCGTGTTTGCAGGTGTTGGCGAACGTACTCGTGAAGGTAATGATTTGTACCATGAAATGCGTGATTCTGGCGTTATCGAAAAAACAAGCATGGTATTCGGACAAATGAACGAACCGCCTGGTGCGCGTTTGCGCGTGGCTCTAAGTGGACTGACGATCGCCGAATATTTTCGCGATGTTGAACAACGCGATGTCCTTCTTTTTATCGATAATATCTTCCGGTTTACACAAGCTGGTTCTGAGGTATCTGCTCTTTTAGGACGCATGCCTTCAGCTGTCGGCTACCAACCGACACTAGCCACGGAAATGGGTCAACTTCAAGAGCGTATCGCATCAACGATTCGCGGTTCGATTACCTCGATTCAGGCGATCTATGTGCCTGCTGACGACTATACCGATCCAGCGCCTGCCAATGCATTTACGCACCTTGACTCCACGACAAATCTAGACCGCCGTATCGCTTCGATGGGCTTGTATCCTGCTGTGGATCCGCTCGCTTCAACATCGCGTGCCCTTTCGCCAGACATCGTGGGTAAAGAGCACTATGACGTCGCTCGTGGCATTCAAGCTGTGCTTCAACGCTACAAAGAATTACAAGACATCATCGCTATTCTTGGTATGGATGAACTTAGCGAAGATGACAAAGTGACTGTGTCACGTGCCCGCAAAATTCAAAATTTCTTGTCCCAACCCTTTTTCGTTGGCGAACAATTTACAGGAATTAAGGGTCGTTATGTGCAGGTAAAAGATACGGTCCGTAGCTTCAAGGAAATTCTTGATGGTAAACATGATGAAATTCCGGAAACGTACTTCACATATTGTGGCGCGATTGAAGATGTTCTTGAAAAAGCCGAAAAAGACGGCATAAAAGTCTGATGTTCTAGGCGCGCAACAAGGAGGTGTGACGTTGAGTTCGGTAACGCTTGAAATCATCACGCCAGAGCGCGTGGTTCTCAGTACCACCGTCAATATGGTATCGGTACGAACCGGAGGTGGTGAGCTAGGCATTTTGCCGCGCCACTTTCCCTTAGCCGCTACCGTTACGCCAGGAGTCGTGAAAGTGAAAGTTGAGGAAGGCGAAGATTTTATCGCCGTCTCCGAAGGTTTCCTTCATGTTCGTCCGGATCGTGTTGTGCTTCTCGTCGATACCGCCGAAGTAGGTTGGTCGATCGACGTCAAGCGTGCTGAAGAAGCAAAACAGCGTGCGGAAAGACGTCTTGCTGAAAAGGGCACAGACATCGACACGGCACGGGCTGAAACGGCCTTACATCGTGCGCTTTATCGACTTCAGGCAGCAGAGCATTCCGAGAAAGCTGGCGAGTGGTTAAAGAAAGCCAAAGACAAATCGCAGTCTTCGTAAGCGTCGTAGATAAAAGCGGGTCAGGTTGCTCAGGTAGCCTCGACCCGCTTTTCCTATTGACGCATCCTAAAATCGGGTATATTACAAGGGTGGAGCAACCAGCAAACATGGATTCGTCACAGGTAAATCTTTAACTCCTGAAGCATGTTTGCTATAATGTCCGTGTTTCACCAAGAGAAATCCTGTTTCGCATACTGAAAAACCATGATACATAGTATGGTTGTCAGAGCGAAGCTTGGGGGGTGATGCTGTGTACTCACAGGACTTTATTTTTATTTTGCTGTTTGTCGTACTAGGGCTCGCACTGCCGATGGCGACTTTAGCGATGATCGGCCCACTCTTACGTCCAAAGCACCCGACAAAGGAAAAGCTGAAGACGTATGAAAGTGGACTTGATCCTGTCGGCGATGCTCGCGTTCGTTACAATGTGCGGTATTATCTGTTTGCCCTCATGTTTCTTGCTTTTGATGTGGAAACCGTATTTTTGTACCCATGGGCCGTGGAATATCATAACCTGGGGCTTTATGGTTTTACAGAAATGCTGATTTTCTTAGTCCTACTTGCTATTGGACTGGTCTACGCTTGGAGAAAGAAGGTGCTTGAATGGAAATGAAACCTGCGTTGCAATTGCCGATGATTGAGTACGAGGGGTTCACCCCGGCTGAATCCGCGGAGCTTCGTCGCGCTGGTGTGATTGTCAACACCTTGGAACAGGTGAAAGCGTGGGCACGCAGTAACAGCTTATGGCCTTTAACATTTGGCCTTGCCTGTTGCGCTATCGAGATGATGGGAACAGGTGCATCCCATTATGATCTAGACCGTTTTGGCATAATTTTTCGTGCATCGCCTCGACAATCAGACGTTATGATCGTCGCAGGTACAGTCACGAAAAAAATGGCACCGCTTTTACACCGTTTATATGAACAAATGGCTGAACCAAAATGGGTTGTTGCGATGGGTTCTTGTGCCACTGCAGGAGGCCCGTATGTGCGTTCCTATTCGGTTGTTAAAGGTGTTGACCAAATCGTACCAGTGGATGTGTACATTCCTGGGTGCCCACCATCTCCGCCAGCCCTTATTTATGGATTAAATAAGCTTCAAGAAAAAATTCGCCTTGAGGCCGCTGGAAAGCGGGTGACAGGGTGAGCGACGAGGATAACAAACAACCGGAGAAACAACCTGACGTAGCACCGCCAGCCACTGCTACTGCCAAACCTGCAGCTAAATCTGCCAAAGCGGCTTTGCCACCAGATCCTCGCGTGGTTGCAGCAAAGGCAACGGGTGAGGCCATGAAAGCAACGTTAGATAAGCAACTTGGTGTCACTGCCGTGGTTGAGGTAAGTGCAAGCAAAGATGTTCCTATTTTAGTTATCGATAAGGCATACTGGGTGCAAGCCGTGCAATTCTTGCGCGATGATGCTCTGCAATCTTATGATTATTTGCGCATGTTTTCTGGAACAGATTACCCGAATTATATTGAGATTGTCATTCATTTGGTCTCAAGAAAACGTAACACGGCGCTTTATGTGAAAACTCGCACCGAGCGCGACCTTGCAGTAGTCCCC
The DNA here is from genome assembly GCA_021820975.1 of Bacillota bacterium. GTDB lineage: Bacteria > Bacillota > Bacilli > Alicyclobacillales > SLC66 > JAKACU01. The sequence continues at coordinate 3,509 of JAKADA010000070.1, forward strand.
TCACTGACTGGCTTATTTCAAGGTGTTAATTGGGAAGAGCGGGAAGTGTATGACCTTTTGGGCGTGCATTTTGAAGGCCACCCGGATTTGCGCCGCATCATGATGTGGGAAGGGTGGAAGGGATACCCACTTCGCAAGGACTACTCACCGTTTGAGGACTTAGATGAACGGGGAGGTAATGTATAAGTATGGCTGAGCTTCGATCAGAAGAAATGGTGTTAAACGTAGGTCCACAGCACCCTAGCACGCACGGTGTTTTTCGTCTCGTGGTCACCCTTGACGGAGAACAAATCGTCGACGCAGATCCCGTGGTAGGTTACTTGCATCGAGGAACTGAAAAACTGGCTGAAGATCTACAATATACACAGATTATTCCTTATACGGATCGTTTGGATTACCTGTCTTCGATGCTAAATAACTATGCTTTAGTGCATACCGTGGAGTATGCGATGGATCTTGAAGTGCCTGCACGTGCGGAATATCTCCGTATAATCGTGATGGAACTCAATCGTGTCGCATCTCATTTGGTGTTTACAGGGACCTATTTGTTAGACTTAGGCGCCATGAGCCCCTTTTTATACGCTTTTATGGAACGTGAGACAATCGTCGAATTGTTTAATGAAATTTGCGGTGCTCGCTTAACGTATAACTACATGCGCGTTGGCGGTGTCAAATGGGATGCCCCGGCTGGATGGTTACAAAAAGTACGGGATTTTATTCCCCATATGCGTGAAAAGATGCGCATGTATCATAACCTTATCTCAGGCAATGAAATTTTTCTTGATCGGGTAAAAGGCATTGGCGTGATCACACAAGAAGATGCAATCAGTTTTGCGATGTCTGGTGTCAATCTTCGTTCGACAGGTATCAACTGGGATCTTCGCAAAAATGTACCCTACGGTATTTACGATCAATTCGATTTCAATGTCATCGTTGCTGAACATGGCGATTGCCTAGATCGCTACTGGATACACATGAAAGAGATTGAAGAATCGTTAAAAATCGTCGAGCAGGCGTTAGACAAAATTTCCGAGGGCCCTGTGCTTGGTAAAGTGCCGAAAATGATTCGAGTTCCAGCTGGTGAATATTATCGTGGTATCGAAGGTTCGCGTGGAGAACTTGGGGTCTATATCGTGTCAGACGGTAAAGATAAACCTTACCGATTAAAATTGCGTCGTCCTTCGTTTGTCAATCTGCAGATCCTGAAAAAGATGCTGATCGGTCAAAATATGGCGAATTTGATCGCAATTCTTGGCGCTGTAGATATCGTGCTAGGGGAGGTGGATGGTTAATGTTCCATTGGGAAAGCACCCCACTTACGGGACTGTCCTTTCTTGGCATGGTTATCGGTGCAGTCGTCGTTCTTCTCATTGCGCTTGCGGTTGTTACGTATGCCATTTACTTTGAACGCAAGTTTATTGGTTGGATGCAATTGCGTATTGGACCAAACCGTGTTGGCCCTTTTGGTTTGTTTCAATCGTTTGCTGATATTTTAAAACTGCTGATCAAAGAAGACGTGATTCCCGATAAAGCGGATCGCATTATGTTCTTGCTGGCACCTGTCATCGCATTTGTACCATCGTTTATGGTGCTTGCCGTCATACCGTTTTCTTCGACGCATGTCTTTACAGCAGGCCTTAATGTCGGCGTTTTGTATTATCTAGCGATTTCTGCGATCACCATTTTGGGTGTCGTGCTTGGCGGCTGGGCTTCCAATAACAAGTACTCCTTGATCGGCGGTATGCGTTCGGCGGCACAGATGATCAGCTATGAAATTCCGCTTGGTTTATCGATCGTCGGTGTCGTGCTCTTATCAGGCTCGCTGAATATGAACGTGATTGTGGCACACCAAGCAAAAATGTGGTTCATCATTCCGCAAATCATTGGCTTTGTCGTCTTTATCATTGCGGGTCTTGCTGAACTCAATCGTACGCCGTTTGACTTGCCGGAAGCTGAGTCAGAACTTGTCGCAGGTTACCATACCGAGTACTCAGGCTTTCGCTTCGCCTTTTTCATGTTGACCGAGTACGTGTACGCGTTCGCTTTAGCGGCGCTTGCAACAACACTCTTTCTTGGTGGTTGGAGCGGACCGTTTTTACCGTCTTGGTTATGGTTCGTGATTAAAACAGCGGCTGTGATTTTCTTCTTGTTCTGGGTGCGGGCGACTATGCCTCGGATGCGCGGAGATCAATTAATGTCATTTGCATGGAAAGTCCTTATTCCTGTTGCCTTGTTCAACTTGCTTTTAACCGGCGGCTTATATCTGCTGTAAAATGCCGTTGTCATTTTATTTAGGGGGTGTGATGCATGTTCGGGATTCTCAAGGGCCTTGGCGTCACCATCAGTCAATTGCCGAAAAAAAAGATCACCCTTCAATACCCCGAAGAGCGACCTAAGTGGCCTGAACGGTTTCGTGGTGTTCATGAATACATTCCGGATCTTTGCATTGTGT
>JAKADA010000071.1 GCA_021820975.1 Bacillota bacterium
AAGGGTCTACTCATTCGCGGTGGTGAATACCTGGAAAAAGCGTATAAGGTCAAGGCGATCGTCATGGATAAGACGGGTACGATTACGCGTGGAGAACCGGAATTAACCGATTTTTATGCTCTGCCGGGTATGGATAGTAAGGAACTTCTGTCACTTGTGGCAAGTGCTGAAAAAAACTCGGAGCATCCGCTTGCAGCTGCCATCGTAACAGGAGCCAAAGCACAAGGCCTGACAGTGAATGATCCGGAATCATTCGCGGCAATTCCAGGTCATGGCGTGGAGGCAACTGTGGCTTCGCACACGTTGTGGATTGGAACGCGTAAACTCTTTCGTGAGCGAGATTTGGATGTAAGTCTTCTTGAGGACCAAATGAAAACGTGGGAGTTGGATGGTAAAACGGCGATGCTGGTAGCGCTTGATGGACAAGTGGCTGGGCTTGTGGCTGTAGCCGATACCGTTAAGCCAACGGCCGCTGAGGCAATCAAGCAACTGCATCAATTAGGTATTGCTGTGTACATGTTGACGGGCGACAACCGTCGCACAGCACTTGCGATTGCCAAACAGGTAGATATCAAGGAAGATGAAGTATTTGCAGAAGTACTGCCTGAACAAAAGGCACAAAAGGTGCTTGAATTAAAGGCAAATGGAAATGTCGTAGCGATGGTTGGCGATGGCATCAATGATGCGCCAGCTTTAGCCTCGGCAGATGTGGGTATTGCCATTGGAACAGGTACCGATATCGCCATGGAAACAGCAGGAATTACACTCATGCGTGGTGATTTACGCGGCGTACCACAGGCTATTTTATTGTCTAGAAAAACGGTGAGAAAGATTCATCAGAACTTGTTTTGGGCCTTGATTTATAACACGGTTGGCATTCCTGTTGCTGCATCTGGATTTTTGTCACCCGTCATTGCAGGGGCAGCCATGGCATTTAGTTCCGTGTCGGTGGTATCCAATTCCACTTTGTTGAAGCGCTTTGATCCTACAAAATAAGCTATATCAAGCACTATGAACAGATCGTTGCGTCATCACACCACATCTGCATACTTTCTTCACAAGTACGATGTACGATGTCTCCATAGATCGATAGAGGAGGCAATGAAAATGAGTAAAAAGATGTTTGCTGTACCACTTCTTATTGCTGGAATTACCGTTGGTGGTGTGGTTGGAGTCATGGCGTCATCGGTGTTTGCAGCAAGTCCCAATACAAATCAGAATAGCAATTGGGGCAATATGATGGGCGGCGCTTTTGGGGGCAACGGATCAACAGGCGATGGCTTTGCCGGGATGATGGGCGGTTCGGGTTCCTCATTCATGAGTTCTGTCATTAACCGGGTCTTTAGCAACGTGCCAAAAATCAGCGCTGCAGCTGCAACTCAAGCTGCACAGACAGCCTTGAACCAAGCGAATGCATCTATTGACAAAACAAACAATTCAATCACATATTCGGGTCAGAATGTCAACATCGTTGCGCTGGCTGGTCCTACTGGCGCTGATCAAAAATTCGTGATTGATGGGCTTGTGAATCCTACTTTGCACATTCAAAAAGGCGCGAAAGTCTCTCTTCAATTGATCAATGAGGATAAAGGAATGCCACACGGCATTGAGATTACATCAGCAAATCCGCCTTTTGCCTATATGTCGATGATGCAAGGTGGCATTTATAATGGCTCCTTCATCCATCCAATTCCTGCAGCGACCAAAGCTGGAGATCCAACGTTGACAACGACGTTTACGGCAAGTCAAACAGGACCCTTTACGTATCTTTGCCCATTTCCTGGTCATGCACAACAAGGGATGTATGGAAAAATCGTGATTTCCTAATTGCAACGTTCTCGGTAGTCACTGAAGGCTCGTCGTTTGCGTCTTCCACGCTTACGATGAGCCTCTTTGCTAATTTGTGTATTTTACAAAAAATTGGGCATAGTACGATGGGCAATCGTTGATCGAAAGGAAGTTGCTTCGTGCGTGCTACTTTTATCTTGTTGGTTATTTTACAATTCGCGTCACCGTTTATCAATCACGTGAAAGCAGCACAACAGACGGATTTGAACTTTGCGAAAGGCCATTTGGTTATGTTAAATTTTGGGCATCATGGTGTCCACCCTGTCACCATGAAATATCAGACATCGTTACTTTGTATACGAAATACCACCAAAAAGTGATCTTTATTGGTGTCAATCTGACAGATAGTGATTCGGTACAAGGAGCACAACAGTTCGTTCAACAATACCATGTTCCATATCGAATTGTTTATGATCGACACAACGAATTGGCTCAATCTTTTGGAATTCTCGCCATACCAACGACGTTGTTGCTCGACAGAAGTGGCACTGTGGTCTATAGAATTACAGGGGAAATGCCTCAGGTGTTGCATCGCGCCTTGGCTCAATTTGTGCATCAAGATAGTAAAAGGGGTACTTTTTGCTCCGAAAATGGTGCATAAAGTACCCCTTTAGATGTGCTTGTTGTAATATTATTCAGCTCTCATGGCGTGTTCTGTGAAGTGCATTGATGGACGCTTAACGTTCAATATATTTAAAGTTCTTTCATATTCGTCTACCGTAATTTCACCCTTCGCCAATCGAGACTTTAGTGTCTCCAAAGGATCTTCTTCACGATGCGTTTCAAACTCCCGGTAATTCGTGTGACGTCCACCACCACCGCAGCATCCCATAACAATCCCTCCTTCTATTTCTTGAGTACGTAGGTATCGTAACTGTGAAGTGTGAAGAAAGTATGGAGGTACGCAGTGAAATTGGCGTAAAGTAAGGAAAATAGCTGTACCTATTGATCGGAAAACCAGCGCCGCAAACCTCTTCCTTCAGGGAGAGGTTAGGCGCGTCATTCTGGCGTTCTCTGACTCTCAATGTATTGCTTAATAATCGATAACGGTGCGCCTCCGCAGCTTCCTGCAAAGTAACTTGGTGACCAAAGATGACCACCCCATAATTTTTTTTGAATTTCAGGATATTTCTTTTTTCGAATAAGGCGACTCGATACTCCTTTTAGACTGTTAACTAAAGTAGAAACCGAAACTTTAGGTGGATAATTGACCAAAAGATGTACGTGGTCATCTTCACCGTCAAATTCGACTAGTTCCGCTTCAAAATCATGGCAAACTGTTTCGAAGACAGAACGCATGTCTTCTAAAATGACTTTAGTGAACACACCACGCCTATATTTCGTGACAAAGACCAAATGTACATGAATATTAAAAACACAATGACGACCTGTTCTTATATCATTTGACGTTTCCATAGACCAAGCGTATCATAGACCCTATAAGATGTTCAAGAGAGGAAGTGATGACCGTGAAGAAAGCGTATTTTAGTAATCGAATTTACAAAAATACGTTGCTAGATGAAACGGTCATCGCTTTTTCGTCGACGTTGCATCAATTTAATGTTGCGAAGCATTTTGCCTATCAAGCTATGTTGCGTCATGAACGACAGGCTACGAAAACACTTGAAGAGAGTTACTTTAAACAGGTAAAAGCAAAATTCCAACTACCTACAGATTATGCTCGGGATGCTGTGCAAAAGGCAAAGAGTGTGCGAAGCAGTCAAAAAGAGTTAACCAAACAATATATTGAAAACGTGAAGGCACAGATTCATGCAACAAAAAAGAAAAGCAAAACGACGAAACGTGAATTAACGGAATTGCGAAAAATAAAAGCATCTCTTGTTGCTGGGAAACCGAAATTTCACCAAAAAGCAATCAAACAACGGGATCATCAAGTTATCGTCGCTTCACGAAAAGGCGAAACGGTTTATAAAAACATCTATCTGTTTGAACACCAGTACCTCGAACCTAAGATCAAACAATGGAAAGCCCGAGTAGGACAGCTTGCCTTTAGACTCGATCGCTTGGAGAAAAAGCTCTATCACTTACAAAACAAAATCCCTGGTGTGGTGTTTGGCCGCAAGGTGCTATTTAAGCAACAATATACGGTAAGGGCTTATCGTAGGGATCATAAGGCTTGGAAACAAGCCTTTGATCGAGCACGCTATTATGAAATGATGTTAAGTGGTCGCAAAGACGCGAAACACGGAAATTTTGTCGTGAAATACAATCCTACGTTACACACCTTGCAGTGGACGACAGCAGATGGCATCGAGCGCATTATTCCTAACGTAGTGTTTCCTTATGGCGGCGATGCTATTGAACGGGCGATTATCCTTCAACAACAAAAGACCGCAAAAGAACGCTTAAAAAACGGGAAATCTATTGCGTGGAGTGTGGAAGATCATGGTGCTTATTATCTCTTCAAGTGCGTGGTAGAAGATGTATCTGTGCCTATCGGAAATTACAGCAAAGTCGATGGTGTCCTTGGTATCGATCTCAATTATAACCATGTGGCTATCGCAAACATTAACCCTAAAGGGCAACTGATCAAAGCGTGGGTTATGGATTTCGATTTGGAAGATAAAACAACAGGGCAAGCCGCAAAAATTATTGAGGCATTAGCTATTCGCCTGATAAATCAAGCGATAGCACACAACAAACCAATTGTTGTAGAAGAATTGGATACCACCACATCAAAAGTGGCAAATCCTTACGGACCCTCTTCTCGCAATCGTAAATTATCCCTGTTTGCGTATCGCAAATTCGGCTCTGCTATTGAGAATCGTGCAACAAAAATGGGCGTAGCCGTTTTTTATGTTAATCCCGCTTATACCAGTCAAATTGGCAAAATGAAGTACATGAGACAGCTAGGCATTTCGATTCACGAGAGTGCTGCTTATGTCATTGGGCGGCGTGGTATGAGCTTTAAGGAAAAACTCCCACCAATGTTGTCTTCACAGCTACCAGAGAAGATGGTTGGTCGGCATCATTGGGCGCAATGGGGGTACTGGACGAAAAAGGTGTCAGGTATGAAAGTTCACGCTTTCTATTTGGCAGGTGTGTGGAACATAACAGAGAATCCGCGAGGGGCATCTTTCTTTCTACCTGCCTTAGCAATATCCTGCGAGGTATGTGGTGAGAAAGATGGGTTCTGGGAGTACGCACACTAAGGGGGCTATTTGAACGGCCCGAGCACTTGGCATACGCTAAGTGCATTCGCTAAAGCGAATCTCCGCCCTTTAGGGCGGGGTAGTTCAAGCCCTTAAATCTACATACTTTCTTCAAACTCTTGGCGTATGGTTCGTATATGCAAGAACCTGGAGGGATAGATGAGATGGTTGGTTACATGGATGATGATCAGGGAGAGGCTATGCAAAGACTTCATCAACTAACGGGAGATAATATTGCGTACCAGAAGTTAGCTCACCAACTTGTTCGATTTGGTGTGGATATGCCTAGTATCCTTGAAGTATTTGACCATTTGCAGGAAAAAGCAGTAGCTCGTTGTGCTGACGCTGTATAATATAGCGAAGACATGACGGGTCATAGAGGTGGACAACAATGGCTTTTCTTGATCGACTCCGAGGTGTGTTGTCAGGTCAGCGACTATGCATGACAGAACATCTAGCGGGGTACAGGAGACTTGGCGAGCAGGTGTTTGAAGTTGAGGTGGAGATGAACGATGTCACCAACAAGCGAGCTCTTGTTTTGCTTAGGGTAGCTAAGAGCCTGCAAGTGATGGGTGATGCCCTGCTTCAGGACGTTTTACAAAGTGACGATACAGCTGCGCAACCGATTCCTGTGATGACCCATGAGCAGGCTGAGGGCTGGTATAAGCGTATACCGGATC
>JAKADA010000026.1 GCA_021820975.1 Bacillota bacterium
AACTTGGTCTGCGGAGTCTACAGGAGAAGTACTTGCAACTTCGTAGTGCTTCATGAACCGCCGTATGCGGACCCGCATGTACGGTGGTGTGAGAGGACGGGGGCTAGGCGCCCCCTCCTACTCGATTAGTTAGGAAAACCGATACAATTTCTTTACGATTTCTTTACACCAGCCTGCTAGAGTAAAAGTAAGCAATCTAAGCGGGGAGGAACTACGGTGAATCAGCAGGCGGTGGCTACACTTGAGCCAATTGAAACACGCCGCAGAAGTGAAAGCGTTAGGTCACACAGCATACCCGTCGCACAAGGTATACAAAGTATGGAGAAAATCGAGATAGCTGTTCAAGTTCAAGGATTAGATGCGTTTTTTGGAAAAAAACAGGTGTTACGTGATGTTTCTATAGAAATGAAAACGAATGAAATTACCGCTTTAATAGGACCTTCTGGATGTGGCAAGACAACGTTTTTACGAACCTTAAATCGCATGAGCGATATGGTTCCTACTTTTCGTCGAAGTGGCACAATTAACGTTCTTGGTAAAGACATTGGTAGCGTGAAAGATGTTGAGGGATATCGTCGATCAGTTGGCATGCTTTTTCAGCGTCCCAATCCATTTCCTATGTCAATATTAGATAATCTAACATTAGCCCTTAAGTTATTTGGCCTTAAAAAAGGCGAACGCCTTGAGGTTGCCGAAGAAAAGTTATCGGAAGTTGGCTTGTGGGATGATTTAAAAGATCGTCTTAACCAATCTCCTGCAGCTCTCTCGGGGGGACAACAACAACGCCTTTGTTTGGCGAGAGCACTTGCTGTCGAACCAAAAGTTTTACTGTTAGATGAACCAGCATCGGCGCTTGATCCAAAATCAACGCGGTTGTTAGAAGATCTTTTTGTTCGTTTATCGGAACGCATGACGTTGATTATTGTAACGCATAATCTAGCACAGGCTAAACGTATTGCTAAGCGAACTGCGTTTATGCAGGCTGGAGAGCTCGTTGAATTTGGTTTAACAGATGAAATTTTTCATCAGCCGCATGATGAACGAACGCGAGTCTATGTGGAAGAACAAAGCGGTTGAAGCTCGGTAAAAATGCGGCACGGGAGAGGGTGATTCTCCTCATCGTGTCGTTTTTTTGTTCATTATAAAGATAAGTCATCTTAACTCCATCTTTACATTTGCATTACATGACGAACACATTGCGACTATAAGATCTTTACGTTTATCTCGTATTCTAGTCTATGTAAACGATGAAGATTCACACACCACATATCATGGGGGTTTGTTCGTTGAATAAGGCATCAAAAGGCAGTATGGTAGCCATCGCAGCTGCGCTTCTCGTTAGTTATGCAGGATATGCTAGTTTACAGAACCATTCGCCGTCGGCATCGGCTGCTGCTCATCGAGTAGCCAAAAAACATGTAGCCGCTGGAGCTATTCATTTACAAGAGACAGGTTCAACACTTTTGTTTCCACTTTTCCAATCATGGGTTCCTGCTTATAAAAAAGTCGCTTCAAATGTTTTTATTACACCGGCTGGTACAGGTAGCGGAGTAGGTATTCAAGATGCTTCTTCTGGTGCCGTGCAGATCGGCGCTTCCGATGCCTTTATGAATAACGGTCAATTGGCAAGTGCACCTGGAATTCTAAACATTCCACTAGCAATCTCAGCTCAACAGATCATGTATAATGTGCCTGGACTGAAAAAGTCAGTTCATTTGCACCTGACAGGTAATGTAATTGCGCAAATGTTTCTAGGCAATATCAAATATTGGAATGCTCCACAGATTCAAGCTCTCAATAAAGGTATCAGATTACCGCATCATGCTATTGTTCCTGTACACCGTCAAGATGGTAGTGGGGATACGTTTTTATTTACACAATTCATGACAGATACAAACGCCAAATGGGCAAAAAATGTGCAGTTTGGTACATCGGTCAACTGGCCGCAAGTAACCAGTGCTCTTGGTGCCGTGGGCAATAATGGCGTGGTGCAATTAGCATCTCAAACTCCAGGCAGTATCGCTTATGTTGGTATTAGCTGGTTAAATAATGCATTACATCAGGGCCTTGGTGAAGCAGAATTACAAAACAAGGCGGGTAAGTTTGTGTTACCGACAGCGGCGACCATCAAAGCAGCAGCTAATATGATGATTAGACACACGCCGAAAGATGAGCGAATTTCGCTGATTTATGCACCAGGTGCGCAATCTTATCCGATCATCAATTATGAATATGCGATTGTTAATAAAAAACAAGCGAATCCAGCAACGGCAACAGCTGTGAAAAACTTGCTTTTATGGGCAATCAGTGTAAAGGGCGGCAACAAGCCTATGTTTATGAATAAAGTACATTTCTTGCCGCTACCAGCATCCATTGCACCACTAAGTCGCGCACAAATCAATCAAATTAAAGGGTAAGGGAGATTTGCGGTGAAATTTTCATCAGCATTCTCGAAGTTGTTTAAAGTGGCCACCGGCATTGCTGCCGGTGGTCCGTTGCTAATCGTTCTCGTGATTATTATCGCTTTAGTGATCGATTCTATTCCTGCGTTACGCTATCAAGGATGGTCATTTTTTACCGGAACTTCTTGGAATATGGGTAATGCTTATGCTAGCACCCTGTCTATCCATGGTGGCGAAAAGGCAGCATTTGGTGCCTCTTTTGGCATTCTTCCGTTTATCGTGGGTACACTATCTACCTCATTGATCGCCTTGGTGATTGCGATTCCTGTTGCTGTTTTGACTGCACTTATTTTAGTTTACAAAGTTCCAAAATCGCTTGGCAAAGTGATTTCGCCTATGATCGAATTACTTGCTGGAATTCCTAGTGTCGTATATGGATTGTGGGGAATTTTAGTTGTAGCTCCATTTGTTCAACATGTACTTGGACCGTGGTTGATGCATTTGGGTACGATTATCCCTTTTTTGGCAGGACCGATTCAAACAGGATATGGCTTGCTTACGGCGGGATTGGTACTCGCGGTCATGATCATTCCCATTGTGACCTCTACGACGCGAGATTTGCTGATGCAAGTTCCGCAACTACCTATGGAAGGTGCCTATGCGCTGGGGTTGACAAGTTTTGAAGGTATCCGGTTTATTGCTTTGCCGTGGATACGAAGAGGCTTATTTGGTGCTGTTGTACTAGGCTGGGGACGTGCTTTAGGTGAAACCATGGCAGTTCTCATGGTAAGTGGTGGTGCGGCGAATATGCCTGCTAACTTGTACAGTGCTGTGACTACTATGGCTTCAGCCATTGCAGCTGATCTTGATTCTGCGATGAATGATTATACACATATGTCGGTTCATGCACTTACATTACTTGCATTGACGTTGCTTGTTATTACGTTAGTCACAAACGTTGCAGCTCGTTTGCTGGTTTATCTGGGACGTCGAGGGCCGGATGTGGAGGTGCAGGCATGAACGTATCTCAACCGCATCGCACTCTACTGGATCATAATGCTAAAGCAAAAATCGGAAAACGTCGTATGCAGTCGTATACGTTGTGGATCGTATCCGGAATTTTCCTCGCAGCAGTACTAGGTATTGTTCTGATGATTTTGGGTGCAGTTGCTGTGCTTGGGTTTCCCGGTTTGACAGCGGCCACCTTTTTGACTGATACGCAAGGCATAGCTGGTGGTCTACAAAATGCAATTTTGGGTACGCTTGTTTTAATTCTTGCAAGTATTATTATTTCCGGAACGCTTGGTGTGCTTGGTGGTATGTATATTGCGATTTTTGCGGGACCTAAAGTGGCTTCTGTACTACGTTTTGCGACGGAGGTTTTATCTGGTGTACCTTCGATTATAATCGGTTACTTTGGCTATACGATGATGGTCGTATCTTGGGGATTCGGGTACTCCTTGCTAGCGGCAGCCATTAGTCTTGCTGTTTTAACGCTTCCTTATATTGTCCGTACAACCGAAGCAAGCTTGCGGCAAGTGCCAAAGAGCTATTACGAAGGTGGTCTAGCGCTTGGATTGACGCAAGAAGCAACGCTTCGAAAGATCATGTTTCGTCCGGCACTTCCTGGTGTATTAACAGGTATATTACTGGCTATTTCGATAGGCCTTGGTGAAACAGCTCCGCTTTTGTTTACGGCAGGATGGTCAAACTTTAATCCATCGTTGCAATTGCTGCATAGTCCTGTGGCATATCTTACGTATGTCGTGTGGACGTATTCACAAGAACCGTTTGCTGCGTCCCATCAATTAGCGTATACAGCTGCTTTATTATTAATTTTGTTGTTGCTCGTACTGCACATTGTGGTGCGCTTATTGCAACGTAAAAAGGTTGCGTAACGGGGATAATTATAAAAAAAGAGATGCCAGTAGAGACTTCGGCATCTCTTTTTTTTATAATTATCCATGCAAAAATGTACTTCCTAAGAATCCAAGAGCATAAGTAATAACGCCTTCGATTACCCCAACAAGAGTCATCTCTAACCCGCTTTGCCACCACGACCGTACTGTGACTAAACTTTTTGCGGCACCTACAAGAAAATGAGCGATAATACTGATGGCAGCTGCAGTCAGAATAGCAGGTATACCTTGCATAAAGAAAAACGGTATTACAGGTACGATGGCACCGACCGCAGTCGATACGCCCCCAGACAGCGCTGATCGCCATGGATTAGGAAACTGATCTTCAGTTACCCCTAGCTCTTCTTGAATCATTGTTTTTAGATAGAGATCAGGGTCTTTGGTGATTCTTTCAGCCACCATGGCAGCTTCCGCTTCTGTGAATCCTTTGAGTTGGTACAAAAGTTCCAATTCTTCCCGTTCATGAGCAGGATCCGACGCGATCTCCTCGCGTTCGTGATGGATTTCTGCTTCTGCCATTTCTCGATTCGACTTGGCGGCAAGGTAAGCTCCTGCACCCATCGATAGAGCACTTGCAATCATTCCGGCGAGTCCTGAAACGAGGACAAATCGACTGCTTGCTGAAAAACCTGCAACTCCCGAAATGATACCAAACACGGCCCCTAGTCCGTCATTCACCCCATAAACCGCATCCCCGACCCAGCCTGTGCCGCTGCGTTTGTGCCATCGCTCTTTACTCCATAACAAGTCAAGGGAATTCTGCGGATCGGAGTCGGACATTAGCATACGCACAGAATGAGCATGACTGCGTTCGTCATCTTGGATCTCATTAAGTAATCGCGTCCACTCTTCATCTTTAAAGCGTTTTTGTTCTTCATAGGCGGCGATATTTTGATGTTCATCGCGCTCCATGCGTTCAAGGTTCGTGGCTAGATTGCTTGAAGATCTTTGCCATTTTTTCCATGACGATTCTTTGATCGTAGGCAAGTCAGTAATACCAACATCTCGTAGTTTTTCTGCCCACTTAGCCGCATGATCTTCCTCTGTCTTGCTTAGTTTCATCAAAATATCTCGGCGTCGAGGGTCGGTTTCCTTTAGTGCCAGTTGATTGTAGGATACCGCCGCTTCCATTTCACGCTTATAATTGGAAAGTAGTGCAGCAGTGGCTTCCTTGTTCATGTTTTGGTCCATTTGATTCCTTCCCTGTTTGAATAATAGAATCTTTAAACTTGCTTTCATGGTACATAGTGTAAGGAAAATTTGCAATTATACTAAGATGAAGATTGTGTGGTAGTATGGTAAATAAGATGGTGAAAATCCAAGGAGGGTCATCCAGTGGCAATGTTTAAGCGTATTCGGGATATTACGGCAGCTTCGGTCAATGACATCCTCGATAAAGCAGAAGACCCTGTAAAAATGATTAATCAATTCTTACGCGATATGGAAGAAGATATTGCGGAAGCAGAAGTTGCTGTTGCAAAGCAAATCGCCATTGAGAAGAGATTTAAAGAACAACGTGATGAAGCGACGGTGCTCGTTCAAAAACGAGCTGATCAGGCGCAAAAAGCGCTTGAAATGGGTAATGAAGATTTAGCTAGGCGTGCCTTGCAAGACAAGCATGAACAGCAAGATCGCTTGACGACATTTAGTGCCGAGTATGATAAAGCCAAAGTTCTTGCTGATGATCTTCGCACCAAACTCGAGCAAATGAAAGATGAATTGTTAAAGATGAAAGGCCGCCGGGAAATGCTTGTTGCACGAGCCGATGCTGCTAAAGTACAAAAGCAAATCAATCATGCCATGGGGGGATTTGGTACAGATAGTGCCTCTCGTGGGTTTGCTCGCATGGAGGAAAAAGTCAATCAGATGGAGGCGGAGGCTGAAGCCAGTAATGAATTACGCTCACCGTCGCATTCTCTTGATGAAGAATTTAAACAATTTGATTCTGGTGTAGAAAATGAGCTTGCAGCTCTGAAAGCAAAGTTAGCACAAAAATCACAACAAGAGTAGTTTATGCAAAGTATGATGGAGTTGGTGGACGATGTCCGCCAACTCCCTTGCATCAAAAGAATTGATCAGGGTAGTGGGTTTCCACTTGGTTCCGCTCCTGGCGGTGGCATTTTACCTTTTGAAAATGCAGGGTTTTCATCTTGAAAACGAGACACAACCCTTTGGTTAGTTTCCCAGGGTGTGACTTTTCCCGGTTTGTCCAAGGGATTGATGCTTGCACCATAGGGCCCTTCCGGAAATTCTTCCGTAAAGGTGATTTCCCAATCCGTCGTAGGATGATCTTTTTTATTTGGGACCATGTGTAAACCTCCTTTCAATACGAGTTCTAGGTATTTTTAAGGTGCGTATCATGACATAGAGTGTGCGAATTTGAGGCATTCTAACCCTATGTTGCGAAGGCTTGGGAGGAACTTTTCCATGAATGCATGGGTATGGATATTGATTGGCGTAGTACTTGGACTTATTGAATTAACAAGCACGACATTTGTAATATTATGGATTGCTATTGCAGCTATAATTACAGGCATAGTGGGATTCGTCATGCATAATTTTATTGAACAAGTTATTGTGTTTGCCGTGTTATCGATTGTCTTGCTTATGATTACACGGCCTCTAGCGAAGAAATATAAAAAACGCGGATCGAAGTTTGAATCGAATGTAGAACAACTCGTTGGCGAGAAGGGTATCATCATTTCAAAGATTACTCCTGGTAAGACGGGAATGGTGCGTGTGGGCAGTGACATGTGGAGTGCTCGAGCAAATGATGTCAACGAGTCGATGGAAGTAGGCGAATGGGTACGCGTCAAAGAGGTGCATAGCAGCGTTTTGATCGTGAATAAACTGTAAATACCCTAGCGAAGGCGGCGGTATCGAGCGTGATAGCTTATATTGTTTTTACCGTGATTTTAATTCTTATTATCTTACTTGTTTTACGATCGATTAAGATTGTGGGTCAGCAAACGGTGGCCATTGTTGAGCGACTTGGTAAGTATCATCGAACATTGTTTCCAGGCGTCAACATGGTTGTTCCTTTCGTTGATCGCATTAAGCGGAGACTTGATTTGCGCACGCAACAAGTAGGTATTCCAACGCAAGAAGTTATCACCAAAGATAATGTACAAATTCAAATCGACACTGTCTTTTTTTATACCGTAATCGAACCACAACAAGCAACGTACAATATTTTAAATTTTGTTCAGGGTATACAAAATATTACAGCATCTAACATTCGTCAAGTGGTGGGCCACATGGAGTTAGATGAAACGTTAGCAGGGCGTGATCGAATCAGCTTTGAATTGCGTGAGCAACTTGATGAAGTGACTGAGACATGGGGTGTACGGATCGATCGGGTTGAGGTGATCGATATTCATCCTCCAAAAGAGATTCAGGCTTCTATGGAGAAGCAAATGAAAGCAGAGCGGGAAAAAAGGGCGAATATTTTGCAAGCAGAAGGTGAACGACAATCGGCTATTTTGCGTGCGGAAGGTGAAAAGCAATCAACGATTCTTCGGGCTGAGGCCGAAAAAGAGGCGGAAATTCGCCGTGCGGAAGGCGCCAAGCAGGCGTTTATACTGGAAGCTGATGGACGTGCACAAAGTTTACGTCTTTTGGCGTCTGGTGAACGAAATCGTATTGAGATGCTGGTTGCTGCGGGGCTAGATGAAAAAGTCCTTACGTTTCAGTCCTTTGAAGCATTATCCAACATGGCTCAGGGAACCGCAAATACCATTTTTATACCCACCGATGCTGTTAAGGTATTAGGCAGTATGGGTGCGATTACTAAGGTCTTTCAGGCATCTGCAGAGTCTGCATCCCCTCCGTCACCTTAAGGAGTTGAACTTTTTTGAGTTTCGAGACATTGCGGGTAAAATTAGCGTTGCTTCCCGAGAAACCCGGATGTTATCTGATGAAAGATGAACAAGGGCATGTTATCTATGTAGGTAAGGCAAAAGTACTAAAAAATCGTGTGAGATCTTACTTTACGGGAAGTCATGATGGTAAGACACAGCGGATGGTTTCTTTGATTGCAGATTTTGAATACATCGTGACAGATACTGTTGCGGAGGCTTTAGTGCTTGAATGCAATTTAATTAAGCATCATACGCCACATTACAACATTATGTTGCGTGATGATAAAACCTATCCGTACATTAAGATTACACGTGAAGAGCATCCACGCTTAGAAATTGTGCGTCGTGTGCAAAAGGATAAGGCACTATACTTTGGGCCTTATCCGAATGCAGGGGCAGCCGCTGAAACCAAACAATTGTTAGATCGGCTTTATCCACTTCGCAAATGCAAAAAACTTAAAACGAAAGTCTGTTTGTATTATCACATTGGTCAGTGTCTGGCGCCTTGTGAATTTAAAATAGATGAACAACAGTATCAAGCGATCACCAAAGAGATCACTGACTTTCTGCAAGGTGGTCATCAAAAGATTACCGAGGAACTGCGGCGTAAGATGGAAACGGAAGCTGAGCAGATGCATTTCGAACGGGCGGCAGAATTGCGCGATCTTATCGTGCAAATTGGTCGTGTTATGGAGACACAAAAAGTTACCATGGATGACACAGTGGATCGAGATGTATTTGGTGCTTATGCTGATAAGGGTCATCTTAGTGTACAAGTATTTATGATGCGTTCAGGTAAGTTGGTGGAGCGCTCCGCAACGGTTTTTCGTCATTATAACGGCGAAGCGGAGGATCTTGCGTCTTACGTTGCACAGTTTTATTTCTCGAATCCGGATTTGCCAAAAGAAGTTTGGTTACCTTTTGATTCAGCTTCTGATGCGGAATTTGACGGACTTTCAGAATTTCTTCATGCTAAAATTTTGACACCTAAACGTGGTAAGAAACACGAGTTAGTTGAATTAGCCTGTCAGAATGCGAGAATTGCTTTAGAAGAGCGGTATGCGTTGCTGATGAAAGATGAATTACGAACCTCAAGTGCCATGCAACAACTTGGCGAAGCCTTAGGGATTCCAACGTTACATCGCTTAGAGGCATTTGATAATTCGAACATCCAAGGGGTGGACCCTGTTGCTGCTATGGTGGTCTTTGCGGATGGCAAACCACTGAAAAAGGACTATCGTAAATATAAAATAAAGACTGTACAAGGGCCAGATGACTATGCGTCGATGAGAGAGATCATACGTCGCCGTTATCTGCGTTTGTTGCGGGAAAAAGCACCGTTGCCAGATTTGATCGTTGTTGATGGAGGCAAGGGCCATATTGCTGCGACACTTGACGTGCTAGAAAACGAACTGTCTTTGGAGATTCCTGTTTGTGGATTGGCAAAAGACGATCGACATCGAACAAGCCAGTTATTTTTAGGGGACGATCCTGATCCAATTGAACTTGATCATGCGTCACCTGCATTTCACTTGATGCAAAGGGTTCAAGATGAAGTACATCGTTTTGCCATTACTTTTCATCGCAACACGCATAAACAAAGCACACTTAACAGTGTGCTCGATGAGATCCCTGGTGTAGGTGAAACAAGACGGCGCCAGCTTTTGCGCCACTTTGCCTCACTGCAGGAGATGAAATCAGCGCCACTTGATGAATTTCGTAAAGCGGGCGTTGGTGATCAATTAGCTCGTCGTATCCAGGCTCACTTAGCGGGGGTTTAGAACCACTGCTCTTGACATACCCTGTCTACTATGATAAATTTCGTTCAACTTCATAAGAAGGACTCTTATCGAGAGTGGCGGAGGGACTGGCCCGAAGAAGCCCGGCAACCATCTTCAGTAGTACGAGAAGGTAGGTGCCAAATCCAGCAGAACATGACGTGACGTTCTGGAAGATGAGAGGGCACGCATAGACTATGTGCTTGATGACCCCCTCACGTGATGAGGGGGTTTTTGCATGGGAGGACCGTCTGATGTCATACCCTTTGGTATCGACGATGCCGCACCACGTTGACAGATACCGTCTTCCTCTTTTTACAACTGAGTTCGGCGCTGTATTGCGCGATGTAGAGATCGCGTATGAAACGTTTGGTACGTTACATCGCAATGCTGATAATGTTATCTTGCTATGCCATGCACTGACAGGTGATGCTCATGTCGGTGATGATGCAGATCGAACAGGTTGGTGGGGACCCCTTATTGGACCTACTAAAACATTTGATACAGAAAAGTATTTTATTGTCTGTGCGAACGTCCTAGGCGGATGTGCTGGCACAACGGGACCTAGCAGTCCAATGCCCGGGCTGACAGATACTTATGGTTCAACATTTCCATCGATCACGATTCGCGATATGGTAGAAACGCAATATTCACTACTACGCCACCTCGGTGTTTCAAGATTACAAGCCGTAGTAGGTGGTTCCATGGGTGGTATGCAGGCGCTGGAATGGGGATTGTGCCATCCGGACTTTGTTTTACGAGCGGCCGTACTCGCAGCAACCCCAGCTTTTTCCACGATGGCAATTGCCTATAATGAAGTTATGCGCGAGGCTATTGTGGCGGATCCTCATTTTCATGATGGCAATTACGACAAATATGGTGTATTCCCTGATCGTGGACTGCGCATAGCTCGTATGCTGGGCATGATCACCTATCGTACGGCACAACTCTTTGCAGAACGTTTTGGACGTGAGCAAACGCATAACGATCGTACGGCCATGTTTCAAATCGGTAGCTACTTGCGCTACCAGGGAGATAAGCTTGTGCGACGGTTTGATGCGAACTCCTATCTTGCGTTGATGAAGGCGATGGATTTGCATGATATCTATCGTGGTCGCGGTCAAGCGCACGAGGTCTATGAGGCGTATCACGCTAAGTTGTTGTTTGTTGGCATTGACGATGACTTATTGTTTCCTGCCAAGCAGTTACAACAAGCAGCGTTAGAGGCTGTACAATGTGGGGTTGATGCTTTGTATGCTCACATCACCAGTAAATTTGGACATGATGCTTTTTTATTAGAGTTTGAACAATTAGATGCTATTTTGCGTGGCTTTTTAGCTCGCTAGAGGGATAGTAGGTAAAGGATCGGTGTTCGATGGAAAATGCTAAGGTAGTTTATGTTGGGTTACTTGGACTTGGAACGGTAGGCAGCGGTGTCGTTAAATCGCTTGCCACCAATCAAGAGCATATCGAGCAGCGTACGGGCTTTTCTGTACAGGTGCGTCGGGCTCTTGTGCGCGATTTACACAAGCCCCGTAGAGTTTCGATCCATAAAGACTTATTGACAATCTTGGCGCAAGATATTTTAGATGATCCATCTATTTCGGTTGTGGTCGAAGTCATGGGAGGCGTAGAACCTGCGCGCACGATGATCATGAGTGCATTAAAAGCAGGCAAACACGTGATCACAGCCAATAAGGAATTATTGGCGAAACATGGCGCAGAATTGATGGAAATCGCTGAAGAGATGCATGTTCGGTTACTATTTGAAGCGAGTGTCGGCGGTGGTATCCCTATCGTTCGCATGGTTGAAGCATATTTAACGGCAAATCGCATTTATGCTATTCAAGGTATCTTAAATGGTACATGCAACTATATTTTGACACAAATGGATGAACGCGGGTCCTCTTTTCAAGCTGCATTACAAACTGCTCAAGAATTAGGCTATGCTGAGGCTGATCCTGAGAGTGATGTTCAAGGCTTTGATGCGGCCTATAAGTTATCTATTTTAGCTAATATGGCTTTTCCTGTATACACGCACCTTGGTGATGTAGAAAGACAAGGGATTACCGATATTACCCCTTATGATATAGCGATGGCTAAATCCCTGCATGGTGTCATCAAATTGATTGGCCGTGCATCCTATGATCACGGTCGCGTTTCCTTAGAAGTGGGACCCCGTATAATTAGCAAAGACCATTCTTTAGCTGGTGTGCGTGATGTATTTAATGCGGTGACATTGACAGCAGATGTGGTTGGAGAACTTACCTTTATCGGTAGGGGTGCTGGAGAACTACCGACGGCAAGCGCTGTTATTGAGGACTTGATGGAGATCCTTCGTGCACCACGTCCGTACGGTATGCGTTTGCCTATGGTAGCTTCACTCTCATCGCATGACGAAGTACGGCAGCACACCGAACAGCAGTATTATGTAAGAATATCGTCACAAATTTCTCAACAACATGATCAGGTTCTCGATATGCTTACGCGTGATGGTTCTTTTGTCCGAGATGCTTACGTAATGCCAACAAGGAATGGGCGGACGGATGATAAAAAGGATATTTTATCACTTCTTATCTGTACGACTGACCGGCGCAAAATGTTGCAAAAGCTTGCTAGTATCAGTTTTATCTGCGAACTCTGCATACCCTTTGATGGAGTATGGCCCGAAGAGCGAGAAGTAATATTTTCCATGTAAAATGAACACGAATGGTGCGATTGTACTATATGGCACAAGCTTGTAGTCCGATACACTGATATCTAATTCGGTATCTTTTAGTCTTGCGAAAAAATGCACAAGCCTTAGATTCCCTTGACATGCGGTTTCATAAATCGTTACAATTCTAGATGAACGTGACGATCGATGCGTTCAGTGTGAGGAAGGGGGATTGTCTGTGGCGACTGCAGCCGTTATGTCGGGCAATGCAGCGAACAGGGGTTTTTTATTTCGCAGATTGCATACGTTGTCTGGTGTTATTCCTGTGGGGATGTTTTTACTCGAACATCTTTTCACGAATGCAACAGCGACAGTGGGGCCGGGGGCTTATAATAATGCCGTTAATGCGATTCAGCATATCCCGTTTCTCCATGTCGTGGAATTTATTTTCATTTTTCTCCCGTTGATTTACCACGGTGTTTACGGTCTTTATTCTGCCTATACGTCAGGATATAACGCTTTGCAGTACACGTGGGCGCGTAATCAATTATTTATTTGGCAACGCATCACGGGGGTTATCACGTTTGTTTTTATTATTTATCATTTGTGGGCAACAAGGTTTAGTGGGCAAGAACCCAACTTTGAGTTTGTACATAACCTTGTATCCCAACCTGCGAACTTTATCTTTATGTTGGTAGGTGTTATTGCAGCAACTTTCCATTTTTCCAATGGCTTATGGTCCTTCTTTGTACATTGGGGTATTACAGTGGGTGCACGTGCACAACGGGTTTCCGCGATCGTATTGCTGACGCTATTCGTGTTGTTAGCGGCGATGGGTGTTGTTTCTTTGGTGGCCTTTGTTCAAGGATGGTAGGCAAGCATTGCGTTCTTATTTGTAAGTTAGGAGGAGTGCGTTTTGGCGGGACAACGAATTATCGTCGTTGGTGGCGGGCTCGCTGGTCTGATGGCGACGATTAAAATTGCGGAATCAGGTTTTGGTGTTGACCTGTTTTCCCTGGTGCCAGTCAAACGATCCCATTCTGTTTGTGCCCAAGGCGGCATCAATGGCGCAGTGAACACAAAAGGCGAAGGGGATTCACCATGGGTTCATTTTGACGACACGATTTATGGCGGAGATTTCTTGGCTAATCAACCTCCTGTGTTAAAAATGTGCGAAGCGGCACCAGGAATTATTCATCTCATGGATCGTATGGGTGTTATGTTCAACAGAACGCCAGAAGGATTGCTTGATTTTCGCCGTTTTGGTGGTACAAAACATCATCGCACAGCGTTTGCTGGGGCAACAACAGGGCAGCAGTTATTGTATGCACTGGATGAGCAAGTTCGCCGTTTTGAAGCTGCTGGTCTTGTCGAAAAATACGAAGGCTGGGAATTTGTTTCTGCTGTGCTTGATAATGAAGGTGCATGTCGCGGTATGGTTGCACAAAACTTGCGCACGATGGAAATGAAATCTTTCACAGCTGATGCTGTCATTTTAGCGACAGGTGGCCTGGGTATGGTGTTTGGCAAGAGCACCAATTCTGTCATCAATACTGGAACTGCTGCTTCTGCTGTCTATCAACAAGGTGTCCATTTTGCTAATGGGGAATTCATTCAAATTCATCCGACAGCAATCCCTGGTGATGACAAACTGCGTTTGATGTCAGAATCAGCACGTGGTGAAGGTGGTCGCATTTGGACTTACAAAGACGGGAAACCGTGGTATTTCCTTGAAGAAAAGTATCCTGAATATGGGAATTTAGTACCTCGTGACATCGCGACGCGAGAAATTTTCCATGTTTGTATCGATCTTGGCTTAGGTATCAATGGCGAAAACATGGTCTATCTTGATGTTTCGCATATTCCTGCTTCGGTCTTGAATGTAAAATTAGGTGGTATTCTCGAAATCTATGAGAAGTTTGCTGGTGATGATCCGCGAAAAGTACCCATGCGAATATTCCCAGCCGTGCACTATTCAATGGGTGGGATTTGGGTAGATTATCAACAAATGACCAATATTCCTGGACTCTTTGCCTGCGGTGAAGTGGAATATCAATATCATGGTGCCAATCGTCTTGGAGCCAACTCTCTATTGTCTTCTATTTATGGTGGTATGGTAACGGGTCCTTCGGCCGTTCAGTATATTAAGGGACTGAAACGTTCTGTCAATGATATGTCCGAACAATCCTTGTCAGAAGAGATTAGGAAACAGCAAGACAAATACGATCGCATTTTGAAAATGGATGGTAAAGAAAATCCTTATCAACTTGGACGAGAATTAGGTCAGGTCATGACCGAAAACGTGACTGTCGTGCGCTATAATGATCGTTTAAAAAAGACAGACGAGAAAATAGTAGAACTCATGGAGCGGTATAAAAACATCGGTATGGCTGATAGATCCGGTTGGCAAAATCAGATGGCTCCGTACACGCGTCAACTTTGGAACATGTTGGAGTTAGCGCGTGTCATCACGAACGGTGCGTTATTGCGCGATGAAAGTCGGGGCGCTCATTATAAGCCTGATTTTCCAACACGTAACGATGAGAAGTTTTTGAAAACGACGATTGCAGATTGGACACCTAATGGCCCTGCCATGAGTTATCAAGATGTCGATGTGTCACTCATTCGCCCGAGGGAACGTCGATACGATGTGAGTAAGGAGGCGACGGTCTGATGGCCGCAACAGAAAAACAGTTGGAACAGGCTAAACGTACGGTTCGGTTAATTATCGAACGACAAAAAGATGCAAATAGTGAGCCGTATGAAGAGGAATTCGTTGTTCCTTACCGTGCGGGTATGAATGTCATTGCTGCACTAATGGAAATTCAAAGAAATCCCGTGAATGCACGTGGTGATGCAACGGCGCCAGTAACTTGGGAGTCAAATTGTTTAGAAGAAGTCTGTGGTGCATGCACCATGGTGATCAATGGCAAACCACGGCAGTCGTGTTCCGCCTTGATTGATCAATTGGATCAACCTATTCGGATCAAACCTATGCGTACATTCCCTGTTATGCGTGACTTGGTAGTCGATAGAAGCCGCATGTTTGCAGCCTTGAAAAAGGTGAAAGCATGGATTCCAATCGACGGCACTTATGACTTAGGGCCAGGTCCTCGGATGGCTGAAGCGGAACGGCAATGGGCCTATGAATTATCGAAATGTTTCACTTGTGGAGCTTGCGTAGAAGCTTGCCCGAACGTTAATGAGAAACAATCTTTTATGGGTCCCTTTGTTATTTCACAGGCGCGACTTTTCAATACGCATCCGACAGGAGCAATGCATAAAGCGGATCGTTTTGAAGCATTGATGGACGAAGGCGGTATACACGAGTGCGGTAATGCGCAAAATTGTGTGCAAGTATGCCCTAAAGGGATTCCATTGACGACATCGATTGCTGCGATGAATCGCGATATCAACTGGTTTTCACTCACGCGCTGGTTAAATCGTTAATAAGATAGAAAAAGGTCACCATGGTCTATCGACTACGGTGACCTTTTTAAAATTCACGATATGAGAGCCCATTCTGTCGAATAGTCGGCACGCTCATTTTTGACCGCTCATACAATACGGTAACTGTATCCCTAAACCTTGTGGCATACGGGCATAGCAAGGAGGGATAGCAAGGTGGCAGCGGTAAGAGATTCCCGCGGAAAGTCACTTTTAACAAGCCGCGAAAGGGAAGTGTTTGAATTATTGGTGCAAGATAAAACGACCCGCGAAATTGCCGAGGTACTTTTCATCAGTGAAAAAACAGTACGTAATCATATTAGTAATGTGATGAAAAAGTTAGCTGTCAAAGGCAGGTCACAGGCGGTAGTGGAACTGGTCAGAATGGGTGAAATACAGATTTAATAGTGTCCCCCGATGCTATATTGTCGGGGGCAATTTCCTTGTGAAATTGAGATAGGAGTGTAGCTTGCGAATTGTCATGTCTTCTTCTCGAGTATTTGTTAGGCAACTAGGTCTAGATGATGCGGAATCGATGCTTGATGTTCGTCAACGCAATCGAGCTTTTTTGCAGCCTTTTGAACCAACGCATCATGATTTGCAATTTACTCTGGAGGGGCAACGTAGCATGCTGAGCCAATCCGAGAAACAGTTTATGGATGGCTCAGCTTTTGCGTTTGCTATTCGCTGCACAGAGAATGGTCCTGTTGTAGGGAAGATAACGTTAAGCAATGTCGTCCGTGGTGCCTTTGAAAGTTGTACAGTTGGGTATTTTGTCGATCAACAATATAATGGTCAAGGAATAGCAACGGAAGCTTTACATATGGTACTGCGCTTCGCGTTCAATCATGCAAAGTTGCATCGGGTACAAGCAGCTGTCATGCCTCGCAATATTGCGTCAACACGTGTCGTGCAAAAGGCAGGTTTTCAGTATGAGGGAAGGGCACCTTATTATTTAAAAATTCATGGTGTATGGGAAGATCATGATATTTTTTCAATTACGCAAGAAATAGTTGATATAAAGTTGATTTAGAGATGCAGTTTCCGCGCATAGGCGAGTTTTCGTTCACGTGATGAGGGAATAGCTAATGCTTCTCGGTATTTGGCAATAGTTCGTCTGGCAACATAAATTCCTTGAACTTTACACTGTGCGCAAATGTTTTCATCAGAAAGCGGATGTATCTTATCCTCGTTTGAGACAATCGAGCGAAGCAATGTTTTGATCGATTCAGAGGATACCGTTTCGTATTGTGTTGTAATCGCAGCAGGGAAAAAATAAGAAAATGGATAAATACCCCACGGTGTCTTCATCCATTTATTATGGGTGGCTCTTGAGACAGTGGAAACACTGAAAGAGGTTTCTCTTGCAATATCTCGTAAAGTTAGTGGCCGCAAGGCTGAAGGTCCTTGTGCAAAAAAACGCTGTTGTCGATCAACAATAGCATTTGCCACGCGCAACATGGTGGTTGATCGTTTTTCAAGTAGGGAGAGCACATGTAATCCTTCTGCAAGGTGTTTACAGTACCATGATTTTGCGTTCTTATCAGCAAGTATTGTATTTTCATTATCGAGTGGGGTGATTGACAAATCGATCATTGCTACAGGATCAAGTACAGGTACAAACCTGCCATCAATCTGTTTGACTGTGACGTCAATGACGTAGTCTGCAGGATCCTGCCTTGCGTAAGTAAGTGCCGGTCGTGGTTGTAGTTTTTGTATCTGTTTAAAAGCGTTTAGGACATTTGTTTCAGAAGTATGAAGAAGTTCTGCTAAGTAGGCCCATTCCTTAGCCGCGATGAGTTCCATATGATCTTGAAGTAACAACTTGACAAGCGGCCTATAGGCATCTTGTACATAGTCAAGTTGTAAAAGTAGGCATTCTTGTAATGTTCGAGCGCCAATGCCAAGGGGATCGAACGATTGAAGATGTTGAAGAGCCTCTATGACAATCGTTAGAGGTTCACCGAGGTGATTTGCGATTTCCTCCACCGAATCCATGAGGTAACCCGAATCATTTAGACTTCCAATCATGTAACGCAAGACATGATCAATTTGTAAGGATACGTTAGTCATATTGACCTGAGACAATAAGGTATCTGTCAAGGAAACCCTTTCATGGAGGCGATCAAAATCAAACGCAGATAACGATCTCATGGTAGGGATATTTTGTTTATTCCATTCAAGTAAGGGATTATGTGCACTGATTTCGCTAAGATAAGCAGATAATTCAGTTTGGCTCATATGCAAAATATGCAAGGATTGCTGAAATGCAGGTGTCAGACGTATGGTATGTTGTTGTTGTTGTGTGAGACGAAGATTGACTGACATGCTAACCAGACCTTAATCATCCATTGTAAAAACAATAATTTTATTTAATTATAAGAGATAAGGTATAGGGACGCAACTTTATGTAAAGTGGGAAGATCATGAAACGTACCGATCGAGTTTTTCAAGCACTGACTCGTTTATGGACAAAACAAAAACGAGGCTATACAACACAAGAAATAGCGCAAGAAGCTGGTATTTCACGAAGCAATTGTAGTAGTGAACTTAACCTCTTATGTCGCGATGGTGTGATTAACAAAGTAACAGGCCGCCCGACACGGTATCTTCCGGAAATAAGCATCAAAAACATCGATGCTTTTTCTTCCGTTGTAGGTTTTTCGAGGAGTTTATCCCAAGCAGTGCGGCTGGCTAAAGCGGCTGTTTCCTATCCTCCGGTAGGTATGCACGTACTTATTTTGGGCGAAGCGGGCGTAGGTAAGTCAACGTTTGCCAAAACGATGCACACATTCGCAATAGAACAACATCATTTGACCGATCAAGCGCCATTTGTCACTTTCAATTGCGCGGAATATGCGAATAACCCGGAAATCCTGCTTGATCATTTATTTGGTCATGTTAAAGGCGCGTTTACAGGAGCTGATGCTGACAAACCGGGGTTAATCGAACTTGCAGATACAGGTGTTCTATTTCTTGATGAAATTCATCGTCTCCCACCACAAGGCCAGGAAATGTTGTTTCATTGGCTAGACACTGGAAATTTTCAGCGGATGGGGGAGACTAGTACACGGCGTCGATCACAAGCTTTGCTGTTTGCGGCAACGACGGAAACGGATGAATCGGTTTTATTACTTACTTTTCGTCGACGAATTCCCGTTACGATTGCGTTACCTTCGTTGCGCGAATGGTCTATTTATGATCGCTATGAATTGATTTATCGGTTACTTGTCGAAGAAGCGCAAGTGCTAAACGTCTCGCTTCGACTAAAAGGAGAGGCCGTCAAACGATTGTTATTTGCGCATCTACCTGGTAATATCGGCGGTTTACGCAATACATTGAAATTAGCCTGTGCGCAAGCTTACATTTCGCGTAATCAGCAGGACGAACTCATTATTGATGAGCATCTTATACAATTGGGTGAAACGGCAGATAATTTGTCATTGACTGGTCTTTTTTCCGAACAAGTCAAGGACATGAGCGTATCACCTTTCGAAATACCACGCCCGCTTAAGACATCCATTTTTGAGGACTCGTTGTCGGAGCATTTAGCCCGACTTGGACAACAATTGCAGGTAATTGGGCTCGATCATGAAGAAATCGTAGTGGCTATCGAGCGAGAACTGATGCGCCGTCAATTTGCAAAGTCCTTGAGTCCTTCATTAGCTGAATTGCAGCGTTTTGTGGGCGATGCATTCTATACCATGATGCGTTCTTGTTGGCAAACGGTATCTTTGCATATGGATCCAGAACAAGAGCAGGATGCTTTTGTAAGGGTCTGTATTCATTTGTCGGGGTTGGTTCGCGATGTTCAAGAATTGCGCAGACAACTCAATCCCTCGTTGTTTACTTATGTGAAATCAGAGTATCCCATGCTATATGATTTGTCAGCATCGTTACTGTCAGCGGTGTCGCGGGCTTTAGGCGTTGATTTTCCGGAACATGAGATAGCTCTTGTGGCTTTGCTTCTCAAAGCAAAGGAGATGAATGCATACACATCGGCAGGTATTGTTGTCATGATGCGTGGTGACGCCGTAGCAAGTCAAATGGTCCAATCAGTACAAAAGATGAGTGGTAACCAACGCTTAATCTCAATCGACGTTCCGTTTGATGTCGACCCTAACGATTTACAAGACCAATTTATTGCTGCGTCGCTTCTTGCGAGTGCAGGCCAAGGCGTGCTCGTATTGACAGATCTCATTGCCGTCTGTGATTGGGTTCGTCAGCGTCCGGATAGGCAAGTGATTTTTCGTCCGGATGTCACGACGTTATTGCAAGTTGTCTTAGCGAATGAGGTTAGTCACGGCGATGTTGCCGAGCTTTATGCCATGGTGGAGGAGAAAAAAGCACTTCCTGTTGTTGATGCAAAAAACCATGATAAGGTCTATCAGATTTGGACGTGTTGCTTGACAGGTCGAGGTTCTGCTGTGGCGTTAAAACGTTATATTGAAAAAGAATTGCCTGAAAAATTTCACGAGCATATCAAGATTGTTCCCGTGGAAGTAAGTCAAAAAGGTCAAGTCAATACTGCTTACGGGAGTGATTTGCTCGTTACGGTTGGATCGATCCGACCGGATATACGGGATGTGCCTTTTTTGTCTGTAGAACAATTACTTGCTCCACAGGGTATGAGCAGACTCTTGGCCATGATTAATCACAGGCAGTCTATTTCCTTGCAAGAGGAAGAGCCTGCGACCGTGGAGGTTGTCCCAGGCGACTTATTTCGGTATGCAAGAAAGATGTTGGAAGATGATCTGACTGTTGTTAATCCTGTTCTCGCTTTGAAAGTAGCTCAAGAAGCCATTGCCATTTTGCAAAAAGGAGTAACACGTGAGCTTGATGAACCTTTTCAGGTGCGATTTACAATGCATATGGCCTGTGCTGTCGAACGTATGATTCGTGGGGAATCTTTGCCGCATCCAGATACGGAATTTTTGATGACGCAAAACCCTATCATCTGGCAATTGGTACAAGATAGTCTTGCCCCATTTGAAGCGTGGTTTCGCATTGAAATTACTCCAGGTGAGATGGCGTATATCTGCAATATGATCATGTGACATATTGATAGGTGGTGAAAATAACGAGAAATGGTTTGTTTTTACGCATTGATGATCGCTTAATTCATGGACAAGTGGTCACGACGTGGGTGCAATATGTGGGCGCCAAACGCATCGTTGTTGTTAGCGATCATGCGGCGTCACAACCTCTGGTGGTCATGCTATTAAAATCATCGGTGCCCGCTTATATTCAGCTAGATGTCGTCACTGTGCAACAAGCGCTTTATACATTTGTTGCAGATGACATGGCTAATGTCATGGTGTTAGTTGAAAACGTTGCTGATGCATTAACGTTATGCAGACGATACCCTTTTATTCGGGAAGTCAATGTTGGCGGATTGCGTTATCGTCCTGCTTATAAAAGTTTACACAGAGCTGTCTATGTAAGTGATCAAGATATCGCTGATTTTCAAGCCCTTTTTGAAGCAGGTGTCTATGTTACGATTCAGATAATCCCCACCGATCGTAAAATCCCCATTATGGAACGATTGTCTCGTTGACCGCAATAGGCGAGACAATCGTTTTTTCTTGTCCATAAAACGCGTGTACTTTGCCTCCTCGCCGGACAAAATACAATCAATTGTCTGATGTGTTTTAGTTATCTATGCATAGTGTCTCAATCTTCCGTAATGAATGCATAAAAAGTGCCATCGTACCGCGCTTTTTATGTTTTGGCATGAAATTTGCTAGATAGTATATGGACGACTAAGTTTTACAAAGATGTTGAAAGTCAGAAAGAAGGAGGTCTTGTCGTTGATCGCTATCATCATCTCTGCGCATGGTGCACTTGCTGGTGAATTGCTTACGTCATCAGCCCTTATCAGTGGGGAGCAAGAAAATGTAACCGCAATTACGTTTGTACCAGGCGAAGATCAGTCTCATCTGATTGCCAAATACACAGAGGCTATCGATCGGATGGACACATCGGAAGGTGTTTTATTTTTATGTGACCTTTTTGGCGGTAGTCCCTTTAATGCTGCGAGCCGCATGGCGGCAAGCGAGAATAATTGGGATGTTATAACAGGTGTAAATTTACCTATGTTACTGGAGTTGTTTGGCTTACGGTCGGGTAGCACAGTGCCCCAATTGGCTGAATCAGCCAAACAGGCTGGAATGATGGGTATCCAGTCTCTCAAGAGCTTAAAACCGGTTGAAGAGGAGGAGTTATAAACATATGGGTATGCAAATCGTGTTAGTTCGTATTGATGATCGTTTGATTCATGGGCAGGTTGCATCCACATGGACTCGAGAATCAGGGTGTAATCATATTATTGTGGTCAATGATGGCGTTGCCAAAGATGAACTGAGAAAAACTTTGTTGTTACAAGTGGCACCTCCGGGTGTTAAGTCGCATGTACTCTCTGTCGATAAGGCTATTCAAGCGTACTTAAATCCGAAGTATGAGAATTTCAAGACATTCTTTTTGTTCTCGAACCCAATGGATGTTGTGCGCGTGGTTGAAGGTGGCGTTGCTATCAAATCGGTAAATATTGGCGGTATGGCTTTTACGGCCGGAAAAACACAGATTACGAAAGCGGTATCTGTCAATCAAGAAGATATTGACGCTTTTAAGAAGTTAAATGAAAAAAATGTTGAATTAGAAATTCGTCAAATTCCAACTAATGGGAAAATTGACATGATGGCCAAATTAAAAGAGGAGGGACTCTTGTGACTACGACGCAGTTAATCATCCTTGTCATTCTCGGAGCGATTGTTGGAGCAAGTAGTGTGCTTGACGAGTTTCAGCTCTACCAACCGCTTATTTCCTGCACGTTGGCAGGTGCGGTTCTTGGCAACATTGGTGTCGGAATTATACTGGGTGGCACTTTGCAGTTGATGGCGATTGGCTGGATGAACATTGGAGCAGCTCAATCACCTGACTCAGCTTTGGCAAGTATGATCTCCACTATTCTTGTTATAGCTGGACACTTCTCTGTCGGTGAAGGAATAGCGCTTGCCATACCACTGGCTGTGGCAGGACAAATATTAACGATTGTTGCCCGTACGATTACGGTGTTCTTTCAACACTGGTCTGATCGTGCGGCTGAAAAAGGAAACTTTCGACAAATTGATGCTGCCCATTTATTAGCTTTATTTGTACAGGCCTTACGAATAGCTATTCCTACCTTGCTCGCGTCTGTTCTTGTCGGAACGGCCGCTGTAACGAACATGCTCAACGCCATACCACATGTAGTAACAGGTGGATTGCAAATTGCTGGCGGTTTCATCGTTGTCGTTGGTTATGCGATGGTTATCCGCATGATGAAAGCGAACTACTTAATGTCATTCTTCTTTATCGGCTTTGTCGTGGCAGCGTTTACTAACTTTAATCTCGTTGCCTTTGGCGTCGTTGGTGTAGCCATGGCTCTTGTCTATCTGCAATTGAATCCCAAATACCATGTAGCACCAACTGTGGCCATTGCAGGTAGTACAGGTGCCGCGAATTATGATATTGATCGTCTTGACGAAGAAGACTGAAAATGGGGAGTGAAACAAGATGGATGCCGAGAAAAAACTAACGCGACGCGATTTGTTTAATGTATTTGTGCGCTCCAATTTGCTTCAAGGATCTTGGAATTTTGAGCGCATGCAGGCTTTAGGGTGGAACTTTGGTTTTCTTCCCGTTATTCGAAAGCTATATACAAAGAAAGAGGATCAAATTGAAGCATTAAAGCGCCATAATGAATTTTTTAATACTACGCCGTTTATGGCGGCACCGATCGTCGGTATTGCTGCTGCCATGGAAGAAGAACGTGCCAATGGTAAAGATATTGATGGTCAGTCCATTACTGCAGTCAAAATCGGACTTATGGGTCCTTTAGCCGGTGTTGGAGATCCGGTATGGTGGGGGACACTGCGCCCGTTATTCGGTGCACTTGGCGCCACACTTGCATTGACAGGTAACGTAGTAGGCCCTATTCTATTCTTTGTTCTATGGAATATTGTCCGCTTAGCATTTCGGTGGTACGGTATTGTCATTGGTTATCAGCGAGGGACCAATATCTTGTCAGGCATGGCAGGTAATGCACTCACAAAGTTAACAGAAGGTGCGGCTGTTCTAGGATTGTTTGTAATGGGAGCTTTAGTTTCTAAATGGGCTAAGGTGAATATCCCCCTCGTGATTTCTCGAACAACGATTCACGGTGTGACTAACACGATCACGGTACAACATGTGTTGGATCAATTAATGCCGGGACTCGCTCCGTTACTTTTGACGTTCTTATGTATTTGGTTGCTCAATCGCCGAGTGAACGCTTTAGTAATTATCCTAGGGCTATTTGTCGTTAGTATCCTAGGCTATTGGGCCGGTATCCTTGGCATGTAATTTATCTATTTAAGGAGGACTTATTATGCCGCAACAAACTGTACTTGTTCAAAACGCAAGTGGATTACACGCTCGTCCAGCATCGACTTTAGTACAATTAGCTTCGAAGTATGCGAGTGATGTAACTCTTGAAAGTAAAGGTAAGTCAATCAATGCTAAAAGTATTTTAGGTGTCATGTCTTTGGCTGTTAAAATGGGCGATGAAGTGACGATTGTGACTAAAGGAACAGACGAAGAGAAAGCTTTGGCAGACATCGTCGCCGCCATTCAAACTGGTTTAGGTGAAACGGCGTAAGTAAAGGGGGGCAAGATGTGGACAAAGAATTACATGGGATTGCTGCTGCACCTGGTATCGCTTTAGGAACCAGTGTTTGGTGGCGCCAAGTCGAAGTTACCGTCATAAAACGGTCCATCTCGGCCTCAGCCGTTGTAGCTGAGATTGATCGGCTCACGCAAGCTGTACAGAAAGCAGCCGAACAAATTGAACTTCTTAAAGAGGTTACGCAGACACGTTTAGGCAAAGAAGAAGCCGCTATTTTTGAAGCACATTTGTCATTTTTGTCGGATCCAACGTATGTAGGTGAAATGGGAAATCGCATTCGCAACGACTTGCAAAATGCAGATTATGTCTGTAGTCAGGTAACTGAAGAGATGGCTCTCATGTTGTCAAGTTTGCCTGATGAATATTTGCGTGCGCGGTCAGCTGATATTCAGGATGTAGGTCATCGACTTGTGCTTTTGTTAAGCGGTAAACAGGCTTTTGATCCTACGTTGGTGAAAAGTGGTTCGGTTGTTGTGGCGGATGAATTGACACCATCTGACACGATTCAATTACCTGAGGGTATTGTAGCTATGGTCACCAAACGCGGTAGCAAGACAGGTCATGCTGCTATTATGGCACGAACGCTCGGTATTCCGATGGTGGTAGGCCTTGGTGAGGATCTCGAGTCCGTTCACGACGCTGATGTGCTGATCGTTAATGGATCTGCTGGGCAACTTGTGGTCAATCCTGATGCGAATGAACAACATATTGCAATGCAAGCGGTAGCCGCTGATAAAGAGCTAAAAGAACGCGCCATGGCGTTCGCCAATAAACCTGCTATGACAAAAGATGGTCATCGCATTCAGGTTTTTGCGAACATTGGTGGACTTAAAGATGTGAAAAAGGCGCTAGCGCATGGCGCAGAAGGCGTGGGTTTGTTTCGTACCGAATTTTTGTACTTGGAAAATATACAATGGCCAACGGAAGACGAACAGTTTACCGCGTACCGTGAAGTAGTAGAAGCGTTCTCAGGCAATCCTGTTGTGATTCGAACGCTCGATATTGGTGGAGACAAAGAGTTGCCTTATACGGATTTTGCTAAAGAAGAGAACCCATTTCTAGGACACCGAGCGATTCGGTTTTGCTTAGCCAACAAAGATATCTTTAAGACCCAACTACGTGCATTGTTGCGCGCTAGTGTATACGGTGATTTGTGGATTATGTTTCCCATGATCGAAAATGTAGCCGAAATTCTTGCAGCAAAACAACTTCTTAGCGAGTGCCGGCAAGAATTAGCCCAAAAAAATATGGCTGTTAAAGATGATATTAAAGTGGGTATTATGATTGAAATTCCTGCTGCTGCTGTGATGGCTGATATTTTAGCTAAGTATGTAGACTTTATGAGTATCGGTACGAATGATTTGACCCAGTATACGCTTGCAGCTGATCGTGGCAATGAGTTAGTAGCACCGCTTTATGATGCCGTTCATCCGGCTGTGCTTCGTCTGATTGCGCAGACTTGTAAAGCAGCCAATGATGCTGGCATTGTTGTAGGTATGTGTGGGGAACTTGCCGGTGATGCAACGATGACAGAAGTGCTTTTGGGGCTTGGCCTTAAAGAGTTGTCGATGAGTGCGAGCATGGTACCTGCGGTCAAGGAGCGGTTGAGTTATTTAAAGATGCAACCGGCCATAGAAGTAGCTGAAGCTGTGCTGAAGTTAGAGAATCCTAGCGTTGTTAAAGAATATGCAGCGGCGCATTTGACATGCTGACGTCTTCATTTAAAGAACACCTTGCCAAAGAGGACAAGGTGTTCTTTTTTATGTACGCCCGGCACGGGCGATCTCTATAGGGTGAAAGTCCCGAACGGGGGTTGGCGACACACCTACCGTTAGCCAAGAGCAAGGGTGTCCATCGCGAGGTGGAATCTGAAGGAAGCTG
>JAKADA010000072.1 GCA_021820975.1 Bacillota bacterium
AATGGAAGAGCAAACCCCAGAGAGTAAACAGCCATCAGCAGAAGTCCATTGACTTGACTCGTAGCAGCTACTGCAATCACAGACGCAAGAATGGGACCAATGCAAGGCGTCCAACCTGCCGAAAAACTTAGCCCTACAACAAACGCACCTAGATAGCCAGGCGGTTTTGACCTCACATGCCACTTAAAGTCACGCATGAAAAAAGCAGGTTTCAAGATACCCAACAAAACAAGCCCCATCACCGCGATAATCATACCGCCCACTTGGCTGATCACCGTGTGATATTGTGTGAACAATAGACCAACGACGCTAGCCGACGACCCTAAAGCAACGAAAATCACCGAAAATCCGAGGACAAAAAAAACAGCATAACTCAAGGTCCTTCGGCGTACCATTCCGACATTATCTGTCCCTGTTGCCTGATCAAGAGATATTCCCGAAATGTATGATAGGTAAGACGGATACAAAGGCAGGCAGCATGGGGAAAGAAACGATAGAAGACCAGCTAAAAAAGCCAGCCAAAGTGATGGTGTTGCCTGCATCCCTGTACCATCCTCCATGCATCACGGTGTGATGTGGTGTACCTTAAGAAACTGCTCGTACTGTACATACTGCTCAAGCGTAAAGTGGTGTCGCATCATGAACGTTGCTACCTTTTTCCCGACGTAGCGAATATGCCAGGCTTCATAGGCATACCCGGTAATTTTTTTCATGCCTTGCGGATAGCGTATGATAAAGCCAAACTGAGTCACATGCTTTGCCAACCACTTTCCTTCCGGCGTTTGTGCAAATTGCGGTTCAGCGGCGTATTGTCCTGTGCTCCCAGACAAATCAATGGCAAGCCCTGTCTGGTGTTCACTTGTCCCAGGTTTCGCGCTATACTGTTGTGCCACCTTCAAACCTTGCGTGCGAATATAGTAATGATATAACCAATCTTGCGTTGCGTAAGACCGGAACGCAGACACACCTGCCAGATAAATGCCGTCATGCTTCGCTGCCTCGATCAGAGCCATGAGTGCAGGGACAGCCACTTTTCGCATCAAATGATTTTCAGGATCGCCAGGGTTAAGATATGGAATGGACAGTCTCACCAGATCAGGGGGCACATACGAAGCTGGAAGCCGATTCCATGGATTGACTAGGACAAGGACGTTCGTAGGATCGGTCACTTCACGAACGGAATGTGGTGCGACATAGTGCCAAGCCAACTGCACGTTTTGCCGAACAGAAAGTACCGGTTTGGTGTTCGCCGGATGATGCACAGTTAGCCATGCTAGCAAAGTAATCAGTGCAGCCGCAACGAAAACCACGATTAAAACAAAACAGCCCCATCTAGAACGAACCATAACTTGCTACTAACTCTCCCTCCATCATGGTGACACAGGGGTTATCGTTTCATGCACTTGATGCTGCCTGAAGATCCGCCACAAAATCAGTGCGGTACTGACGACGATCACAACGATGCCTGTCCACTGTGCAGCCGTCCATCCTAAATATCTGGGACTATCGCCACGCAAATATTCCAGACCAATCCGTCCGATGGCATACAAGATATTATATAGCAGAAACAGCACACCTTGTGGCATTTTCTTGCGCGATAACGCAAAAACAATCGCAAAGATAACCAAGTCCATTTCACCTTCAAAAACTTCGGCAGGCCAAAGTGGCTGTGATCCAAACGTCGCATAGGCATCCGTTCCTGGTGGATAGACCAAACCAAACCCTTTCCCCGTAGGAGACCCAAAGGCATCACCGTTTAACAGGCAAGCAATGCGTCCTACAGCTTGTCCGAGGATAACGGATGGGGCTAAAAGATCAGCTACACGCCAAAACTCTAATTTGTGACGATAGCAGTACCAAATGGCGACTAATAATCCTCCAATAATGCCGCCTTGAATAGACAACCCGCCATTCCAAACGGCTAAAATTTGATCCGGATGAGAAAAGTAGTACGCTGGTGTGAAAAACAGCACTTGCCATGCACGGGCGCCAACCAACGCACCGGCTAAAACGCTAAGAGCAAGCGTAGAGAGATGCGCTTCCAACTCTTTAGCTGTGTACCGTGCCAAGGTCACGGCTGTTTCATAGCCTAGAAATGCGGCCAGCAAGATCACTAATCCATACGTGCGAACGGGGTAGGAACCTATGTAGACTAACACAGGTAACACATCATCACCATCCTTGCTTACTAGAGATTAGATAATTACTTTGACGATCGGCATACAAGATAGCGGTTGGTAGAAGTTCTCCATAAAAGAACGACCATGCATGGGCATTAAAATCTTCTACCGCAACAACACAATAATCATCGCACAGTTTCGTCACCACTCCCATACACCCTGCCAACAACTCCTTATCCGTGTCAGGGCTGACCATAACCCTTTGACCGATAGAGAATTCATCCATTTCAGTTCGTCCTCCACTCGCGTTTGGTATCCCACGCAACTGTATTAAAGGTCGCAAAGAACTTATCAGTAACCTATGAAGAAAGTGTGTGCAAGGACAGAATAAAAAGATGCATCTAACTATATCTGTGCCAGTGTTCATCACTAGTACAATAAGACTATCATGACCATGTTCAATATGGTTAGAAAAGATCTAACTATACATAACGGGGGTATTGTATTATCGCGGTGTGGAGGTGATTAACTTTACCGTCGGATCTCAACAACTCTTTGGCCAGAATTGCAACTGATTTTCAACAGGATGGGGTGTAAACATTGTCTGACCCAAATCAAGACTATTTCGCTCACCATACTAGTCAGCCTTTCGCTTGGAAAGAGCGTAAGAAAGCTCGAGGAACATGGCGAGCACTTTTTGAGAGCTTCGCGTACCTACCGCCATTTAATCGTATGTTTGGAAAAGATTCACCATCATACGCCGAATCTTATTGGTACTGTATGGGCGGATTAACTTTTCTCTCGTTCTTACTTCTAATTTTGTCTGGACTTGTTCTCACTTTATTTGGTCCAACTTGGTGGCAAGGTACGTACGTCGGGTACGTAACTAAATCAATCCATTACTGGACTGCACAATCATTCTTTTTCTTTTTATTTCTTCACATTATCCGTGTATGGCTCACTGGCGCCTATAGAGGTAAACGCTGGCTCAATTATGCCATTGGCTTTGTAGCATTCTTTCTGTCCTTGGGCGAGAACCTCTTCGGACTCTTAGCTCGAGGAGATTGGGAGTCACAGTTTGTCTCTATGCACTCGGATGATATGTTGTTCACCATTCCGGGTTTGCGGTTGATTTCTCCAGAAAACTTCACGTCAGCCTTAATTATTCACGTTGCATTGATACCATTCGTGCTGTTAATCCTTATTGGGGTACACGTTACCCTTGTAAAACTTCAAGGCATCGCACGACCACTGTAGGAGGGCGAAGCAATTGAAATCGCATACACCAAAAAACCAGGAAACCACAAGATTTCATGTTGTCCCACATTGCTTTTGGAGATACCCCATCGTCGCAGGCATCGTTACTGTCGCCGTAATCCTTCTTGGAATGCTTGTGGGTTCACCAAATTGGCCGCAAGCAACCATCAAGAAAGTTACCACGGAACAACCTGGAGGCACTCTATGGGCCGTCGCTCAAGAACTCGATCATTCGTCATCGTCCTATACGAACACCCAAGAATACGGAATGATCAACCCTGCTACACGTCTTGTTGTTGACCCACTAAAAAGCGCCTCTTGGGCTCTAGCGCCTAACGTGAACGAAGCTCTATCACAATTTCTCGCACAGCCTGAACAACAGCAGGTGCGTTGGGCAATGAATTATGATAATTCTATTCGCAAAGCGTTAAAAATGGGTTCCATGGGAGGCGCGATGAGTACAGTACCCGTACCCTCTCTGACTATGCTTTCGCACTTACATGGCGACTTTGGACCCGTTCCAGTGATAGCAAATGGCATTTTGCAGTTGGCACGAAACGGTTACTTGCAGAATTACTTTCAAGGAATAAGCCCTGGCAACACCTTCGAGTATGTAAATATCTGGCTTTATGATCAACCTTATTTACTCAATACTGCTATAAAAAACGGCCTTACGGATGATCAATGGGGCATGATTAAAGAACGCGGATTCTTTGTAGGACCTTGGTACCTTATCATTCCAGCCATTGCCCATGTGCTGTTACCAGGTGGATCAAGCGGCCCAGGATTTGTTCTGTGGAATGCGTTGATTGCTTTCTTCTTCATCGTACTATTCCCATTAATTCCAGGGTTACGCGATATTCCTAGGTACTTGAAACTTTACAAACTTATTTATGCTACTGATAATATTCAACATTCACCATTAGTCCAGTCTGTAAAACGCTCGCTAGGGGATGAAACGAATGCCTCGATTTAAAAACCATATCGTATTGTCTATCACTTTGTTTCTAGTACTGTGTGGGTTTGGCATCTGGTCGTTGGGAGAACTATTTAACAATTTCGTTTCCCCATATACTTGGCTTTTCGTGATTATCCTTATCGCGACAGTGATGATGCTAAGCTTCATGATGCGTTGGGCGGAAAAGGACATACAAGAAAAACGTGAAAGGGCAGATCACCAATGAAATGGTACGTTAAATACAAGGACGCGATTTCCCTGACGGTGTTCATGTCGTTTTTTGCTGGTACCCTGTGGCTCGTTTTATATGCCGTAGCGCAAGTCAAGGGATAATCCCGACTGCAGTTACGTCAGGGACTGCTTCATAAGATATCACCCTTTCATCGTCGGGAATCCTTATACCTATACTCTCTAGGCTTCCCGGCGATTTTCTAGCTATAAATTAACTAGTTATTTTTCAATTGGCAATCCACAATAAGGACATACTTTCCAAACCGTTCGCACATGCTTTTTGCAATGTGGACATGTATGGTTAGCTGTCATGTGCAAAAAGAACAGGAACTTACTTCCACCAAGGCATACGAGCATGACCACGATGGCCACCAACATTATCCATGGTAAAAACATGGCTAGACCCATCATAGCGCCCATATTGACCCACATAGGTCGCATGCCCATGCTTGCGGTTATAAGGAGATACACACCAAGCGCAACCAAGATACCCGCAATGAACCAATCCCTGTATTTCAATCGGTTCATCTCCCATCATCAACACATTTGTTTCTCTTTGCATCGTACACAGAAATTGTGTAGAAATTATGAGGATGCAACAGCGATGATAAACGTAAACGTCGTACCCACATTCACTGTGCTTGTAACCGAGATATGTCCGCCATGAGCCTCAATGATGTGTCTCACAATGGCTAACCCAAGCCCGGTCCCTCCACCCGCTCTCGATCGTGACTTATCGGCGCGATACAGACGATCAAAGATATGCGGCAAATCACTCTGGGCGATGCCGATACCCGTGTCGGACACGACCACTTCAACATGCTTGTCGAAGACACGCGCACTCACTTGCACCTGTCCATCCGATTCTGTATAACGTATCGCATTGTCAATCAAATTATAGAGGACCTGCTCCATGCGCGCCGGATCGGCATTGACTTTTGGCAATGGCGGCACTTGCACACGAAGTATCACCTTCTTATCTTCCGCTCTCTTTTGCATACGCTCTACAACGGCGACCATCACTTCATCCAAAGCGATCGGTTTCTTATCGATGGTCATCATAC
>JAKADA010000073.1 GCA_021820975.1 Bacillota bacterium
TGAGTTTACCAAAAAGAAGGGTGTTTTTATGTCCTTTGATCAATACTCGTCAAGCCTTGTAAGTAATCACCGATTCATCTATTCAGCGCAAGCATTCTAAAGACATTTCACGCTGCGAAAGTTGAGTATATAATAATTTACAATAGAGAACTATAGTCCTATAGTGTTGGTACAAACATAGGTTGTTTAACGTAGCTCTGTGTCTAGAATCCTGTCCGGAGGTGAAATTCAATGACAACAACTGTCTTTGATGTCGCCAAATTTTTTATAGAACGCTCGCAACGGACAGGAAAAGGGATCACAAATATGAAGCTTCAGAAACTTTGTTTTTATGCACAGGTTTTGCATTTGGTAAGAAACCACTTATTGTAATGCGATTGGAAGAGAGTTTGACAGCAGAATTAGTACTGCCCGAGGGCAATGCCAACCTGTTTGCTTTAACTTTCGCACTCGGACTGCAAGGCATCTAGATGAAGAAACGAACAATATAGTGACTAACAAAAATCGAAATATAAATGAGAGAAATCCACGGCTGATAGTCTACGTAGAATTCCTTTAAGGTAAAACGAAAAGGGTGAGGAATAACAATCCATCCAATGAAATCAATGATCATAGACACAATAGTCCAGGTAATTGCTATTTGGTAAAGAGCATGGACTGTGTTTGTCGTACCGAACCCTTGCAAACATATCCAGATGAACAGTGGAAATAAGATGATGTTGTATATAGGTTGATAAGGCTTAGTTTTTACGTAAGCAGGAGACTTCATAAAAGTTACTCCCTCTTCCTTATATCCAGGAACGCCAAAGACCTTGTTTAGTATCACGACATGAATGAGTCCGACCAATGTCACAACTGAATAAGCGACAACCAACCATAGCAATTCCCAACCGAAGTGATCAAACACTATAGCCCCCCCTAAGAATCTATCTCCTGTAATGCTAAAACGTATGTAATATTTATAGAGCGTGTCCGGAAAGGATCAATAGTCAGATGAGTGTACAAGCTTCTTGACAATTTCAAATTACTTTTATGGGAATTTATTCTTTGGAATCGGAGTGACCGCGAGGTCTTCAC
Organism: Bacillota bacterium; assembly: GCA_021820975.1. Lineage (GTDB taxonomy): Bacteria > Bacillota > Bacilli > Alicyclobacillales > SLC66 > JAKACU01. The sequence goes on from JAKADA010000073.1 coordinate 1,078, forward strand.
ATGTCCATTGTACCATATAGACGTAAGCGTCATGCCTACCACAGCGCGCCTAACAAAGCAAGGCACAACTAACCGTTGAAAGTCCGGCCGAGGTAGGGGTCAGACCGCCTCGTAGCTAGCAGGCACCTGGTGGTGAGAGCCTAAGGGTGAAGCAACATTGCAGGCCGCAACATGAAGTGAATCCTGCCGCATCGTTAATTTGAAGCCCGCAAGGGTCAAGAGGATGCCGAGCCGCGTGTGTAACGGCGAAGGCCATAGAACGTGTGAAGAATCTGGATAAGCAGCACGGAAGAATCCTCCGGTGTAGAGGGAACGGCATGCAATGAAAGTTGTGTCTGAAACTAGGGAGACCCTCCCTCGCACGGCAGAGTCGTAGGACGCGAACCTATAAGCCAAAACGGTGAAATGGCAAGCGGCGAGAAGGGAGTCGGAGAGGGTCATACTACCGACGAAGCGAGGACAACACAACCTCGTGGAGGGAAGGACCCTTGCTTTGTTCATGGGTATACGAGGAGGAGTCGTTGTGATAGGCAAAAGGATTATACCAGTGTTCTCAAAATTACTGGCTCTTATCACATGCCTCATGGATGTCGCGGTCTTAATCTACTTGCTTTTGTCTCATCAATTGCTTGCGCACGGAGTCATGTTTTTGATCGCCGTGATATTCTTGCCGATTCCAGTGCTAAAGCTTCATTATGATATGCATTTTGGATACTATAAGTATTCACTGATCAAGGAGAGGACTACCGAAACAATTGAAAGAGTCTATACCGCATTCGTAGTCGCCATTTGCCTCCTCAATATCCTTAGTGTCATAGGGACATTATTTTGATGGCTGAAAAGTCCGGACTTATTAGCTCAACTTTCGGTGCGACCAAGCTCAGGTTGGGACTAAGTTATTCATATGTTTAATCGTTGTGCCGGTAGCAGGATTTGTAACTAGCGCACTTCTAATCTCATTCAAATCCAACTGCATTTGATAATACTGCCTCACCGCTAAAACACTAGCAGGTACGCAATCATGTGCAGCAGCTTGAAAGAGAAATGGATATTGCGACATAAACTATGCCTCCATCGATTAATCTACGACGAAACCGTTGAATTTGCGAAGTGGCACCAAATATTGGGACACTTGAAGACTCCGTTAGGTAATCCCCATGGTTCGATTGTCATACGAGAAGTTTCGGTTGGTCTTAAAATCAGCTGGCATATGCCATAAGAAACCATTACAACTTGGCTACCAATGTATGGAACTAGGGCCGTTTCATTTTGACCTTCATTACAGTGATTCCTTGCATACCATGTGAAGAATCACCTTAGGCAAACGCCATTAAGAATTCTCTACTTTGTACGAGATGCGGGCACTAGTCTCGTTTAAACGTCCAGGCGAGGAGGAAAACTCCATAGACTACGAGAACTATGGAAAGTAAGACTAGTTCAACAGCATGCACGGCATCGGAAGCCAAGATTGCGGCGCTTACTGACATCCCCGAAAAAAAGACGGCAATAATCGCCGTTATGATTCTTATTTTGTTAGACATAGATGGCTCCTCCTCGTTGTTGTAAGCACTAGTGCATACTATTTCTAATGGCACATCATAAATCAATCTATCACAATTAGCTCCTTAATTAGAATACTAAATATTCATTGGGTGGCAAAACTACTATACGGCCGTTGACCCCGGAGCTAGTCGGAGTTTCTTGGTGAAAGTGGACTGGTATATTCAGCGGAGACTGATACTGTATTGGCGTAAGAAGCATAAACGAAGCCGACTGAGCTATACTCAGATTCTACGGGTTTTCCAAAACCTTGGACTGAAAACAGTCAGCGGATATGGCACATAGTATAAGTCCAGGATGAAGAACATCGGAAAGCCGGATGCGGGAAAACCGCCTGTCCGGTTTGATGAGGAGGGGCTGGAAGTCCCAGCCCTTTACTCTACCCAGATGAGAGGTGCTTTTTCATTGTCAATGTTCATATTTCTACCGCAAAATCCCTTGATAATTTAAGCCTTCAAGCAAATTTCAACTCTGCGAAACTTGAGTATTGAACAATTATCATGTGAATTATTTGACTACGTCCACTGGTTCAATCACATCAGAATTTACGGTACGCTCGGTTACTTAACTCCGGTTGAGTATAAATCAAAGCACCTTAAGAAAATTGTCTAGTTTAGTGTAGACAATCCATTTCGGAATTATGGTATACTCTGGAATTATAAAAATGGAAAAGCGGGGTCTTTGGAGTGTATACCGTATCTCTACAGAAACCATCCAGGAACTTTACAATGCCATTGGAGGGTGGTTATCGCCTAGTTGAGAAAATCACCAATCCATCTAGAATTTCTCTTGCGGTATAAATCGAGATCAACTGAATTTGAGGCAAAAGTAAAATGTGATTTGCTTGCATGAGCAAAGGCATTAATGATTTTGATAGCACTGGGAGGGTGATAAGCATGAACGAGCTTTTAGAAATTGATCAAATGTATGCAAGTGACTGGGAAGATGTTCGGCTAATTTTTCTGGAAGGGATAAAAACGGGTAATGCTACGTTTCAGCAAGAAGCCCCATCATGGGAAAAATGGGATAGGAGTCACTTATCACAATGCAGATATGTTGTACGTTCAGAAGGAAAGGTTATAGGATGGACTGTTTTAAGTCCGACCTCCAGTCGATGCGTGTATGTTGGCGTTGCTGAGGTGAGTATTTACGTAAGCCAACAGCATCAAGGTATTGGTGTAGGAAGCCGTCTTCTTAACACTCTAATTGAAGCAAGCGAACAACATGGATTTTGGACATTACAATCAGGAATCTTTCCTGAAAATAATGCGAGCCTTGAACTGCACAGGAAATTTGGCTTTATAGAAGTTGGTCGGAGAGAACGCATTGGTCAAATGAACGGAATTTGGCGTGACGTTTTATTGTTAGAACGGCGAAGCAAAGTTGTAGGAAATAGTTGAGGTTCTTGGCCAATCGTGGGCACAAGTTCAGTAAGGTGCTGTCAAGGGTCTGTGCATATTTATGAACCATTTACCCCCTCATTTCAATCAGGCAATTCTTCGGCAGTTTTATGGTTGAAATCTAAAGTTGCTAGTGATTCAATTAATGTTTGTGTAAGGTATAATTCTACTTTAGATTTAGTCATATGTAAACACTGTAAAGCTAATCGATACCATTGTAAGGCATTCTGCTTATCATGGCGTTTTTCGGCAACTGTTCCAAGGATACGATAGATACGACCTCTAAAATAAATTTCATCGGCAAGCCCTAAGAGTATCAATGCTTCAAGTAAAGAGGACTCGGCAAGATCTATATTTTCCAGTTTGAGGAATTGCAATGCGATTTCTTCTTTCACGGTTGCTTGAGCGATTCGATCATCGTTCGATTCAAAAGTAGCAAATGCCTTATTCCACAAATCAAAAACATTTTCAGAACTGCCCATTTTACAGAGAAATACACCGTAGTTAGTTTCGATTCGGTCCAGATTATAGCTACCATTTTGCAAGCTTAATTCTCTTATTTGATTACTCAAGGACATAGCTAGTGGTGTATTACCCAATTGATGAGAACTCCATGCTAACCCCAGGACTGCATCAATTTTTATAAACGGGTATGAATAATAGTGAAGTTCATAATAGAGATGTTTATGCATTTGATTGGATTGTTGGATATCACCTAAATAATACAAAGTGGACCCAAGGTAAAGCCGTGCTTGGTAATAGATTTCAATACCTGTCTTTGCCGAATGAGATTTATCAATTACTCTTTCATAATAACGTTTCGCCAAATGAAATTGTCCAAGCTTATAGTGACAATTACCACAGTGGAACAACGATTCAATAGATGCTTGAAAATAGCTATAATGAAAACTTATCTCATATGCCTTCTCGAAAGAATTCAGTGCCTCTTCGAAACTAAGTAATTTGTATTGTGCCTTTCCTTCCGCAATATATGTGAGTGAAATAGATTTATGATCCGCAATTGAGAGTGCTAACTCTAGTGTTTGCTGAGCAAGTTGGAATGATTCTTCAAACTGATTGTTAAGCATCAATGAATCGATTTTTGCTCTTTGTTCGTCAATATTTAAGTCATATTTGGGGTCATTAGTAAAAAAAACTCACAGGACGACCTAATTGTTTGGCAATGAATTGTAAAGTCCTTGTCGTTGGCTTCACCTTTCCGTTTTCAATTAAACTGATAGTTCCTTTGGTTAATTCCTTACCTGCAAGTTCATTTTGGCTCATTTTCAATTCTTTGCGTAACTTACGAATCCTCCCCCCAATACTAGACATTACGATCACACTCCCTAAAAAATGGTCCAAAAAGATTAAACATCGATTATCCCCAATTAAACCAATTTCGATGATACCATAATTATCAACTCAACTTTCGCAGCGTGAAATGTCTTTAGAATGCTTGCGCTGAATAGATGAATCGGTGATTACTTACAAGGCTTGACGAGTATTGATCAAAGGACATAAAAACACCCTTCTTTTTG
>JAKADA010000027.1 GCA_021820975.1 Bacillota bacterium
AGCCGTTACTCCAGTCGGTCCAGTCAATTGATGTGCAAGTACTGAAAAGTCAACTACTACAATGGATATCTGGTTTACCCAATTACATTAAGGGATATTTACCGATCGCCAGCTGCGAAAGTTGAGTTGTAAAAAAGTCAAATAAGACACTGAGAGAAAGTCATGAGTGGATAAGTTTCAGGAGCTATTAGATCAGAAACGCTAAGTTGCATTGGAAGTGTGGAACAATAGGTTTAATTTGAAATACGGTGTCGTAAACAGTTATAATAAGTTGATTGAGAATGTAAAGGGTTCATGAGAGTTGCCCCAAGAAAAGAAAGGCTTGAATTTTTATCTTGACATCTGTACAATCTAAATAAAAGAAGCCCTGCTTCCTCCGAACGGCTAAGTTCCACTTAGCTCACTGACGTAGGAGAAGTGGGGCTTCGTTTGGTTTTATTGATTCCTCTTGACGTATTCTGGTCTGACCTCGTGTTGTTTAGGGATGAATTCCCAGTGCCTATATGGGTGGTTCCATCGATCTTCTGGGCTTTTTATACCTGTTGATATACCTATATTGAACCCCGGATAAATGGCCCTAATTCGATTATTTATGTATTTGTACAATTGCTCTTTGGCGATAGTGCGTTTACCCCTGCGAAAACTTCCTGCAGGTTTTTCCTTATGCAAATCATTTAGCTTAAAATACATAGCCCCAAGTATGACATCCATACATTGTAAAATAATGTGTTCATGTGATTTCACTTCGGCGATGTCCTCGGGTCTTATCAGCAAGTTTGCCTTCGAAAAACTTGCACTTTGTCCTAAATCAATAATGAACTTCTTGAATTCTTGTTTCTGAGAAGGATTAATGGGCAGTTCATCAAAATATAGCCGCAAGCTCACTTCCGTTTTGGGATCGGAATTGGAATATTGCAATCCAAAGGCATGTTTAAAAAATTGATAATACAATTGTGTAAATGTATTGTCTTTTTGGTCTCGCGTCAAATTGATAGGCTGGCGGTAGTTATGTGTGAACATGATTCTTATTTTGACAATATCGTTCTCAATAAAATTAAAGAATTGCTCGGTAAGCTGTAGATACTTGTCTAAATACTGACTCGTTACCTTTTGCCATTTTACTTCACCATTTAGATTCAGTGACTGTTTAACATAAGAGAGTTTTTCAATAGTTTTGACAAGATCGGTTGACCGGACTAGGGCACCTCCGTAAAAGTTCCCGTAGAACTTGCCTTCCTTGCCTGACTCGTCCATATAGATAATGTGTTGCAGAACGTTCACCTTCTCTTGGTGCTTTTTAATATTATATCAGCGGAAAAAGGCTTTTGTCTCTATGTAGACAAATAGTGTATAAGTGGTTCTTTAGGGTCTTTACTAAGGCAGTCTGCTAACATTTTTGCTAATGCAATGCTCACCATTTGATGATAATGATTGTTACTCACTGATAGTTATAAACCGAAAAATTCCTGCTGGATAAGGGAACTTGATATTTATTGATATTGCTTAACACACCCGGAGGGCAATTCCTAAACCGCGTCTTGCGGGGGTTCGAGTCCCTCCGGGTGCGCCAGAAAACATTGGTTTAACGCGGGTTCTCAGTTAAATGAGAGCCCGTGTTTTCTAGTGTTTACGTAAACTGCAAATCACGCAAAAGTCCTTGTATTGGAATATGGAGCTTTTGATATCACGTGATCAACGGCATCTTCGTATGTCAACGCATCCAAGTCAAAATATATAGTTCAGTACGAGGTATCATCGATAATTTGTAAAATATTTCATATTATAATAGCTAACGCGTTCGATTGTGACATTTAATATAATTGTAAAGCGTAAATCGATTTTTTGCGATAGGAGAATATCTGTATTTGCTAAGTTGGTTTTGGTTCTTGCAAAAGTTTGGTGAGGCCCCTCATTTCGACAATATTTTTTTATCAAGCATAAATTGAGCCACGGCGATTACAGTAAAAGGGGAGAAGGACAGACTAGAATTTTAGTCGTTTTAATTTTAAGGCAGAAAGTAACGAGCGCTGTGACTGAAGCGAATCAGCCTCGTTACGTCGGGGTTCGGATCCCCTTTGCCTTTAGACTGTGCCTTAACCTGACATCATGGAAACCGTCATAAAACGTCAGGTAGACTTCATTTGGGCTTTTTCTGACGTCACGATTCGCAAGCCTATGACCCCACGTTGGCAGATTAAAGCCATAACGTATGGTTTTTACGTTTCGTGAGGTGACCCTTGAAGAATAAGAACCGGATTCTAGAATTTATTTCTGGCTATGCAACTCAATGATTTCAGCAATCTGCTCAAAGGTGTACTGATGGTTCACCACATCGACTACGAAATCCTCAGCTTGCTTTTGGTTCATCACGCAGTGGTAACCGTTGTACCCCAGAAACTGAAGAAGGGATAGAAACGCCGTGCGCTTATTCGCATTGTGGAACGCATGATTTTGCGATAGCGATTCAAAAAGTGCCGCTCCCTTTGCAAAAATCGTTGGGTAAGCATCCTTGCCAAATACTGATTGTTTAGGCCGATTTACCGCTGAGTTGAGTAAATCTGGGGACTTCACTCCGACCTGCTCACCTAGTGAAAACTCCTGTATGACATACAGATTTATTGCAATCACTTCTTCTTCGGTCAGGAATTGAGTCATCTGTCTTTCAGACCTTCAATGGTCTTGCGATATTGTTCCACATTCGATTGTAAAACGTCGAAGAATCGCGAATCAAGCCCTTGTGGAACTTTTGGTGCCTTGCGAAGCACAATTTCACCTTCATTCTCGTTCACGAAAATTTCAAGTTCATCACCAAGATCCGCGTTAATCCTGTTCAGCAACTCCTTGCTGAATGTCACACCCAAACTGTTTCCGATCTTTGTGACTTTCCGATGTACACGTTCCATCCGAACTTCCCCCATTGCCAAAGGTTACTCCTCCTATCTTTACGTTAATCAGAAACGGTTATACGTGTTATATACGTTATAATGATTATAACCGAAAAGCAACAAATCGGAACCCATTTATTTTTGTATCATTTAACTACACCCACTTGAAACAAAATCGCATAACATTGAGCTTTTTAATGTACCATATACATGTATCTTAAATAACTTTGGTAGAGGTGTGTTTAAAGGTGATTTACGGGTACGCGCGAGTAAGTTCTAAAGCACGGAATTTCGATGCACAGCTGACGCAATTGAAAGAGTATGGCTGCGAAAAGATATACAAAGAGAAAACCTCTGAACGAGTGCTTGATAATCGCAACAACAAATTTATGCATAAAACTGACAACATGACTGAGTGAGGCTTTGACTTATGCGTTGAATCATAAGAAAGAGTTTATGAATTATCTTAAGGATGGCAACTGCTCGCTTTCTAACAACCTTGCCGAAAAGTTTACCGCAGGACTATCCGCTACAACTCGTCTGACTCATCGGCAATATATTCGACGATTTCTTCGCATGGCTTGGCGGGAACAGCATTCCATCGATCCATCTATTATCCTTAGCACCTACGTCCGTGTTCAAAGAAATAGACACAAACAAAGGTTATAAGGATACACGCACGGTATTTCGTTTCTACCTTGATCGCAACGTGATCTGAAAACGTGTCGCGATGTGTGGCATACTTGATACGCTTACTTCCCCACCATGCAATTCAACAATTTCTTTGACAATGGCAAGGCCAAGGCCAGACCCTCCTGTATCGCGAGACCGCGAATTGTCGGCACGATAAAAGCGGTCAAACAGATAGGGAAGATGCTCTGGCGCGATACCTTGTCCATTATCCTGGATGGCGATGGTTATTTTGTTTAACTCCTCGTGGCGTGATTCTGCGGTCCAAAGGATGCTACCGCCCTCTTTTGAAAACCGCATCGCATTGGACATCAAATTCACCAGCACTTGTGTAATGCGACGCTGATCGGCAAATACATCGTCTACATCGGAAGATACGTTGATTTCACATGTTATGCCTTGTTTTATACAATCTGCATGAAAGAGTTCCCGAACAGTAAGAAGCAGGGTTCTCACATTGATGCGTGTGAAATCCAAATGAAGGGCACCGGTTTCGACCTCGTTGAGTTGTTGCAGATCAGTTAAAATCGTGCTAAGACGTACAATTTCATCGTAAAGAATGCTAAGTTGATCATGATTGATCTCATAAAGTCCTAACTGAACTGCTTCAATCTGATTTGCGATGATGTTCATCGGCGTACGCAATTCATGAAGGACATCCGCAACCAAACGTTCTCGACTATCTTGCGCTTTTTTTAAATGGACTTGCATCGATCGAAAAGCCTGAATAACCTCTGCAAAAGGCATATTTTTAATAACAGGAAGAGGAACCGTAAAAATCTGTTGCGAGATGCCTCGTGCAGCCATGGTTAATTGATCCAAGGGTTTAAGAACCTTGCGAAGATAGCGCACAGCGATAACGGTCGACAAGGCAACCACAAAAACAAGGCAGGCAACTTGTATTTTACTGAAAAGTGTCGTTAATTGATCCCGCAGTTTTGCCAACGCTGCTGATGGTGAGAGATGCACGAGAAGCGTTCCAATAACCTGATGATGCACCGTAATAGGGTTGACTAACCAGGTGTGATTGACGTGAACATCGGATGGATAAATATGATGATGAACCGATAGGGCGTACTGGGTATGTCCTAAAACCATACCATCCGTAGGGAAAAGCATCTGTAAATCCGATTTATATTTCAGAAAATTCCAAGTCGATCCATGATCTACATATACTGTCGCAACCAAGCGAGTCCAGTCACTGACTTGGTCCCTTTGCACATGAGAGATATAATTCGACATTTCCCTCGCGACAATCAATTGTGAGACGGTAAAATCAATAATCCCCGTTAAAACCGCAGCGATGAAAAAGAGAAGAAGCAGTCGAAAGCGCAATGAATCTTCAACTAGACGCTTCATTTTTGGTTCGCTGACATTGAAATGGATTTGAGAGAGTATCCTTGCCCATATACTGTCGTTATGGTGAAGTTACAGTTAAGTTGCGTCAACTTTCTGCGTAAGTTAACCACGTGCGAAGCTGCCTGATGAAAGTTTCCAATTTCAAGCTTTTGATGGTTCTGCGTTGAAAGAATTAGTTCGGATTTGCGAAACGGTCGACCAGGAGATTTCATGAGCAAAGACAGCATATGAAGCTCTGTTAGTGTTAGATCTACGTTTTTATTCTCGCAATATAATGTGTGTGAATCCAGATTGAGTGTTGCGTTACCTGCGCAGACAATATTGCTTTCCTTTTTCACGGACGTCCTACTGCGATCTTCACCTAATCTGGAACTGGAATCAATCAATAATCGATTGACGCGTGCAAGAACCTCCCGCAGACTAAATGGTTTAATGATATAATCATCTGCCCCAAGTTCCAATCCATCGACGCGGTCATTTTCGCTGGATTTAGCTGTGATCATGACGATGCGAATGTCACGCGAAGCTTTCATCGTCTGGCAGATTTGCAAACCATCAATACCAGGCAGCATCCAGTCCAGCAAAATTAAATCAAAAGGCTCTGATATCGCCATGCCTAAACCAGAATATCCGTCATACGCTACTTTGCAAACGTGTCCGTTTTGATCAAGATAATCTTTTAAGGTATCTGCCGTTTTCGATTCATCTTCAATAATTAGGACGTTTGCCACCAAGCCATCCTCCTAAGTGACATCCAAGTGTATCGCATTTCGGCAACTTTTAACTAACATTACTCGCCCTATGTAAAGAATGAATGATAAAAAGTAAAAGAATTCATTCTTGTTTTTTATTTATCGACTACAGCCAATTTGTCACTTTTGCATAAGATGTTCGCTTGCGCTCAGTCTGACTTTGATTGGAATACCCCATGTGAATGGCTCCGGCAAACTCCGCCTGTTCTGGGATACCAAGAAATTCTTTTACCTTAGGTCCATCATAGTATTCTGCTGTTCGCCAGATCGTGCCCAAGCCAAAATGATGCGCTGCTAAAAGTAGATTTTGAATCGCAGCACATGATGCCGCGAAATTTTCTTTCGTGACAACTGGGTTATTTCCTGGCAAGGAGTAAACCACGATCAGCACGGGGGAACTTTTTATCTTGTTTTTAAGCCGATCTGTTTCGACCGAGTTTGTCAATGACGTTACAAGCTGATTGACGAAATGTGATTCATGGTGGCCTGCAGATTTTAGCTGCGATGCAATGATCTCTATCAATCGGTCACGACTCTCTTCGATCAAAACGCAAAAACGCCATGGCTCGGTCATTCGATGATTGGGTGCCCAAACGGCTACATCAAGGCACTGTTCGATCAGATCTTTACTTACAGGTTGATCGGTGAATTTCTTGATACTTGCTCGAGTGCGGATTGCCTCTATACTGTTCATCTGGATTCCCCCAGTTCTTATTTTCCTGATTAGGCAGGGTGCTGCAGCATGCTCAAAGAGCACCCTGCCCTGCGTTTGCACGATATGTTACAGTTGCGTTTGACCACTCAAATAAGCATTGGCCTGTTGCTGCAACTGTGTCAGTGCAGATTTTACACTCATCTGACCTGTCACTGCTTGATAGAACAAGGAATCAATCACGGATTGCACTTCATTATAGGCACTAACATTGGGCCTGGGAATAGTGTACGGAGATGCAAGTGCTGCAATAGAAACTCGCGTGCCTGGATGAGAATTCAAGTAGGAAGAAGGTAATTGCTTAACAGCTGCTTTTGTTTCAGGAGGGAAACCTGAGTGTTCACCCCAATAAACCTGTGGAGCAGGACTATACCACCAGTTAATAAACGTTGCTGCTGCCTTGTCTTGAGCCGGTGTATGATTCACCATAATCACAAAGCCCAGTCCTTGAACAAGATTGGCTGTATGCCCAGTTGAGCCTTTCGGGTATGAAAATACGCCCACGGGAAACTTGCCATTGACAGCATTCAGTACTTTGGCATAACCAGCTGAAGTGCCATCAGCAATTGCAATTTTACCAGCTGCAAAGTCTGAGCGGATATTTGCACCATGAGCAAAGATCATTTCATGATCGCTGTACAGCTTGCGAAAGTAGTTAAACGTCGAAAATGCTGCTGGTGCCAGAAAATCCGCCTTTTTATCCTTAGAGCCAGGCATGAATAGATGACCCCCGTTGGCTAAAAATGGAGGAAGAATATGCGCCGTGGAGTCTTTAAAAGCTAACGGTACAATATTTGGATTTTTTTTCTTAAGGATGGCTAAATCATTGGCGAGTTGCCCCCATGTTTGCGGTACCTGTTGAATGCCAACTTGTTTGAATAATTTCATGTTGTAAGTAAATTGCGAAATTTTGGTGTCCGCCATGATGCGATAATGCTGACCATGGACTTCTCCATTTACCCATACTGAATGAAAGAAATTGGATTTTTGTCCTTTCAAGTAGGGATTGAGCGAAACAAGAGCCTTCGCATTTAAGAACGATCCATCATAGTGGCTGATTTCAGCCAACACGGGAGGATCGCCAGCCGCAAGAGCTCCTAGTGCTTTTTTACTCGCTTTTGTAACATCGATTGTAACATGGATATTGGGGTGAGTACGATTAAACCATTTAACAAGATATGCCTCTGAATCGGCAACAGGTCCGCCGTTATGGGATTCCCATAACGTTATTTGTGTAACAGGCGTTGTCGCTGCAAACGCTGTGCTAACAGCTCCTAGGGAACTTACTAAACCTAAGCCAAGTCCGGCATATGTCATGAACAATGTTCTAAAAGCTCTCGTATTCAAGTGTTTGCCACCTCCAAATAGATTGAACTGCTACTCTCTTCGTTTTAACAAGACAATGCTGTCGCAATCACCCCTTTCACGAGTAATCCTTAATCTTTGCCGCCTTGTTCGCCGCCGGCAACCGCTGCAACAATGTGCTTTTGGGTGAACAGAAATACGATAATAATCGGCAGCAACGCAAGTAAAGATGCGGACGTCAGTTCCCGCCAATTCGCCTGATACGTTTGCATGTAATGCGTCAAAGCTAGTTCAATTGGATCGAGATTTGTCGTGTCCGTCATAATTAATGGCCATTGAAACTGATTCCACGTAGAAATAAAGGTAAGAAGTGTGACGGTAGCTACAGCTGGTTTGGCTAAAGGGACAGCAACGCGGCGAATGTAGGTCCATGTGTTTACATTTTCCACACGAGAAACTTCACGATAGCTCTTAGGCAATTTCATAAAATACTGCCGGAATAAGAAAATCCCTGAGGTGCTTGCCGTGAAAGGCAAGATTAAGCCTGCATAGCTATTAAGAAGATGCAGATGAAACATGACAACATATTGCGGTATGAGCAGTGCTTGACCAGGAAGCATCATGACCCCAAGCATCAGATAAAAGATGAGGTTTTTTCCTGGCACGCGAACTTCAGCGAGCGCATAACCGGCGGCTATACTGCTAACCAAAACACTCAATATCGTGATGGAAGTGATTAGAACACTATTGAACAGGTAGCGAAACCATCTCGTTTGCGTAAGGACTACCCACATCGCATGAAAATGAAAGGCAGGTAAAAATACTGGAGGCAAACTATAAGCAGCACCGCGAGAGCCGGTTGCAATGACAAACGTCCAGTACACAGGAATGATGAAAAAAACGGCAATAAGAATTCTTAGTACAGTCAATAGATATTTCGACATACTGACAGCCCCTTATCGATAAAACACAAATCGATCAGCAATCCATTTTTGAGCCAGAGTAAGTAGCAATATAAGAAGGAATAGCATTAAGCTCATCGCAGATGCCAAAGAAAAGTGTTGATATATAAACGCCGTTTCATAAATCAGAATCGAATCGGTAGTTGTTGAAAACGCTGGTCCGCCTGCCCCTCCATGAGGGCCGCCTGTTAAGGTATAGATCTGCGAAAAGGACTGCAGTGAATCGATAGTGGCTAATACGATGACAAAAAACGTAACTGGACTTACAAGGGGCAGGATAATCCTCTTAAATAGATACCATTTTTTAGCGCCATCAACTTGTGCTGCTTCTAAGACGGAACGCGGCAGCGTAGTTAAAGCGCCAAGGAACAATACTGTATACAGCCCAATCGAATGCCATAGGCTGTAAATCATAACGGCAGGCATAGCCCAGTGCGTGCTGGCTAACCATCCTGGTTGGGGAAGATGGAAAAAACCTAAGATTGCATTGAGCAGACCAAATTGCGGGTCAAACAACCAAATCCAAATAATTGAAGTCGCTACGATCGGTGTTACATGCGGTAAAAACACCATCGATCGAACAATGGCGCCTCTTTTAAAGCGAATGCCTTCCCGAAGTAAAAGAGCGATACCTAAAGAAATCATGGTTGATGCGGGTACCATCACAGCGGCGTAGTACAAGCTGTTCAGAAGGGATTGCCAAAACAGCGGCTGTTTAAATAGGATTTGGAAATTACTAAGTCCTACAAATATGCTTTGCGACGCAAAAATGTTCCAATGAAAAAAGGAAATGTACGCTAAAAACACAGCCGGTGCATAGTAAAAAACTAGAAATACAAGCATACTGGGCAACAACAAACCAAACCCTAAAAATGTCTCCCAAGGGATGCGAAAAGCAGGTTTCGTGGATTCGATCACTGTAGCCATGAGCTATGCCTCCCATGTGTTGCCAACTGCCACAGGGAGCTTTTGAAAATTACCTGCAACCACTGGTCGATCTAAAGAAATTCGTCGCTGTGCTTGGTCAAACCAGTGTAGTTCGCAATACGGTATAGAAATCATGACGTCATCGCCGATCCTGGGCAATGCGTCATCATGGCGCAATAAATAAACGAAAGTATCACTGCCCCACTTTGCGTGAATATGCGTTCTTGCCCCTAATTTTTCAAGCTGAAAGACGGTTACTTTCAAAGAAATTCCTAGACCTGTACCTTCATGAACAGCCTCTGGTCGAAATCCGAGCCAAACATTCATTTGATGTTTTTCATGATGGATACGGTTATTGAACATTTTGGAGTTGTCGACAGAAATGGGTTGTGAATGATTGGGCGATGAGAGAATCCAATGATTTTCGTTTTGATGAAGAATAATTTGAGCGGTATTCATCGCTGGTGACCCGAAAAATCTCGCGACAAAAAGGGTAGCCGGTTGAGCATAAATTTGCTCTGGCGTTCCAATCTGATGGATTTCCCCTTTTTGCATTACCAAAATTCGATCTGCCATTGTCATCGCTTCAACCTGATCGTGGGTCACATATATCGTAGAGATTTGTGTCTGATCATGAATTTGTCGGAGGTCCACACGCATTTTTTCACGTAATATAGCATCCAGGTTTGAGAGCGGTTCGTCGAGAAGAAATATGGAGGGTTCTCTAACTAAAGCGCGGCCAAGGGCAACCCGTTGTTTTTGCCCGCCTGAGAGTTCGCCAGGTTTTTTCTTAAGCATGTTTTGTAGTTGAATTAAGACAGCTACTTTGCAAACGCGCTCTTGTATTCGTGCTTTTGGCATGTGGGCAGCTTTCATGGCAAAAGCAAGGTTTTCATAAACGCTTAAATGAGGATATAATGCGTAATTTTGAAAAACCATGCCGATATTTCGCTCGCCTGGAGATAAGTGTTTCGCATCTGAGGGACCGATTAGTATCGTACCATCTGTAGGATGATCTAGCCCTGCAATCATACGTAAGATGGTGGATTTTCCACATCCGGACGGCCCGACGATGACTAAAAATTCACCTTGAGCCACACTAAAATTAATGTCACAAAGTACCGATTGTGCGCCGTAGTTTTTTGATACACCAAGAAAACTGACAGCATCCATAGACTTGCCCCCTCATTATTGCTTTCAGAGGCAACTATAGCGCTGAAATATTGTGCTTAATCAACATTATTGTTCGGAATATTTTAAAGATTTACATGCAACTTTTATAGAGATATTTTCTCTTCTTACGTTTTGGCTAGGCAATGTGAAAAATCCGTTAAGAAGGGTATAGATAGTACAATGCACATAACGGTCGCTGATTAAATATCTATCGAGCCAGCAGTTACTCATACGGTATAAAAGCCACGACTCATGCCATACTAAATTTACTATTTATGGGATTTGATATGGGGGCAAACGTATGTGGGTTGTATGGCTAGACCGATGGCAATTTGGCATTACTACCGTGTATCATTTCCTGTTTGTACCACTTACGATCGGTTTGGCGCTCCTGATCAGTGTCATGGAAACCTTATATATTGCAAAAAAAGATTCTATGTATCGACGGATGGCGCAATTTTGGGGAAAGCTTTTCCTTATTAACTTTGCACTGGGCGTAGTGACGGGGATCATGCAAGAATTTCAATTCGGCATGAACTGGTCTAACTATTCTAGATTCGTTGGCGATGTGTTTGGAGCACCGCTTGCGATTGAATCGTTAGCTGCCTTCTTTTTAGAATCCGCGTTTATCGGAACTTGGCTATTTGGATGGGATAAATTATCTCCTAAAATCCACTTGTTCTCGATTTGGATGGTTGCACTTGGTGTGAGTTTATCGGCGTTTTGGATTCTGACAGCAAACGCATTCATGCAAGAACCAACCGGTTATACGATAAAAAATGGGCGTGCTTCGATGAATAGTTTTGGGGCACTGCTTATGAATCCACAACTAAGCGTGGAATTTCCTCATGTATGGCTCGGAGCCATCACGACCGGTGCATTTTTCGTTGCTGGTGTTAGTGCTTATTACCTCTTACGTCGACGTGAAATCAAGCTATTTGCTCATTCGTTTCGAATCGCTGTGTATACTGGACTTATTTCAAGCGTGTTGGTTGCTGTTGTTGGACACGCTCAAGGACAACTTCTCATTCATACGCAACCCATGAAAATGGCGGCATCCGAAGCGCTTTGGCACACTAGCCCCTATCATGCCCCTTGGTCAATCTTTGCTTGGATCGACTCTGCACATCAACGAAATCCCATTGATATCGAGATACCTTATGGACTTAGCATCCTGTCTTACAACCATACCTATGGTGCGGTGCCTGGTATGGTGGAATTGCAGGCAAAGTATGTACGTCAATATGGACCGGGCAATTACCTTCCTTCTGTCTGGGTAACGTTTTGGACATTTCGTGTGATGGTTTTGGCAGGTTCGCTGATGATCTTCCTTGCCCTTTATGGCGCATTTCGCGGATTGCGCGATGATGAATGGCTGGCTAAGCGACGAACGTATCTCCGCTTTATGCCTTGGGCAATTGCCCTTCCCTACATCGCTAATTCTACGGGTTGGATTATGACCGAAATGGGCAGACAGCCGTGGGCCGTTATGGGTTTGCTCAAAACATCCGATGGTATTTCACCGACTGTCGGAGCACCACTTGTCTGGATGACCCTTCTTGGATTTGGTGCGGTGTATGCTGCATTTGCTGTTGTGGATGTCTATCTCTTCGTCAAGTTTATCCGCAAAGGACCAGATTCTGATCAGGGTCCCGATGAAATGGACGCAAAATCTACCGTCTTACGTTTGAATCCTACATCAACACAGTGAGGTGATTTACTTTGAATCTTAATTCGCTATGGTTTGTTATAATTACCATCTTGTTCACAGGCTTTTTCGTCCTTGAAGGGTTCGACTTTGGTGTCGGCATACTGACGCCTTTTCTAGGTAAAACCGATGAAGAGCGAAGACTTCTCATTAATAGCATCGGGCCTTTCTGGGATGCTAATGAGGTCTGGTTCATTTCCGCAGGGGCGTGTATGTTTGCCGCTTTCCCGGATTGGTATGCAACGCTCTTTAGTGGCTTTTATGTGGCCCTATTTGTCTTATTGCTTGCCTTAATGGCACGTGGGGTAGCCTTCGAATTTCGTAGCAAATTGAGTCATACTGGTTGGCGAATCTTTTGGGATTTTGCAGCTTTTGTCGGTAGTCTATTGCCGCCAATTTTGTGGGGTGTAGCGCTCGCTAATTTGATGAAAGGTGTGCCTATAGACGCACATATGAACTATGTAGGAACTTTTTGGGACTTGATTAGTCCCTTTACAGTACTTGGCGGCGTGACGATGGCCTTGATGGCTATGTTGCATGGAGCACTTTTTTTGACACTGCGTCTTGGTGGAGCCATTCGTGAGAAGGCGCGATCGACAGCAAAGAAAATTGGTGTGTGGGCGTCGATTGCCATGTTCCTCTTTGTAATTTACAGCTATTCTCAGACGGATCTCTTTCAAAAAATTGGTCTTGATCCTGGGAGTTTGCCTGTGCTTGCCGGTATGGCCTTGCTATCGGTGCCTTTCTTGATCTCCACAAAGCACGATGGTTGGGCATTTATACTGAGTGCTGTTACAATCGCGTGCTCCACGGCCACTGTGTTTTACGACTTGTACCCTCGTGTCATGATCAGTTCACTCAATAGAGCGTATAACTTAACCATCTACAATGCCGCAAGCGGACACTATTCACTGACTGTTATGACGATCGTAGCACTAACCCTATTGCCTATCGTGTTAGTTTATCAAACGTGGACGTATTGGGTATTTCGTCGCCGCTTAGAGCCTGGCGGTCATTTGGATTATTAATCGTGCGTTCCCTTTATATATGAAGTATTTTGTATGAAAGGGTAGTCAATGCCATATAGAGGCCAAATGACATCACGATTCCGGAAAGTATCCATACTACGTATTTGTAGATCCCGCGCATACGCCACTTCTCAGGGAGGGCTTTTGCTTCAAGGACGAGTAGGAGTCCTAATACAATGGGAAGAAGCATGGCATTCATTACCTGAACGTCCACATTTAATTGAATGAGGTTTACGCTTGCAATCACTAAGATAGCCCCACCGATGTGAGCAAGTGAATAGATAAAATAGAACCATTTGGCTTCCTTTACTTTGTGGTTAAGACTATGTTTAAAACCAAATGCTTCGCCAATTCCCCATGCGCCAGCAATTGAAACAACTAATGCGGCGACGAAACTTGCACCGATCATACCCAATCCAAAAATCACTTTGCCGCCTACAGAACCTAGAATTGGAGTTAAAGCCTGCGCAATTTGCTGTATATCATTCAATGATTGGTTCGGATGGGTGCGTCCAATTGACGCTGCCGTGACTACAACCACAGCTAACATAACCAACTGAGTGACGATAGATCCAAATAAGGTATCTTGTTTTGCAGTTTTTAGGTGCGCCGTAGTCAGACCTTTATCAATAACTGCACCTTGCTGGTAAAATACCATCCAAGGCATGATGACAGCTCCAACATTAGCAGCTAATAAAAAGAGATAATTACGATTTTGCAGCGGCATGTGGGAAAGTCCATAGGCAATTGCAGACAAACTGGGATGAGCCATGAACATCGCAACGAAAAAAAACAATTCAAACAGCCCAATGGCTATACCGATGCGTTCTACTCGTCGATAACTACCGGACATGCCAATTACAATCAGCGCGATCGTAGCGAATACAACGCTGATCCATCCAGGGATGCCAAAGAGTTCGCTCACGCCAGCAATTCCCGAAAATTCGGTAACTAAGGCGCCAATAGAAGCTAGAAAAAGCGTCGCCACGGAAACGATAGCCCATTTCATACCAAAACGTTCCCGAATCAATTCTCCATGTCCTTTGCCAGTGACCATCCCAAGCCTGATGGTCACTTCTTGCACAAGATATAAGATAGGCATCAAAAGGAGTTGAGGTAACACCATCTTATATCCCCACTGCGCACCTGATTGCGCAGCCGTAATGATGCTTCCAGCATCCGTGTCAGCCAGCATAACGATGAGACCAGGACCAAGGGCAGCTAAAAATAGCCAAATGCGTTTTGAACTAAACATGGATACTTTACGTATCACGACTTCTTCCGACATAGGCCAATTAACTCCTATCATCAAGCAAAAGGATTTCTTCGCTTATTTTGCTGACTTTACTGCCAACATTATATTGTTAGGTAACACTAATTACAATAGTTTGTAAGAGCTAACTTTATATCTGATATTCTGGTTCAGATGTATAGTATAATTAGGCATCAGGAAAATCGGGCAAATGATCTTTGGAGTGTGGTGGGTATGGCCAAGACACACGGGATAGAAGCATACGTAGTGGCGATCTATAATCTTGAAGACGAAGATGGTGCTGTTCTTTCGTCGCATGTGGCCGACTATTTACGGGTGTCTCGGCCTACCGTAACGCAAACGATACGGCGTTTAGCGTCTTTAGATCTCGTTGAATCGGCTGCTGGCCGAGGCATTGTGCTAACCGAAAACGGACGGATGCGCGCGGAACAAGTTATCCGACGCCATCGCCTTTTAGAGCGTTGGCTGCATGATGAGTTGAACATAGGCTGGGCTGAGACGCATGTGGAGGCAGACCGTTTGGAGCATGCTGTCTCACCTTTAGTGGAAGAGCGATTGATGGAGAAACTCGGTTTTCCCACGACTTGTCCGCATGGCAACGCTATTCCTGGTAGCGGTTACCGCCAACCAAAAGGAAATCTGCTTAGTGAGTATGCTTCTGGCGCCACTGTACAAATTCTTCGCATTTGCGAGCAGGCAGAAGATAATATGGAACTGTTAACGTTGTTTCACGATGTTGGCTTGGTACCCGGTGCTATGGTGTATATAGTTGGGCGTGAGGATATTCCTGGGCACGATGTAGAAATGCAATTGCGCATTGACAAAGAGACATTCCCTTTAATGAAAAATGCGGCAAAGTGGATTGTAGTTAATGAGAAATCAACAACTGCATAATTCAGGTATAAATAATTCCCGTTAATGATGAGGGCCTGATTTTGTTTCTGCTCTTTATCATTGACCTATTTTTTTATTGCATATATAGTAATATATATAGATTTTAATATTTATAACAAGCATGAAGTGGAGGAACTTTTGTTGCTTTGGTCATTAAGTGCGCTCGATATAGCCATTGTGGGGGTTGCCCTATGTCTTTTGCTAGGAATTCTTGTGGTGATTCATAGATTCTTCCTGCCTGTTGCTAAGTGGATTGGTATTTTTGCATCACTTCTCTTCATCGTGGCAGGCTTTATGGGACTACTGAACCCTGTCAGGTACATCGCTATCGGACACGGTATTTTTAATTTCACGAGTATAGCATTTCGGATGAATGCTATGGCGGGATTTTTTGTCTTGCTCATTGGCACCGTGGGACTAGTCGCTTTGATCTACGGTCTTGGCTATGTCAAAGAATACGATGGGCGTAAATCAGTGGCCCTTTTGGTAGCTGGTGTTTTACTCTTTATTGCGACGATGATCGCAGTTGTCATAGCAGGCAATGTGTTTACCTTTCTCGTTGCTTGGGAATGTATGTCCATCATCTCGTTTCTCTTAGTGGTCTATGAGCATGAACAGCGCGAAGTACAAAATGCCGGATTTATTTACGTCGTCATGACGCATATTGGCACGGCATTTTTAACGATCGCATTCTTAATTACAGCTCATTATGCGGGCAGTTTCTCTTTTGAGCAGATGAGTGCGATACACATGCCTTTAGGTATGAAAACACTCGTCTTTCTATTCGCTTTTATTGGCTTTGGGACAAAGGCTGGTCTTGTGCCACTACACATTTGGTTGCCTCGTGCGCATCCTGTTGCGCCAAGTCACGTATCAGCACTCATGTCGGGTGTCATGATCAAGATGGCTTTGTACGGATTTCTCCTTGTTGTTTTTCAGTTTTTATCGAA
This sequence comes from Bacillota bacterium, assembly GCA_021820975.1. Lineage (GTDB taxonomy): Bacteria > Bacillota > Bacilli > Alicyclobacillales > SLC66 > JAKACU01. Next base: position 16,619 of record JAKADA010000027.1, read on the forward strand.
TGATCCACTTTGGTGGGGTGGGCTTGTAGCGTTCGTTGGCGCTATTTCTGCACTTTTGGGTATTGTTCACGCTTTAGGGCAACGGGATCAAAAGCGCATGTTGGCTTTTAGCAGTATTGAAAACATGGGGATCATCTTCATAGGTCTTGGTATAAGCCTCATGTTGCATGCTCTTCACCAACCCATGTTTGCGGCGTTTGCTTTACTCGCCGCTTTGGTGCACGCCTTTAATCATGCCTTATTTAAAAGTTTGTTGTTCTTAAGCGCCGGTGCGGTGCTCGCAGAGACTCATACGAAGAATATGGATCGACTTGGTGGGCTTATTTTTCGTATGCCATGGACAGCTCTATTTACGTTGTTTGGTGCGTTATCGATTGCCGCGATGCCGCCTTTTAATGGGTTTATTGGAGAATGGTTACTTTTTCAATCTGCTTTTGGCCTCGCTGTCTCAGCACATAATTCATGGATAACATTTTTTGCCGTTTTGCTGATTGCTACCTTAACGATGACCGGGGCTCTTGTCGCCATGGCTTTCGTACGTTCCTTTGGTATGACTTTTTTAGCATTGCCACGGAGTGAGGATGCTAAAAAGGCACACGAGGTACATCTATCTATGCGCATCGCTATGGCCGTATTAGCTGCATTGTGTCTAGTAACCGGTGTGTTTTCGTCACGCTGGATTGACCTACTCAAACATAGTGTATCCACATTCACGACAACACCTATCCCGGCTCATGCCATGGATGCTGGCTTTGCTAGATTTAGCCCTAGCCATGTTACCCTGTCCATCCCTGCTGTGCTACTCACTGCAGCTGTAGCCACATTGCTACTTTGGTTCGTGATGCGTTTCATGTGGAAGCAAACAAGTATGGTTCGGCGCGATACTTGGACGTGTGGCGGGGTGTTGGTGCCAAGAATGACATATACAGCGAGTGGTTACAGCAGGCCTATTCGGATCGCATTTCAGAAGATTATCCAACCTTCGCGTTCGCTAAATTTGACACAAGGGAGTTTTTATTATCCCTCGCACTATGTGTATCAAAGCTCGGTGCGACCATGGGCGGAGGCTTTTCTCTACCAGCCTGTTTTACGTTTTGTACTCTATCTCGCGCAACTTGTTCGTCGCATTCAAAATGGTCAAGTGCAAAGTTATTTGGCGTATTTGTTTATCACATTAATTGTCGTTCTTTTATTGGTGAAGTGAGGAGAAATAGCGTTCATGTATGCCATCGTAGAGATTATTCAGCTTGTTTTTCTGATCGCAGTGGCTCCTTTGATTCAAGGATTGATCAAAAAACTGAAGGCAATACTGCAAGGCCGTATCGGTCCTTCAATATGGCAACCTTATTATGATTTGCGTAAATACATGGCCAAGGATGAAGTTGTATCGATTCATTCTTCGTGGATTTTTCTTGTTACGCCTTACGTGGTGTTTACGACTACGATCGTGGTTGTTGCTATGATTCCTATCCTTACAACGAGTACCTTATTAGGATTTACGGGGCAACTTGTGCTCGTGGTTTATCTCTTTGGTGTGGCACGGTTTTTTACGGCGCTGTCTGGTATCGATACAGGGAGTTCCTTTGGCGCAATGGGCTCGAGTCGAGATATGTTTGTGTCTGGACTAGCTGAGCCTGTGTTGTTTGTGACATTACTTGCTGTGTCTTTGCCTATGCGAACGACTAATCTGACGGTCATAACCGATCGTGCTGTAGCTAGTCACACCCTTTTTCTATCACCGCCCTTTTACTTGGCTTTTCTGGCCTTTTTCATTTTGGTTGTGACTGAGACCGGTCGAATTCCTGTAGACAATCCCGACACGCACTTGGAGTTGACGATGATTCATGAGGGCATGTTGTTAGAGTATTCAGGGAAACGCTTAGGATTGATGCTGTGGAGTGCGTGGGTAAAACAAGTGGTTATGTTCACGCTTTTGATCGACTTCTTTGTACCCTGGGGTATTTCGAGTCAGGGTTTCGGATGGACGCTTTTAGGCAGTCTCGTTGTCTTACTGATAAAACTTGTCGTTTTAGCGATCTTGATGGCGTTTGTCGAAATGTCCTATGCCAAAATCAGGTTTTTTCGCATTCCAAGATTATTATCGGCTGCATTTGCTTTATCAATGATTGCGATCATAACAGAGTACTTATTGTAAGGAGACAACTACGTGATGCTTTTACAAGCCTTGTCTGTCGTGTTGATTCTTAGCACCCTAGGGTTGCTCTGGATGAAACGCATTATTACAGCGATAAAGATTTTATCAGCACAGTCTTTGATCTTGGGTTTGATGGCACTCTTGATTGCATGGCAAACACACACAATGGATTTGTATGTGATGGCAGCTCTTACGATTCTTATGAAAGCCATCACTATTCCGATTATTTTATCGTACACGATGCGCAAAATTGGTGTTGCACGAGAGACGGAAAAATTGGTTGGTCGGGAAATTTCACTCTTGATTGGCGGCGGATTACTGACTCTTGGCTACATTGTCACAGCGCGCCTGCCGATCGCAGCCGGTAGCCTAAGTCACGAATATCTACCGATATCGATCGCAATGTTATTGATCGGGCTGTTTATCATGACAACTCACCAAAAAGCGATTATGCAAGGGATAGGACTTATCGTGATGGAAAACGGTTTGTTTTTAGTGGCTCTTGTTACGACGTATGGCATGCCGTTTCTTGTTGATATTGGTGTATTTCTTGATGTGTTTGTCGTTGTGATCCTGATTAGTATGCTGACGTATCGCATTGATAAGACATTTCAAAGTACGCATACAGAGAATCTGCGTAGGCTTCGGGGGTGAGTAAGTGATTGCATTATTAGCCATTATCGTTCCAATAGTTACTGGACTTTTTGCTGTTCTCATCATTCATCCGCGCTGGCGGGAGATAGGCCATATAACAGGTAGTATTCTGACAAGTCTGATTGTCCTCGTGTTAGTAGCCGAGGTTGCCCACTCTGGGGACTTAACGAGTAAGAATCAGTTCTTCCATATAGATGCCTTAAGTGCTGTCGTTCTTATCATCATTGCTCTTGTTAGTTTGACGACATCAATTCATTCGATCGGCTATATCCGTCATGAGCAACAAGAGGGTCTGCTTCAGGATTGGCAGGTCAGACAGTACTATATGTTTTATCATTGGTTTATCGCCACGATGATCTTTGTTACTGTTGTGAATAATATGGGCCTTTTGTGGGTTGGCGTGGAAGCTACCACGATCGTTTCTGCCTTTTTAGTGGCTATTTATCGAAAAGGGGAAGCTCTTGAAGCGACTTGGAAGTATCTTATGATCTGTAGTGCTGGTATCGCGTTTGCGCTACTTGGCGTTATCATCCTTTATGCCTCTTCGATGGCAAAGCTTGGTGCCAATAATCAGGTTTTGAATTGGACAGTTCTCGCCAATTCACATCTTCTGTTGCAACCCGATCTCGTGGCTTTGTCGTTTGTTTTTATCATGGTCGGTTTCGGTACAAAAGTAGGACTTGCCCCTATGCATTTTTGGTTGCCAGATGCTCATAGCCAAGCCCCATCGCCCGTAAGTGCGCTTCTTTCTGGCGTTTTACTGAATTGCGCCATGCTGGGGCTCATGCGTTTTGGCATTGTGGCAGAAAATGCCTTGCATGGGCAAATGATTCAGCACTTGTTTATTGGTTTCGGCTTACTATCGGTTATTGTTGCTTTTCCGTTTATTCTCGTTCAACAAGATTTTAAGCGTATGCTGGCTTTTTCCACTGTGGAACACATGGGTATTATCGCTGTTGCCTTAGGTATAGGTGGATCATTGGGCTATGCTGCGGCGCTATTTCAGATGTTCAATCATTCTATGAGCAAATCCATGTTGTTTTTAACGGCTGGGAATGTAAATCAAAAGTACAAATCAAAACAAATGCCACGTGTGTTTGCCATGCTTCGCATAATGCCTTTTACAGGTATTGTCTTTCTTATAGGAACGCTTGCCATTACAGGTGTTCCGCCATTTAACATTTTTACTAGTGAGTTTTCTATTTTTGTTGCTGGATTTCATCAGGGTGATGCCGCTTCTACGAGTGTGCTTATCGTCTTTGTTGCTTTCATTTTTGCCGCAATGATGTTTCACGTGATGAAGATGCTCTTTGGAACGGAAGTCGGTGATCGAATCGCACCAGGAGAAGTGAGTGGTTGGACTGTTGTGCCGCTTGTTCTCCCTTTGATTTTTGTGCTTGCGTTTGGCGTTTATATGCCAACGTTGTTTACCCAATTGGTGCACCATGCATCGCTTATCTTAGCTGGGGGAGGTCACGTATGAAAACCACAGTTGTAAAAAGTTCACGACATGAATTGGCCAATGCTTGCTTGAATGTTCTTCATCAGCAAGGACGGTTTATCACAATGGTTGCATCCGATGAAGGTGAACGTGGCCTCGATCGATTCGTTGTGCGTTATCTTTTTGCGATAGAAGGAAAAACGGAGATCGTTCTTGTCGAAAGTGTTATTCCACAAGATGATCCAACGTACGCATCCGTTTCGTCATGGCTCCCCGCTACCTCATGGGCTGAGCGAGAAGCGTTTGATCTTTTTGGTCTTCGTGCACTTGGTCATCCTGATTTACGACCGTTAGTTTTGCATGAACACTGGCCTGAAGGAGTTTATCCGTTACGCAAAGAATACGCTATGACGCAGACGCAACCTCGGGATGAGTCTCGCTCTTGGACCTACCCGCAGGTAGAGGGAGAGGGTGTCTTTGAAGTTCCTGTTGGGCCTATTCATGCTGGTGTGATCGAACCAGGCCATTTTCGCTTTCAAGTTATGGGGGATTCTGTACTTCATGTTGAAGCTAAGCTTTTTTACACACATCGTGGAATCGAAAAAAGCAGTGAAGGTATGGATTTGACGCAAGGGTTAGAACTTGCTGAACGTATCTGCGGTGTTTGCAGCGTATCTCACGCGTTGTCTTATGTCCAAGCTATTGAAAGTATCGCTCATACTGAAGTTCCTCGGCGAGCTAAATTTCTACGCGTGTTGTTGGCAGAAATGGAACGCTTATATAACCATGTTGGTGATATCGGTAATATGTGTGCAGGTATTGGTTACGCCTATGGGATTAATCATGGTGCACGCTTAAAGGAACAACTCATGCAAATGCAAGATAGGATCGTTGGTCATCGATTTTTACGCGGGGCTATCGCCCTTGGCGGCGTGGCAAACGATATTTCTGAAGAAAAATTCACGATCATAAACACTACTATGCAACAGGTGCAACAAGAACTTACTGAGATTGTGGAACAAATTTTATCCCATGACATTGTTATTCAACGCTTTGCTAAAACAGGTGTATTGTCAGAAGAAGTGGCTCGTGAACTATCAGCGGTTGGCCCTGCTGCACGTGCCTCTCATTACGATCTTGATGTACGAAAAGACCTACCCTATGCCGCATACGATGAACTGCAGTTTGCAGTACCGATTTTCGAAGAAGGCGATGTGCTCGCTCGCTTTAAGCAACGCTATCTGGAAGCACAACAATCTTTTCAATTAATTGAACAAGTCATAGAGCAGATACCGCAAGGAGATATCTGTGTACCGCTTGGGGAATTACCTCTCTATTCCTACGGGATTGGTATCACAGAATCTGCACGTGGGGAAAATGTGCATTTTGTGATGATCGGAGAAGGTCAGACGATCTATCGCTACCATGTGCGCTCAGCTTCGTATGCCAATTGGCCGGCTGTAGCATTTGCTATACCTGGCAATATCATTCCGGATTTCCCACTTATTAATAAGAGTTTTGAATTATGTTATGCCTGTTGCGACCGATAGATTTATGGGCCTATTGCTAACTTGAAAGAGGGGATTACAATTGATTGCAGTACTTAAGAGGTTATGGAATCATGGGATTGCTACGATCCCCAAAGAAGAACTCTTGCAATTGGGCGATGGGGTACATGGGGAAAGTAGTGAAGTGAGATCCATAGAACAACAATTGCCTTTAGCGATTAAAAAGGTATTTGGTCGTTCACTTCATATTCGACAAGTGGATTCAGGTTCATGCAATGGCTGTGAGTTTGAAATAACTGCGCTGATGAATCCTGTGTATGACATTCAACGCTTTGGTATCGACTTTGTTGCATCACCGCGCCATGCCGATATGCTCTTAGTAACGGGAGGCGTTACCCGCAATCTTGAAGAAGCGTTGCGTAAAACCTATGAGGCAATGGCAAGTCCCAAAATGTTGGTTGCTGTTGGTGCGTGCGCCTGTGGTGAGGGGATACTAGGACCGAATTATGCAAATTTCGGGGGCGTTGATAAACTTTTTCCTGTGGCTGTTTATGTGCCAGGGTGTCCTCCGCGCCCTCAAGCTATTTTAGAGGGTATCTTACGTGCCATTGAACGAGCTCATGAAATAAAGTAGAAAAAAGGATGGGATGTTCATGCCACAAGAGCTGCAATCGTTTAAAGCAGAATTTTTTAAAGCCTTATCGAATCCACTTCGAATTCGAATTTTAGAGTTATTACGAGATGGAGATAAGTACGTTCATGAGTTGCAAGAGCATATGGGAATTGACAGCGCGGTTGTTTCTCAGCAATTGGCTATCCTAAGAAACAGAAATATTGTATTGGGCGTAAAGGATGGCACAAAAGTGATGTATTCAGTCAGAGATCCGCTCCTATTTGAATTACTTGATATTGCGAAGCAGATTTTCAACCATAGTTTGAACCATACGATTCAGATGTTGCAGGATATGAATCAATAAGAGGGTGTAATGGCCGGGAACAAAAATATCTTGGCCATCTTCTTATAAGGTGAAATTGCTGACGAGTTTGCTCAGGTGTTCAGCAAGTTGCGAGAGATTCGCCGCTGATGAACTGATCTCCTCCATGGACGCCAATTGTTCTTGTGATGATGCCGACACATTTTGTACATCAGTGGCTGTCTGTATAGAGACGTTAGAAATTCCCTCTATGGAAGTTACCAAATGTCCGCTATTATCGACTATCTGTTGCGTTGCTAGTGAGATGTCCTCTACTTCAGTAGCAACGACATCAACTGCAAAGGTAATCTGGTTAAACGAATCCTCAGCGGTTTGAACTTTTTCTAGCCCAGTATTGACCTCTATGGATACAAAATCGGTTACCTTTACTGCATCAGCTGTATCGGATTGGATCATACCAATCTTTTGAGCTATTTGCTCTGCAGAGTGGGCTGATTGTTCAGCGAGCTTACGCACCTCATCTGCTACCACGGCAAATCCTCTACCTTGTTCGCCAGCACGTGCTGCTTCGATGGCGGCATTTAAGGCAAGAAGATTGGTTTGTGAAGCGATTCCTGAAATGATATCGACGATATCACCGATTTGTTGTGAACGTTCACCCAATTGCAGCACACTTTGTGCGAGAGATTGCACCGTTTCGTGAATGTGAGACATTTGTTGTTTAACATCCTGTAAAGAATTTTGGCCGCTAGAAGCTGAAGTTGACGTTTCCTGAGCTACTAACGTCAAGGCTTGAGCACTCTGAGCAATTTGATTGATTTGTTGGGATACCTGTTGCACAAGTTGATGGCTTGCTTCCGTACTTTGTACTTGCTGATCCGTCCCAGAGGTCACTTCTTGCATCGTGTCTGCAATTTGCTCTGTAGCTTGACTTGTCTGTTCTGCACTAGCTGTCAGTTGCTCTGCGGAGGCAGCCACTTGCTCGGAGAATTGTCCGACTTGCGCTAAGATGTTTTGAAATGACGTGCTCATGGTATGGATTTGGTTGATCAAAACATCGTCCTCTATACTTCCATCACTGGTCTTTGTGGTCGCTAGTGTTAATTTCTTGAGTAGTTTTGTCAGTGAGCGGATGGCGAAATATCCTAAAGAACCCCCGAGAATTAGGCAGATGAGTATATCAATATATATATTCGTTAAGATAGGTTGAGAAATAGTACTATGTTGCATGAGATGAGAACGTACTAACGTGATGGCGAGCGCCCCAAGCAGTAGTGCTGGCACGAGAGTAAGCGTGGTAAAACTCCATGCTACTTTGGTTTTGATTTTCATGAGGATCCCCTTTGCACTAGTTTGCTCAACTTAATTGTAACATGAATTATCACATGACAAAAGATAAGTGGGTTTCATCTATGTGATTATGTTAAAGAATTTTTACTACTTCAATTAAAAATGGAAGCGGTATACAATGTAGTTGTCTGGTATGTTTTCG
>JAKADA010000028.1 GCA_021820975.1 Bacillota bacterium
CCCGCTTTGTTGTATAGGGTTATATACAACTGGAGGTGTTGTTCGATTAGCAAGGAAGATGTCCAGATAAACGAAGCCATTCGCGCACGCGAAGTGCGGTTGATTGATGAAGTGGGCGCTCAACTTGGTATCGTCGGTTTGCGTGATGCACTTCGCATCGCTACAGAAAAGGATCTTGATCTGGTAAACGTCGCTCCAACTGCAAAGCCTCCTGTTTGCCGGATCATGGATTATGGCAAGTTCAAATATGAACAAAGCAAAAAGGAGAAAGAAGCGCGTAAGAACCAGAAGGTTGTGGAGATCAAAGAAATTCGCATGACACCGAATATCGAAGATCATGATTTCCAAACCAAGGTGAAAGCTGCTGCCAAATTTCTCCAAGACGGTGATAAGGTAAAAGCCGCAGTTCGGTTTCGCGGTCGAGAAATTACGCACCCTGGCATTGGTCAGGCTGTGCTCGAGAAACTTGCGCAAGAACTTGAACCGTATGGCATTCCTGAACGAGCACCACGTTTAGAAGGGCGCAATATGATTATCATCCTGAATCCGCGTCATGGAGTAGAAAAGTCTTCATAATGACTGATTCATAGTGGAGGTTGCATGTAATGCCGAAGATGAAAACGCACCGCGGCGCCGCAAAGCGCTTCAAGAAAACGGGATCTGGAAAAATCAAACGCAGTCATGCGTTTACAAGTCACCTGTTTGTTTCTAAGTCCCCTAAGCGTAAACGCCAATTGCGTCACGCCTCAACGGTGTCACCGTCGGATGCAAAGCGCATCAAACAACTGATCGCCTATTTGTAGGATGATTTGCATCAAGGTTAGGTATAGGAGGATTTATCATGGCTAGAGTGAAAGGCGGCATTGTGACTCGCCGTCGTCATAAAAAAGTGTTAAAGCTTGCACGTGGTTATTTCGGTTCTAAGCATCGCTTGTTCCGTACAGCCAACCAGCAAGTTATGAAGTCCCTGATGTATGCGTACCGAGATCGTCGCGTCCGTAAGCGGGATTTCCGTCGGCTTTGGATTCAACGTATCAATGCAGCGGCGCGCCTGAATGGCTTATCATATAGCCGTTTCATGTATGGTTTGAAACAAGCTGGCGTTGAAGTGAACCGCAAGATGCTCGCAGACTTGGCGGTATCGGATGCCAAAGCGTTCACAGCGTTAGTTGGCGTCGCTAAAGGAAAAATTGAAGCATAATAATAACTAGCCTAAGAAAAGCGACCATGCCTCGTGTGTGGTCGTTTTTCTTATGTGCATTGGGGGATCAAGAACGTGAACTATAAAACATTTGTTACTCGGAAGGAACTTGTGCATTAGTATTGAACAAGATACAATGAGCGAAATAGAGACGAGGGAGTGGGAGACTAGATGCGCAGTGATATGGTGAAAAAGGGTATTGACCGAGCGCCGCATCGCAGTTTACTTCGCGCTGCAGGCCTATCGCAGGAAGATTTCAAGAAGCCTTTTGTTGGGATTTTCAATTCGTTCATTGAAATTATCCCTGGACATGTACATTTACAGGAGTTCGGCAAGATTGTAAAAGATGCTGTGCGTGAAGCTGGTATGGTGCCGTTTGAATTTAATGCAATTGGCGTTGATGATGGTATTGCGATGGGGCATATCGGTATGCGGTATTCCTTGCCAAGTCGTGAATTGATTGCGGATTCATTAGAAACGATGGCCCAAGCCCATTGGTTTGATGGGTTAATTTGTATCGGGAATTGTGACAAGATCACCCCTGGTATGTTGATGGGTATGATGCGCGTCAATGTTCCTTCCATTTTTGTCTCTGGCGGACCCATGAAAGCAGGGCATACGTCCGATGGCAAAGCGGTCGATTTGACGTCCGTGTTTGAGGGCGTAGGAGCCTATCAGGTTGGGAAAATCGACGAACAGCAACTCGAAGAACTCGAAGTAAACGGTTGCCCAACGTGTGGTTCGTGCTCAGGCCTTTTTACCGCCAACTCAATGAACTGCTTAGCCGAAGCTTTAGGTATGGCTTTGCCTGGCAACGGAACGGTGCTAGCCATTACAGAACAACGCAAAGAATTAGTTCGTCAAACGGCGATGTACCTGAAAAACTTAATTGAAAAAGACATTAAACCGCGAGATATCGTTACTAAAGAAGCAATTGACAACGCTTTTATTCTTGATATGGCTATGGGTGGTTCTACCAATACGGTATTGCATACGTTAGCCATCGCGCATGAAGCAGGCGTTGATTATCCGCTTTCTCGCGTCGATGAGATATCGCGAAAAGTGCCGCAAATTGCTAAATTCAGTCCAGCTACCGAGTGGCATATGGAAGATTTGTATCGCGCAGGCGGTGTATCCGCGGTTTTACGCGAATTAACTCGTAAAGACGGTCTTGTAGCGACAGATCGCATAACGGTGACGGGTAAAACACTCTTAGAAAATATCGAGAATGCGGAGATTTTGGATGATCGTATCATTCATAAGCTAGAAGATGCTTACACACAAGAGGGCGGACTGCGTGTATTGCGTGGCAATCTTGCTCCTGATGGTGGTGTGATCAAAAGCGGTGCAACACCTGTTACGCATTTTGAAGGACCTTGTGTTATCTTCAATTCACAAGATGAGGCATCGCAAGGAATTCGTGAAGGTCGTGTGAAAAAGGGTGATGTCGTCGTCATTCGGTATGAAGGCCCAAAAGGTGGACCAGGTATGCCTGAGATGCTTTCACCAACGTCTGCGATTGCAGGGATGGGGCTTGGAGCTGATGTTGCGCTAATCACTGACGGTCGTTTTTCCGGCGCGACGCGCGGCATCAGCATTGGACACATCTCTCCGGAAGCAGCAGCGGGCGGTCCGATCGCAGCTTTATGCGACGGTGATGTTGTAGTTATTGATACGAATGAACGTTTGTTAGAGGTACGTCTAACGGATCAAGAGATTGCACAACGTTTGGAAGTTTGGCAACGTCCTGAACCTCTCGTGAAGCATGGTTGGTTGGCGCGTTATGCGAAACTTGTCACCTCCGCAAATACTGGTGCGGTATTGTCTGATTGACCTGATTGATCTATTGTCTAGGATTTTAAGGAGAGTCACATCCTGTGGAAGTTTTAACGTCTTACAATAATCCTAAAGTAAAAGCATATGCCGCGTTAAAGGATAAAAAACACCGTGAAAAAACGGGGTTGTATCTGGTCGAAGGTATTCGCTTTATCACAGAGTATATCGAAGCGGGAGCAGAGCTCGAAGCTGTCTTATTTGACAGCTTCGGAACGCATCCCGATCAGATTTTAGCGATTGTGGACGCCTGTACTGAAAAAGGAATCCATACCTACGAGTTGACAGGACAGGTATTGGCCCACGTTGTTGATACAGAACATTCGCAAGGTATTGTAGCAGCAGTGCGAAAAAAGGATTTTGTTGCGCAAACTGTACTGCAAATTCAGCAAGATATGCGATTAAACACCTCTTGCAAGGATGTTGTGGTGATTGCAGATGGTATACGTGATCCTGGAAACCTTGGTACGATGATTCGTTCAGCTGATGCCGTAGGATCACGAGCGCTGATTATCACCCCGGGTACGACGGATCCCTATCAACCTAAAGTGGTGCGTGCTGCAGCGGGTTCACTGGCTCGTGTTCCTGTCTTAGCGATGGATCGTGAGAGTATGCTTCATGAACTTCATACATTAGGATATCGTGTTATGTCCATGGAAGCCCATCATGGGGTATCTGTTTTTGAAACGGATTTGCTTGGACCGTTAGCCATTATAATCGGGGGCGAAGCGCAGGGAATCTCTGATCTCTTGCAGCAAGCAACAGATAGAGCCGTGTCACTTCCCATGCCTGGGTCATCAGAATCCTTAAATGCTGGTGTGGCTTCTGCTGTCATCTTGTATGAGGCGCTTCGACAACGACTTGCGAAATAAGATTGATATGCGGTATTCTTATGACAAACTGATGAACGAGAGAGTACCTGAATAGCGTATGACAGGGACGCGATGCCATGACTGAGAGCGTTGCGCACATCGGTATCAGGGAAGTTCACTCGGGAAGTGATTCGCTGAACCTGACACGCAGTGGTAGGCGGATACGGATGCCACCGTTAACAGGCTAAAGGAATGATGCCTTTTGTAAGGCGTTGTTTAAAACAGGGTGGTACCACGGAGTTTTCGTCCCTTGACGAAAGCTTTTTTTATTCATGCTACGGAGGTGTCTTGCGTGCTAGAACGGTTACAGGCGATGAAAGATCAGGCGTTGGCTGACTTGACGAACAAGGATGATATAGTAGCTTTGGAAGCTTGGCGTGTGATGTATTTAGGGAAAAAAGGAGAATTATCGACAGCGCTTCGTTCGATGGGATCACTCAGTCAAGAAGAACGACCTGTCGTAGGTCAAGTTGTCAATGAAATTCGTGCTGTACTGGAACAGACATTTGAGACAAAGCGAAGTCAAGTGCTACAAAAAGCAGCCAATGAGGAAGAAAGACGTAACCAATTGGATATTACGCTACCTGGACGCACACCGTTTCTTGGTGCTGAGCATCCGTTACAAAAAGTGATTCGCCGTATAGAAGATATTTTTTTAGGATTCGGATTTACTATCGAAGAAGGACCTCATGTGGAAACCGATTATTTTAATTTCGAAGCGTTAAATTTGCCTAAAGATCACCCCGCTCGCGATATGCAAGATACTTTTTATATTCACTCAGAGTTATTACTGCGTACGCACACTTCACCTATGCAAGCCCGAACTCTGCTTGCTCGCCAACCTGAACTACCTGTGCGAATTATTGTCCCCGGACGTGTATATCGGCGTGATGATGATGATGCAACGCATTCGCATGAGTTTACGCAAATGGAGGGACTTGTCGTTGATCATGGAATTTCGATGAGTGATCTAAAAGGTGTCCTGTTGACTTTTGCCAAGGAACTTTTTGGTGAACACCAGCAAATTCGTCTGCGTCCAAGTTTTTTTCCGTTTACGGAACCTAGTGCAGAAATGGATGTACGCTGTATTTATTGTGGTGGAGATGGCTGTTCTACGTGTAAACATACAGGATGGATTGAAATTCTAGGATGTGGTATGGTACATCCTCATGTCCTGACGATGGGTGGATATCATGAGGAAGGCATAACAGGATTTGCCTTTGGTATGGGTATGGAGCGTATCGCGATGCTGTTATATGGCATTACCGATATTCGTCAATTTTACATGAATGACTTGCGTTTACTTGATCAATTTACGCAGATAGCACGCTAAAAAGGACAGTGAAACGATGAAAATCACGTGGAATTGGCTTGGTGAATATGTCGATCTGGCAGGTTTAACACCAGAAAAAGTGGCAACAGACTTAACGAATGCAGGAATACCTGTGGAATGGATGCAACCGCTTAGTGGACAGGTGAAAGATGTTGTGATCGGCAAAGTGCTAACTGTAGAGGCGCATCCTAATGCAGATCGGTTACGCGTTTGTAAGGTGGATGTGGCTAAAGGCGATCCATTAACGATCGTATGCGGTGCCAAAAATGTTGCCCCTGATCAAAATGTGCCTGTGGCGATCGATGGCGCCATATTGCCTGGTGGCAAAATCAAGCGTTCCAAATTACGCGGTGTTGAGTCACAAGGAATGATTTGTTCAGCGGGTGAATTAGGCCTAGATGCTAGATTGCTGCCTAAGGAGCAGACACAAGGTATTTTTGTTTTACCGCAGGATGCACCTGTGGGCGAATCGATCGTATCGTATCTCTCACTTGACGATATGGTGATGGAACTTGAACTGACGCCAAATCGCTCCGATTGTTTATCGCTTCGGGGAGTTGCCTATGAGGTTGCTGCGCTTTATGGCCGTAGTATTCATATGCCTGATGCTGTAGTTAAAGAATCATCTTTAGCAGAGAAACTGCCATTATCCGTTGAAATTGCTACAGAACATTGTAGTTTGTATACGGCGCAAGTTGTAAGCAATTTGAAGCTTTCTGCCTCTCCCTTGTGGATGCAGATGCGTCTGTTAGCTGTGGGTACGCGTCCTATCAATAATCTCGTGGATATTACAAACTATGTGATGTATGAATGGGGACAGCCTTTACACGCATTTGATTACGATGCTATTAGCGAACACAAAATTGTTGTACGTCAAGCACATACGACAGAAACGGTGATGACACTCGATGGGGAAGTGCGCGAGGTATCATCCTCAGCCATACTTATTGCGGATCCGCAAAAAGCGTTGGGCTTGGCCGGAGTTATGGGTGGACGTAATAGTGAAGTAACTGAGTATACACGAGCAGTTGTTATCGAGTCTGCTGTATTTGACCCTGTGAGCACGAGACAAGTAGCAAGACAATTAGCCCTTCGATCGGAAGCAAGTTTGCGTTTTGAAAAAGGTATCGATGAGGACATCACGCTTCAGGCGCTTGCTCGAGCGGCTCAATTAATGGAGACTTTTGCACAAGGCAACATAGCTTCCAATAGTATCGCGAAAAGCACGAAAATTGTAGAACAAAGACAGGTTAAACAAATCGCAGTCTTTGTAAAACACATCCAAAGTCTACTAGGTTATGCTATTTCGCAGTCGGAAATGTTAGAAGTTTGTAAGCGACTAGGATTTACGGTGCGTGTCGTCTCGGACGAGGAATTTCATGTTTTTGTTCCCTCGCGTCGCCAAGATATCACGATAGAAGCTGATATGGCAGAAGAATTTGCCCGCTTAGTCGGTTATGATCGGATTCCCGTGTCTGTAATGCGCGGTCAATTAACCGCTGGTGTTTTAAAACCGGCACAACATTTGAAACGCACGTTACGTAATTTTCTGCTTGATCGCGGTTTGCATGAAGTTTGGACGTACTCGCTAACTGCACCCAAAGTATTAGCTAATGTACTTATTGATGAAGGTCATCCGGCTACGAAGATGGGAATGCTTTTAAACCCTTTGTCGGAAGATCGTGTGGGTTTGCGTACTATAGTACTACCGTCTTTACTTGAAGTAGCAGCGTACAACAGTAATCGCGGACAAAAAAATATTCGTATTTTTGAATTTGCCACCATATTTTTACCAAATCAAATACCGATGCTTGACCAACCTGTGGAAGCACCACATATCACAGGGTTACTAAGTGGTCAGGTAGAATCTGTTGGTCCTCATGGTGAGACCCGTCTGTTTGATTTCTATGATGTATCTGGGATAGTTCATGCGTTACTAACGACTTCTGGGATTGCACAGGATCAAATCTCCCTTGTACGTTCGAAAGAACCTTATTACCAAACAGGACAATGTGCTGAGATTTATAGCAAGAATGTCCTTATAGGAAGTTTTGGAAAGATAAAAACAACGGTAACAGAATGCTATGATTTGCAAGAGAGTTTCTACTTTGATCTTGACTTCTTCATGATGCAAAAGCTAATCAAAAGTGATTTGACAGTTAGAGAATTGCCTAAAACACCTGGAGCGGAAAGAGATCTCGCGCTTGTTGTGGATCGCGACTTACCGGTTCAACAGGTTGTAGATGCCGTGAAAAACAGTGCCGGTCATGAACTGGAAAATGTTTCTGTGTTTGATGTGTACACCGGGGATAAAGTGGGGGCTGATAAGAAAAGTGTTGCCTTACACTTGGTGTTTCGGGCAGACGATCGGACACTAACAGATCAGGAGATTTTGGCGAAGGTAGAGACGGTACTGAACGTTGTTAAGGATGAATTCGGAGCATATTTACGTTTTTAGCAGGTTTTTTGATCTATTCGCCGAAACTAAACAGGGTATATACTAGAGAGATTAGGCGGTGCAGCGAGTGTCGCAAGAGACGGAACGCGTAAAAATCGATATTTTCGGCCATCTGTATACTGTTCGGGCACAAACTTCGCCTGAACAAGTAGAGCGGTTGGCTAGGATCGTTGATGAGAAAATGAATGAACTTTTTGAACAAAATCCGCGTCTGGATTTATCGACACTTGCTGTGCTGACAGCATTGAATTTGGCTGAAGCCTATGATGCAGTTTTGACAGAGTATAAAGCATTGCTTGACGCATTGGAAATCGAAGCAAGACATGAACTTTCGCAGGACTCTGAATCTTGAGGTGCCAAACCGATGGATATAGCTGATTGGATTATTCTAGCTATTTTGCTATTTAGTGCGTGGGAAGGATACAGGACAGGCTTTGTTCGTCAATTGGTCCGCTTATCAGGAACTTTAGTAGCGTATGTTGCCGCATGGCAACTTAGTCCCTTTGTCTCACCCTATTTAGATACGTGGGTGACTCAAGTATTGTTAAAAAATATTCATTCTGCATCAGCTATTCCGATTGTAGGCATGCTTTCCACTGGATCAAACGTCGCGGCAGTCGCCAAAGCGATTGCAGGAGCGCTAGCATTTGGACTTGTCTTTTTTGTGGCGTTATTGCTGGTGCGTTATCTTGGACATTTGCTCAATGCTGTATTTTCACTGCCATTGCTTAGTTGGATTAATCGTTTGTTAGGGCTTGCGGCAGGCGTTGTCGTTGCATTTTTAATATTAGCTGTCCTTATCGATGTCGGAACTTATTTGCCAGCATCTGCTGTAAAAACACAGATTCGCCAATCTGCGCTTGCACCCATGTTTACGCAACCTGTTCAAGAATTAGCTCGCATGGAAGGCATCGCACTTCCTGTAACGCATTCATAAAAGACGGCACGATGTGATCATGCCGTCTTTACCCACTTTGTACTATTTACGTCACATGATGATCGTGATGATCTGTGCCGCGCATTGTAGTAGGTACAAATAGATCTACAATACCAATGATTAAAGAAGCTAGAAGTGCACCTAAGATCGAGACGCGCATACCTGGGACGATTGCTTGGGCTAGAAAAATTACCACGGCACCAACGATAAATCCTACTAGCCCCCGCCCGTATGGTGATATTCTGGGTCCGAACAGGCGTTCGAAAACCCATCCAATAGCCGCAATGACGATAGCTGCTAGCACAGCTGTCCAGAATCCGGAGATATGGAAACCCGGAACGATAAACCCAACGAACATGAGTACAAGCGCAGAAACCACAAATCGCACAATAGTCCCGAGCATGGTTGTTGTCACCTCCATGTGTTGATATATGTAGTCTTTCCCGCTTTGTCGGGAATCATGAAAAGGAATGGATTTTGCGCTAGGATGTGAAATGCATGAATGAACGCATTTTAGAAAAACTTGAATTTTTCCATGTGTTATCCGATGTCGATAAATTTTGTATTACGCCGTATGCTAAGGAATTGGCCCAATGCTTGCGTCCTTGCGGAACAATTGAAGAGGCTGTAGACGCATTGACCAAGACAGCGCAGGGTCATGCAGTTTACCGATTAAAAGGTGAACCGCCTTTTCCAGTGGTGCCTGATCGGCGAGACGCAGTTCGCAAAGCCCGAAATGGGGGCATTTTGTCGGCAATTGAACTTAGTCAAATTGCGCAGACAGTCAACCGTGCACGTGCTGTTTTTGCGTTTATTTCCTCGTTAGTGGAGAGAACTGACGTAACGTTACTGTTGCATGTGGCAGAGCCGCTTCTGATCACAAAGGATCTGGAAGATGAGATTCAAGCATGTATTGATGAAGATGGATTACTACTTGATCAAGCTAGTGAGACGCTCTATGATTTGCGGCGGACAATGAAGATCACGCAGGAACGAATGAAGCGTACTCTCGATGAAATGATCCGTTCGGCAACGGTGCAAAAGTACCTGCAAGATACGATTATAACCGTTCGCCATGATCGTTATTGTTTGGCTGTCCGTACAGATAGCCAACATCAGATTCGAGGAATTGTACATGATGCTTCAGCATCTGGATCGACGGTGTTTATCGAGCCAGAACGCGTCTTACAATTAGGTAACGAATTACGCCGTATGCGTGTTTTGGAAGAACAAGAAGTCGAACGCATTTTGGCTTTATTATCCGGAGTTATTAAGCAATATGCTGATGAATTGTTGCTTTGTTTCGAGGCAATAGGGCAGGTGGATTTTGCTGTGGCAAAAGGTCGCTATGCATCTTTTTTGCATGCCAATGAACCTACGCTAGTTGAAGCACCCATAGTGCATCTAACAATGGCAAGACACCCTTTACTTGATGCACAAAAGGCTGTTCCACTCGATGTCTCTTTAGGAGAAAGTTATCACCTACTGATCATCACGGGTCCTAATACCGGTGGTAAAACGGTTACCCTTAAAACGGTAGGATTGCTCACCATCATGGCTTTATCCGGATTGTTTATCCCTGCTTCATCAGCATCTCGCATTGGATTTTTTGCAGAAGTATTTGCAGATATCGGTGATGAACAGAGTATCGAACAAAACTTGTCGACTTTTTCGAGTCACATGCGTACGATCGTACAAATTCTTCACGATGCTCATTCAAAAACGTTGGTTTTATTCGATGAATTGGGCGCTGGAACTGATCCAACGGAAGGCGCGGCGCTGGCGATGGCAATCCTTGATACGTTACGAGAAAGAAATATTCGCGCGATCGCCACCACGCACTATAGCGAGCTTAAAGCGTATGGTTACACAACGCCTGGGGCTATGAACGCAAGTATGGAATTTGATGTCGACACGTTATCGCCGACGTACCGTTTACTTATTGGTATTCCGGGACGTTCGAATGCATTTGCTATCGCATCACGTTTAGGACTGAAACGTCAGATTATCGATGTGGCAAAAGAAAAACTTTCTACACAAGATGTGCGAGTTGAGGATCTTATTACTCAACTTGAGGCAAGTGTAGTCAGCGCTAGAAAGCAAGAAGAAGAAATGTCTGAGAAAAGTGATCATGCTAAGCAGTTGGAATTGGATTGGGAACATAAGCATCAGAATTTAGAAAATGAAATCGATTCATTACGGAAAAAAGCACAAGATGAGATTCGACAACAAGTTAAACAAGCGCAACGGGAGATGGAAAATTTACTCGTTGAATTGCGACAGGCAAAATCATCTGGTCGCACCTTAAAGGATCATGAATTGACGGCGATGCGGCACCACCTAGAACAGTTGGCACCAAAGCGCACGCTAAAAGCGATTGCTAAGTCGAAAGCCCGCCAAGATCCAGATATCGGTGATGAAGTGCGTGTATTGACTTTAGCAGGTCAAAAAGCGGTTGTCATGGATAAACGCGCTAGTGCACGAGAACTGACTGTTGTTGCAGGTACGATCAAAATGAAAGTTTCTATCGATGATGTAGAATTGCTAAAAAAAGCGGAGAAACGACCAGAACCGGTGGCTATGATCAATCGTTCTACCGATTTTTTGTCGCCTGAACTTGATCTTCGTGGTACGACTGTCGAGGAGGCTACCATGTCAGTTGACCATTATCTTGATAAGGCGGTTCTCTCGGGATACCATCAGGTATCACTTATCCACGGTAAAGGAACAGGTGCCTTGCGCCAAGGATTAACGACTTTTCTTAAGACACATCCCCATGTTAAAACGATTCGACTAGGTGTCGAGGGCGAAGGCGGTAGCGGAGTTACGATCGTTAGTCTGAAATGATAGTTAAGGGATAACCACCTCTTGGATCTACTTCTTGCGGGATCGCCTTGTGTATATCTTCTGGTACAAAAGGACGATCCTTTTTATCCCATTGTATCAATGGTCGCTTGATCATAATTTGCTGACGAATTTCATTTGACGGTGTTAATTCTGTAGCTAAATACGATTTATGGTTGTATGTCGTTGTTGCTACGAGCCGATGTATCTGGCACACACTTCGTGGCTCAGTCCCATCAAGAAACACATCAGTCTCCGTGTCATGCTCTGCTTGGCAGAGAGGCCCTGCAAGTTGCCCTGACTTGGTGCAAATGAGCACTTTGTGGATATCTGTGGGCCGTTTAAAATGCAACTTTTGTTGTTCGATAACGTCCCCTAAGACACGTTCAAAAAGCAAGATAGGACGCGCACTTTCATGGTACTTGTGATCGATTAAAAGAGGATGAGGTAGATCATAACCAACCCACGAACTCATGGTGTATTTTGGCGTATAACCTACAAACCAAGCATCTTTATTGTCATCGGTTGTTCCCGTTTTCCCTGCAATATCACTATGACGAATAAAATGGGACAGGGCATGTGCTGTACCATAAGGATTTCGTACGACAGATTGCAACATGCTTGTCATAAGATAGGCTGTTGATTTTGAAAAAATACGAACACCTTTTGCCTGATGTTTGTATACGATATTACCGTATTGGTCTTCGATTCGATCAATAAGTATTGCCTCTTGATAAATTCCTTCCCTGGGAAATGTCGCATAGGCTGCTGCTAGCTGTAATGGACTGACCCCCCCATGAATACCACCGATGGCAAGCCCCAAACTTTGTGTATCATCTTTAGCAATTCCCGTGAGCCCAAGTCGCCAAGCGGTCTGTGCACCATTATAAGTGCCAAGTTGATGTAAGACATCGATAGCCGGACCATTGAGAGATTCCATTAAGGCATCACGAACCGTAAGAAGGCCATGAAAATGATGATCCCAGTTCATTGGAAACCAGTCACCATTTTTTGCATTTGGGTCAGGGTAATGACGTGGGATATCATCCACGATGCTGCCTGGCGTGATCATTGAGGACTCCATAGCAGGACCATAAACAATCAATGGTTTTAGGGATGAACCGGGTTGTCGTTGTACCAGTGCATGATTGACTTGATTGTGTAAAAAATCCCGACCACCGCCTAAGGCCAAAATGCCACCAGTTTCATTATCAAGCACGACAGCGCCAGCCTCTTCTGTTGCATGGGGAATTTTGTGTGTGCCAAAAGCATCATGATAGACGTACGTAATTTGCGGTGGAAAGTCATTGGTATGAAATGCGTGCTCCATCTTGTTTTGTAAATCTTGGTCGATCGTTGTGTAAATTTTGTATCCTCCACGCTGTAGTTCGATCTGTGCCTCGAAAAAAGGCATTTGTTTGTATTGCGCGATTAGTTTTGCGGCATCTAAGCTTACTTTTGCAACAATAAAGGGTGACACACTTTCATAAGGAGCCAATTGGGCTTGGTTATGCGTTAGTTCGGTTAAAACAGGTTCGTTCAATGCATCGATATATTGTTTTTGTGTGATAAAGTGAAGTTCACGCATCTTACTTAAAATCCATTTTTGGCGTACCAGTATATTTTCTATATGATTAGGGAGCGAGTAATGAGCAGGGTTGTTCGGAATGGTCGCTAAAAAAGCGGCCTGCGCCACGGTCAAACGATGAGCGTGACGGCCAAACAAATGTAAAGCTGCACTTTCTACACCATAAACTGGTGTACCTGTGAGTGTGCCAAAGTAAACACTATTAAGATATTCCAATAATATTTGCTTTTTGCTTTGTTTGCGTTCGAGTTCAAGAGCAAGGATAATTTCCTGTGCTTTTCGCCGTAAAGTGCGTTGCTGTTGAGGGAATAGAACTAATTTGACGGTTTGTTGTGTGATCGTTGAAGCCCCACTCATAATTGCGTGGTGACGCGTATTGTTCCATGCAGATCGTAGCATGGCTAAGAGATCCACTCCACTGTGCTGATAGAAATCTTTATCTTCTGCCGCGAGAAATGCTTGTTGGACAAACGAGCCTGCTTTGCTTACGTCATGAAGTGTACGTCTGTCACCTTGTGCAGCGTAGCGTCCGAGAAACGATCCATCTTTAGCGTAGACGACTGATGAGGAAAAAGAGTCCGTGAAATCTGTCACCTGCAAGGTGGGCATGCCTGATAAAAGAGTCGTTGTCACGCCGATGGTTACGCCAACCATGATACAACCGACGCAAAGTAAAACGACCATTTTAGAAATCATGGCTTTTCGATGTCTTTTACTCCGACGCTGCATACACGATGCCCCCTTTGTCGTAGTATGTGCGGGTACCATTTTCTGCATGTATTTGACACAAAAGAGTCAATCGGAATAGAATAAAGCAAATTCTGACGCGGAAAGGAATGACTGGGAGAGTTCATGATAAATGAGAGAGAAGAAGAGATAGTACAACGCCAAGTAAAGATTTTATCTCGCGGTGTTGAACAAATTATACCGAAAGACGAATTCGTTGCTAAGATTCGTAATAGCGTAAAGACGGGTACGCCTTTACGTATTAAGTTGGGTTTAGATCCATCAGCACCGGATATACACATTGGTCATACTGTGGTCCTTGAGAAGTTGCGCCAATTTCAGGAATTGGGTCATCTTGTACAAATTGTGATTGGCGATTTTACCGGTCAAATCGGCGATCCGACTGGCAAATCAGAGACTCGCAAACAATTGACAAAAGAGCAAGTGAAACAAAATGCAAAGACGTACCAAGAGCAGATTTTTAAGATTCTTGACCCGAAAAAAACAGAAGTCCATTTTAATTCAAGTTGGTTGTCCCCGTTGCAATTTGCCGATGTTGTTCGTCTAGCGGCCACGATGACTGTCGCGCGCATGCTAGAGCGTGATGACTTTAAGAAGCGTTATGCACAAGAAGCACCGATTAGCATCCATGAATTTTTTTATCCGTTAATGCAAGGGTACGATTCCGTTGCGTTGCATACAGATGTTGAACTAGGCGGAACGGATCAAACGTTTAATTTATTAACTGGACGAACCTTACAAAAAGAGTATGGCATCGATCAGCAAGTGGCTCTAACCATGCCACTTTTAGAAGGGCTCGATGGCCAACATAAAATGTCGAAAAGTCTTGGTAATTATATCGGTGTGGACGAACCAGCTAGCGAAATTTATGGAAAAACGATGTCAGTACCTGATGAACTCATGATGAAGTACTTTGTACTTGTAAGCGGTGTGTCTGAAGAAGAAATCGACAGCATGAAAGAGGGCTTACAAACAGGGGCACTCCACCCGCGTGACGCCAAAATGCGGCTTGCATTTTGCCTTACTGAACGTTTTCAGGGAACAGAAGCGGCGCAAGCGGCACAGGAGGGTTTCATTAAGGTATTTCAAAAACATGTTATGCCTGATGACATGGCGGTTTATACGATAGATCGTGATCCTATTTCACTTGTCGCTTTGCTTGTTATGACAGGTCTTGCCCCAAGCAATTCAGAAGCACGGCGCCTCATCGCAGGCGGTGGGGTTCGCATTGATAGTGTGGCGATCAAAGATGATCAAGCAGTGGTTCAGCCACAACAAGATATGGTGCTACAAGTTGGAAAACGCAGGTTTATAAAACTTTGTTTGGTATGATTGTCCAATAAGTCGCATACAAATCTTCTATCCGTAGCCCGGGGAGTCGAAGTGTATGCGATTTAAGACTCGTAAAAAACGGTCGCGCTGGCGTCGTTATACGATGATGAGTCTGCTTTTTTTGTTTTCGTCGCTCGTCGCATTGTACCTAAGTATACAGGCCTTGGAACGCAGTTTGCGACCGCCATTTATGGCCATGGCAACAAGTGTCGCGCAGCAGTTGGCAACGCAAGCGGTTAACGATGCTCTTACGAAACGTATCGCAGAAGATGCGCAATATGCAAAATTGGTCATTCTTGATAAGGATCAATCTGGGAAAGTAACGAGCGCGCATTTTAACTTTGCTGAGGTAGCACGTATCGAAAGTTTAACGACACTTCGTGTGCAACATGTATTGATGCGTCTTGAAGGGCGTACTGTATATGTGCCTGCGATGCAAGCAACAGGCAGTGCTATTTTGGCTACGTTAGGTCCTTCGATTCCTATACGTATCGTTCCCATTGGGTATGCGCAAAGCGAAGTGGAGCCTGAGGTGAAAACAGCCGGTATCAATCAGACAGTACATGTTTTGTATTTGCACATATCTGCGCAAGTGAAAGTCGTTGTGCCGTTTATGTCACAACCTGCTAAAGTGGATACACGCATTCCGATCGCCTATGTTGTTTTTATTGGAACAGTACCGCAAACAACGTGGTCAGGAGCCAATCCACCCGTTTATGTTGCTCCAACTAAGCCAAATCCCTAATGTCTATTATGCTATAAATTTGACAGATTTAGTCGAAAACTCTATAATTACGGCACGTATAATTCTAAACTAAGATGAACTGTATGCGCTTTGCTCTGTGTCAAATCCCCCCCACACACAGAGCATAGAATGGCAGACAGTTCTTTTTAGTATCAAGAGGCCCGCCCAAATTTCCTATTCCCCTGTCATTTTGCCCATCCCAGCATATATTGCTACGGACATCTACTTGGGAGGGCGAGATGATTGAACAAATATGTTGTACAGCAAGGGGATAGCCTGTGGAAAATTGCGCAGCGTTTTGGCTTGTCACTTGATGCGCTGATTGCAGCAAATCCCCAGATAGCGAACCCATCAATGATTCAAGTTGGTCAGCAAATCAATGTTCCCGTAAATGGAAGCATGATGCCCACTATACCTGTGCAAAGCGCCCCGATACCACCTGCTTCAGGAACTTATTCTGGAACATCGTGGCAGTATGTCGTTAAAGCGGGCGATACGATGTGGCGCATTGCCAAACGCACTGGGGTATCTCTTGCAGATCTTGTGGCGGCTAATCCGCAAATCGCAGATCCCAATAAGATTACGCCTTTGCAAGTGGTCAATATTCCTGGTGTATCTGCTTTGCCGCCCATTTCGGCAACACCATCGTTGTCGCAGATTCAAAAAGAGTCCTATACGGCACCGATGTATAAAGAGAAGATGACAGCACCGAAACCACCAGCCTATCAACCACCTGTTGTCCCACCACAACCGCCGGTTGTGCCACCGATCCATGTGGATGCTAATCTCGATTTCAATTATACGAAAGTAAACCAGGAATCGCATGTCACACCGGTTATTCCGCCAACACCTGTTGTACCAAAAATGAAACCTATGGCACCATCCGTGGCCAAAATTTACGTGAAAGAGACTGTGGTGAAAGAGTCGAAACCGGTTATTCGTGAACCTATTGGCGAGCAAATTATTTGTTGGGATCCCCTATGCCCACCACCCAATGGCCCGGTATACGAAGGCCCAGTTATTTATCATGGGCATTCCGTACCCTTTGTTGCAGATCATCAAGTGGCGCCTACAGGATCTGTACAAGAAAGTTCGTCGGTCTGGTCAATGGATGCTTACTGGTTGCAAGAGTCATCATCATCGTAGGTCAATTTTCTTTCTAACGTATGACGTACTACTACCGCTTCTGATCGGCTATTCTAAGCCATCAGAAGCGGTAAAAGATGGCGGCAGGTGGTGCTAGACATGGAATCGGATTGGATGAACAATGAGTTGTGTGAGTGGATTGAACCGATGTATGGTGTAAAGATTAAGGCAATACTGCCTATGCGTAGTGTAGCAGGCCTTGTGACAGATTGCGGAAAATGGATGTGTAAGAGGTATGATGGCCATCAAGGTGTGGATACAGAACGACTTAGTGCCTTAGCTGTGGTAAAAAGTGATCTAGCGGATGCGGGGTTTGGCGTGAGTTACCTTGAAAATAAAGAAGGTAATCCGTTTTCTGTGTATCGTGATACATTGATGACCATGGAACCATGGGTACCAGGTCATCATGCCGATTTTTCATCAGCAGTCGATCGTGTGCAAGCTGTCAAGGCAGTGGCACGACTTCATCAAATGCGCGTGAGAATCCCTTATACCTTGCAATTTACACCAACAATCTTTCAAAAATTATCGTATCGATTACAGCGAGCAAGTGACGTGGTAGAACGCGGTTATTTGGTGGGAATTAGCGATTACGAATGGGATACTTGGCGGCGTACAGCGCAACAAGTACTTCGTCATGTAACGGCGTCCGAATTGCAGGCACGCGTGACCGCAGACCGAAAAAAGGGTATTCTATGTCATCGCGATCTTGCACCGCATAACATTTTGGTGCAAGCAGGTCGTCCAGCACAATTGATTGATTATGATCTGGCGGGTCTTGATTCGCCCGTGTATGATTTGTATCAACTATTTGGTCACATGTCTTTCTTTATTCGTTCAGAGCGTGCCTGGCAAGAACCACTTCTTGACGCCTATGCTTCTATTGCGTATTTGTCACCAGAACATAGAGAATTATTGTCCGTCTTACAGGCTTTCCCCGCTCAGTTGCTACGGGAGATTGGCGATATTCCTGAGAATCGATCGCAAGTGATGCGACACAAAGCAAGTATTCGTGTTCGACATGCTTCAAGGGTCGAACAGAGGCGAGTAGGGATAGGCTCATGATATACTACTGACGGGTTAGATGGTGAATTATGTAGGGGGCTTTGAAAGTGCAAAGGATGAAAGTCGCGCTTTGTCAAGTGAATCCTAGGTTAAGTGATGTGAAAGCAAATCTTGCTATGCATCTAGCGAATATCGAGGAGGCTAAGCATGCAGGTGCCGATCTGATCGTCTTTCCGGAGTTGGGACTGACAGGATATTGGTTAAAAGATAGCACACTGGATGTTGCTCGAACGATAGATCATCCCGATATTTGTGAGCTTATCCAAGCGAGTTGCGATGTGGATATCGTATTTAGTTTCGTCGAAGAGACAAAGGATCATCGATTTTACACCTCGTCCGTCTATGCTTCGGCAAGACGGGTGGTTCATGTGCATCGCAAGGTTTATCTTCCTACTTATGGTTTATTTGAGGAAGGGCGCCATTTTGCACGCGGTAATGATGTACAGGCTTTTCAAACGAACGACGTGAGTATGGGCATGATGATTTGTGAAGATGCATGGCATCCCTCGGTACCCTATCTACTTTCCCTTTCTGGGGTGGATTTGATGATTATTCCCTCAGCGGGCCCGGGACGAGCTTTGTCAGGTGATCCAAACTCTGGTTCGCAACAATTTTGGGAGCGCGTCGTGCGAACGTATGCACAACTTTTTACTTGCTATGTCGTTTTTGTAAATCGTACAGGGTTTGAAGATGGTGTGTTTTTCTTTGGTCACTCGCTTGTAGCTGGGCCGCAAGGCGACATTCTCGGTGGCATTGAAACGCATGAACCGGGCATGGTTATTGTTGATCTTGATTTGTCACGATTACGTAAAGAACGTTTTCGCACACCTTTATTGCGCGACGAAAATCCGTATCTAACACAACGGATATTGGCTCGTAGGCTAGGAGATGTGAAGTAATGCAAGCACAAGAGATCTGTGAGAATTTAGCGGCGATAGCCCAAGGAGTTATTCCTGTACTGACGGCTTTTTTAAAGGACGAAGTACATAAAGCTGGGTTTAGCGACGTGGTTTTTGGGTTGTCTGGGGGCATCGACTCAGCTGTTGTTGCGTACCTTGCAGTTGAAGCAGTGGGTAAAGAGCATGTCCATCCGATTATTATGCCTTACAAGCTAAGTAGTCAAAACAGCATTGATGATGCCTTGCGTGTCGTTGACGATCTTGATTTGACGGCACAAACGATTGAAATCACCCCACAGATTGATGCCTATTTTGCGGACAAATCGGATGCCACGGCCTTACGTCGAGGTAATAAAATGGCGCGCGAGCGTATGTCAATTATCTATGATCACTCTGTCGTCTATCATGCGCTTGCTTTAGGAACGAGCAACAAAACCGAGTTATTACTCGGCTATGGTACGCAATTTGGCGATTTGGCGTCTGCACTCAATCCGATTGGTGATCTATATAAGGC
Source organism: Bacillota bacterium (assembly GCA_021820975.1). Taxonomy (GTDB): domain Bacteria; phylum Bacillota; class Bacilli; order Alicyclobacillales; family SLC66; genus JAKACU01. Next base: position 19,515 of record JAKADA010000028.1, read on the forward strand.
TCAGATTCGGGCGGTTGCCAAGAGTTTGTCTGTACCCTTGTCGATTCAACAAAAGCCGCCATCTGCTGACTTATGGGAAGATCAGACAGACGAAGGTGAGTTAGGTTTTACGTATGAATTGGCGGATGCGGTCTTACATTTGCTTGTGGACGAACGCATGAGCGTTGATGAAGTGGTTGAACAAGGGTTTGATCGAGAGCTTGTTCAATTGATCAGCAGACGTATCACGTTAAATCAATACAAGCGGCGTATGCCTGTGATTGCTAAGTTATCCAGTCGAACAATTGGTATTGACTTTCGTTATCCTCGAGATTGGGGTATGTAAGGGGGATTTTTCATGTCTGGACATTCAAAATGGAAAAACATTGCTCATCGAAAAGGTAAGCAGGATGCATCTCGCGGACAACTTTTTACGCGCCTTTGCCGCGACGTTTATGCGGCTGCAAAACGTGGCGGTAGCAACCCAGATACCAACTATCATTTGAAAATGGCGCTTGAAAAGGCACGTGTTGCTAGCGTTCCAAGCGATACTTTGGCGCGAACCTTGGCCAAAGCATCGGGAACACTAGCTGGTGTGCAATTCGAGGACTTTATGTATGAAGGCTATGCTGCAGGAGGCGTTGCCGTACTTTTAGAATTATCCTCCGATAACCGCAATCGCACAGCTGCAGAAGTGAGACATCTGTTTTCCAAGTATGGCGGTAGCTTGGGTGAGTCTGGTTGCGTACTTTGGATGTTTCGCCGTGTTGGGGTCATCACCGTACCGAGAATGGACGCAAATGTATCAGAAGATGATTTGACGCTTATCGCTTTAGAAGCAGGTGCTGATGACTTGCAAACGGATGATGAGGATTACACAATCTATACCTCACCAGAAGATCTGAGTGCGGTAGATCAGGCACTTAAAGAACAAGGTATACTTTCTTCAGGTATAGATATTGAATATTTGCCTACAACCACGATGGATGTTGCGGCTGCTGATGTGGCTAACGTGGAAATGTTGTTATCAAAGCTTGAAGAACATGATGATGTGCAAAGCGTCTATACGAATGCATCAATCACAGATGGAATGCTAGACGCGAAATAAAGGATTTCTCACAGGATATGTCGAATTTTGTGTTGTGGAGGCGCAAACGTTGCGAATTCTCGGTATTGATCCGGGCTTTGGAAGAACAGGCTATGGCGTTCTTGAGGCAGCGGGCAACCGACATCAGGCCTTGGAATATGGTTGCATTGAAACGTTGCCGCATACAAAGACAGGAGAAAGATTGCGAGATATCTATCTCAAGGTGACTGATATTATTGAACGATTTCACCCCGATGTAGTGGCTATTGAGCAGTTGTTTTTCAATCGTAATGTGACTACGGCATTTACTGCTTCAGAAGCAAGAGGAGTCGTTGTGTTAGCAGCTGAATTAGCGAATGTCGCGCAAGCTGAGTATACGCCAATGCAAGTGAAACAGGCGGTTGTGGGCTATGGTCGGGCAGATAAAAAACAGGTCCAAGAGATGGTTCGTATTTTGTTAAATCTGCGTGAAATTCCCAAACCTGATGATGCTGCAGATGCGTTAGCTATTGCACTTGCGCATGCTCAATCTTCAACCTACCTTCGCCGCTTGCAAAAGGCTGAATCGAACAGTTCAAGCATCGTGCAAAGGAAGCGTGACAAATGATTGCGTTTCTTGACGGAACGATTGAACAATTGGAAGAAGACGCTGTGGTGATCGTAGTTTTTGGCGTCGGTTATCGTGTATTTGTACCATCGACACTCTTAACGATGGTGCAAAGTGGTCAGACGCACCGATTATATACCTATCAACATGTACGTGAAGATGCGATAACACTATTTGGTTTTTTGACAGATCACGATCGTAAGTTATTTCATCGTTTAATGAACGCTAGTGGAGTTGGACCAAAACTTGCCTTGCAAATGTTGAGCCACCTATCTTTTTCTGACCTTCTTAAGGCGCTACGTTATGAAGATCTTACGTTATTAAAAAAAGTCCCCGGTGTGGGTGCGAAAACTGCACAACGACTAGTGCTTGAATTAAAAGATCGCTTAGATGATCTATGGTCGATTGCCTTATCATCGGGTGATACCATAGAAAAACCCTTAAACAAGCTACAAAGTTTATCTCAACTACCGCCTGAACTTGGTGATGTGCAGGAGGCCTTAGTCAGTCTCGGCTACGCAGAGCGTGAAGTAACACCTATTTTACAACGTATCACACAGGAATTACTTGCGCTTTCGCTCTCTGAGCAGGTCAAGACGGCTTTGCGAGCTATGAAATCGTAAAGGCAAGGTGATCTTGTGAGCGATCGATTAATGGATCTTTCCATGATAGGCGAGGACGCTAAAGAGGAAACTCTGCGTCCTCGCTATCTTTCTGAATATATTGGTCAAGACGATGTAAAAGAAAATTTAAATGTTTTTATTCATGCGGCAAAGCTGCGCAATGAAACGTTGGATCATGTTCTTTTTTATGGTCCTCCAGGCCTTGGCAAGACGTCCTTGGCACATATAATTGCCAATGAACTTGGTGTCAATATTCGGGTAACATCAGGTCCCGCCATCGAACGTGCAGGCGACCTTGCAGCTATTGTCACGGGACTTGATGAAGGTGATGTATTGTTTATTGATGAAATTCATCGCATACCTCGCACAGTTGAAGAGGTGCTGTATCCGGCGATGGAAGATGGCGCGATTGACATTATGCTTGGCAAAGGACCGTCAGCGCGTTCTTTGCGTTTGGATTTGCCGCCTTTCACCTTAGTTGGTGCGACGACGCGCGCAGGACTTTTGTCCGCACCTTTGCGTGATCGATTTGGTGTCATGTTGCATTTGAATTATTTTCCTGTTGAAGATTTGGTACGAATTGTTTTTCGTACGGCGGCTATCTTAGCGGTGCCAATTTCAGAAGAAGGTGCGCTTGAAATAGCGAGAAGGGCTCGTGGAACGCCGCGTGTAGCCAATCGTTTACTACGCCGTGTTCGCGATTTTGCACAAGTGACGGGCGATGGATCGATTGATGACGAATGTGCAAGAAACTCGCTATTACAATTGCAAGTTGATGCCTACGGGCTTGATGAGCTAGATAGGCGCCTATTGCTAGGCATTATCGATCAGTTTGGCGGTGGCCCTGTGGGTCTTGAAACGTTATCAGCGACCGTAGGGGAAGATGCTGGGACGGTAGAAGATGTCTACGAACCGTACCTTTTACAAATGGGGCTATTACGTCGAACTCCACGAGGCAGAGAAGCGACAGAACGAGCTTATGCACATTTTGGTCGCACTTTACCGAAAGAACGATAATTTTGCGTCACAAAGCAGATAGCGTTAACGAATTATAGGTAGAAAGGGTGGCTAAGTACGTGGTGCGATTGCCTTTTGTTCGCAAGCGTCCTCTTCACAAGGCACCAAGCGATGCGCTTGATGCACTGCTTGTTGATGCAAAAAAAGGCAATAAGGAAGCACGTGAGACTCTTCTTCGCAGTTATCAGCCTTTCGTGGATCGTGTCGTGGCGCAAGTGTGCGGTCGCGCCATTAGCCATACTGAAGATGAATTTCAAATAGCTTTCGTGGCCATGAATGATGCCATTGATCGTTATGAGGATGAGCGTGGAAGTTTTATAGGTTTTGCGGAAACGGTTATGAGACGCAGATTGATCGATCATTTTCGAGCAAATGAGCGTCAAAAAGAACGTCCTTTTAGTGCTTTTGACGTAGAAGATGAAGAAGGCAATCTGCAAAATACGATTGATGTGGATGCATCGATGGCGATTTTTGAAGCAGGTGAATTAGTTAAAGCGCGTGCAGAAGAAATCGCACGGTATAAAGAAGAATTATCTTTATATGGAGTGTCATTTGACAGTCTTGTGATATTGAGTCCGAAACATCAAGATGCCCGCGCATCTGCTATTGCAGTAGCCCAAATACTTGTAAAAGATCCTCTACTAACGCAAATGTTTGTTAAGTCACATGCGCTTCCTATGAAACTATTGCAAAGTAAAGTTACGGTAAGTCGAAAAACATTGGAACGTCAACGCCACTATATTGTTGCAGTCACTGTATTGTTATTAGGCGATTATGAGTTGTTGCAAGGTTTCGTTCGAGAGGGGGATCAACTATGAATCGCGGAGTCATCATGGAATTCATCGATGAACACACGGCCATTGCCCTCTCTCGAGACATGAATTTTGTGCGCGTAGCGCGGGTTAACGGTATGTCAATCGGTGCAGAAGTTGATTTGCCCATAGAAAGTAATGCTCGTGTAAGAATAAGGAAGCGTGTATGGTCATCAATACGAGTGGGTATGTCAAGCTTAGCGGCGGTCATTGTTTTTTTCTTCGTATGGATGGGTGTATGGCACGCGACACCTGCTGATGCCATGCCGTTTGCCTATGTTACGATGGATATCAATCCAAGCGTACAATTTACAGTGAATCAGCAGGATCGTGTTTTATCCCTTGAGGCTCTTGATGGGGATGGATCACGTATAGCACATGCTATTCATGTTCAAGGCATGTTACTCTCACAAGCGATTACGACGTATCTACAAGCCGTACAACAAGCTGGGTTTATGAAGCAGTCTGCAACGGTGATCGTGACGGCAGCGGGTGCTAACATATCATCGCAAACGACGATACCTGCCTTGGTTAAGAGCGTACAAGCTGATGTTTTACATGCATTGCCCAAGAAAACGACGCAGGTGATTGCACTTGTCGTGCACAAAGATGTTATACAGGCGGCGCAACATTATCATATTTCAGCTGGTCGCTTAGCACTTTACGTGGAGGCAAAGCGTCAAGGTATCCCTGTTACTTTCTCCGATCTAGTACTTGGCCATATGGATAAGGCGGTGGGGGGAGAGAAAAAATTCGTCTCTTTAGTTCAATCATTGACGAAGGATCCATCATTGCAAAAAGATCTTAACTTTGTCGTGTCGCATACGCCGCCGACAGCGCGTGGGCAGACAAAAGCGGGTGTTATTCACGTTGTAACGCCAAGTGTGCCGGTCAGTCATAAGCATTCGACAGTGGGTCTAAAGCACCACACGATCATCAAGCACCACACGATCATCAAGCACCACACGATCATCAAACATCACACGATCATCAAACATCACACGATCATCAAACATCACACGATCAAGCACCACACGATCAAGCACCACACGATCAAGCACCACACGATCAAGCACCACACGATCAAGCACCACACGATCAAGCACCACACGATCAAGCACCACACGAT
>JAKADA010000074.1 GCA_021820975.1 Bacillota bacterium
CATCGTGCTTTTTGATACCCCTAATAGTTTCGCGGCTTCTTCTAAACTTAATAGAATACCTAAATCATATCACAAAAACATGTTTTAGTGAACAAAAGGCAGTGTTTTAGTTACTGATTTAAGCCCCGATAATTGACTCAGTTGAACCTGCGATTTCAATAGATTGTCTTCCAAGGGGATATACATCTGCTGTGTCGATAAAATTGATACCTGCATCCAACGCCTTGTCGAGAATCGCGAACGAGGTCTCTTTGTCCGCCTGGTTTCCAAATGTCATCGTACCAAGACACAGGTTCGTTACTTTTAATCCTGTTTTACCCAATGTACGGATTTCCATTTTAATGTTCTCCTCCCCTGCGTGCGATTTCGGCAGCACTCATGTGGTGAAAACTTCCTCTGCTATCATCATAGCAGACATTGCCTACGCCCAACCTGCGTAAAAAGCCAGATGGGTAATGGCTTCAATCAGCTCTTCCTCGGAAAGACCGTTTCGTTTTGCTACATTCAAATGGGATTTCAGTTGTTCCGTATTTCCGCTTGTAAGTAGACAGGAAACCGTAATCAAGCTGCGGTTGCGTGGTGAAAGCTCCTTGCACGCCCGTACATCTCCAAACAATACGTCATCGGTTAATTGCGCCAGTTTCGGTGCAATATCTCCAATCAGTTTCTGTGCACGGGTTAACTCTTGTCAACTACCACCGCTTACGCTTTGCTTAGAAGCGATGGCTTGCCACTGACCTAGTGTTGAATTTGACATCTCAAATCTCCTCCTTTGGCTGACAGCGAGCCCCGAGTCTGCTTTTCTCTAATTGAACGTCACGTAGACGGAGAGGGTGTTAGCGCGACAGCAATCCCGTTTTTATATTTCATCCGTCGCTCGAATGTGACCGAACCACGTCATGGAGTTTACAAGCCTGCCTTATGCATTGTGGCTCAAGGGGTGAAGGAGGTATGGTTGGCACAGGAACGTTTTATGTACAGTCCTGCCGATTACCTTATTTCATCTGTTGACTTACCTGTTACGTCCCAAGTCATTGAAGCCTCATCCGACATTCCGTATTTGAGTCTCAGGCTTGAATTTACGCCAGGTGAAATTCTAGAGGTTCTAAGGGATTCCGCAATCAGGGTTGGACCGAATGAAAATGCGAAGCGAGGCATGTTTGTCAGCCACCTGGAGTCACCTTTGTTGGATGCGATAATCCGAATGGCTCGTTTGCTCGACAATCCTGAGGATATCCCAGTGCTTGCGCCTCTATTTACGAAAGAAATTCTGTATCGGATTATGCAAGGACAGCACGGAATGGCACTCGGGCAAATAAGCGGTAGAAGGAAGCAACACCTACCGAATCAGAGACGTTATCGGACACATCATGTACAACTTTGATCACTCGTTCCGGATTGAGGAGCTTGCCGAGATAGCGAACATAAGTGTTCCTTCGCTTCACAGGCACTTTAAAGAGGTAACTGCGATGAGCCCCATTCAGTTTCAAAAACAATTAAGACTGCAGGAAGCCAGGCGTCTATTACTTGCTGAGTCAGCCGATGCCGCTGATGTCGCGTTTCGGGTTGGTTATGAAAGTCCATCGCAATTCGGCCGCGAGTATTCCCGCATGTTTGGACTTCCGCCGATAAAGGATATTAAGCGCCTTAGGTCGCCATACGACCAAATAATGAACGGCTCGTATGTGGGACGTTTATTATGAATCTCAAGTTTCGCCGAGTTGAAATCCGCTTGAAGGCTTGAATTATCAAGGGATCTGGCGGATTATTTTTAGCATGATGTGATGAGGTGGCTGTACTAAATTGGGCGGCGGCACTCAGCCAACTAGTGGAAATCATCAATGATGTAGCACAACAAGCTAACCAACGAATCGCCAATTTGATTCGTCGTCAACTCCAAAAGTGGATGAACGGTTTGCCCAGTTATATCAAGGTCTATTTTTGCCTATTTCAGTCCGGGAAAGTTAAGTCAAATAGGACAACGTGAAAATTCCGATTACTCAATTTTATTCAATGAATGATACACAAAAATGACTTGCCCATGATTAGGTCATTTGCAAGCCATTTCGTTTGTCTTTTTCTTTCCACTCCAAAACGGAACCCGTGAGAATAATCTGCTACATTGCTTTTTGCTTAAGTTTTTCTACTGCAAACTTTTTTCACGGACGGAGCTAATAGCACTACGGTCAAAAACTACTTTGGTGTCATCATTGATCCGCAAGGTTATGGTTTTATCGTCCATTGTAGCGATGACACCGTGAAGCCCGCCAATCGTTACTACTGTGTCCCCTTCTCCCAACGCATTAAGTAAATTTTGCCGATCGCGCTGCTTTTTTTGTTGTGGACGTAGCAACAAAAAGTAAAATAGCAAAACGATAATAACTAAAGGTAAATAGCTGGTGAGTGATTGCATTACATTTCCCCCTCTTAATCGTTGGCTTGCTCATAGCCGTATTTGGCAAAAAATGATGCACGAAACGCTCGTAATGTGCCTTGCTCAATAGCATTTCGGATGCGTTCCATCAATTTTACCAGAAAATACACATTGTGATACGATGTTAATCGAATTCCGAATGTTTCGTCAGCCTTTAAAAGATGACGAATGTATGCTCGCGAATAATTCTTACACGTGTAACAATCACATGATTCATCGAGTGGCGCAAAATCACGTGCGAAAGCTGCATTACGAACGACACGTTTACCTTTTTCCGTAAATACGGTCCCATTACGAGCGATTCGCGTCGGCAAAACGCAATCGAACATATCTACGCCGCGTAGCACACCTTCAAATAGATCATCCGGAGACCCAACTCCCATTAGATATCGAGGTTTATGTTTGGGTAAAAGTGGCGTTGTAAATTCTAGTACGTCATACATAAGTGGTTTCGGTTCTCCAACACTTAGTCCACCAACAGCATAACCTGGAAAATCCATTTCCACAAGTTGACTTGCCGCAAGTTTACGTAAGTCAAACTCCATGCCACCTTGAATGATACCGAAAAGTGCCTGCTCATCCTTTCTTTGATGGGCATCGAGACACCGTTTAGCCCATCTTGTGGTTCGTAACAAAGATTGTTCTACATAATCACGATCGGCTGGATAAGGTGGACATTCGTCAAAAGCCATCATAATATCGGAACCCAATGCATTCTGGACGGCAATGGAATCCTCTGGTGACATAAATAGAGGTTCCCCAGAGATGTGAGAACGAAATGCTACACCCTCTTCAGAAATCTTACGCAATGATGACAGGCTAAAAACTTGAAACCCACCGCTATCTGTCAAGATGGCCCCTGGCCAATTCATAAAACGGTGTAAACCGCCAGCTTCTTTAATGATGTCTTCCCCAGGTCGCAGATGGAGATGGTATGTATTGGACAACAAGATTCCAGCACCTGTTTGCGCTACTTCTTCTGGACTCAGGGTTTTTACCGTAGCTTGCGTACCTACTGGCATAAATACTGGCGTTTCAATCGTACCATGCGGTGTATGCACGCGCCCACGACGTGCCATACTATCTTGACTTTCTTGCAAAAGTTCAAAATGGACTGGTTCCTTCATCAAGTCATCTCCTACAAAACTTCAAAGAATCAGCATCGCATCACCAAAGCTGAAGAATCGATACCGTTCTTCTACAGCCGTCTCATAAGCCTGCATCAAACGTTCTTTACCTGTTAACGTGGAGACGAGCATAAGCAAAGTAGACTTTGGCAAATGGAAGTTTGTGATAAGTGCATCCGTTGCGCGAATCGGCACACCAGGATAGATAAAAATATCAGTAAAACCTGTCACAGCATCTTGAGGTAGATGTTCACGATCAGGCAACATGCCCTGCTCTTCCATCAAGAGCCATGCCGATTCGAGTGCGCGTACCGTGGTTGTCCCTACGCTCACAATACGTTTACCCGCTTCACGCGTTTTGACGATAGCCTCGATCACGTCAGGATCCACACGATACCATTCTTCATGCATGTGATGTTCTTCAATTCGATCACTTTGCACGGGACGAAATGTCCCTAGCCCGACGTGCAAGGTGATAAAAAGAATATCAACGCCTTTTTGCTTGAGTAACTCTAGCAACTCTGGCGTAAAATGAAGGCCCGCAGTGGGTGCCGCCACAGACCCCTTTTCTTTAGCATACACGGTTTGATAGCGCAGAGGGTCATCTAGTTTTTCACGGATGTACGGTGGAAGAGGCATTTCGCCTAATTCATGAAGTAGTTCATCAAGATGGTCACCATAGGCTGAAAAACGGATCTGCCGTGTACCACCAGCACCCGTTGCTATAATGTCCGCACTAAGACGTCCATCGCCAAACAAGATGCGATGACCTGGTTGTAATCGCCTACCCGGTCGCACAAGTGTCTCCCATGTGCCTTGTTCAGCCATTGGCCTAAGGAGTAATAATTCCGCCGCAGCGCCGCTTCCCTCCTTTACTCCAAATAAGCGCGCGGGAATCACGCGTGAGTCGTTTGCGATGAGCAAATCTCCGGGTTCCAGAAACCGGATAAGATCATAAAAATGTACATGTTCAAGACAATCTTTACTTCGATCCAACACCAAAAGTCGCGATTCACTACGGACAGGCATAGGATGCTGAGCAATTAAATCTTCTGGTAGTACAAAATCAAAATCATTTGTATCCATTTCGTTCACCTACCTCTGACATTCTGCACTATAGCATAGGAGACGCGTATAGCCAAATTGTTCAGTGTCGCGATTTATCTGATTTGTTGACACCGTGATGCGCCCTGCCTGAGTTGTCGCCTTCGTGCGAACGATCACCACCGTCGTGGTGCTTGATGATCGTGTGGTGCTTGATGATCGTGTGGTGCTTGATGATCGTGTGGTGCTTGATGATCGTATGGTGCTTGATGATCGTGTGGTGCTTGATGATCGTGTGGTGCTTGATCGTGTGGTGCTTGATCGTGTGGTGCTTGATCGTGTGGTGCTTGATCGTGTGGTGCTTGATCGTGTGGTGCTTGATCGTGTGGTGCTTGATCGTGTGGTGCTTGATCGTGTGGTGCTTGATCGT
>JAKADA010000075.1 GCA_021820975.1 Bacillota bacterium
AAGCCCTCTAACGCCGATGGTACTTGGACCGCAGGGTCCTGGGAGAGTAGGAAGTTGCCAGGCAAGAGCACATGAGCTTGACATAGAAGCGACTCGCTAGTGAAGAACTTTTCGCTAGCGAGTCGCTTCTTTTTTATTTTTGCATTGTCTGTTCAATTTCCTTAATCAAGCAAGAAAATAAGTATGGTGTCAACGATAGGGTGTTGTCACCGAGCACCTCGATGATCATGTACTCCAAACTCATGGGGTCATTCGTCAGAGATACCCATTCCATCGGCTCATAGCGTTGAAGCATACTGAGTTGAAAGAGTAGGGCAAAATAAACGAGTGGTTCAGGAAAGGAGAAATCGTTTAACAGTGAGGCGGAAAGCGGCGGCACGCAGATGATGACATTGGTATTTGTACCTTGAGACGAGTTATGAGATCGTTCGATACAGGACCATCCGTGGATACTCGTGACTGGATCATAGAATTGCTGGAGATATTGTGAAATATCGTCTAAAGTAAGCCCTACGTCTTGTGCTAACCGCTTTACATGAGGTAGTGGGTTCGATGAAATGCCCTCTGCAAAGACATTGTGGATATTGGTTAGATTCAAGTTGGTACATCGTGAGTTTTTTCCTAGTAAGGATATAAGTGGTGCAAGATCAGGTAGGCATCGCCATAATTCAAGCACAGGAAGTGATGCATGGGCAAGATTATCGGTGCTTGCACGAGCGTGCACAGCCATACCTGGTATGGTCCAAATTTTGGTTAGCATGTGTAAGGAGGTATACCAATCTAAAAAAACACCATTTTTCTGAATGAAGACACGATCTTTAAAATATTCATAGCGCCCTTTTTTACGACGAATCGATAATCCGTGTTTTTGGGATTCTAAGGTATCGCCATAGTAAGGGTTAGCGATAATGGCTATAGCCTTTGCCAGATGAAGCATTCCATAATACAGCAAAATAGGCCGTGAACTGAGCGTGACAGACTGTGCGGCAACGTAGTAAGCATGCATTTGTGCTACTGCCGAGGACATGGCAAACGACGCTTCAATGATACTTGATTTTGGAGGCGTAAAACCTAACTGTTGGTAAGCCGTGGTCAAAATGCGTACTGCATAAGGCGGGGATTCCACCCTGCGAATCGCTTGTCGCCACGAAGACACATTTGCTAACACATCAAAATCTACATAATCAGAAGGCACGATAGGGTTTCCTCACACAGGTGGTAGTTGACAGGCTACATCTAGGTGGATAGACTTACACATAAATATCTGCCGATGACATCGGTTTTATTCACTAAGGGAGGGTATTATGGCAAACTGGTCAGACAAATTTGGGGCAGAAGCACTCACATTTGATGATGTTCTTTTGAAACCAGCTAAATCAGATGTATTACCGCGAGATGTTTCTATTTCTACAAAGTTGACGAAACGCATTCACCTTACTATTCCTCTGATGAGCGCCAGCATGGATACGGTGACGGAATCCAAGCTGGCGATTGCTATTGCACGTGAAGGCGGCATTGGGATTATCCATAAGAATTTTACAATCGATGAACAAGTTGAAGAGGTAGATAAGGTCAAACGTTCGGAAAGTGGCGTGATCACGGACCCCGTCTTTCTTACCCCGGAGCACCCCATTTATGACGCAGAAGCCATTATGGCTAAATATCGTATATCAGGCGTACCTATCGTTGATGAACAAAGAAAATTGGTTGGCATTTTAACCAATCGTGATCTTCGTTTCGAAAAGAATTTTAGCCGTTCTATCGGTGAAGTGATGACTCGTGAAGGGTTAGTCACTGCGCCAGTCGGTACGACGCTTGAAGAAGCTAAAGAGATTTTGCAGCGTCATAAAGTAGAAAAGCTACCGATTGTTGATGAAGCGTTTATCCTAAAAGGCTTGATCACCATCAAGGATATTGAAAAAGCGAAGCAATTCCCTAACGCTGCAAAGGATAGCCATGGGCGTCTTCTCGTAGGCGCTGCAGTTTCTACAGGGAAAGATTCCTATCTGCGTGCTCAAGCACTTGTCAAAGCCGGTGTTGATGTCATTGTCGTAGATACTGCGCACGGACATTCGACAGGTGTGATTCAAATGGTTAAACGCCTAAGAGAATTGTATCCGGACTTAAATATTATCGCAGGCAATGTTGCTACTGGAGAAGCAACACGTGACTTAATTGAAGCGGGTGCTGATGCAGTAAAAGTGGGTATTGGCCCGGGTTCCATCTGTACAACACGCATTGTCGCAGGCATTGGTGTACCGCAGATTAGTGCCATTTACGACTGTGCGAATGTGGCTAGGGAGTATGGTGTACCGATTATTGCTGATGGCGGCATTAAATTTTCAGGAGATATCACGAAAGCCATTGCCGCAGGAGCAAGTGTTGTTATGATTGGCAGTCTTTTTGCAGGAACAGAAGAAAGTCCTGGTGAAATGGAAATCTTTCAAGGTCGTAGCTTCAAAGTCTATCGCGGCATGGGATCTATCGGTGCCATGAAGTCAGGCAGTTCTGACCGCTATTTTCAAGAGCAAAATAAAAAACTTGTACCAGAAGGAATCGAAGGGCGTGTGGCCTATCGCGGTCCGTTGTCTGAGATTGTCTTTCAATTGATCGGTGGGTTACGAGCTGGTATGGGGTATTGTGGGACACCTACGATCGAAGATTTACAGCAAAATGCGCAATTTCTACGCATAACTGGGGCAGGTCTCCGTGAAAGTCATCCTCATGACGTGCATATTACTAAAGAAGCTCCAAATTACAGCGTCTGATGAAATGAGGACTCGCTATGCAGATCTGGGCACATCGCGGTGCCAGTGCTGTCGCTCCTGAGAATACCATGGCCGCTTTTGAAGCGGCCTTAAAACTCGGTGCTGATGCTATTGAGCTTGATGTGCATCGAACCTCTGATCATGTCCTTGTCGTTATTCATGATGAAACGGTGACGCGCACAACGCAAGGGCGCGGATCGATTGCAACTGCGTCTCTAGCTTTTTTGCAAACACTTGATGCAGGCTATAAATTTGGCGTTCAGTTTATCGGTGAAAAGATACCTAGGCTTGATGATGTTCTTGATTTTATTAAAAGTACCCACTTGCTTGTCAATATCGAGTTGAAGACGAATAAAGTTACCTATCCTGGCCTTGAGAAACAAGTGGTGGAATTGATCAAAGAGATGCATATGCAAGATCGTGTCGTGTTATCCTCATTTAATTATCAAAGTTTACGACGCGTGCAAGCCCTGCAAGAGGGGCTGCAAACGGCCATGTTGTGTTCGGAGTTTCGAGCTATTGCCCCACAAGATGCTAAACGCTTTGGTGCGTTCGCCGTGCATCCAGCTGTGTCGTTGATCTCGCCCATGTATATGCAGCAGGCCCTGCAAATTGGTGTTGCAGTGAGACCTTACACCGTGGATGATCCCATGGTGATTAAGCAACTCGCTTCGATGGGTGTCGATGCTGTGATTACGAATCATCCTCTCCGGGCAAAAACCGCTCTTTCTTCATGAGGCTAGAACAATCTATGGTATACTTGTAGGTAAAGGGGTGGAGGCTGGGTGTATTCTGTAAACATATGGTTAATGCTCCCCAGTATCCTGTTGGTTGTGATCTTGATACCTGGTGGATTTTTCATGTTTCGTAGTTTTTTGCGCAAGATGAAAAATGAGGAGAATCAACAATAGGTTGACCCATAAGTTTTTATAGGATTGGGAGGATATAACGTTATGTCAGTTATTGGAACAGATCGTGTTAAACGTGGTATGGCGCAAATGCAAAAAAATGGTGTGATTATGGATGTGATTAATGCTGAGCAGGCGAAAATTGCGGAAGCTGCTGGTGCCGTCGCTGTTATGGCTCTTGAGCGAGTACCTTCAGATATTCGCGCTGCAGGTGGCGTTGCCCGCATGGCTGATCCAACCATTATTGAGGATGTCATGAAATCAGTCTCCATCCCGGTGATGGCAAAGTGCCGTATCGGCCATGTGGTCGAGGCTCGCATTTTAGAAGCGCTTGGTGTGGATTATATTGATGAGAGCGAAGTTTTAACACCGGCTGATGATAAGTTTCATGTGAACAAACGGGAATTCACCGTTCCTTTTGTGTGCGGAGCTCGCGATCTTGGTGAGGTCTTGCGTCGAGTTGTAGAGGGTGCTGCGATGATTCGTACCAAAGGTGAACCAGGAACAGGCAATATCGTGGAAGCTGTAAAACATATGCGCATGGTGCAAGGACAATTACGCAGGGTTGCAGCAATGAGTGAAGAAGAACTGGTGGCTGAAGCAAAGAATATCGGTGCACCGTTTGAATTGCTGTATGAAGTGCATAAGACAGGTTCCTTACCGGTTGTTAACTTTGCTGCAGGCGGCGTGGCAACACCGGCTGATGCTGCATTGATGATGGAACTTGGAGCCGATGGCGTTTTTGTTGGTTCAGGGATCTTCAAGTCAGAAAGCCCTGAGAAATTTGCACGTGCCATCGTGGAAGCAACCATGAATTACAAAGACTATGATCTGTTGGCTAAGCTCTCGAAAAACTTAGGTACCCCAATGAAAGGGATTGAACTTTCTACCCTTTCTAACAATGAGCGTATGGCCGAACGCGGTTGGTGATTGCTTTGAAAACGATTGGTATTCTTGATGTGCAAGGTGCTGTCAGTGAACATGCACAAAGCATTGAAGCCTGTGGCGCTAAGGCTGTTCTTGTTAAGCATAAGGACGAGTTAGCTCAAGTGGATGCTATTGTACTTCCTGGCGGTGAAAGCACGACGATTGGCAAGTTGATCCGTGCTTATCATCTGCATGAAGCACTTGTAAAACGCATTACAGAAGGTATGCCCGTTTTCGGTACCTGTGCTGGAATGATATTACTCGCTAAACATATTGTGCAACAAAACGATGTGCATCTTGGCGTGATGGATATTACGGTGGATAGAAATAGCTTTGGTCGCCAACGGGAATCTTTTGAGGTGGATCTTGTGTTGCAGG
>JAKADA010000001.1 GCA_021820975.1 Bacillota bacterium
GTATTCTTTTAAGGTTCGGATTTGAAACGATGCGACTCGTCCTCTGTCGCGGTTTACAAGCAATCTACTATGCGTGATAATTTGCGCACAAAATACCGTTTCTACCACCCGAAGGTTGACGAGATCGACCTCTCGATGCAGCAGTTCTGCCGCTTCTTGCGCGATCAGATACTGCTCGTAAGGAGGATGCGTCATGTCGGAGAGAAACGCCAAGTCGATGTCACTATCTACTCTCAGTTTGCCACGGACAGCGGATCCAAAAAAGTAAACCGCAAAGGGATTCATGCGTGCGTCTAGGAGTTCCACAACACGCCCAAGGTCTAATGTGTCATTCGTATTCTCGAACAGTAAATCTCACCTTCTCAGCAGTTCGCCATTTATATCCACCATACACACTCCGGCAAAATTTCACACTATCAAAACTTACATCACCGTATAAGAACCGTTATGGCATGTTCTTGTCAGCGTATGAATTCAATGATGAGGTTGAAGTGGATGAGAACGGAAAGTTAGTGGGTTCTGTTGAGGAGATCAATTTCATTGTTGCTGACGGAGATTCTCTCGATGAGTTTCGTATGAATTTGGCTAAACAGTTGGTTGAATATGCACGAGATTACATGTCAGAGTATACCCGTTATTTTAACGCACCCAACACGATTGGCAAATAACCGGGAGATCTCGGGATCCAATCAACTCTGGGGAATGGACATCAAGTATGGATGGACCCCATATAAACTTGATATGGGGTCTAGTTTACGCTTACAAGCAACCTTTCGATCTAGACAAATAATGTAACTTGTAAGGCATGCGGATTGGCCCAAAGATTTGTAACGGGAATCTCATGGCCTTGCTCCTCGGTAAATTCGACAAAGAGTTCCTTTTTTGAAAATGCAGAATGAATGTGCAAAACTTCCTCCTGTGTAAGTCCATTAAGCTCAATACTTTTTCCCATACCAGGTAGTGAGATAGGGTTTAGCAACTTTTTCGCGATCGTGATGACCATGACGTCGCATCCTTTCACTGTGTCTTTTGGTATAGTACCATGCAATCAAGCATCGCGGCGTATAAGGAACTTTAGGCAGGCTATCTCCAAAGAAAGGATTGCATATTGCCTAAGTTTCCTTCTATAGTAAGAGTGATCCATAGATTGAATGTTTCCATTTCACTATAGATGGGATGAAATGATGATTTCATTACGGGGTATTCGTAAAACATTCTTAGATGGACGCAAAGAGTTGCATGTCTTGGAAGAGATCAACCTATCTATTGAAAAAGGCGAGTTTACTAGCATTATCGGTCCTTCGCGATCAGGTAAATCGACGTTGTTAAACGTGCTTGGCCTTTTGGACAAGCCAACAAGCGGTGAGTATCTGTTTGCTGGTGAGTCGGTGGTGCGCATATCGGCAGGACGACTGGCGATATGCGCAATCGGCGCATCGGTTTTGTGTTTCAATCGTTTTGCTCATGCCACGGATGAGTGTGCTTGAAAATACCGAATTACCCTTACTGTATTCGCGCTTATCACATCATGAACGAAAGAAGCGCTGTGAGGCAGCTTTAGAAGGTGTCGGCATGAAAGAGAAAAGTCGGCAGCGCGCGGTGAATTTGTCTAGCGGAGAAAAGCAACGTGTGGCCAGTGCCCGCGCTTTGGTTAATGATCCGGATCTCATCTTAGCAGATGAACCGACCGGTAATCTGGATGAGACGACAAAAATGGGTATCCTGCAAATTTTTTCTGATCTTAAAGTTCAGGGGCGTACGATTGTGATGGTTACGCATGACCTTGATGCGGCGCGTATCGCTGACGCAAACCTAGGAGGAAGTACCTCATGAGACTCCTGCGCAGTATCACGTTAGCTATTCATAGTATGTGGGATTACAAAGGACGTACGACGCTAGCTCTTTTAGGGATGCTCGTTAGTACGTTGTTGTTAGCTTTTTTGCTTGCGGTGCTGCACAATTTTCAGACAAGTGTGGATGGTCAGGTGTCAGGTCTTGGCATGCGACAAATCGTTGCGATGCCTGGTCGAATTTTGAATCGTAAAGTGGGTCAATTTGATTTGAGCACGCTGATGTCGGTGACGACATTGACAAGCACGCTCAAGGCGCAAGATGCGACAAACGTCAAGAAAGATGTGCCAGGTGTCGCTGCCGCCGTCCCGCAAACGGAAGTCATCTCAAGTGCGTATTATGGCAAGGCATCGACAGAAATTTTGTATACGGGGACTACAGTGAGGTTTGATAAGGTATTTCGTTTGAAACTTGCTGAGGGCAGATGGCTCAATCGCGCGGATATGAATACAGAAGCTCCTTCGATTGTTCTTGGTGCACAAACGAAACAAGCGCTTTTTGGCAAGTCCAACGCGATCGGTAAGACGGTCGTGATTAAGAAGGAATTGATCGGCTTCAATTTTGATTAACGTGCGTATACTGAGTATCCACTTTTATTACATACCACTTCGGTCAAATATGCCTCGATGATCTTTTTCTCCGTCCGTCCCAATGCTTCGATGAGCCAGGTGGCAAGTCAAATCGATAGTGTTATGTCGCGTGATCACGGTACGAAAGATTATATGCTCGTACAGGCCAATGAATCGTTGCATTTGGTCGATATTTTAATGAAACTCATTACGGCTGTCACCGTCGGTGTGGTGGGTGTTTCCTTTTTAGTGAGCGGCATTGGGATCATGAATGTCATGCTTTTGGTGGTTAACGAACGTACGCGAGAGATCGGTTTGCGTATTGCGGTAGGTGCGAAGTCGTATTAAATCCTTCTGCAATTTCTTGCGGAAACATTGATCATCTGTCTGCTTGGTTCTGGGGTAGGACTTGTACTGAGCGACGTTATGCTTAAGCTTTTGGGACACTACTATGCTGCGATTTCGACGCAAATGCCCTTGTATGTGGTGGAGGTAAGTTTTCTCTTCTCGGTTGTCATTGGGCTTATCTTTGGCTGATCGCCGGCGATCAAAGCTGTGCGTGTGCAACCGGTTGATGCTTTGCGATACGAATAAACGAAAAATCACTTGAACTCACGGCTTATACCATGGGGGATGTGTATGTCGTATCGGGCAACGTGGCGTGCGACAACCGTTGGAGGCGTTACTGTAGCGATCGTGGCAGGGTGTGTGGTTGTCGTGTTGGTGGCGATGCATCCATGGGCCCATCTTTTGCCTAAGCAAGCAGCGATAGCTACGAAGATTACTACAAGTGATGCGCGCAGGACGAGTAGCACAGGCCCACAAACAGGTACGAAAGCGCCATCGCCTGTAGCGGTTGGGACGAGCAGTCGTGTGGTCAAAGGTAACGGCATGACGAAAAAAGGTAGCGACGTGACGAAGGTTGGTCATGCCCATACAGTTGGCGAAAAGAACCCAGGTTCTTCGACGGGTGTGGATGCGACAACGGGTGCCAAATCGACACTACCGACAGAATCGCACATCGTCGGCCCCTACATAGCCCAACTTGCTGCTTTAAGGTCACAGTACATTGGATCGATGACAGCTCTTTATGATCAAGCGCGTGCACAATATCATGCGGGTAAAGGGTCAAAGTCGTCTATTGAACGTGAATATTACCCGCAAATTACTTCGCTTGAAAACAGTGCACAAGATCAGGTCAATAGCATCTTGTTTGCTTAACGAGCTAAACTTTTAGTCCATGGCTACGCTACGACGCCGGTTGACACGTTGCGTAGCGAATATCAACAAGAAGTAGCGCAAGCGATGGCGAAGTTTCATGGGTAAGATAGAGAAGAAGCGGGGGGCTTTTTGTGCGATGGAAAAGGTCTATGGCTTATCTCATGCTAGTGGGGTTACTTGGTCTCACTGCGTACATGGTTGAACCTTTGTCTGCTATGGCTTCAGAGCAGTCATCACGTGTTGAACAAACGCTCTTAGCACATCTGGAAGCAAGGCAACCGAAATTTGCTTTGCTTATTCCTGAAAACAATCTGCAAAACATGAGTGCGAGCATCCACGCGATGCTAAAGGATCATACCTATTTGGCACTTGATATCAGCTCATGGCGCTATTCAGCTCTCTCTTTTGGTGCTTTTAGTGTGGTTACATTTACAGTTACGTATCGCGAGTCTAAAGCCGAGTATCAGGCTGTCTTGCAAGGTGTGCACTATGTATTACAACATGATATCTTGAAACCTGGAATGGATGCCTATGCGAAAGAAAAGGCCATTCACGATTATGTTGTGCTTAATGTATCCTATGATCAATCTTTGACTCACTATACGGCGTACGATGCCTTGTATGATCGCACGGCGACATGTCAGGGTTTTGCGATGCTTACCGACCGCCTTCTTCGCGCCGCTGGTTTCAAGGATATTATCCTAAGTGGGACAGCGGTCGATTCGCTAGGACGAGCGGCACACGCTTGGAATGAGGTGAAGGTGGATGGAAATTGGTATCAATTGGACACAACTTGGGATGATCCAATTCCCTTTGTGAAAGGACGTGTATTGTACGATTACTTTAATCTTACTAACGCGCAGATGGGACGAAATCATTTTTGGAATCATGCGGGTCTACCGATAGCCGATACGAATTATCTTGCACAGCTTCAGGCGTCACATAAAGCAAGTGACCATGCACTTATTGTTCAGACGGGATTGTTTGCGCAAGAACCTCAGGATACGTTTACGAGTTTGGCCAAACTGCAAGTGGATTTGGCAGCGATATCGCCAAAGAGTCATCCAAAGTACCTCTTTCGATTCCCATTTAATGAAGTAAAAAAACTATCCGATTTGCACTTACCTTATGCAGCAAGTTTCAATTATCAACGCGATGCACGCGATCCAACGTATGCGCTTGTTACGTTAACTGTCATGTCGTCTTGATTTTTGATACGCAACTAACTGTATTTTCAGAGTCGATGTTTAATTCAAATCAGGTTATGGATGGGAAAATAGTTCCCCTTGTCAACATGAAAGCCAGTAAAGGTACAGCTATTCTTCCCGTTCAGAATGCCATGGCGATTGCTCGCCATGGCACAACACTTGTTCCTAGTTTCCATTGCGAACGTCATACTGATCAGTGAGCATTACTTCCCGAATGCAACGGGTGTGGTGCTCTCGACCAATGGTAACCTGTTCGGAGGCTTTGTGGATGCGTTGTCCTTTTATTGCACGATGGTGACACAACTGGGACTTGCGACGGTGAGATGCGTTCCTGTTGCATGTAAAAGCCCAGTTGTTTTGTCAATCGCAAACACGACGACCGAATTGGAGTCTTGATTGGCTACAAATAACGACAAACCGTCCTTTGTGATGGCAAAGTGGCGCGGCGTGTGTCCTTCCGTCGAGATCCATTGGATGGCCCTTAAGGAACCACCTGTTTGCTCGATTGCAAAGACTACGAGGCTGTCATGACCGCGATTGGATGCGTAGAGAAATCGTGCATCCGGGGAAAATGCTAGGTGTGAGGCGGTATTTATTTCAACATGTGGCGTTTCAACAGTTGGCGACCAATCCTCGGGAAGTGTGGATACTGTTTGTGTAGGTTGCAGCGACCCATCGGCTGGTTCATAGTGAAAAGCTACGATTGTATTGTTCAGTTCGCAGATTGCGTAACCGATCTCGTTGTTATTTGGATGAAAGAGGAACAACCGTGGACCGGATCCTGGCGTAAAGTGGTAGGCGTGGATGCGTGTCAGTTGCGATTTTATCGTATCGAGTTGGTAGATCACCATTTCGTCGGTGCCGAGATCTGTAACAAGGGCAAAACGGTTGTGTGCATCGAAAGTAATGGCATGGGGATGAGCCCTTTCTTGTCGATCTGATCGGGGGCCGAATCCTGTGTGAAATATTTCCTGGACTTTACTGGAAATATTCCCATCTTCATCGAGGGTGCACAAGGTGATGGATCCACCGAGGTAATTAGCCGATAGTAGATATCGCCCAGTCGCATCGACTGTAACAAAACACGGTGAAGCGTCGGTGATCGTTTGCGAGTGGCGATAGGTCAACGTGCCATGGGTTGGATCAAGTTCGTAGACGGCTAAGCTTCCACTGTCGTCAAGCTGTTCACTAGCAACATAGACTCGTGGCAAGGTGGGATGAAGGGTTATATACGATGGGTTGACGATCTGGCTGACGCTATGGATGACTTGCAAAGTCGAATCAAGGTGTTGCGATTCGCCTGCAGTAGGCGGGATATAACGTACGCTGTGGATGCTTGGCTCCGTCTCTTTAGCATACGATCCGATGAGTTGCAGGTAGCTTGTACAAAGTTGTGTCAATGCAGTTATCTTCCTTTCCTTGATCGACAGACGCCGTCTATACTAGTATGCTATAACTATCTAGCAATACTTGTCGTATGGGGTCGAAATGCGGGGGATTTGTCGATGAAATTGATCTTATTGTCGGGTGGATCTGGTAAACGGTTGTGGCCCATGTCCAATGATAGTCGTTCTAAGCAATTTTTGAAGGTCTTAACGGATGAAAATGGACGCTCCGTGTCGATGCTGCAACGCGTATGGCAGCAAATTGATCGCGTGGGGCTTGCGGATAATGCTTACTTATGCGCATCCAAAGCGCAACATGAGATGATCCTAGCACAGCTAGGTCAAGTACCGGTGATTATCGAACCTGATCGCAGGGATACATTTCCGGCGATCGCTTTGAGTGTTACGTACTTACTTGATGAGATCGCTTGTGATGAGGATGAAGCGGTTGCTATTTTGCCCGTGGATCATTATGTAGATGACGACTATTTTACCCGGATAGCGTCCTTAGATGCGATTTTGGACGAATCATCGGCTGACGTGGCTTTGCTTGGTGTGCGTCCGACGGAAGCGACGAGCAAGTTTGGCTATATTGGGTTGCATCCCGATATACATGATGCAGATATGCGGTATCAGACGGTCGCTTCCTTTATCGAAAAACCGGATGTGACGCGTGCTCGTGCATTACTTGAGCAAGGAGCACTTTGGAATTGTGGGGTATTTTGTTTTCGTTTAGGGTATCTGCGCTCCTTTTTGCAGCAGCATCGTTATCCGACGACATTTGCTGCCTTGATGGAAGGGTTTGGCGAGCTGCCAAAACGCAGCTTTGATTATGAGGTATTAGAACAAGCTACACGTTTAGTCGCCGTCCCTTATGAGGGAAGATGGCAGGATCTTGGCACATGGTCTGCCTTGATGCATGAGGTGGGACAAGACTTCGTCGGTATGGGAAATGCTGTGCATTGTGAAGGTACGCATGTGGTGAACGAACTCGGTATTCCTGTGATTGCGATGGGTTTAAAAGATACGGTCATCGTCGCGACACCGGACGGCATTTTGGTCTCCGATCTTGAGCAAAGTGTAGCGATTAAAGATGTGGTCGTTGAGTTAGCTTCAAGACCCATGTATGAGGAACGCTTTTGGGGTAGTTATCGTGTGCTGGATTATACGACACTTGAAGATGGCACGGAAGTCTTGACAAAAGCGATCACCATATTGCCGGATAAACATATCAGTTATCAAAAACATAGGTTGCGAACGGAAGTCTGGACGGTGATCGCAGGCACAGGGGAATTTGTGATCGATACGCGGTTAACGACATTGGCACCAGGCGATGTGGTACGCATCTTCCCTGATCAATGGCACGCGATAAAAGCCATTGATCAGATGCAAATCATCGAAGTGCAACGTGGACCTGAATTGATCGAAGAAGATATTATTCGGCGCTATGAGGCATGGGAGGATATCTTGCACCATGTGATGAGTTTGAGTTTGTAATTTTATCCATTGACTTAAACGTACAAAAGTTATACAGTTTTTAGTAGCCTTTCCCGTAATTCCACACGGCAGTCGTGGGACGGGCCGAATTTCATGCCTTAGCATGAAAACGGGGGAACCATATTGTGGGGTGAATTCTTGCTTTGCGCCCGCAAAGTTTAGATAGGCTTAAAGGCCGAACCCGTCAGCTAACCTCGTAGGCGAATACTTGATGATTGCCGCTTTGCTTGGTTTTTCACCTTAATTTTCCTAATTGATCATGATGATCATGCTCTTTTTGTTACTCAAATTTGCTATGCTCATTTTTCGCAGCCTCTTTTTCACCCCGTGGCCCGCAGGGAAAGGTTCTAAAGGGGGAACACGAGATGGTTTCTATGGCTGTGCAATTTCAAGGCGTTTCAAAGCGCTATGGCGCATCTTTGGCTGTACGTAACCTCGATCTATCCATTGGTCAAGGACAGATTGTGACGCTTATCGGCCCATCAGGTTGTGGTAAAACCACGTCACTAAAGATGATCAATCGTTTGATTGAACCGGATGAAGGGCTGATCGAGGTCGATGGACAAAACGTTCGCTCGGTCAATGCCGTTGAACTGCGGCGCAAGATCGGGTATGTGATTCAACAAATTGGGTTATTTCCGCACATGACCATTGAGGAAAATATTGCGCTTGTCCCGCGTCTTACAGGGCAAAAGGTCAAAAGTATGCGACATCGCACGGATGAACTTCTTGATTTGATCGGACTCGATCCCGTGCGCTATCGAGGTCGCTATCCTAAAGAGTTAAGCGGTGGTCAGCAACAGCGTATCGGTGTGGCCAGGGCTCTCGCTGCAGATCCATCGATCATCTTGATGGATGAACCTTTTAGCGCGCTCGATCCGATCAGTCGGGAGCAACTTCAAGATGAACTCGTTAAGTTACAGGCGGCCGTGCATAAAACGATTATTTTTGTGACGCATGATATGGATGAGGCGTTAAAGATTGCCGACGAAATTGTCTTGATGAAAGATGGGCATGTCGTGCAAGCCGCATCGCCGGAAATGATTTTGCGTCATCCTAGCGATGCGTTTGTACGGGATTTTGTTGGTGAAAAAAGGTTTGCCAAAGTCGCTGCGCAAACGAATGTACGCGACCTCATGACACAAGCGGTTACGGTAAAAGCGTCGACGGGACTTGCCCAAGCGATCGAGCGAATGCAACGTCATCGTGTCAATGCGCTACTTGTGACGGACGGACACAATGGTTACTTGGGTGTGCTAAGTCCGCAACAGATCTATCAGCATTTTGGCGATGAAACCAAACAAGTGGCGGATGTCTTTACGAAAGATGTTCCTGTCGTTCATCCTGAAAATGACATTATCGAAGTATTTCAGCATTTACAGCGAAGCCAACATGGTTTTGTTCCTGTTCTTGATGCTTCCGGTCGTTTACTTGGTGTGGTCACGCGCGCAAGCGTGATTAACGTAATGTCATCACCGTATCAAAAGGAGGATGTTATCGGTGAACTTACTCTGGCAGACCCTATCGCAAAATGAGAACGCACTTTTCACAGCGATCAGTCAGCATATCGTTATGGTTCTGATTGCTCTTGCCTGCAGTACGTTGATTGCTATGCCTTTAGGCATTTTCCTAGCACGGCATAAGCGGGCAGCGGGGCCCGTGATTGGTATCGTATCGGTTGTTCAAACGATCCCTAGCTTAGCGTTGCTTGGGTTTTTGATTCCACTTTTTGGCATTGGTGTTGTCCCAGCTTTGATCGCGTTGACGTTGTACGCATTGTTGCCCATTTTGCGCAACACCTACACAGGTATCACAGGTGTCGACCCTGCTTTGTTAGAAGCGGGTCATGGTATGGGCATGACCAAACGTCAGATTTTACTCATGGTGGAGTTGCCTGTTGCCCGCCACGTCATCATGGCAGGTGTTCGTACGGCCGCGGTGTGGACGATCGGTACAGCGACTTTAGCCACGTTTATCGGAGCAGGCGGTCTTGGCGATATCATTATGCGCGGCATCGATATGATCGATACGCCGATGATCTTACTTGGTGCCATCCCAGCTGCACTCCTTGCGCTTGTTTTTGATGGTCTCCTGTTGTTTGTCGAGCATGTTTTAACACCACGTGGGTTACGAACAACTAATAAATCTGTTACGAAACACGCAAAAAGAAAAGGAGAGGTGTCCATTGACTTATCCCAAACAGCAAAATTTGAAGCGTAAACGTAAACGATGGATATTATCGGCAACGATCGCTCTACTAGGCGCTGCGTTGTTAGCTGGATGTGGTGCACAGCCAGGGACCAACAGTGCCGCATCGTCGGGTTCGAGTACTTCGACAGGGACGGTCGTTATTGGCGGTAAAAATTTTACTGAGAGTCAGATCATGGCGGATATGTTGGATCTCATGATTAAAAAATACACGCATTTACACGTCGTCATGAAAACGTGGCTTGATAGTGCAGTGACTTGGAATGCTTTAAATACAGGCAACATCGATCTTTATGTGGAATATACAGGGACTGGGCTTGTCAATATTTTGCATGATCCTGTCAATAACAACCCCAACACGGTGTATCAAACCGTGAAAAAACAATTTCAGAGCAAATACCATGTTACGTGGTTAAAACCGCTCGGATTTAATGATACGTATGCGATGGCGATGCGACAAAGTGAAGCAAAGCGATTGGGGATTACGACGATATCGCAATTGGCTGCAAAGTCAGGGAATTTAATTTTAGGTAGTGACACAGATTTTACAGCGCGAGCCGATACCTTGCCTGCTATGAATAGAGTGTATGGTACGCATTTTAAGTCGGTTAGCACGATGGCTATTGGTCTTAAATATCAAGCCTTAGTTGACAAGAAAGTGGACGTTATCGATGCCTTTTCCACAGATGGCCAAATTCCAGCGTATCATTTGACTATTTTACAGGACAATAAGCACTTGTTCCCTCCTTACTATGCAGCGCCGATCGTACGCGATAGCGTACTTGCAGCGCATCCGCAACTAAAAACCGTGCTTGACAAACTGGCTAACAAAATTAGTGATTCCGAGATGCAAAAAATGAATGAAGCTGTCGATTTACAACATCAGCGCCCAATGACCGTCGCTAAAAACTGGCTGACAAAACATGGTTTGCTGTAAGGAAAATAGCTTGAAAGAAGAGTCCCGCTGGGTTTAGCGGGACTTTTTGCATAGGCAAGAAAGCAGGAATCAACTCGACATTTGTCGAATCTATATCGCTAGATTAGGGCACAGTCTGTTTCGCGATGCGAGGGATGGCTTTGAAGACGTTTTTTACCAAAAGGGTATGGCTCTTTGCTTTGGCAAGCGTGGTAGGTATGGTGCTGATGTTTGGCTCCATGGTGACGTCGAGCTATGCGGATTCTTTAACGAGTGCGCGAACAGCGTTAAATCAAGTCAAGCTAAAACAATCGCAGGAACGACAGAAAGTCGCGTATCTATCCTCGAAAGAACAAGCCATTGAAACGCAGCTATCCTCGATAACGCAAGCTATTCAAACAGATTCAGAACGGATTGCCATCTTAAAAGATAGTTTGCGAGTATCTTCACGACATCTTTTACAAACGGCGCAAAATGAGGCAATAGCTCGCCGTAAAATGCTTGCTGTGAATGGTGTACTCAAAGAACGTTTACGTGTGATGTACGAGAGTGGATCGGTGAGTTACCTTGAGGTATTGTTTAGTGCCACAAGCTTTTCGGATTTCCTTAATAGGATAAGTGCACTTACGCTGATTGCGAAGCAAGATCAGCATTTGCTTATGAAGGTAAAAGCACAGCGCGCCTATTTTAACGTTATGTATAAGTTGTTGTGGCAGCAAAGAGCATCAGAAGAAACGATGTTTGGGAATTTGTCGTATGAACAAAGACAGCAAACACAAAAGCTCGCGCAAAGGCGGGTCATATTAGCGAATGTGCAACAACAAAAAGCGGCGGCGATTGCTGATATTCAAAGCGAGCTGCAAGCAGAACAAAATTTGGCAAGCACGATTGCATCGTTGCTAAAGACGAACCCATCGATTGCGAATACCGCCCATTTGCATCTTGGTACTGGCGCATGGATTTGGCCTGTTCCTCATTACTACGACATTACCTCAGGATATGGCTGGCGCAATATCTTTGGTGGCAATGAGTTTCATAATGGCGTTGATATCGGTGCACCAGACGGCACACCAATCGAAGCTGTCGCAGATGGTGTCGTGTTGTATGCAGGTACAGCTTATGGGTTTGGACATTGGATTGTCTTAAAACATGCTAATGGGTTGTTGACGATTTATGGGCATATGTATGCTTCGGGTCTTTTGGTCAAACCGGGCGATGTGGTGAAGCAAGGGCAAGTGATCGCTTATGTGGGTGCTGATGGACAAGCAACAGGTCCGCATTTGCATTTTACGGTCGCCACTGGCTTTAATGCATCAGGATTCCCAGTATCACTCAATCCCTTAAATTATATCCATGATTAATTGTTTACACGAGATAATTGCGTTTATCAAAGATGCCTGCGACAATAGAAAAGGGTTGATTGACTAGTAACCTGCGGGGCGTTAGGAGGCTCTTTTATTCTATGGAGACAACACAGACGATAGAGAACAAAACAGAAGAACCTGCGGCGCTGATTCAACATGTTATCGATCATGTCGGACGAGTTATTGTTGGCAAATCTGATATTGTACGTCTGTGCCTGGTGGCGATGATCAGCCGCGGGCATGTTATTTTCGAGGATGTTCCAGGTGTTGGTAAGACGGTGCTTGTGCGAGCGTTAGCCAAAAGTATCGCTTGCGAATTTAAGCGCATCCAGTTTACACCAGATCTTTTGCCTTCCGATGTGACAGGAACGGCGATTTTTAATCAACGTATCGGCGACTTCGAGTACCGAGAAGGTCCGATCTTTAGCCAGATTGTTTTAGCTGACGAGATCAATCGTACATCGCCAAAAACGCAAGCCGCACTACTTGAGGCTCTTGAGGAACACAGCGTGTCATTTGATGGCGTGACGCATGCGTTGCCTACACCTTTTTTTGTGCTTGCGACGCAAAATCCTATTGAATACGAAGGTACTTTTCCTTTACCTGAGGCACAGTTGGATCGTTTTCTCTTGAAATTATCCGTAGGTTATCCGACACGCGATGAGGAACTTGATGTCTTGTTGCGCGGGACTACAGGCGTCATGGTACAAGACTTATCGGCTGTCGTAACGCCTGAACAAATCATCATGTGGCAACAAGAGGCAGCGACGGTTTTTATCGATTCTACTCTTTATGCGTACATCGTGGACATTGTTCATAAAACGAGACATCACGATAAAGTGTATCTTGGCGTATCACCGCGCGGAGCGATTGCGCTTGCGCGTGCGGCACAAGCTTTAGCCTATATAAACGGTCGTATGTTTGTTATTCCCGATGATATCAAGATGTTAGTTGAACCCGTCTTTGGGCACCGCATGATTTTGCACCCGGAAGCTCGAATTCAAGGCCTGACAGCTAAGGAATTGCTCGATGACATGGTGAATTCAGTCACGGTGCCCGTCATTTCGGCACAAAGGTAAGTTCGATGCGAAATGCGATTGTCCTCACGCTCTTGTATCTGACAGGGTTCACGCTGTTTGTCCTATCCAAGATGTACGGTGGGTTTGGACCGTGGTTTTTATTTGGGGCATTTATCCTTTTTATCCTTTATGAAACGATCGCCATGGGATCACGACACCGAACCTTTCAAGTTACCCGTAAAATTTCCGCAAAACGTGTGCACGCTGGCGCCGATATCGATGTAACTTTGACCATTTCCTTGCAAGAATCATCATGGTTGCCTGTACAATGGCTTCGCGTGGAAGATGACGTGACACAAAAACTTGCTGTGCGCATGAATCGCACATCATGGATGGTATTTCCCTGGCGCAGTCGCGAGGCGAAGATCGTGTATACGGCAAAGCATGTCACACGTGGTGTGTACCGATTTTCGTCCGTGCGCATCACGGGGGGCGATATGTTTGGCCTTTTAACGTGGACTGTTTTCATTCCTGAAGTTTCGCAAGTAATTGTTTATCCTGAGACCTACTCACTGAACACATGGAATAAGTCGTTACAAGTGCAACAAGGCTATCGTATGGCACAAGGGCGCGCGGCCGATGATGCGACCAAAGTTGTCGGTGTGCGTGATTATGTCGCAGGGGACCGTTTAAGTCGTATTCACTGGCCTGCGAGTGCACGAACAGGCATATTGCGCTCTAAAGAATTCGAACATTATGTCGCGAATGATGTCGTCTTTGCACTTGATGCACGCTTTAGTGACACACAGCAAGAAGACTTTGAACTGATGTTGTCGACAGTAGCGTCACTTTTGAAGTACATGTACCAGGCGACGATGTCCTTTGGCTTATTGTCTTTTGGCGCGACATGTACCGAGTTTCCGGTGAGTAAAGGCGATGTCGGCTTCTTGCAGGTGATGGAGCATCTTGCCATGGTGGAAGGTACGCGTCGCAGTCCATTTGCGGAGGAGTTCTGGCATTTTATGACATTACCTCGGCAAACAGCTGTCGTTCTTGTTACGGATACGATCAACGATGACCTGTTACGACTTGCTGTGATCGCGAAGCAAAGGCAACAACATTTTGATGTGTTTGTCATGCGTTTTGAAGCGCTAGAAGAGTCTTCGCAAGCAACGATCGTAAGATTGCGTACGTTTGGATGGCGCATCTACGAACTGCATGCATTGTCTGATTTGCATGGGGTAACGGCAGGGGGGATGATATCCGGTGCGCATTTCATTAGATCGTGAACTCGCTCACCGTATCGGTGTGTCCA
The DNA here is from genome assembly GCA_021820975.1 of Bacillota bacterium. Classification (GTDB taxonomy): domain Bacteria; phylum Bacillota; class Bacilli; order Alicyclobacillales; family SLC66; genus JAKACU01. The sequence continues at coordinate 14,554 of JAKADA010000001.1, forward strand.
CGTTGCTGTTTCTTTGGATTAGCATCGTGCTAGTAGCGGCGCGCAATGTAGGATACATGGGGGAAACTATCCCTATTATCTTTTACATTGGACTCCTATTAATGAGTAGTTTTGTACGAAAAAAGGCGCTGCGTTATACGCTGCTTACCGTTGCTGTCCTTGTATTGCTCAAATGGGAATATTATCCGCAGGTTTTGTGGAGCCAACCTATTGCTTTTTTTGTCTCTCTTAAAAATGATCTTGTCAGCGCCGTGCAAAGTTTGTTCTCTCACGATTATCAGTACGTGACGAACGGTGTACGCACATTAGCTTTTTTAGGCGTGATCACGTTTGGTACGAGGTTATTAGAAGAAGGAACATCACGCCCTTACTGGATGATGGTGGCAACTGTAGCCGGCGAATTTTCCTTAATCGATCTTGCTACGACATATCAGGTACAGGATGCTTGGGCGATCGTCTGCTTTTTTCTGATCGGTCTCACCTTGCTGATGTGGATGCATTTGCCCCGTTTGCACATTATCTCGCAATTGCATTCGTATCGCGCTTTGTTGCGCCAGGCTTCAGCGCCTATCTTACTTGTGGTCGCGATGATGATCGTGGGACTCTTGCTACCCAAGCAATCAGCAACGTGGCCCAAGCCTACGGCGTTGTGGCACGCCATTTTGTTATCGGCAACAGGCTCGCAAGCTTCGAACTATGGTGCCAACGATAATGCATTGGGAGGTCCATTTAATGGAAGTCCTGCCGTGTTTTTTCGGGTGATTGCCAATGGACCGTCTTATTATCAAGGGCAAACGTTAGATACGTACACCGGTACAGGGTGGACGCCTGATGCGCCATTCCCAACGACACTTCGTGCGGGTCATGCGTTACCGGATGTCATGACACAGGATATGGGACCAACCACGCAGTTGGCGACACAAACAATTACCCAACACATTCAAGATGTTAGAGGTACGTATCCTGTGGCTTTTGCCGGGTATCAGGTCACAAAAGTTATGCCTCCTAAAGGCATCAAGTCGTACACAGTTGATACGGCAGCTGACTCGATTTCCTTTGGTACGTTAAAACCGGGGCAAAGTTATACGGTGACATCCGAAGTGCCTATCGTATCGAATTCGGAGCTTTCTCACGTGCATGATGGCAATCTTGCTTATGCTTTTCCGCAAGACCTAGAATTACCGAAATCCTTGCCGTATCGTGTGGTACAGTTAGCTAAAAAAATTACCGCAGGTAAATCGGGTACGCTCGCTAAGGTGGAAGCGATTATTGGCTACTTACAATCTCACGAAACCTATGAAACGCAAAATATCCCTTTTATCAAACCTGGTCAAGATTTTGTGGATCAATTTTTGTTTGTTACGCATCGTGGGTACTGCGATTTTTTTTCAAGTTCGCTTGCGGTACTCGCACGCGCTGTAAACATCCCTACACGATGGGTGAAAGGTTTTGTATCGGTTCCAGCGAATCCGAATTATCACGGCAATGGTAAAGAATACGTTTTACATGGTACGGACGCGCACTCCTGGACGCAGGTGTGGTTTGCAGGCTATGGCTGGGTACCGTTTGAAGCGACGCCATCGTTTGTGCTGCCAAACGCACAAACGCATTCGCAAACGCATCACATCGTTGTGGCAGCCCATAGCAAAGTAAATCATCCGACGGCTGTTTCAAAAGGGACAAAGGGGAGCGCAGCGGCCAGTCACCTATCGAAATTTTTCGCTGCGATCTTGGTTGTACTAGGTGCGATTCTTGTTCTTATTGCGCTTATCTGGTTGTTTATCGTAGGATGGCATACATGGTACCGTGCAAGGCAAAAGAAGCTTTTTATTTCGAGTAAAGATCGTGCGCTTGATGTCATCATGCATCGCTTTTATCGCTTGGTAGGACAAAAACCGCAAGGACTTACTTTGCGTGAATTTGTCATGTCAGATCTGTTACGGCAAGTGCGTCATGGGTTATCTCAAGAGAGCGCCCGTGCGGTTAGTTTGCGTTTTGTTCTATGGTACGAAACGATGCGCTATGGTGAGCATGTAGAGGTATCAGAGCTGACGCAAGGCAACATGATCTTGCGCGATGTGGCTCGGTGTTATCGGCGCAAGTCAATAAATCTTGGAGCGCAAAGTGGTCCAAGTGTGCCCAACGGGCAAAAGATTCGTGGTTAATTTTTGGAGAGGTGGCTGTTTGTCTTGAGTCGTCATGAAGATTTTGTTGTCGTGTTGGATTTTGGAGGTCAGTATAATCAGTTAATTGCAAGGCGTATTCGAGATCTGCACGTCTATTCGGAACTTTTGCCTTATGATGTGTCGGCGCAGACGTTGCGCGAAAAAAACGTGAAAGGGATTATTTTTTCCGGCGGACCCAAAAGTGTCTATGACCATGGTGCTCCTACGATCGATCCTGCAGTTTATGAATTAGGCGTTCCGATTTTAGGCATCTGTTATGGCATGCAACTGATGGCCAAAGATTTTCATGCCACCGTAGAGCGCGCTCCAGCCAGAGAATATGGATCGGCTGATGTGACTGTTGCTTCGCAAAGTCCTTTGTTTGCAGGGACTCCTACAACGCAACGTGTTTGGATGAGTCATAGTGATGTGGTCACGGCTGTCCCAACAGGGTTTCAGCTTGATGCGCACACACCAAGTGCGCCTGTCGCTGCCATGAGTGATGCGTTTCGTCACCTGTATGGTGTGCAATTTCATCCTGAAGTACAACACACTGATTTTGGCGATCAATTGTTGCAAAATTTCTTGTTTTCGGTGTGCAAATGTAATCCGACGTGGCAGATGGATTCTTTTATTGATGATATGGTTAGTCAGATTTGTGAGCAGGTCGGCGGCGAGCGTGTCCTTTTGGCTTTATCTGGTGGCGTTGATTCGTCGGTCACAGCGGCATTGCTTCATCGGGCGATTGGGGATCGACTAAGTTGCGTCTTTGTGGATCATGGTTTCTTGCGGCAAGATGAGGCCGATCAGGTAATGGACATGTTTGCGGGTGTGTTTCATATGGCCATTCATCGCATTGATGCACGTGATCGCTTTTTGACTTTGCTCGATGGTGTGTCTGATCCAGAACAAAAACGCAAACGCATCGGTGCTGAGTTTATCCATGTGTTTGACGAGACTGCAGCGACTTTGGGAGAATTTAAGTTTCTTGGTCAAGGAACCTTGTATACCGATGTTATCGAAAGTGGTACGAAGACGGCAGCTACGATCAAATCCCACCATAATGTCGGCGGATTACCGAAAGATTTGCATTTTGAGCTGATCGAGCCGCTTCGCACGCTCTTTAAAGACGAAGCGCGGGAACTTGGCGAAAAGCTTGGGTTGCCACATCATTTTGTGTGGCGTCAGCCATTCCCGGGTCCTGGGCTTGCTATTCGTATTATGGGTGAAGTTACAGAAGAAAAGTTGACGATTTTGCAACATGCTGACGCCATCGTTCGTGAGGAGATCCAAAAAGCGGACCTCATGGGTGAAATTTGGCAGTATTTTGCCGTGCTAACTGGCGTTCGAAGCGTGGGCGTGATGGGGGATGAACGTACGTATGGTTATACAGTAGCCATTCGTGCTGTCACATCGCGCGATGGCATGACCGCCCAATTTGCGCACATTCCCTATGAGGTACTTGAACGCATGTCAAGCCGCATGTGCAACGAAGTGGCTGGTGTTAATCGTGTGGTTTATGATGTGACGTCAAAGCCGCCTGCAACTATTGAGTGGGAATAAATAAGATACCATGACATTCCCTGGGCATTCAAGGGACTGTCATGGTAAATTATTTTCTGAGTGAATCTATGTACCTCGCGGGATTCCATTGACAATTTCCTAAAGTAAGCTATATTCATGGTGGATACTTATGGCCTCGTGACCATACTTTTTGCACAAATTTATGAATGCGTTTACTAGTTGACAGGGGGATTATACATGATTTTTGAAAATCCTGAAATCTTAGAAGAAAATCGTCTGCAAGCTCGTTCCTATTTTATACCGTTTGCTGATGAATTATCGGCAAATTCCAAGGAGCGGGGCAACTCTGCCTTTTTTTATCCCTTGCATGGAAGTTGGAAGTTTGCTTACTACGACACACCTAAATCCGTTCCCGAATCGTTTTCTATCCCTGAATTTGATGATACCTCTTGGGATAATCTCGTTGTGCCATCAAGTTGGCAAATGCATGGCTATGGACGACCCCATTATACCAACGTCATCTACCCTTTTCCCGTTGATCCGCCACATGTGCCGACACAAAACCCAACGGGTTGTTATCGAAGAACGTTTGTAATAAGCGATGCGATTGTTGATAAGTACGTTAGCTTGCGATTTGAAGGCGTGGATAGTGCTTTTCAGGTGTTTATCAATGGTTTTTATGTAGGGTACAGCCAGGGAAGTCGCCTGCCTTCCGAATTTGCAATTGGGCAGTATGTTCATGCAGGAATCAATACGATTGCTGTGCAAGTGGTTCAATTTTCGGATGGAAGTTATTTGGAGGATCAAGATCAGTGGTGGTTAAGTGGCATCTTTCGCGATGTATACATCTTAATTCGACCTATGCTGCATATCGCCGATTTCACCGTGACGACAACGCTTGATGCATCGTATACGAACGCTACCTTATCCTTATGCGTTGACATTCAAAATACCGGATTGCAAGCGAGATCAGGAAAAGTTCGTGTGACGCTTTATGATGATGATGGCAGGCTCGTACCACTTACCATACAAGATAGCGATTGTACTGTAGATGCACAAAATAGGAAAAGTTTACAACTTTGTGCTGACATTTCTGATGTATATACGTGGTCTGCAGAGGATCCTTATTTATACCATCTATCCATTACATTGCTTGATGACGAACAGAAAATTCTTGAGATTGTTCCGACAGATGTCGGGTTTCGTAACGTCGAATTACGCAATGGGTTACTTCTTGTCAATGGAACCGCGATCATGATCAAAGGGGTCAATCGTCACGATCACCATCCGATATATGGTAAAACTGTGCCTTTTTCTTGGATGCAAGAGGACGTACTCTTGATGAAACAACACAATATCAACACGGTGCGTACCAGTCATTACCCTAATGATCCGAGATTTTATGAATTATGCGATCGCTATGGTTTGTACGTGATCGGGGAAGCGGACTTAGAGTGCCATGGGTTCTTTCCTGCTGGCAACTGGAACCAACTTAGTGATGATGATGCATGGCGTAAAGCGTACGTCGATCGCATGGAACGCACGATTGTGCGTGATAAAAATCATGCTTGTATCATCTTATGGTCATTAGGTAATGAATCAGGTTTTGGGAAAAACCATATCGCCATGGCCAAGCGCGCTCGGGAATTGGATCCCACGCGGTTACTTCATTATGAAGGTGAGACGCGTGCGATCATGGATTCTGACGGGGATTTCTCGCGTGCTGTGATGGATGTTCATAGCACCATGTATACGTCGGTGGCTGATCTAATCGAACTTGGGCAGCGCACAGACATCGATAAACCGCACATCTTATGTGAATTTGCCCACGCGATGGGTAATGGGCCGGGTGGTCTAAAAGAGTATGTGGAGGCTTTTTATCGCTATCCTCGGTTGCAAGGTGGTTGCGTGTGGGAATGGCTTGACCACGGTATCTTGCAACATACCAAAGAGGGTGAAGCGTTTTACGCTTATGGTGGGGATTTTGGTGATGAACCGCATGATGGCAATTTTGTCATTGATGGATTGGTATTTCCTGATCACACGCCATCACCCGCACTTTTAGCGTACAAGAAGGCGATTCAGCCGGTGGCTGTTACGGCCGTGGATTTGCATTTGGGGACATTGTCTGTAACCAATCGCTTTGATTTTTTGCTTTTAGATGTGCTTCGCTGCGAATGGCGGATTCTGTGCGAAGGATCCATAATGCAGGAAGGATCGATGCAATTACCACCTTTACCTCCGCGAGAAAGTACAGAAATCACGATACCGTATAAGCTAACTTTGTTACCCGATGTCAGCTACGATTGCGTCTTACAGCTGGATTTTGTGCTTGAAAAAAGTCAGTGTTTTGCCAATCGCGGGTTTGAGATAGGTTTTGCCGAATTCCTATTAGCTGAAGTACAAAAAACAGCTCGTGTAGGTATTGCTTTACCCGTGACAGACAAGAAACTTTTTGTCAACGAAACGAAGACTACGCTCACGGTAGCTGGTTTTGATTTTTCGCTTTCCTTTAGCAAAATCGATGGTGAACTACAAGCGTGGTCGTATCAGGGTATTGCTCTGTTGCAAAAAGGACTGCACCCGCATTTTTGGCGCGCAATGACAGACAATGATAACCCACCGACAAGAGACCCTAACCCTACGTTAGCTTCGTATTGGAAAAATTTTGGCGTGCATCTGCTAACCGATCGTTTGATTAGTTTCTCCACGACATGGCTTGATCCTGAGTATTCCTTTCAAGTCGAAGTGAAAAGTCGCGTAGCGCCGCCTGCGTTGGCGTGGGGATTGGAATGTGTCATGACCTATGAAATCGACGTTTTAGGGACGATGAAAGTAACGACAGCGATTGTTCCGACGGGCGTTTATCCACGGATCTTACCGCGTATCGGGTTGCAAATGGATCTGCTTCCTGACTTTTCGCGTGTGCTTTGGCAAGGGCGCGGACCTGGCGAATCCTATAGTGATAGTCAAGAAGCGATGCGCTATGGCATTTACGAAAAAAGTGTAAAGGATCTGCATACGCCGTATGTTTTGCCGCAGGAAAACGGTAACCATGTGGATGTTCGTTTTCTATCCATCACCGATGAACGAGGTTATGGCATCCACGTAACAGGAGCGCCTGTCTTTCAATTTAGTGCGCACACCTACTCGACACAATCTTTAGATAAAGCGTTGCACACACACGAGCTTAACGATGAACAAAGAACGACAGTCAACTTGGATTATGCACAACATGGTTTAGGCAGCGCAAGTTGTGGACCAGGCGTACTGCCACCTTATGAACTGGTAACAGCCCCTGTTACCTACACGTTATTGCTTAAAGCGTATGCACAAGATAACGTGTCTGCGCGTTCGTTATATCATCGCCAACAGTTGCATAATTATTAGATTGTATGTATAGTTAGTTGCAACGGACGATGGAATGATGGGCGGCGACGACGGCATGGTAGATACGAGCATAACCAACATAAAAGGGGTACGTTGTGCATCAGGCATGATTGGTATCAAAGCGAATGGGGCGGATGATGCGGCACTTTTTGTGGTGGATCAAAAAGCTGCATATGCAGGTGTGTTTACAACCAATCAATTTAAGAGTGCCTGTGTAGAAAGCGCATCAGAGCGCTTGCATGCAGGAAAGTCTGTGCAAGCTGTGCTAATTACAAGCGGTAATGCGAATGCAGGCACCGGCCTTGAAGGACGCGCTGATACGGAACTGTTAGCCGCTGCTGTGGCGAAAGAGGTTGGTTGCCACGCTGATGAAGTGATTGTGTTGCATACAGGGGTGATCGGCATTCCTTTGCATGCGGCTCGCCTAATTGAACACATACCATCACTTGTTGGCACGTTATCCGATCAACCAAAAGCAGGTATAGACGTGGCACGAGCGATGATGACGACCGATACTGTGCCTAAAACGGCACTTCGCAAAGTTGTACTTCATGGGAAAAAGTATACCGTGGGCGGCGTTGCTAAAGGGGCTGGTATGATTCATCCCAGGCTTGCAACCATGTTGTCGGTGATTATCACGGACGCGCCTGTCCATGCTTTAGCCTTGCAAGTTGCGTTAGCCAAAGCTGTGCGGACAAGTTTTAATGCGATTTCTGTCGATGGGGACACCAGTCCTAACGATAGTGTCATCCTGTTAGCGACAGGTGAAGGGGATTTGTTGACAGCAGAGGATGACGAATTTAAGGTATTTTGTGCTGCGCTGGATGAGGTAGCGAACGATCTTGCGCAAATGATCGTACGCGATGCGGAAGGGGCAACGAAATTTCTTGAAATTGAAGTGTTGCATGCTGTTTCACAACAAGACGCAGAACAAATTGCAGCTACGGTCGCAACATCGCCCTTAGTGAAAACGGCATTTTACGGAGAGGACTTTAATCCGGGTCGGATCATTTCTGCCGTTGGACGCTCTGGAGTGACGATCGCTTGGGAGCACTTGACGATGCAAATCGGCGGACAAATTGTCTTTCAAGACGGAAAGTTTCGGGAAGTTTCCCCTGATGAGGCTCAGTCAGTCATGGTACAAAAAGACATTGTGATCACGATTGACCTTGGACAAGATGAAGCACGGTGTCGATTTTTTACCTGCGATTTGACGCATGACTATGTTTCGATCAATGCGGAATATACGACGTGATTGTCGCTATGAGGGGAAGCGATTTTTGTGATTCGTAAAGCCAAAATTGGTGACGTTGATGCCATCGTCAATTTGCTGTATAGCTATGCACAACAGGGGTTGCTGTTGCCGCGTACACGACAATCGGTTTGTGAAACACTCGCTGCATTTTGGGTCATCGAGCATCAAGGTAAGGTGGTAGGTACAGCTGCCCTGCACATTTTAGGAGACGATCTTGCAGAGATTCGCTCACTCGCTGTTATGGAATCTGTACAAAAGATGGGCTATGGGAGATTGCTTGTTGATGCTTTGTTTGATGCGGCGACGATGATGGAAATACCACGTGTTTTGGCCTTGACGTATCAGCAGCATTTTTTTGATCGTTGTGGATTTTCTATTGTGGAAAAAGCATCATTACATCGAAAGATCTGGAAAGATTGTATTCATTGTAAGAAATTTCCTGTTTGTGATGAAATAGCCATGATTCGCCCTACAGTGTTTTATCAAGCGCAAGAAGAGGATACATTCGAAAAAGTGCATCTAGGTTGATTAGTCGGTACGATGCTGACAGAACCTTTGCAAATCGTATACATAGACAACATCCCCTAGACTAGTCCTCTAGGGGATGTGTGTATTGTGTCAGCTTGGCTTATGTGTGTGGCATCGGTATAGATAAATTAGAGGGTTACAGCGATATTGCGGGCAATAAAGACTCCGCTGCTCGCTGCTTGGGCGATGCCACGTGATAATCCAGGGCCATCCCCTGCGCAAAATAATCCTTTGATTTTCGTCTCCAAATGGTTGTCGACTTGCGCCCGCGCTGCATAAAACTTTGCTTCGACACCATAAAAGAGCGTATGTTCACTCGCAATACCCGGTGTGACATGATCGAGTGCTTCGATCATTTCTTGTAAAGCCACCATGGTTTTATATGGTAACACAAGGCCGAGATCACCGGGAACAGCTTCTTTCATCGTAGGTTCGATAAAGCCATCTTTAATGCGCTCCGGCGTGCTACGCCTTCCTTTGAGTAAATCACCGTATTTTTGTACGATGATCGATCCATTGGATAAAGCGTTGGCATGACCGCATATTTGTTTGGCAAATTCATTGGGCTTATCAAAAGGTTCTGTAAAGCGATGACTGACAAGTAACGCGAAATTCGTGTTGGGCGTTCCTAATTCAGGATCTTTATAAGCATGACCATTGGCAGCCATAATGCCAGTATGATTTTCTACCACCACATGACCGGATGGGTTACTGCAAAACGTCCTGACGTGCAAGCCTGTCGATGGTGATTGGTAAATAAATTTACCTTCATACAGATGTTCATTGATCTCTTGCATCACGACATTCGATGTTTCGACGCGAACGCCAATGTCCACCTGATTGTTCGTCATTTTAATGGCATGTCGGCGAAGCAAGTCAGATAACCACGTCGAACCGTCGCGACCTGGTGCCAAGATCACATGATTGGCTTTCAGTTCCGTACCATCGCGCAGGACAATACCTTGTACCATATCATTATCGACAAGTATATCTTCGACAAAGGCGCGAAATTGCATATCGATGTGTTGTTCGAGGTACGCAAAAATCGAATTCATCAGCTCAAGGTTGCGATCCGTACCGATATGGCGGACACGAGCGCGTAAGAGCTTGAGACCGACACCGATGGCTCGCCGTTCAATGTTCGCTACTTCTGGCGTTGAAGGATTGGTGATGGAGCCTGGTGCGCCATGATTAAGGTTGATAGCATCTACATATTCGATGAGATTTAGGACTTGCGATGAACTCATGAAGTCCTGCAAGTAGCCGCCAAACTCTGCGGTGATATTGAATTTGCCATCGCTAAAACTACCGGCACCGCCGGCGCCATTGATGACACCGCAGGCAGGCCAACAGGATGCATACGTTTTGATATGATTGGGTGGTGGGCATTTCTCGATTTTACCTTCCATGATTGGGCAATGGCGATAACGTGCTTCCACGCCTTTATCGATAAGCAATACTTTTGCTTGTGGAGTTATACGTGTAAATTCATAGGCAGCATACAGCCCGGCAGGACCTGCTCCCACAATAATAACATCATAGTGTTGTTGCAATGAAAATTCCCCCTGAACACCTACACTGACTTTCAAGTGCCCGCGATATTGTACAACCTACTTCGCAAAATGTACAGGGGTTATTTGCGAGTCATCCATGCTAGGAGCCGCTTAAGAGGCCAGGTGTTGATCACACGCTCCTTTGGTACCCACCCTTTTTTCGCCATATCGATACCATACTGTTCTATGCGTGTGAGGTTTTCGATAGAGTGCGCATCGCTGTCGATGCTAAAGAGACATCCTGCTTCAACAGCACGGCGTAATAAGAGCGGGTCAAGATCGAGACGTTCAGGATTTGCATTGCATTCGATAGCAACGTCGTGTTCGCGAGCGGCGTAAAACACCTGATCAAAGTCAAGGGGAAATGATTCGCGTCTTCCAAGCATGCGTCCTGTCGGGTGTGCCAGGATATGCACGTACGGGGATTGAATTGCATAGAGCGCTCGTGCGGTCAATTCTGCTTTTGTTTGGCGCATCGCGGTGTGGATCGAAGCGACGACAAAATCCAGTTGACGTAAGATAGTGTCAGGGAAATCGAGTTTGGCACTCGCTGTAATGTCGACTTCAGAACCGTGAAAAATCGTAATTTGCGGATACATTTCGCGTATGCGCAAGAGCTCTTCGTGTTGTTCTAGTAAGCGATCATAGGATAAGCCATGCGCCACAGTCAGGCCTTGCGAGTGGTCGCTGATCGTCATATAACGGTAACCGCGACCAATGCAGGCTTTGACCATAGCTTCTAAAGTGTCATGACCATCGCTGTAGGTGGTATGCATATGCAAATCGCCTTGAATGTCTGTGCGATCGACGAGTGTCTGGGGATCCTTTGTCATCGACACACCGTCACGAAGAAGAGGGATGATGAAAGGAAATCCTGCCTTGGCATAGACTTCATGCTCGGATTCTTGCTCAGATGTGGGCAATGCTGGCGATGCTATTTTACCTTGCAGAATCTCGTTATGTAGTGCATCGCCACTTAGGTAGACGTTTGCCATCGCCCATAAAGGTGGTGTGATGAAAAGAACAGCAACAGGAATTTTTCGATCTTCAAGCTCGATGATGCGCGTCATAGCTTGCATCGGACTGATCATCGAACGAACTGGATTTCGCACAAAGTCATCCACTGAAGAAAGTACATAATTTTTTGATTGCAAAATAGGCATAATTTGACCATCTGCTTGCCTGATGCAGGCAAGCACAAGGACATGATCGGATAATGGGTCACGTCGTCGCACACTGCCTGATGGGGCACAGTCGATCACTCCCTGTACGCAGGAGAGTTCCTGAATAACCGTGTTTGCCGCAGCTTCAGCAAGTCGCAAAGGTAGTTTTTGCTTGGTGCGATTATTCATGAAGGACGGCATTAAGTTGCTCTGCTAGCATGCGAGTCTGCTCCTTTCGATCGTACATAATGGCAAGCGGACTTTGTTGCCATTTGGCTAAGTCACCGGATTGCCAGAGGGTGTAAAATTGTTCAACGGCTCGCTTGGCGTCTGCACTTTGATCAGGTTCCCCTAAAAGTCCAGCATGACATTCGTCAATAAGTCGACTGGCTTCCCCTTTTTGGACCAAAGCCAAAATTGGACGACTCATTCCTAAGTATTCGTACAATTTGGCGGGAACATACGCGCCTGCTCCATGCGTTTGATCACCGACAAGAAGTAAGACGTCAGATTTCGCCATCCATTCAACGTGCGCACTGTGCGCCACGTACCCAACCACGTTGACAACGTCTGACAACCCAAGGCGGTTCACTATGTCATGATTATCCTGTTTACCGGGATAATCAAAGACACCTGCAAAATAAACACGAATCTTGTCTTTCGGGACAGTTCCGCTGGAAATGGCAGCAGCCAAACCTTCTAAAAAGCTTTTGGGCGACCGTTTACCATACAAAATGCCGCCATAATAGATCGTCATCACATCAGGATCACGGACAACATCATGTGAAAGGGTGAGATCGGCGCGATCAAATCCATTAGCAATGACATGAAACTTGTCTTCTTGTTTTTTGTAGCGCATGGCAAAGTCATGACGAAAGGATTCCGTGACTGTAATGACTCGTGTTGCCCGTACAATAGCATAGGCTTCAAGCCACTCATTGATGCCATGGCGAAAACCAACTTGCTTACGGTGCAAGTTAGCGACAAAAGGATCACGAAAATCTAGGATCAAAGGGATACCTGTACGTTCACTGAGTGTTGCTGCTACGAGCAACGATGAGGCAGGTGGCGATGTCGCATAGATCGCATGAATGGTGTGCTGTTGTGCAATTTGTAAACCAAGGGCTACAGCTTGATTGATCCACAACATCGTTTCATCAGGGATCATCAAGGCATCTTTCACACGCTTGCCTGTGCTGATCACTTTACGCTTTAAGCTAGGTGATGCATTGCTTGGTTTTGGTGTTGACTCGGTAAAAGAGGATGTTGCCTTTTGATCCTTTTTTCGAAGTCGCGACTGTATGTGCGTCATAGGGTCATTGGCGCGATAGATTGGTACATCGGATAATGCATCAAGCAATGAAGCATCCCAAGTCGCACTGTAACGTGCAACTTGGGTAAGAACGATTGGGTTCCAGCCAAATTCTTTGAGATATTGAGCAAATTTAAAGGGGCGTTGTACGCCGACGCCACCGATTGGCGGAAATTCATGCGCGATGAGTAAGACATTTTTTTTAGCTAGCATAAAAGGTCTCCTCAGATACGCAATAACGGCGTATCGGACAGGCCATCTTGGACGATCGCTTCGCAAGCGTCAAACACCAAACGACAGGATGGCGCCATTTTCAAGAGTGTCGATAAAGCCATCGTATGCCAGTGTTCTTGTAAAATGGTAATAAGAATGACATCAGCATCGCCAAGGCATGCTTCGAGTGTGGGTACTGAAAAGTTATGATGTTCCACAGGCACTAACGGATCGTATGCTGTTACTTTTGCACCGCGATGCAAGAGTTCTTCAACTAAAGTAACACTTGGGCTGATACGGTCGTCATTCGAGAAGTTTTTCATAGCAAGACCAAGCACTGCAAAGCGCGTTTGCGTAAAGTCGATGCCACCAAGCTTATGATCTATGCGGCTTAAGATTGCATTAGGTACATAATCATTGGTCTTTCGTGCTGTCGATAAGATCGGTAAATTGAGGTCTACGGCATCTGCTTTATGCTGTAAATAATAGTAGGCATTAGGGATGCAATAGCCGCCGACCCCTGCCCCTGGGGTTAAAAGATTGACCCGCGGATGCGTATTGGCGAGTCGAATCAATTCGCTTGTGCGAAGCCCTGTTGCTTGGGCCAATTGCGCAATTTCTTGCACCATGGCAATATTCACATCGCGTTGCACATTTTCTACGACTTTAACGGTTTCCGCCATCTCCATGGAAGATGTCTCATGAAATGTGGCGCGATTAATGCGACGCAAAACTTCTTTAGCATGTTCTGTGCTTTCTTGGTTCATGCCGCCGATAAGGACATCGATAGTCTGGAATTCTTCCATGGCTCGGCCTTCTGCGACACGTTCTGGTGCATAAGCGACGTGCACATCGATACCGATCTTATAAGGGCTGATGCTCTCAAGTAACGGGATCAAACGTTCCTGGACAGTTCCTGGTACATGTGTACTACGATAGAGGATCAAATCGCCTGGTTTGACGACTTTTGCGAGTTCCTTTGTGGCTGACTCTAAAGCGTCATAATAAGGTGCCCCCTGAATGATCGGAATGCCTACTGTAACGATATAGGCACCAACTTCTTGCGCCGCCTGTGCATAATTTGTAGTTGGTATAAACAGGTTATTTTGTAGGGCATCTTGCAAATAATATTGAAGCGTATGGCCCTCGTAGTTTTCAATGCTATCGGTGATTCCTTGTTGCAAACGTTGAATATGCGCCTCATTAACATCAAGGCCAATGACTTTATAGTGATTGCGCGTATAAGACATGGAAAGTGGGAGCCCGATAAAACCGAGTCCAACGATCGCTACTGCAGATACGTTATGTTGTTTATCGATAGATGAATGGTTGGAATCTTGCACAGAGCGTGCCCTCCTAGTAGACCACTTCTTGCAACCCTTATCTTACGTAGTGTAGCGAAGTCTTCCTTAGAGTGTCAAGGCACGAAAACCGAGTGCTAAATAGCGAACATTTAACTTAGAAATATAGTAAATGTTCGTATTTTGTATTGACCGAAGCAAGGTGTCTTGTTAGACTGAATTTACAATGAGTTATGGTTATGTTGTAGCCAAGGAAAGAGGAACTTGAGTGATTGAACGGTATTCCTTACCGGAAATGGCGGCAATTTGGACGTTGTCAAGTCGGTATGACGCTTGGTTAGAAGTCGAGATTGCAGCTACGGAAGCATTCGCTAAACTCGATGTGGTTCCAAAAGCTGATGCAAAATTGATTCGTGAAAAAGCGCGCGTTGATGTGGATCGTGCGCTTGCTATTGAAAAAGAAACACGCCATGATGTTGTCGCGTTTACGAGGCAAGTATCAGAGACGTTAGGTCCTGAACGCAAGTGGGTGCACTATGGACTGACAAGTACCGATGTGGTTGACACGGGGCTAGGTGTGCAACTCAAACGTGCAAACACGTTACTACGTGAGAAAATTCAAGGATTTATCGCTGTTTTGGGACAACAAGCGTTGTGCTACAAAGACACGGTAATGATGGGGCGCACGCATGGTGTTCATGCTGAACCCACGACGTTTGGTCTAAAACTTGCGCTTTACTATGCCGAGATGGTGCGCAACTTAGAACGTTTTGAACATGCGGCAGACACCGTGCAGTACGGCAAACTTTCTGGTGCTGTTGGCACGTATGCCAATATCGATCCTCGAGTCGAAACGCTTGTATGTGATCATCTCGGGCTAAAAGCTGCACCGATTTCAACGCAGACTTTGCAGCGTGATCGCCATGCGGAATATCTTTCTGTACTTGCGCTGATAGCAACGTCGCTTGATAAGATCGCTACAGAAATTCGTGCATTGCAAAAAACGGAGATTCGCGAAGTAGAAGAACCCTTTTATGCAGGGCAAAAGGGTTCATCAGCCATGCCGCATAAACGAAACCCTGTGTCTTGCGAACAGATCTCAGGACTCGCGCGCGTACTACGTGGTCATATGCTAGCTGCCTATGAAGATGTACCTTTGTGGCATGAACGTGATATCTCCCATTCGTCCGTTGAACGCATTATCCTACCGGACAGTACTATCCTCCTTCATTATATGTTGACGAAAATCACGAACATTATCGGAAACTTGACTGTTTTTCCAGACAATATGATGCGTAACATGAATCGGACGTTTGGTTTAATTTTTTCACAACGGGTGTTACTTGCACTAATTGAACATGGTGTGACGCGTGAAACTGCCTATGATGCAGTGCAAGCTAAAGCCATGCAAGCTTGGGAAGAGCAACGTTCTTTTCGGGAATTGGTTGAAGAGGTGCCATTAGTCGCTGAGCACCTGACAGCACAAGACCTTGATGCATGTTTCGATTATCGGTTTCATTTGCAGCACGTCGATACGATATTTGCCCGTCTGGGCTTGCTAGAAATTACTTTGTAGGAGGCACTCTTATGAAACGAGGCCGTATGGTCTATGAAGGTAAAGCAAAACGATTGTTTGAAGTGGAACAACCTGATGTGTTCTTGGTGGAATTTAAGAATGACGCGACTGCACTTAATGGAGAGAAAAAAGGGCAGATTGAACACAAAGGTGAACTAAACAACCATATCAGTACAGCGTTTTTTCATGTTCTCGAGAATGCGGGGATTGCTACACATTTTGTTGAGACTGTCTCTGACACAGAAATGCTCGTCAAGAAAGTAGAAATTATCGCCCTTGAGGTAGTAACAAGAAATATTGCGGCAGGCAGTTTGGCTAAGCGATTGGGTTTGGAAGAAGGAACGGTGTTATCTCGCCCTGTTGTGGAGTTTTATTATAAAAATGACGCACTTGGCGATCCTTTGATCAATCGCTCACATGCACTTGCCATGGGTTTTGCGACACGTATTGAGATCGACTATTTAGAAGATCAAGCATTAAAAATCAATCAAATTTTACGTGAATTTTTACTTGCCCGCGATCTTACCTTGGTAGATTTCAAACTCGAATTTGGCCGTTTAAACACGGGCGAACTCGTTTTAGCCGATGAGATTTCGCCAGATACTTGTCGTTTATGGGACGTCTATTCGCAAGAAAAACTCGATAAAGATCGCTTTCGCCGTGATCTTGGTGGCGTAACAGAAGCGTATCAAGAGATCTGGCGGCGCGTTGGGGGGACAAACGCATGACATGGCAAGCCTTGATTTACGTAACGTTAAAAGGTAGTGTGCTTGATCCGCAAGGTACAGCTGTGACGAAAGCGCTACATGCTATGCAATATACGAATGTGCATGACGTGCGCGTGGGCAAGTACCTGGAAGTGGTTTTCGATGCTGACAATGAGCAAGCAGCAAATGAACAAGTGCAAGCGATGTGCGCAAAGTTTTTGACGAACCCAGTCATTGAGACATACACCTATCGCTTGGCGGAGGTAGCGTCGTGAAGACAGCTGTCATTCAATTTCCAGGTAGCAATTGTGATATGGATGCAGTCAAAGCGGTGCAAAGCACGACAGCAGGAACAGCAGAGCTTGTCTGGCATACAACAAAAGACCTTTCTGCGTATGATGTGATTGTGGTACCGGGTGGATTTTCTTACGGGGACTACCTGCGTGCTGGTGCAATTGCGCGGTTTTCACCCGTCATGGATGCCGTGGCGACAGAAGCTCTCCGGGGCAAATTGGTCATGGGTATCTGCAATGGGTTTCAGGTTTTAACCGAAGCAGGGCTTTTGCCAGGTGCTTTGCGGCAAAATGAGTCGTTGCAATTTCGCTGTGAAATGGCACAACTTGTCGTAGAAAATACGGACACGCCCTATACGCGCTCGTATCACGAAGGTGAAGTAATCCGTATCCCAATCGCGCATGGCGAGGGTAATTATTATGCTGATGATGCAACGGTACAAGAGCTGGAGAAAAATGAACAGATTGTTTTTCGGTATCGTAAGGAACATAACCCAAACGGTTCAGTCGGTGATATCGCAGGCATTGTTAACAAAAACAAAAATGTCTTAGGTATGATGCCACATCCTGAACGCGCTGTACACGAACTTTTAGGTTCTGCCGATGGAGTGCGGCTTTTTACATCGATTTTTACTACCTGGAGGGACGCACATGGCACACGGTGAACCAACGCCACAACAGGTGCAAGAGCAAAAGATCTATCGCACATTTGGCTTAACCGAGGAAGAATATGAAAAGATTATCGCTTCGTTAGGACGGTTACCCAATTATACGGAGACTGGCATTTTTAGTGTGATGTGGTCGGAGCATTGCAGTTACAAAAGTTCGCGGCCTGTTTTGCGCCGTTTTCCTACGACAGGTGAGCGTGTGTTGCAAGGACCTGGCGAAAATGCTGGCATTGTTGACATTGGCGATAACCTTGCTGTTGTTTTTAAGATGGAAAGTCATAATCATCCAACAGCGATTGAACCTTATCAAGGTGCGGCGACAGGTGTGGGCGGTATCATTCGTGACATCTTTACGATGGGTGCACGACCGATTGCCTTGTTAAACAGTTTACGCTTTGGGGAATTAAATGACGCGCACAATCGTTATTTATTTTCCCATTCTGTCGAGGGAATCGGTGGGTATGGGAATTGTATTGGGATTCCGACAGTGGGCGGCGAAGTGGTATTTGACAATCGTTATACGCATAACCCGTTGGTCAATGCGATGTGCGTGGGTTTAATTGCCCATGACAAGATTGCGACAGGTACGGCAAGTGGCACGAACAATCCAGTTCTTGTGGTGGGTGCTAAAACCGGACGTGATGGTATTCATGGCGCAACGTTTGCTTCAACGCAAGATCCTCATGCCAAGGAGCGCTCTGCGGTACAAGTCGGTGATCCTTTTATGGAAAAATTGTTGCTTGAAGCGTGTCTTGAATTAATTGACACCGGTAAGGTGATTGGCATTCAGGATATGGGGGCAGCAGGGCTAACTTCCTCGTCGGCTGAAATGGCAAGTCGCGCAGGCAGTGGCCT
The DNA here is from genome assembly GCA_021820975.1 of Bacillota bacterium. Taxonomy (GTDB): domain Bacteria; phylum Bacillota; class Bacilli; order Alicyclobacillales; family SLC66; genus JAKACU01. The sequence goes on from JAKADA010000001.1 coordinate 33,057, forward strand.
TGTGCTTGATGTGACGAAGGTGCCTGTGCGTGAAACAGCGATGACGCCGTATGAGATGATGCTATCCGAGTCGCAAGAACGCATGCTTGTGGTGATGGAAAAAGGCGAAGAAGCTATTGCTTATGAAATTTTTGAAAAGTGGGGCTTGGAAGCGACCGCAATCGGTCATGTGACCGATGATGGTTTTTTACGCATCGTGGAAGGTGAGACGGTGGCGGCACAAATTCCTGTGACGGCATTGGTGGATGAAGCGCCGATTGCTTATCGTGCCTCTTTGCGACCACGTTATCTTGATGAATTGCGGGTCGATCTGCCTGTCTGTCAAGTGGCATCAAGCATGAAAGACGAACTTGTTGCGCTTTTATCGCGCGAAACGATTGCGAGTAAAGAATGGGTATATGACCAATATGATTCGATGGTTCGTACAGAGACGTTTGTGCGACCTGGATCTGACGCTGCTGTCGTAGGAGTTCCTGGTACGAAAAAAGCATTAGCTTTTGTGACGGATGGCAATGGCCGATATGTTTATCTTGATCCGCACCAAGGTGGGGCGATGGCTGTGGCGGAAGCAGCACGCAATTTGGTCTGTTCAGGCGCACAGCCATTAGCTGTTACGGACTGCTTAAATTATGGCAATCCGGAAAAACCAGAAATTTTTTATCAATTGGAACAATCGGCAGATGGTATCAGTCGGGCTTGTGAAGTGTTTGCGACGCCTGTGATCGGCGGCAATGTCTCTTTATACAATGAGTCACATGGTATCGACATCTATCCAACACCTGTGATTGGTATGGTCGGGCTCATTGAGGACGTCAAAGATATTATGACAAGTGATTTGAAAGCGTCTGGTCATGCACTGTATCTGCTTGGTGATCTTTTTGCAGGTCTTGATGATGGGCTAGGTGGTTCAGAGTATCTCCTTATGCGTGATCCTATGCACCATCTCGATTATGCTTTACCGACTTTTGTTTTTGATGATGAAAAAGGAGTACAAGATGTTTGTTTACAAGCGATTCAACAAGGACTGCTGCATGCAGCGCATGATGTGTCCGATGGTGGATTGCTCGTTGCTTTGGCGGAAATGGCTATGACAGAAAATAAGCTTGGTGTACAGGTTCGTTTATCACCAGATCATGCTCTTAGTACGAATGATCTTTTAGCTGTGTTTTTTGGTGAAAGTCCGTCTCGTATTCTTGTTGAAGTAGCAAAGCAAAATGAACAGGCACTGACATCTTTAGCAACCATGCATGGCGTGCCTTGTGTTCGTCTTGGGGAAGTGACTAAGGATTCTACGTTTACCGTATACATTGATCAAGACGTGGTGGTACAAGCACCGGTACAGGAGCTTGAATCCGCGTGGCGAGGAGCCATTGGTTCATGGATGAATGGATGATGCATTGTAGCGATAAGTTGCATGAGGAATGTGGCGTGTTTGGTATCTTTGGGCATCCGCAAGCAGCGCAACTCACGTATTATGGGCTCTATGCATTGCAGCATCGCGGACAAGAAAGTGCCGGCATAGCGACGGTTGATGGTTTGACGATGCACAGTCATCGTGCGATGGGACTTGTGACGGAAGTGTTTGCGGGAAATCGCTTGGAAAGTCTTAAAGGTACGGCCTCTGTCGGTCATGTGCGTTATTCCACAGCTGGGGCAAGCAATGTGGCTAATGCGCAACCGCTCGTGTTTAGCTTTCGACAGGGTAATCTCGCGATGGCGCATAATGGGAATTTGGTGAATGCAAGGCAATTGCAAAACCATCTGGAGAGTCAAGGAAGCATTTTTCAGACAACAAGTGACACGGAAGTTGTCGCTCACTTGATTGCGCGCGGTGCATTTCCTACGATTGCAGAAAATGTGCGTGTCAGTCTCTCCATGCTAAAAGGTGGTTTTGCTCTGGTCATTTTGACGGATGATCAGTTGATTGCGCTTCGCGACCCGCAAGGACTGCGACCACTTGCTCTTGCACGCATGGGTGATGCGTATGTCGTAGCCTCCGAAACGTGCGCCTTTGATACGATCGGTGCTGAATTTGTACGTGATGTTGAGCCAGGCGAAATGATTATCATCGATAAAGCAGGCCTGCATAGTGAACGGTACGCATCATCGGCCAAAAAGGCGTTATGTACGTTTGAATATATCTACTTTGCACGACCAGATAGTGACATTGACGGTTTCAATGTGCATATGGTGCGCAAGCAACTCGGTCGTGTACTCGCACGGCAAACGCCCGTTGAAGCGGATGTCGTGATTGGTGTGCCTGATTCGAGTATCTCGGCTGCTATTGGGTTTGCGGAAGAATTGGCGATACCGTATGAAATTGGTCTCATTAAAAATAAATACAGTGGACGTACATTTATCCAACCTTCGCAAGATTTACGAAGCTTAGGCGTACGTTTGAAATTGAACGCTGTGCGCAAAATTGTGGCCGGTAAGCGCGTGGTCATGGTGGATGATTCCCTTGTGCGCGGCACGACAAGCGCGCGACTGGTCAGTCTCTTACGTGAAGCTGGCGCCACAGAAGTTCATGTGCGAATTACCTCACCTCCGGTTAAGCATTCATGCTATTACGGGATTGATACATCGGCTCGTGAAGAATTGATCGCAGCAAGAAAAACGGTAGAAGAGATTCAAGAGTTTATCGGTGCTGATAGTTTAGCTTATCTTGATGAAGAAGGCATGCTTTCCGTATTTGGTGTCGAGGATGTGACACATCATGGATTTTGCAACGCCTGCTTTACGGGAAAGTACCCAACTGATGTGTATCCCTCTCGTTCGTTAGAAAGGTAGTGGTAATGTGGGGCAATACGATGAAGATTTGTACCGTGCTTCTGGTGTTGATATCGATGCTGGAAACGAAGCCGTAAACCGTATTAAACCGCATGTGATGCGCACGATGCGAAAAGAAGTATTGGGATCTTTGGGCGGTTTTGGCGGTGGTTTTCTCTTTGATAAAAACCGCTATGAAGAACCTGTTCTTGTGTCTGGCACGGACGGAGTGGGTACAAAGCTCAAGCTGGCTTTTGCACTTGATCACCACGACACCATTGGCATAGATGCCGTGGCAATGTGTGTCAATGATATTTTAGCGATGGGTGCTGAACCGCTGTTTTTTCTTGACTATTTTGCGACAGGCAAGTTGTCGCCTGCTGTTATGGAACAAGTTGTTAAAGGCGTCGCACAAGGTTGTGTGGAAGCTCATGCCGCGCTGATTGGCGGCGAGACGGCCGAAATGCCAGGGATGTATCCTGATGGGGAGTACGATTTGGCAGGTTTTTCTGTAGGGGTAGTAGAAAAATCTCGTATGATGGATAAAAATGCTGTGAAAAAAGGGGACATCTTGGTCGGCTTACCTTCGTCGGGTGTTCATTCCAATGGTTTTTCCATGGTACGAAAGCTCCTTGCTGATCATCACGTTAGCCTTATGGACACATCGCCTGAATTGCAAGGGACAATTGGTGAAGCTTTGCTTACGCCGACGCGAATTTATGTGTCGTCCGTTTTACCGTTACTTGAGATAGTTTCGCTAGCAGGTATGGCTCATATCACAGGCGGTGGCTTAACGGAAAATGTACCGCGTGCATTGCCGGACGGTCTTGGTTGTGAGATTACGTTAGGTTCGTGGCCTATGCCAGCTGTTTTTTCTTATTTAACTCAACTACAAGAGATAGCTCAGGAAACCTTGTATCGGACTTGGAACATGGGCATCGGATATGTCTTAGTAATACACGAACAAGATGTTGCGAAGGCCTGTGATACGTTGCGTGAGTTTGGCGAGACACCTTTTATCATCGGCCGCGTTGTTGCTGGTGAAGGCGTGGTTTATGTCGGGGAGAATTCCCATCATGGATAAGGTGTCAATCGCGGTGTTCGCGTCAGGCACGGGATCGAATGCGCGTCATTTGATCGAACTTGAACGAGCCAATGCGTTGCATCCCGCACATGTGGCTGTCCTTGTGAGCGATCAACCAGAATGTCAGGCGGTGGCTTTTGCGCGTTTGGCAAACATCCCCGTATGGGCCAAAAAGCACAAAGAGGCTGGTGGCAAGGAGGCGTTTGAACGAGCAGTCGTCTCCTTTTTACAAGAACATGATGTTCGTCTGGTGGTTTTAGCTGGGTATATGCGTCTAGTCGGAAGTGTTCTGCTTGATGCCTACGAAGGTCGAATGATCAACTTACATCCCTCTTTGCTACCGGCATTTAAAGGTCTTGATGCAATCGGACAAGCACTAGATGCTGGGATACAACAAACAGGAGTTACTGTTCATTATGTGACGGCAGGACTTGATGATGGACCTGTGATTGCGCAGACACCTGTTGCTATTAAACCTACAGATACGAAAGAAACGCTTAGCGCACGTATCCATGAAGCTGAACATGAACTGCTTTCTGAAGTTGTTCGCACAGTATGCCTTTTGCTAAAGGAGAACGAGGAAAAATGACGAGAGCTTTGATAAGTGTATCGGATAAGACGGGTATTGTGGATTTTGCGCGTGTGCTTCAAGAAGCTGGTGTAGAGATTATCTCGACTGGTGGAACGTATCGCACGTTACAAGAAGCGGGAATTGCCGTTCAAGAGGTAGCCACGGTAACAGGGTTTCCTGAGATGATGGATGGTCGCGTAAAAACGTTGCACCCAATGATTCACGGCGGATTGCTTGCGTTGCGTGACAATGAGGAGCACGTTAAAGCGGCGCAAGAGCACGGAATTACGATGATCGATTATGTGGTTGTGAATCTGTATCCATTTGCAAAAACAATCGAGAAACAAAATGTCGCGTTGCATGATGCAATTGAAAATATTGATATTGGTGGACCGAGCATGTTGCGTGCTGCGGCAAAAAACTATCGGTTTGTGGTGACGGTCGTGGATCCTGAGGATTACGCCTCGATTGCGCAAAAGGTTCAAGCAGGACAAGCGTTTACGGAGCAAGAGCGATTTGCCTTGAGTGCCAAGGTGTTTCGGCATACGGCCGCGTACGATGCGATTATCGCAAACTATCTCACACAGCAAACAGGTGAAGACTTTGCTGAGGATTTGACGCTTACTTTCAAAAAGGTACAGGGCTTGCGTTACGGGGAAAACCCGCATCAAAAAGCGACGTTCTATAAAAGCAGTATCAAAGAAAGCCCTTCTTTAGTTGATGCGATCCAATTGCAAGGCAAAGAATTGTCCTACAACAACATTCAAGATGCCGGTGCTGCGATTGATTTGCTCGCTGAGTTTCAGGAGTCCACGGTTGTCGCTGTCAAACATATGAATCCTTGTGGCGTTGGTACAGCACCGTCGATCTTTGGAGCGTGGCAAAAAGCGTTTGCTGCCGATCCAGTATCGATTTTTGGTGGTATTGTCGCAGCGAATCGTGAAGTGACGGAGGATATGGCGCAAGAACTCACCGGGTTATTTTTAGAAATTGTGATCGCACCGTCTTTTTCAAAAGGTGCACTAGAAAAATTAGCAAAAAAGAAAAATGTGCGTGTGCTACAATTACCTGCCCTTAGTGAAGCGGTGGTGCGACATGTAACGCTAAAAAGCGTCACAGGCGGACTGCTTGTACAAGACGCAGATACAGCTACAGTCACCAAAGAAAATTTGCAAGTTGTCACAAAGCGTCAACCAACGCAACAAGAACTCGATGAATTGCTCTTTGCTTGGAAGATTGTCAAACACGTGAAGTCCAATGCGATCGTCTTGACGAAAGATGGGCAAACAGTGGGTGTTGGTGCAGGACAAATGAATCGCGTGGGTTCGGCAAAAATCGCCGCGCAGCAGGCTGGCTTGTTAAGTCAAGGAAGTGTGCTTGCTTCAGATGCCTTTTTTCCTATGCCAGATACGGTAGAAGAAGCAGCCAATGCGGGAGTTACGGCGATCATTCAACCAGGTGGATCGATTAAAGACCAAGCGTCAATCGATATGGCTGATGCGTTGGGCATCGCCATGGTCTTTACGGGTATCAGGCACTTTAAGCACTAAATGATCTTAGAGAGGAAGAACCTTGTGAAGATTTTGGTGATTGGTTCAGGTGGCCGAGAGGATGCGATTGTCCAAAAGTTGCATCGTGATGCGATCGTTTCGGGCACGCTTGATCAGCTTACCTTGTTCGCTGCACCAGGCAACCCTGGCATGGCCAAAGTGGCCACACTTGTACAGCGTACGGTGGAGGATCTCGATGGATTACTTGCTTTTGCGAAAAGTGAGTCGATCGATCTGACGATTGTAGGTCCGGAAGTACCTTTGGCTCTTGGCTTGGTGGATCGCTTTGAAAAAGCTGGCTTGGCGATTTTTGGGCCGAATCAAACTGCGGCCAAACTTGAAAGTAGCAAAGCATATGCCAAGGCGTTCATGGTTAAAGCGGGTATCCCGACGCCTGCCTATCGGGAGTTTGACGATCTTCATGAGGCATTACACTACGTTACGTCGATAGAACCGCCGATTGTCATAAAGGCGGATGGACTTGCCGCAGGCAAAGGTGTCACCGTAGCGAAGACGGTGGACGAAGCGCGTCAGGCAATTATCGCCGCTATCGAGCAACGCGCGTTTGGCGATGCAGGTGCACGTGTGGTGATCGAACAGTTTGTCGAGGGTAGCGAGCTATCGTTGATGGCGTTTGTTGATCAACATGGTTTTTTGATGATGCCAGCCATACAAGATCATAAGCAAGTGTTTGATCATGACGAAGGTCCGAATACCGGTGGCATGGGTACTTTTTATCCTGTACCTGCCGCTACACAAGACGTACTACAAAAGGTTCATGATGAGGTGTTTTCGCGAGTCGTTGCACAGTTGCAGGCACAAAACATAACGTATCGAGGTGTGCTTTTTGCGGGTATCATCGTGCAAGATGGACAGCCTTATGTGATTGAATTTAATGTGCGCTTTGGGGATCCAGAAACGCAAGTCGTGATGGAACTTTTACAAACTGATCTCCTATCGTTGCTACAGGCTGTTTTGCAAGATCGTGTACAGACGCATCCCGCTTATTTTTCAACGGATCCGACCGTGTGCGTTGTTCTCACCTGCGCAGGCTATCCGCAGGCATACAAAAAAGGTCTGCTAATTGAGGGGCTCGAGTCTATTCCTTCGCCAGCTTATGTCTTGCACGCTGGGACGACTTTGGATGACTTCGGGCATACGGTGACCGATGGGGGGCGTGTGCTTGGTGTCGTGGCACGTGCAACGTCCCTTGAAAAGGCCAGAGATGCTGCTTATCGAGGTGTTGACCACATTGATTTTGAGGGTAAGCATTACCGATCCGATATCGGGACAAGAATGTAGCTTCTGGTGAAACCTTTTTGGGTGATTTGTCGTCAGTAGAGTATCCATGATGTTTTAAGGAGACGATACCGATGATAAATCACCTTTTTGCTATGAAAAGGCTAGTAGTACTTTCTACTGGTGCTCTGATGGTCATGCCGATGTTTTTTAGTTCAGCGGACGTTTTTGCGGCAACAGGTACACAAGCGAGCACAACCAAGATAACACAAGCGCAGGCTCAAGCCATTGCTACCAGGTTACTATCGATTCCGTCGTCGTACCAAATGACCCAAGGCATGTTACAGACGGATGTTACAGGTCAACCGGCGTACTTTTTGAATTATGCCTATCCTCCCACTACCTCCGCCGTCAATGGTCAGCAAAATTGGATCAATGTGGTGATTAACGCCAAAACGGGCCTAATTGAGTCGTACAATACTCAAGCACCAAACTCCGCTTTTGTCTTTCCACTTCCGGTTTCGTTAGCGAAGGCAACGATTTTAGCGAAGCAGTGGGCGCAAAAACTATATCCTAATCAAGTTTCGCAAACACAAATGGAAACACCACAAACGACACAGGGTGCACTCACTGGGCCGACTACCTATACGTTTGATTTTGAGCGAATGGTCCATAACATTCCGGCACCGTTTAACGGATTTTCCTTGCAAATTACGAGTAACGGTACCTTGATTTCAGTTAATGACACATGGTCTGCGATATCTTTTCCGTTGCCAAAGCACGTTCTCTCTTCATCAGCTGTTAACGCTTTGTACGTAAAAGCGCTTGGCCTATCATTAGGGTATGAGAATGTGTGGCAACCAGGCGCCCAATATATAGAAAAATTAGGCTACCAGCCCAGCGTATCGCCTGCGGTAAATTCTTGGTGGAATGTACCTTTTAGTATGAATGGCCCCGGTTATCCTGTGCTTGATGCTTCGACAGGGGCACTACTAGGTGATCAAGGTGTTTCTTCCCCCGTTGTGAGACCAACCGTGCCAACTCCTGTAAAACCCGGAGGGCCTTCTGTACTTCCCGGATCTCAAAAAGTTAACTGGTCCAAGGATCAGGCGTTACAAGCGGCACAACAGATGCTTAGTATCGATCAAACCGACCGCTTAGAGAGCAGTTCAGCCTCGCATGTTCAGCCGTCAGGCGATTTACAGTACACGTTTACCTGGGCGAAAGTCAAAGGTTCTGCTTCCTTAACTGCCAGTGCGACCGTTGATGCAACGGACGGTATGGTGCTTAATGCCAATAATTTTATGACGGATCCTAAAAACTACAAACTCGATTTGTTTCATCCGAAAATTTCGGCCGTGCAAGCTGTACAGGATGCCAAGCAATTTGTGATCATGAATTTCCCTCAGGATACGGGTGCACTCGCGCTTGTTAGCAACGCAAATGCAGGAGCTAAAGGCCTGGCTGAGGTCATGTATCAACTTGTACCGATCGTGCATGGATTACCCGTGTCAAGTGGCATCGGTAATATCACACTAAATCCGGTGACAGGACTTGTGCAAAGCTTTTATTGGAATTCGTCAGTGCCACTAACCACCTTACCAACACCTGCTCATGCAATTTCACTTTCTTTGGCACAGGCGTTGTGGCTGCAAAAGTATCCGATGAACCTTGAATATTTGTTAACACAACCGCAAACAGGTGGCGATCATGCGTCGGCTCATGTTGTTCTGGTGTACGCGTCGGCATCCCCTGTCAATGGGACTGTCCTTGATGCTTTAACGCAACAATTTATTAATACGTACAATTATCAGCAAACGGTCCCTTATGTAGGTAGAGTAAAGGATATACAGGGTGTCACTGGTGCAACGCAATTGCAGTTTTTGGCAAATCTCGGTTTTCTCCCTGTTGATCAGCATGGCGATGTTCATCCCCAACAAGTGATGACACGCGCGGATTTTGTACAGACTTTGGTGAATGCACTTGGCGTAAGTGGTATGTCCACGCCACTAACGACTGCGATGATGAAGTCGATGCAAGATATTTCAACGAAGTCAGCTGCTTATCCGTTAATTGCTGATGCTTATGGACATGGATGGTTGATTCCAGGTCAATTATTTGCGCCTAACCGTCCTGCTACACGCGAATTTGCGGCGTTGACGATTGCCCGTGCGTTAGGTTTTACAGCGCTTATTAATAAACCTGCCTTGTTTCAACTTTCTGTCCACGATGCAGCAAGTCTTTCAGGCAATGTTCGCAGAGCTGCTGCCATTATGTTAGCGACAGGGATGATGTCACCCATACATGGGAACTTCGATGGGACAGCGGGCTTGACAAGATCCCAAGCGGCGGTAGCTATCGTGCAGGCCGCAGTGGTAGAAAGTGTTGACAGTACGGTAGGACTTGGGGCGATGCAAGGTAATATGCCGGGATGATATGACTTTGTTTACTTCTCTTTGTGGTTGGTGCAACGCTTTATGCATGGACAAAAGGACGTCTGAGAACACTGTACATGCAAGATTCGGGGTAAAAGGAGGAGGTCACCGATGGATAATAAGACGAGCAATCAAGCAGATGAGAGATCATCTATGCACTTATCGCCACTTGCTTCAAAAAGTCAGGCGCAAGGCGTTTTACAAGAAGAAATTATGGCAAAAGATGAGCGCACTAAGCACGATCCGGCAAGTGAGAACATAAAAAAGCGTAGACACTAAGCAAGCGGATCATTGGCTAAAAACAAGTGTGTCTGTTTTCGTCGTGGTTTGCGGTTGACAGGGAGTGCGAATGGTTATTGTGATTCGCACTCTTATTTTTATTCGAACACATGCTATTCCTTCGAAGTTTTAAATTTTGGTCTTTTGTGTGCCATTCATCAATGCCGTTCTGTACTCCAACATCCAGTTAAGCGTTTCGAGAATCTGATCCAATTCGTCCTTCTTACGTTCGATCTCACTCATCTTTTGGCGAATCCATTCAATCACTTGTAGATGGGTACGTGAATTTGTATCATAATCCTGCAAAATTTCTTTCAGTTCAGCAAGCGAACAACCCACCCCTTGAAACTTCTTTACGAGATTCAGACGCTCGATAGCCTCATCTGAATAGTTACGATAATTATTTTTCTCTCTCTGAACATGCCGACTGTCCAATAAGCCTTCCTTTTCATAAAAACGAATTGTATAGATTGTTAAACCCGTCTTTTCAGCTAACTCTTGAATCTTCATGTAAATCTCTCCTCAAGATGACTTGCCTTAGAGTTTACTCTATAGTTTATACTCAAATTGTTCAAGTAACTCTACATCTCAACAGCTTAAGGAGGACTTTATTATGCGTGTTTTTGTCACAGGAGCAACAGGCTACATCGGTTTTGCCGTCGTCCGCGAACTCATCAATGCCGGTCATCAGGTCCTCGGTCTTACCCGTTCAGACAATGGCGCCGCAGTACTGAAGGAAGCTGGGGCCGCGGTGCACCGCGGTGCCCTTGACGACCTCGACAGCCTTCACAGCGGCGCCGCCGCTGTGGATGGCGTCATTCACCTAGCGTTCAATCAAAATAGCGATTTCTCGGACTTCGCCGGCGCGCTCATAACCGATCTACGCGCCGTCGAGACGATGGGGGCGGCACTCGAGGGCTCCGATAAGCCGTTTGTGATCACCAATCACATGAATGGGGTGGCATCGGAGAACGCGGTGTTCGCACTGGCTGGAGTGCGATCATCGGTCGTCAGTCTCGCACCGTCCGTGCACGGCAAGGGAGATAAGGGCTTCGTGCCGAGACTGATCAATATCGCTCGCACGAAGGGCGTCTCCGCCTACATCGGCGACGGGACCAACCGCTGGCCGGCCGTACATCGACTCGATGCGGCGCGCCTGTTTCGCTTGGCGCTGGAAGCCGCCCCGGCGGGATCACGGCTAACCGGTCGCGCCGAAGAAGGGGTGCCTTTTCGTGACATCGCCGACGTCATCGGTAAGCACCTGAACCTGCCGGTGGTCAGTATTTCCCGCGAAGAGGCTGACGCCCACTTCGGATTTCTCGGTGCCATTGCGGCGCTCGACATCTCGAGTATATCGCCAGGGTCGAGTGTAGAGACTCAGGAACTCTTGGGATGGCAACCAGTTCATCCTGAACTGATTCCGGATCTCGAACAAGGGCACTACTTCGCGCAATAACTAAATCAATTTGCTAATAGCAGGTCTTGCGAAAGTGCGAGACCTGCTATTTTGCTTTGAATCAAGTTGTGAACCTAGAAGCCTATTATCTGTTCTATCATACGGTTTCTTTTTTGATGGAATACTTGCAAGTTTATACACATATATGTATAATGATTCGACAAGGGGGTGGCAGTATGCGTGTGGCTATTTTTGGGGCTACAGGGTATAGCGGGACCGAAGCGATGCGTTTACTTGCTGCTAGATCGGACATTGAAATTGTATGGGTAGGGTCGAACAGTAAAGCGGGTCAGTTGGTCAAAGATGTATTGCCACAACTACGACATCTTGCGATTAGTGAACTGCGTTTTGAACAAAATGTTGATCTTGCGTTTTTTAAGGAATATGTGGAGGTAGCAATGCTGGCTTTACCTCACGGTCAAGCGCAGATGCTTGTTCCACAACTGCTGAAACAAGGTATTCGCGTGATTGATTTTAGTGGTGATTTTCGGTTATCACCTGAACTTTATGAGACATGGTATAAGCGGCCGTATAAAGGTGCAGACGATATCAAAGCTGTTTATGGTTTGCCAGAACTTTTTCGCGATCGCATTCGTGATGCGATGCTGATTGCAAATCCTGGTTGTTATGCGACAGCGGCTGAACTTGCGCTTTTACCGTTGATGGATACAGCGCTTATTGATGATCAGCATCTTGTGCTTGATGCCAAATCAGGCGTGACAGGGGCTGGGAAAAATCCACAACAATCTACACATTTTGTGGAAGTAGAAGAAAGTTTACGTGCTTATAAAGTGGGTGAGCACCAACATACACCGGAAATTGAACAGGTGCTGTGGCAAGCTAAGCAAAAGTCTGGCAACTATGCACAAAGTCAAGGAACTTTAGCGCCGACGATATTGATGACAACACAGTTGTTGCCAATCCGTCGTGGTATTTATATGACGGCATATGCTTTTCTTCAAGAAAAGGTTTCTGCACAAGAGATTCACGAAATATATACAAAACGTTATGCTTTAGAACCATTTGTTGATGTTTTGCCATTAGGTCAAATTCCTGAAATTCGGTATGTCACCGGAACCAATGTTTGTCAATTAGGTATTCATGTGGATACGCGAACGAATACCGTGTTGGTGATGTCTTCGCTCGACAACCTTGTGAAAGGCGCTGCTGGGCAAGCTATTCAAAATTTAAATCTTATGTTTGGTTGTGATGAGACTTTAGGGTTACCTGTCGAGCCATGGGTTTGACAAGGAGGCGAGAAAGTGCAGACAGTCGTTATTAAGTATGGTGGCAGTGTTGGCGGTCAACAGACAGACTTATTGCAAGAGATTGCCCATGCATCTAGTTACTCTATGCGCGTTGTCGTCGTACATGGCGGTGGGCCGGAAATCACAGCCTTACTTGAGAAGTTAGGACACACTTCTACGTTTCTTGATGGGCACCGTGTGACTGATGAGACAACGCTTGAAGCGGTTGAAATGGTTTTATGCGGGCGTGTCGGCAAACGTATGGTGAGAATCTTGCAAGGTTTAGGTGCAAAAGCCGTCAGCGTTAGTGGTGAAGATGGCTTTATGATCAAAGCAGCACCTTATGGAGATGACGACGTTTTAGGATATGTCGGGCGAGTTGATCAGGTGGATGTTTCGTTGCTAGACGTATTGCTTGATGCAGGGTATATCCCTGTAGTTGCGCCACTCGGTGTGGATGCAATGGGACATGTTCGCAACATTAACGCAGACCTTGTTGCAGGCAGTATCGCAGGAATGTTACAAGCGGATGCTTTTGTACTTGCAACCGACGTTGCAGGCGTAAAACAACGTCAAAACGATGACGTGGCGGTACCTTTACTTTCGATGCAACAAGCAAAAGCTTGGATACAAGAAGGCGTTATTACAGGTGGTATGATTCCCAAAGTGACGGCAGCGCTCGATGCTTTAAAGTGGGGTGCAAAATCAGCGCATATCGTCGATGCGAGGCAAAAAGGACTGTTCGCTGCATTACAGGCAGACAAGGCGTTTGGAACGCAAATCGTTGTGGCTACTAAGGAGGGGATGTCGTCGTGATGCCAGAAACCAACTTGACAGCATTTGATCATGCATCATGGTCATCACAACAAATTGTTGACGCAGATGCTTCTTCCGTGATGCACACGTATGCACGTCAACCATTGCAAATTGTGCGAGGTGTTGGCATGTATGTTTATGATACGCAAGGAAAAGATTATCTTGATTTTACTAGTGGCATCGCTGTTTGCGGCTTAGGGCATTGCCATCCCGCACTAGTCGAGGCGGTTACGGATCAAGTGCAAACGTTGTGGCATATGTCAAACATTTATCTAACAACGCCGCAAGCAAATCTTGCGGCGCGCTTGACGGAAGTGTCCGGGTTTGATCGCGTGTTTTTTTGTAACTCAGGTGCGGAAGCCAATGAAGCTGCTATCAAGTTAGTTCGTCGTTACAGTAAGAAAAAGTATGGCGCGCAAAAAGGTGAAATTTTAACGTTTGCTAACTGTTTTCATGGCCGTACGATTGCAACGGTGACAGCGACGGCGCAACCGAAATATCAAGAAGGTTTTGGCCCTTTGCCTGGTGGGTTTCGCTATGTGGAAGATTTTACGATTGATGCAGTTTTAGCTGCATTAACGGCAAAAACCTGTGCCATTATGATTGAGCCGATTCAAGGTGAAGGTGGTGTGCGACCGGTTCCACCAGATTTTTTACAGGCGTTGCGTGCGTTTTGTGATGCGCATCATCTTCTTTTGATTTTTGATGAAGTGCAAACCGGTGTTGGCCGATCCGGTGCTTGGCTTGCCTGGCAACGCATCGGTGTCAAACCTGATGTGATTACGATGGCAAAGTCCCTTGCAGGCGGGTTGCCAATAGGTGCGATGATGGCGACAGAAGAGGTTGCCAGTGCATTTACACCTGGAACGCATGGGTCAACATTTGGTGGTAATCCTGTTGCAGCGCGTGCTGCGTTAGCTGTGCTTGATACGGTGATGGCTCCGGGGTTTCTTGAGCAAGTAAGGCGTCGTGGTCAGCAATTATACGGGTTGCTTTGTGATCTTGCGATGAAATATGACGTGATTTCCGATGTGCGCGGTATGGGATTGATGTGGGGGTTAGAATGCAAAGGAATAGATGCTGTTTCTGTGATGAACGCTTGTCGTGAGCATGGCTTGCTCGTCTTGACGGCATCGGGCAATACTGTGCGTCTTTTACCGCCGCTGATTGCGACGTCAGCAGACATTGAAAAGGCGGTGTCGCTGCTTGATGAGGCGATTAAGGAGGTTAGCGCATGACGCTAAGTTCGTTACATGAGCTTTCGGAACGTTTTCGGGGACGCGATTTTCTCGATTTTTCAACGTATACGGGTGAAGAAATTAAAGCATTGTTAGACGGTGCAAAGAGCTTAAAAATATTGCGTCAGCAAGGCGAACAGCACCTACTTTTGCAAGGCAAGACGCTTGGTATGATCTTTGATAAAGCATCGACAAGAACGCGTGTATCTTTTGAAGTCGGTATGTTTGAATTAGGTGGACACGCGCTGTTTTTGGCAAATGACGCGACGCAACTTGGACGTGGCGAACCGATCATCGATACGGCTCGTGTTTTGTCACGCTACTTGCAAGCGATCATGATTCGTACATTTGCTCATCAAAGTATGGAAGAGTTAGCTACGTATGCAACGATTCCAATTATCAATGGGCTAACCGATGAGCACCATCCGTGTCAGGTACTTGCCGATTTATTGACGATCGAAGAGAAAAAAGGACATTTTGATGGAGTGACGATCGCGTATGTGGGTGATGGCAATAATATGGCCCATTCGCTATTACAGGCGGCACCACTTGTCGGCATGAATATTCGTGTCGCAACGCCTTCAGGATATGAACCCGATGCAACGATCGTAGCGCAAGCAAAAATGTCGGCGAAATCTTCTGGTACGGAAATTTTAGTGACGAATGATCCTTATGTTGCCGCGCTTGATGCGGATGTGATTTACACCGATGTATGGGCTAGTATGGGGCAAGAAGAATCGGCACAAAAGCGAATCAACGATTTTTCGACTTTTCAGGTCAACGATGCTTTGTTTGAGGCAGCAGACGATGATGCGATTTTTTTGCATTGCCTGCCTGCTCATCGCGGTGAAGAAGTAACGGAATCAGTGCTTGAAGGCGCGCATAGTGTCGTGTTTGATCAGGCAGAGAACCGTCTGCATGTACAAAAAGCCGTTATGGTGGCCGTGATCGGCTAACGAAGTATTCTTAGGGAGGAAATGAAATTATGTCCACAAAACCAAAGTTAGTTTTAGCGTATTCAGGTGGTCTTGATACGTCGGTAGCGATTAAGTGGTTAAGCGAAAATGGCTATGATGTGGTTGCGATGTCAGTTGACGTTGGCGAAGGTAAGGATTTGGCTTTCGTCAAGGGAAAAGCCTTGACAATCGGTGCTGTCGAATCGTATATGATCGATGCAAGAGACAAATTTGCTCGCGAATATGTTTTGCCAAGTTTGCTTGCCAATGCAATGTATGAAGGAGTCTATCCACTTTCTGCCGCCTTATCGCGCCCTTTGATTTCCGAATTGCTCGTCGAAGTGGCTAAGCGCGAAAGTGCCGTGGCGGTGGCTCATGGCTGTACTGGTAAAGGCAACGACCAGGTGCGTTTTGATGTATCTGTGGCAGCTCTAGCACCAGATGTTAAAGTGGTTGCGCCTGTTCGGGAATGGGCATGGTCGCGCGATGAAGAGATCGCTTATGCAAAAGAACATGGTATTCCCATTCCGATTACGCTAGATAGTCCGTTTAGCATCGATGCAAACCTGTGGGGTCGCAGCTGTGAAGCTGGTGTCTTAGAAGATCCTTGGGCACAGGCGCCTGAAGAGGCTTTTGAATGGACGCAAAGTCCTGAAAATGCACCAAATGAAGCAACGTATGTTGAGATTGAATTTAGTCAAGGTGTACCTATCGCAATTGATGACGAATCCATGGCTTTGGTTGATTTGATCGCGCATCTCAACAAACTTGCGGGACAACATGGTGTTGGACGTATTGATCATGTGGAAAACCGCTTGGTTGGTATCAAATCGCGCGAAGTATATGAAGCTCCTGCTGCGCTTACGTTGATCAAAGCACACCAAGCGTTAGAGTACATCACGCTGACACGTGAAGTGGCTCAATTTAAACCTATTCTTGAACAAAAGTATGCTGAACTTGTTTATAATGGTTTATGGTTTTCGGCGCTTAAGCAAGCGGTGGATGCTTTTATCCTAGAAACGCAAAAAAATGTGACAGGTACGGTTCGTGTGAAATTGTTTAAAGGCAGTGCTTCTGTTGTCGGATCTACTTCACCCTATTCGCTGTATAATCGCAGTTTAGCAACGTACACAGCAGATGATGAATTTGATCATAAAGCGGCTGTTGGGTTTATCTCCTTGTGGGGGCTTCCAACGCGTCTACAAGCTAAAGTATCGAAAGAACTGTAAGGTACGATCGCTTCGTCAAGCGAAAACGGCGGGCTGTTGTGGTCCCGCCGTTTCGTTATATAAACAGACGTGAAAGGATGTCATCATGAGCGATTCTACGCAGGGTCAAGCAATGTGGGGAGGACGTTTTACCAAAGGACCTGATGAACTTGTTCAAGCATTTAATGCGTCGGTGCGTTTTGATCAGCGACTTGCCATGCACGATATTGCAGGTAGTATAGCGCACGTGCATATGCTTTTTGCGCAAGGTATCTTGCAAAAAGAAGAAGTACAAGCCATTGAGGACGGGTTGAACAAGGTTCGGCAAGAGATTGAAGAGGGTATATTTGTATGGCAGGAAAGTCTTGAAGATGTGCATATGAATATCGAACACCGTTTAACCGAATTGATTGGCGCTGTAGGCGGCAAGCTTCATACAGGACGCAGTCGCAATGATCAAGTTGCCTTAGACATGCATCTTTATGTACGAGATGAACTTCATGATGTTGAGCATTTGGTAACCCAACTTATGCAAGTGATCATTACCGTTTCGCAAGATAATATTGATGTGATTATTCCAGGGTATACGCATTTGCAAAGGGCACAACCTGTTTTGCTATCGCATCATTTACTTGCGTACTTTTGGATGCTTGAACGTGATCAAAAACGGATTCGAGATGCTCTAAAGCGCGTAGATCGCATGCCACTTGGCGCAGGCGCTTTAGCAGGAACGACGTTTGCTATTGATCGCGAACTGGTTATGCGCGAGTTGTCCTTTACTGCTTTGTATGAAAATAGCATGGATGCGGTGAGTGATCGCGATTATCTTGTCGAAACGCTAGCCATTCTTTCGATGATTATGATGCATTTATCACGATTATCAGAAGAATTTATTTTGTGGACAACGACTGAATTTGGCTTTATTGAGCTCGATGATGCATTTACGACAGGATCGTCGATTATGCCGCAAAAGAAAAATCCTGACATGGCAGAACTCATTCGTGGTAAGACAGGACGTGTTTATGGTCATCTCATGGGACTTTTAACAACTGTCAAAGGCCTACCATTAGCGTACAATAAGGATTTGCAAGAGGATAAAGAGGGACTCTTCGATGCTCTTGATACGGTGAAGCCTGCCTTGATGTTGTATAAGGCAATGATTGAAACAATGACGATAAGACGAGATGTGATTCAAGAGCAAGTGCGTGCGGATTTTAGCGCCGCGACAGATTTGGCCGATTATCTTGCGATAAAAGGCATGCCCTTTCGTCAAGCGCATGAAATTGTGGGGCGCATTGTGCGTCATTGTATTGATCAAAATATCCCTTTTACGGAAGTTTCGATTGAGACACTACAACAGTACTCACCGCTTTTTGAAAAAGACGTACTACCAAGGCTGTTACCGGAATCTGTTGTTGCCATGCGTTCGTGTCGAGGAGGCACAGCACCATCCGCTGTTATCCAACAGTTGGGATTAGCTAAAGCTTTGTTACAAGAGTGAAACAGGTAGTGCGCAGGATTTTCGACACGATTGTCGAATTAGGATGTCGAATGCGATATGTAATCCTGTGGAGGCTTTTTCATGATTGAAATGCAAGACGTTTGGAAAGAGTACGGCAATGGTGTTGCTGCTTTGTCGGGCATTTCCGTGCAAATCAAGCAAGGCGACTTTGTGTTTGTTGTGGGACCAAGCGGCGCAGGCAAATCTACATTCATCAAATTGATGTACCGTGAGGAACGCCCGACAAAAGGGCATATATTTGTTGGCGGTTTTAACATCGAAAAGTTGCGTGAACGCCAGATTCCCATCATGCGCCGCCATATTGGGGCCGTGTTTCAAGACTATAAACTCTTACCGAAATTGACTGTAGCTGAAAATATTGCTTTTGCTCTGGAAGTTATTGAAGCTTCGCGCAGAATGATCAACAGGCGTGTCGCTGAAGTACTCGAATTAGTCGGCTTATCTGATAAAGGGAAAATGTTCCCTCGGGAATTGTCCGGTGGAGAACAGCAACGCATTGGTGTAGCGCGAGCGTTGGTTAACAAACCATCGGTGATTATTGCTGATGAACCGACCGGAAACCTCGATCCTGAGAATTCTTGGGCGATCTTAAAGCTGTTTGAACGTGTTAACGATCAAGGTACGACGATTGTTATGGCGACGCACAACAGAGAACTGGTGAATGCTTGCAAAAAGCGCGTGATAGCTATCGAAAACGGTCAGATCGTGCGCGATCAGGAACGTGGGGAATACGGTTATGAAGATTAGAACCATGGGAAGGCATACACGAGAAGGATTTAAAAATCTTTTTCGTAACGGGTGGATGACGTTTGCATCTGTTAGCGCAGTGTCTGTAACATTGTTAATTTTAGGAATTGCAATTATTTTGAGTCTCAATATACAAAATCTCTCTGTCAATGTTGAAAATCAATTGCAAATTAATGCCTATGTTGCTGATTCTGTTCCTGCTTCGAGTTTGCCTGCGCTTAAGCAATCCTTACAAGCCTTGCCGGGTGTTTTAACTGTGAAGTTTGTTTCTAAAGAACAGGCACTGCAAACCATGCGCAAGCAATTGCAGCAAAATGCAGATTTGTTAAATGGACTTGGCAACCCTTTGCCTAACGAATTTGTAGTACAAGCGATAGACCCTAACCAAACGGTTGCTGTTGCTCATGAAGTAAAAAGTACGACTGGTATTCAAAGTGTACAGTATGGACAAGATTTTATTAATAAATTTTTAACGGTTATCACAGCCGTGCGGGATGCCGCAATCGTCTTCATTATCGTGTTGCTTGTGATGGGCATCTTCTTGATTTCGAATACGATCAAAGTGACCATTTTTACTCGTCGCCGCGAGATTGAAATTATGAAACTCGTGGGTGCAACCGATGGGTTTATTCGTGGCCCGTTTTTTATTGAGGGAACGTTGATGGGCGTGCTTGGTGCACTCATACCTGGCTTCATCCTGTATGAATTGTACCGCTGGCTTGTCAGCAGTGTGACGCCATTTCCACCCTTCTCTTTTTTATCCACTTCGTTTGTGATTGATCGAACCTTGACGATTTTAATCTTGTGCGGCATATTCATGGGAATCTGGGGTAGTCTCGTATCCGTACGTCGTTTCTTACGCGTGTAATCCATTTGAACAGGTCTTTCACCTACCTTGTCCGCATATATAGCAAGAGATAGCGAACAAGGAGCTGTGGAAGGGCTGGGGGACATTGTGCGCATAGGGAAAATCGCTCGATTGACAGGCACCGTGGCGGTGACCGCGGCGCTGACCATCTTTGGACTGAAGCTTGTTGGAGCCGATTTCTCCCCGTTGTCGGGGGATCAATCATTTCGACAATTTCTTACGACGTATTCACTGTTAAGCAAAGGCTACTATCGCCCGACAGACACAAAATCCCTTATGCATGGAGCTATCTCGGGGATGGTGGATGCGTTAAACGATCCTTTTTCGCGGTATATGGACCCTGCGATGACAGCGCGTTTTCGTGAAATGGTGACATCACGTTTTGTGGGTATCGGAGCTGTACTGACGCAAGATGGCGGCCAAGCGGCCATTCGTTCTATTGTGCCGGGATCACCTGCGCAAAAGGCAGGAATTCGGCCGGGGGATGTTCTTCTCACGGTCAATGGTGTTGCTACGAAAAATCTCTCATTAGAACAAACTGTAGAGCGAATCCGCGGTAAAGCGGGTACGCATGTACACATGACGATTGATCGAATGGGAAATGTACTGTCTTTTTCTGTATTGCGCACGACGATTCATGAGACGACAGTCTACGCTCGCATGTTGCCAGATCGCATTGGGTACATAGTCATTACGCAATTTAGTGAGGATACTGCACAGTCGTTTGTGCGTAGTTTAGATATTTTGCAAAGCAATGGCATGAAGGCTCTGGTTATCGATGTGCGGGATGATCCGGGCGGTTATTTGCAAACGGTCAATAAAATTGCGGATAGCCTTTTGCCGAAAGGCGCGGTAATTGAGCAAATTGAAAATCGTAATCATCAACGTGATGTTTTTAAGTCAACCGGAACAAAGCTGCATATTCCCATGGTCGCGTTGGTGGATAGTGGCAGTGCAAGCGCAGCGGAAATTCTCGCCGCATCCTTGCAAGAATCAGCCCATGTACCGTTGATCGGCGAACGAACGTATGGCAAAGGGACTGTTCAAGAGACGCAAGAATTTGCGGATGGGTCAAGTCTCAAATTAACGATCGCCAGATGGTTGACGCCAGATGGCACTTGGATTCACAAAGTAGGCATTGCACCTACGATTGCCATTCCCACACCAGGTTACTTTCATTTACCCCCACTAGCCATGACAGCTTTGCATCCGTTACAACTAAACAATAACAGTGTCTCTGTCGCCGTATTGCAAAGGATGCTTCTTGCACTAGGGTATAGTGTAGACCGTACAGATGGTTATTTTGATCTTAGTACAAAGCAAGCTGTTGCTACTTTTCAACGGATGCACAAATTACCGATATCAGGTGTTGTGGATAATGCAACGGCTTATCTTTTAAATGTTTCGATTTTATCTCGAAGAGAACGGCAAGACCCGGCACTCACAGCAGCACTCGGTTATTTACAGACGAAACTCATGCGTTAAAGGCAGGAAGCAGGACGGTTTTGTCGAATGATAAACCTGTGGGAATCTGCAGGTTTATTGTTCGTGGAAGGAAGCGTCCTATTGACAACGATTCATTACTTAGAAAACGGCTACCTTCATCTCGTGACTTTTCCTTGGATTTATCTGCTCATGGTATTTTTTGTGTACCTTCAGTATCGTCGCATGCATAAAGTTGAGCGTGCTGCCTTTGGCGTGAAAATATCTTTACCGTGGCGTCAGTGGTTTATCTCGGTGATCGCAGGACTTATAGCCTCACTTATGATCAGTACGATTCTTTCGCTTTCTCATCAATCGATACCCACGTCAACAGTTCTGTGGGTATGGGGATTAACCCTTTTGTTTGCGATCATTGACACGCGACTGACTTGTATCAGCTATTCGACAGCGGTCCTTGGTGTCTTACAACCGTTAGCCCTTTTGTTGATAAACCATGGCGTGAAACTTCCATTCTTTCTTCAGACGCTTGCTGCAACACAGTTACTCGTATTACTTTTCATCACTGGCTTAGCACATGTGATGGAAGGCATCTTGATACACTTTTTTGGTTACCGCGGAGCCAGTCCACTTTTTGTGGAAAGCCGACGCGGGCAAATTGTTGGCGGCTTTGTCTTGCAAAAGTTTTGGCCGCTCCCTGTGATGTTATCCTCGGGGGGCTTGGTAACACCCTTTCCTATCCTTGTGGGGTTTAGTGATATTACGCTTGGGCAAATACCTAAGCGTGCAGTCGAACGTACTTGGTGGATGGTTTGTTTGTTTGGTTTAATCACGTTAGTGTTGTATGCAGTGGCAGTGTATCAACCGAATTTTGCGTTTATCGCAGCCATTTTAGTGGGCCTTTTGCACGAAGTGATGTACAAGTCGGTGCGTGCACGTGATGTTTTTGCAACACCTATCTTTGTTCGCCCTAATCGCGGTGTTAGAGTACTTGCGACATTACCGTTTTCTCCTGCAAAAAAAATGGGGTTAACTGCAGGCGATACGATCGTGAAAGTAGGTGGTATGGCTGTAAACAGCCCATACGATATCCATTTTGCCATCGACCAAAACCCTGCGTATGTTAAATTGGAAGTCCTTGATTTGCGCGGGGAATTGCGGTTTATGGGTACACCTGTGTTTACAAAAGATCCGCACCAAATCGGCATTATCGCTGTTCCAGATGAGCATGCCAGGGAATATGCGGCGATCTATCCTTTGTCTATAGGGAAATGGGTCTGGCGTTGGTGGAATTCCGTACGCCCCTCTATAGAACTATAGCGTGAAGTGAATGATATAAAGGAGTTTTATAGATGGATCTTACTACGCTTTTAGGTTTACTTGGGGGTCTTGCATCCCTATTGATAGCATTTGTCATGGAAGGTGGATCACCTACTGCGCTGTTAGGTGTTTCTGCAGGTTTGATCGTTTTTGGTGGTACGATCGGAGCTGTCGTTATTGCCTTTCCTTCAGACCAACTACGAAACGTTTGGTCACTTTTGAAAGTAGCTTTTAAAAAACCACAGGATGAGCCGCTTATCGTAATCGATCAATTGGTAGAACTTGCTATGACGGCACGTAGAGAAGGTATTTTATCGCTTGAAGAGAAAATCGAAGGATACTCGGATGACTTCCTCAAAAATGGCATCAGGCTTATCGTGGATGGCGTTGACCCGGAATTGGTTCGTAGCATTCTTGAAACTGAGTTGTCCTATATCGAAGCTCGTCATGAAGGGGGTGCTGGCGTTTTTGAAGCGGCAGGTGGATTTGCGCCAACCATGGGGATTATCGGAACGGTTATGGGGCTCATTCACGTACTTGGAAATTTATCAAACATTAGTAAATTGGGTCCATTAATTGCAACGGCTTTTATCGCAACGTTGTATGGTGTTGGTAGCGCGAACTTACTATGGCTTCCACTTGCCTATAAATTAAAGTCGCGCTCAAAACGTGAGATGTTAACCAAGGAGATTATCCTTGAGGGAATTTTATCGATTCAAGCTGGAGAAAATCCGACGATTTTAGGGCAGAAATTGCGGGTATTTTTGGCGCCGACTGAGCGTTTAGCTAAGGCCAAAAAGGATGAAGCAGGTGCAGAGGCGGGATCCCTCAATGCGTAGAAAAAGGGTCCAGGTGACTAAAGAAAACCACGAGCGCTGGCTTATCACGTATTCTGACTTAATTACACTTTTATTGATCTTTTTTATCATCATGTATGCCATGTCGAGTATCAATATCAAGAAGTTCAATTTATTATCCGTATCATTGAATCAGGCACTTAGCCCAAATAACCAGATCCCTTTATCAGGGTTAGGCAATACGGCCCTTTTAGCTGCGCAAAACGCAACGCAAAGTAATCAAACTGGTATGTCGTCCTTAACAAAGCAGGAAATCGGCCAGATCTCTTCAATGGTTAAGGAAGATCGCGTATTTAATAATCTCTACCATCGGTTAGAGTCCTATGTAAAACAACATGAATTGCAAAACTCCGTATCCATTGCAAATCAAGAACGTGGTGTTCAGATCACATTGCGTGATGTGGTTTTTTTCAATACGGGGCAAGATCGGTTGCGAATAGCTGCGCAGCAAACCCTGCAAAAAATGGTGCCGTTTCTCATGAGCGTGCCAAATGACATTATCGTCGAAGGGTATACGGACAACGTACCAATTCGTACCTATCTGTTTCCCTCGAATTGGGAGTTATCAACAGGAAGGGCAGTTAATGTTTTGCGGTTTTTGATCGCACAAGGTATCGACCCTAATCGCTTGTCTGCAACGGGGTACGGAAAATATCATCCGCTTGTTCCCAATACAACAGCGGCTAATCGTCAGGAAAATCGTCGTGTCAATGTAGTTATCCTAAAAAACTGGGTTTCTTCAATCGCTGAGTTTGGTGGGCAAAAATCAACAACGAACGAAGCATCTGTTGCCAGTATTTCGCAAACACCTGCACATAAAAAAGGATAGTTGTTTATCCCGAACATATGATCGTATATAATAGATAGGAGGCCGTGGTAAGGAGTGGTTTAATGAGAGACACGTTGCCTGGTTCCTTCGAACTTGTATCGAATTACCAGCCTACAGGTGATCAACCAACAGCTATTGATGCGATCACGCAAAGTTTGCAGTTAGGCAACAAGTTTCAAACATTGCTTGGTGTTACCGGATCAGGTAAAACATTTACCGTGGCAAATGTCGTTGCGAAGATTAATCGCCCTACGCTTGTGATCGCTCATAACAAGACGTTGGCTGCTCAATTGACAGCAGAATTTAAAGAGTTTTTTCCGAATAATGCGGTCGAGTATTTTGTCAGTTACTATGATTATTATCAGCCAGAAGCTTACATTCCACAAACGGATACGTTTATCGAAAAAGATGCAAAAATTAACGATGAGATCGATAAATTACGACACTCAGCAACGAGTGCACTATTTGAGCGTAATGATGTTTTAGTCGTCGCTAGTGTATCAAGCATTTTTGGTCTAGGTAGTCCCATGAGTTATCGTGAACATGTTTTGTCGTTGCGCGTCGGTATGGAAAAACCACGTAATGAGATGCTACGTCGTTTGGTCGATATGCAATATGAGCGCAATGACATCAATTTTACGCGTGGAACATTTCGCGTACGCGGTGATGTCGTCGAGATCGTACCTGCCTCACACGGTGATCATGCTATTCGTGTTGAGTTATTTGGCGATGAGATTGAGCGCATTACAGAAGTCGATATTGTTACAGGGGAGATTCTTTTTCGTCGAGAGCATGTGGCGATTTTTCCGGCATCGCACTTTGTTTCGTCTAAAGAAACTACCTTGCGGGCTGCAAAGACAATTCGTGCAGAACTTGTCGAGCGCTTGCAAGAGTTGCGTGATGCTGGCAAACTCCTTGAAGCACAAAGACTCGAACAGCGTACGAACTATGATATTGAGATGATGCTTGAGGTGGGATATTGTTCCGGGATTGAAAACTATTCGCGACATATGGATGGACGTGTTGCAGGCGAACCCCCGTTTACGCTGTTTGACTACTTTCCTAAGGATTTTCTACTGCTTGTCGATGAATCCCACGTCACATTGCCTCAGCTTCATGGCATGTATGGCGGTGATCATACACGTAAATTGACGCTCATCGAGCATGGCTTTCGTCTGCCATCGGCGGCAGACAATAGGCCGCTTCGCTTTGAAGAATTATCCCGTTACGACTATCAGACCGTGTTTATTTCGGCTACGCCAGGGGATTACGAAAAAGAAGTCAGCGCAAGTATTGTCGAACAGATTATTCGACCGACAGGCTTACTTGATCCCTTAATTCATGTACGTCCGATTAAAGGACAGATCGATGATCTGATTGGTGAGATACGAAGACGCGTCACGAAGGAAGAGCGCGTGCTTGTGACGACGCTCACGAAAAAAATGTCCGAAGATCTCACGGATTATCTGAAAGAAGTAGGCATAAAAGTGCGTTATCTGCACAGTGATATCAAGACACTTGAACGTATGTCCATTTTGCGAGATTTGCGTCTGGGCGTTTTTGATGTGTTGATTGGTATTAACTTGCTTCGTGAAGGACTCGACTTACCTGAAGTGTCCTTAGTCACTATCTTAGATGCAGATAAAGAAGGTTTTTTACGGGCCGAACGCTCCTTAATCCAGACAATCGGCCGGGCCGCGAGAAATGCGCATGGGGAGGTCATCATGTATGCAGATTCTATTACGCGTTCCATGGATAACGCTATTAAAGAAACTAATCGCCGACGACAATTGCAGAGCGCCTATAATGAAGAGCATGGAATTACACCGACGACGATTCAAAAAGCGGTTCGCGATGTGATTGAAGCGACGAAAGCCATGCCTAATGAAGAGGATCTCACCGTGAAAGCGAAGTCGATGTCAAAGGCAGAACGTAAAGACCTGCTCAATCGCCTTGAGAAGGAAATGAAAGAAGCAGCGAAAGCATTACAATTTGAACGGGCAGCACAGTTGCGTGACGTAATGATCGAACTTGCAGCTGTGTAGGGACGGCTGTGGAAAACTAAGGAGAACATCATGACACAAGATGCAATCGTGGTAAAAGGTGCGCGTGTCCATAATCTTAAAAATATTGATATCGAACTTCCACGCGATAAATTAGTGGTTTTTACAGGGTTAAGCGGTTCTGGCAAATCATCGTTAGCGTTCGACACGTTATATGCTGAGGGTCAACGGCGCTATGTAGAGTCCTTGTCCGCGTATGCTAGGCAATTTCTTGGGCAGATGGATAAGCCTGATGTCGACTCCATTGAAGGGTTATCACCTGCGATTAGTATCGATCAAAAGACGACGAGTCGCAATCCGCGCTCGACGGTTGGGACCGTGACAGAAATTTACGATTACCTAAGATTGCTTTTCGCTCGGGTAGGCACACCGTATTGCCCGAAGTGTGGAACGCCTATCACGTCGCAAACGATCGATCAAATGGTTGATCGCGTGATGACCTTATCGACAGGTACGCGTATTCAAATTCTTGCTCCGATGATCACGGGAAAAAAAGGGGAACACGTCAAGGTTCTTGAGGATCTGACAAAAGCCGGCTATGTGCGTGTGCGCGTAGATGGCGTCTTGCGGGAATTGTCGGAAGAGATTAAGCTCGAAAAAAATAAAAAGCATCATATCGCGGTTGTTGTTGACCGCATTGTCGTAAAAGAGGATGTGGCAACGCGTTTAGCGGATAGTCTGGAAAGTGCCTTATCGTTGGCGAATGGGACGGTGATCGTCGATATCCTCGATGGTGAGGAAATGCTTTTTAGTCAGAACTTAGCCTGTCCTACTTGTGGTTACAGCGTGCAAGAAATTAGCCCTCGGATGTTTTCATTTAACAGTCCTTTTGGTGCTTGCCCTGCGTGTGCAGGGCTTGGTCAGAAACTAGAAGTTGATATCGATCGGATCATTCCCGATCGCACGCGCACGATTCGAGATGGTGCGATTGCACCATGGGCTGGATCCACGTCAACATACTATCCAGAACTGTTAGCGAACGCCTGTGCTAAACTTGGTGTTTCTTTGGATACGCCTATTGAGGCGATGGATGACAAAGCATTACAACAGTTGTTGTATGGTATGCCACAGGAAAAAGTGCAGTTCACTTTTATGAATGATTTCGGTCAGGTAAAAGCTGCCGAGGTGAGTTTTGAAGGTGTTATCCCTAACCTCGAACGAAGGTTTCGTGATACGGCTTCGGATTCGATTCGTGATTTTATCGAAGGTTTTATGAGCAGTAATCCCTGTCCCGCTTGTCATGGCAAACGGCTCAAACCAGATAGTCTGGCGGTAAAAATTACGGGAAGATCGATTGCTGACTTGACCGACATGTCGATTACGGAAGTTCTGGATTTTTTTCAACACATTACACTAACGCCAAAGGAACAACAAATCGCTGAATTGGTGCTTCGTGAAATTATTTCGCGCGTCGGTTTTTTGCGTGATGTCGGCTTAAATTATCTCTCACTGTCGCGTGCTGCAGGAACGCTTTCTGGTGGTGAAGCGCAGCGCATTCGTCTTGCGACGCAGATTGGATCGAGCCTGGTTGGCGTGTTGTACATTTTAGATGAACCGAGTATTGGCTTACACCAGCGTGACAATGCTCGGCTGATTCAAACGCTTACGCGCATGCGCGATCTTGGCAACACGTTAATCGTCGTTGAGCATGATGAAGATACGATGTTTGCAGCTGATCAGATCGTGGATGTGGGTCCAGGAGCCGGTGTTCACGGTGGAATGATCGTCGCACAAGGTACTGTACAAGAGATTATGGAGCACAAAACTTCCTTGACGGGGCAGTTTTTAAGTGGTCGACGTTTTATTGCTGTACCGGAAACAAGACGTCCTATAGGTGAACGGTTTTTTACGATCAAAGGCGCCTCCGAAAACAACTTAAAAGGGATCACGGTGCGTTTCCCAATCGGTGTATTTACGTGTGTGACCGGTGTTTCAGGGTCAGGAAAAAGCACGCTAGTCAACGAAATTTTGTATAAGATTCTTGCCTCACATCTCAATGGTGCTCGTGTGCGACCTGGGCGGTATAAAGCGATGGATGGGCTGGAGCATCTCGAAAAGGTGATCGATATCAATCAGTCTCCGATCGGACGCACACCGCGTTCCAATCCAGCCACGTATACGGGTGTCTTCGATGATATTCGCGATGTGTTTGCTAACACGACGGAGGCTAAAGTACGGGGTTACAGTAAAGGTCGGTTTAGTTTTAATATTCGTGGCGGACGTTGCGAGGCGTGCAAAGGTGACGGGATCATTAAAATTGAAATGCACTTTTTGCCCGATGTGTATGTGCCGTGTGAAGTTTGCAAAGGCAAACGCTATAACCGTGAGACACTCGAGGTGCACTATAAGGGCAAATCGATTGCCGATGTTCTTGATATGACGATTGATGATGCGGCAGTGTTTTTTGAAAATGTTCCGCGGATCACGAGACGTTTGCAAACACTTGTTGAAGTGGGCCTTGGTTATATGAAATTAGGACAACCTGCGACAACGTTATCAGGTGGCGAGGCACAGCGCGTCAAACTGGCCTCTGAATTGCACCGGCGAAGCACAGGACGAACTATGTATATCTTGGATGAACCGACAACAGGATTGCATGTAGCTGATATCGAAAAGCTGTTGCATGTATTGACAAAGCTAGTGGATGCAGGAGAATCTGTCGTCGTTATTGAACACAACCTTGATGTGATTAAAACGGCTGATTACATTATCGATCTAGGACCTGAAGGCGGCGATGGTGGCGGGCAACTTGTTGCTTCTGGAACACCGGAAGAAATTGTACGAAACATTGCATCGTACACGGGGCAGTTCCTTTTGCCTGTGCTCGTGCGTGATCGTGAGCGTTCAGAAACTTTGCTTACCCAATAGGAAGGTGTTTGCTTGAAACTGTTTCATGAGATCGAACAGGTACTGGGACGGCGGGTGGTTTTTTGTGACCATCTGCCAGAACCTTTGCGTCATGTACCACAAAGCATATTATTAGATGGTGTTCTTTATGAGGAACATCTATGGAGACAGGTGATGATGAAAGCAAAACCTGTCTATTTTTACTATCTCAAGGATGCTGTGAGTGCGTCGGAGTTATACCTTTTACAACTTGCGTTAGCCGATAAAGAACGTGATAATGCACAGCGTATCCCAGTTTGGCAACAACATGTCATTGATGCTATTCATCAGCCTGTAGAGGGCTTCGCTACGCTTGATGAAATGGATCTGCCTGCTGATATCTTGTTCCCTTGGACATGGCCCGTTTTTAGCGTCGGACTCCGTCTTAGCGACCGCCAGCAGGCATCCATGCTTACCGAAGAGGTCAAGCGAGTGCTTGATTCTTTGTCAGATGGCATCGATTTTCGGCCGTTTGTGACTGCTGAATCGTCTTTTTTGTTGTGCATTTTTTCTTCCTCAACACAAGAAAAAGACCCGGACGTGACGGGTGAAGATGTTGCGCGCGCATTAGTTGATGGGTTGCTTTCGGAAGAATTTATTGATTTACGAGCGGTATTTAGTGACGCTTTATACAATTTTGCCGATGTGCTTGCGACAGTAAGGCGAATGATTTTTATTGCGTTAACTGCCGAAACCCTGCAAATGGATAAACGCGTCTTATCGATACAAGGTCTAGGAATCTATGAATTACTTTTCGCGGTGAAAACACCTTTTAAAAAAATGTACGCCAATCATGTATTGCCTCCTGTTGCCGTAAGCAGTCTCGGTGCTGAACTAGAACAAACCGTAATGATGTTTATCACCTGCGATCTGAATATGAGTGAAACGGCAAGACAGTTGTATTTGCATCGCAACAGTCTCTTATATCGAATTGAACGCATTAAGGAATTGACGGGATATGATATTCGCCATTTTGACGATGCTGTCACTGTTTGGTCGGCATTATTGTTGCGGCGACTGTAAGGTGCTGCTATTACTTGTATGACGAAGTGCCTAAAGTGTACGTGTGATGTTTGTATACGTTGTCATATAGAAGATTTCATAAGGAAAGCGCTATACTATGAGACATAGAGGTGCACATCGCACAAGAAAGGGGAACATCAGTCTTGGCTGAAGTTAAGCTCTCACACATTTATAAAAAATATGCTGGTAATGTTGTTGCTGTTACCGATTTCAATTTGGATATTGCAGATAAAGAATTTATCGTCTTGGTAGGTCCTTCTGGTTGCGGTAAGTCCACTACATTGCGTATGATCGCTGGTCTTGAGGAAATTTCCGAAGGTGACTTGATAATTGGCTCGAAGCGCGTCAACGACGTACCGCCAAAAGATCGCGACATTGCCATGGTATTTCAAAACTATGCGCTGTATCCGCATATGACCGTTTTTCAAAATATGGCGTTTGGATTAAAACTGCGTCACTTTCCTAAAGCTGAAATTGAAAAACGCGTGCGAGAAGCTGCACTTATCCTTGATATTGAGCATTTGTTGCAACGTAAACCGAAGGCTTTATCAGGTGGTCAACGGCAACGTGTCGCACTTGGACGGGCAATTGTTCGCGAACCTCAAGCGTTCTTGATGGACGAACCGTTGTCAAACTTGGATGCTAAATTGCGTGTGCAAATGAGAACAGAGATCAGCAAATTGCATAAACGCCTACAAACCACCTTTATTTATGTTACGCACGATCAAACCGAAGCTATGACTATGGGCGATCGGATCGTGGTCATGAAAGACGGGTTGGTTCAACAAGTAGCAACGCCACAAGAAATTTATAACCATCCGAAAAATCTATTTGTGGCTGGTTTTATCGGATCGCCTGCGATGAACTTCTTACAAGGTACGATCCAAGAAGAAAGCGGTGTTTTGAAATTTATCGCAGATGGTGTATCGTTGACGATACCTGAAGGGCGTTATGATGTTTTACGTTCTAAACAAGCGATTAATAAACCTGTGATTCTTGGTATTCGCCCTGAGAACATTCATGATGAACCTGTGTACACAGAGACGTACCCAGGCGGCGTGTTTGAAGCAAATGTCGATGTTGTTGAACATATGGGATCTGAAATGTATCTGTTCATGGATATTAAAGGACAACAATTGACTGCTCGAATCGTAGCGCGCACGGACGTAAAGGCAGGAGATCGTGTACGATTGGCTGTTGACATGAGCAAATTGCACTTGTTTGACAAAGAAACGGAAGAAGCCATTTTATAAGAACTAGGCAATACTTACAAACAGGCAGGGGGAGAACCTCCTGCCTGTTTGTGCTAGGATGGGAATGGATGTTATGAAAGGAGCATTTTTGTGGCAGATTATGTAATAGTACAGGAACTTGTCGATGAGTTGTCCTTAGAACTTATCGATGCAGGCACCGGACTTGAGCGAAAAATTGAAACTTTTGAGATCAATCGTCCAGGTCTCGCATTATCGGGATTTTTTATGTACTATCCATCGGAACGAGTGCAACTGTTAGGTAGGACTGAGTTAGCTTATATGCATTCTTTGCCCGAGGAAGAACTAAAAGAACGTGTCGTAAAAATGTGCTCTTTTGACAATACACCGTGTATCATTTTTACAAGAGGGCTTGAAGTCCCAAAAACACTTTTAAAGGCGTCGAAAGATGCGGGTATCCCGCTGCTTCGCACGCACTTATCGACACCGCGAATCTTGTCGCAACTAACCAGCTTTTTAGAATTACGACTTGCCCCTGAAATTCTGGTTCATGGTGTATTAGTCGATGTTTATGGGATTGGCATTTTGATGACAGGATCAAGCGGTATTGGAAAAAGTGAAACAGCTCTTGAATTATTAAAACGAGGGCACAGACTGGTCGCTGATGATGCTGTTGAGATACGGCAAATTGCTGATGACACTTTAGTGGGTACAGTCCCACCACTGCTTCAATATTTGCTTGAAATTCGTGGGTTAGGTGTCCTAAACGCGATGACCTTATTTGGTGCAGGAGCTGTGCGGACACACAAACGAATCGAAATGATAATTGAATTAGAATCTTGGCAAGAGAACCGATCTTACGATCGACTTGGGTTGGATGACACAAAACGTAAGATCCTTGGTGTTGAATTGACCGCTTTAACCGTTCCTGTACGTCCAGGTCGCAACCTAGCGATTATTATTGAAGTGGCTGCTATGAATCAACGATTAAAACGTATGGGGTATCATGCGGCACGGGAACTTTCCGAGAAATTGATGTCAAGCATGCAAGACCAACAGCAAGGATGATGTAAAGGATGATGTAAAGGAGATTGTCATGCGGCGCCTTCAGCGTCTCTCTTTAGAACAGAAAGGGAAGGAAACTTGTAACCCACTTTATCGACTCTACGACACCGTGCACTGGTGGCGCGTTTTCTTTGTGACGATTGTCATCGTATGCGCCAGGGTATGTCCCAGTTTTTCTCTCAAAAATAGCATGTACCGCTCATTAGGTATGCAGATTGGCGATCACACAGCGATCGCCTTTTATGTCATGATGGATATTTTACACCCGGAATGGATTACGATCGGGAAAAACTGCGTAATTGGCTACAACACAACCATTTTAACGCATGAATATCTCATCGATGAATATCGGTATGGTCAGGTAATTCTTGGCGACGAAGTGATGGTGGGTGCTAATGTGACGATTTTAGCAGGAGTTACGATTGGTCGACGTGCCGTGATTGGGGCAGGATCCGTAGTAACTACAGATATTCCTGAAGGTGCGTTTGCCGTTGGCGTTCCAGCACGTGTGATCGAGCATTGACAGGTGTTTTATGGCCATGATAGGATAGATAAAATAAACGCTTTAGCATATTAATGCACTAAAGTAACGGGTGGGTTGACATGGTACGAGAAAGTCGGGATCGAGAACGCCCTGAAGGTATGAGTGATTTTGTTGGACGTGACATGGTACATCGAAGGCAAGTTCGTCAAAAATTACTTGCGTTGTTTACTGCTTGGGGTTATGAACAAGTGGAGACACCGATGCTAGAATACGTTGATACGTTTGCTAACGGTGTTCTAGGCGGTGAAGAAGAGTTATTGTATCGCATGTTTGATCCCTTTGGTCGAACCCTTGCTGTGCGTCCTGAGATGACAACGCCTGTGGCACGGTTGAGCGCAACGGTTTTAGCGAAGGATCCGTTGCCACTGCGACTTTGCTATGATGCCAAAACCTATCGCCTACAACCGACAAACAATACGGATCGTGTGGAGGTAACGCAAGCTGGCATTGAACTGATTGGGCAGGATAGTCCTGATGCGGATGCTGAGATGATCGCGTTGCTCATCGAATCGATGCGATCGCTTGGTGTGCGTGATTTTGCGATCGCGCTTGGTCACATGGGACTCGTACGTGCCCTATTGGCGCCTCTTGATGCCACCTTTCGTGAGCCATTGCGCGATGCATTAATTGATAAAGACTTAGTTTCGTATGAGCGTATTGTCGATCAAATAAAGCCGTTTGTGCCAGAATCGATCTTGATGAGTATCTTGCAATTGCCGCGGTTGCGCGGTGATGTATCGGTTATTACAATGGCAAGAAAGTTAGCTTTTGATGATAAAGCACTACTTGCCTGTGATGAATTATTACAATTATGGAACGCTCTTGAAGATTATGGTGTCGCTTCTTCTATTCATTTTGATCTTGGGTCCTATCTACATCACGATTATTATACAGGTATTGTGGTCGAAGCGTATGCAGAGGCACTAGGACATCCGATTGCTTTTGGCGGTCGTTATGACCACCTCTTGGCGCGTTTTGGCCGAGAGCAAAAAGCAACAGGATTTGCCATTCAAGTCGAACGTTTAATGGCTGCCATCAAAGAGAAACCTTCTTTAGAAGTTATACACACGATCAATTACAATCAAGCAAATCGAAAAGAACGATTGGATTTTGCCAAATGGTTGCGTACTAATGGACACTGCGTTGTGGCTATGCCACAAGAAAATGTGCAACGTCAAGAAGCTGTTGATGCCTGGCTTGATGATCAGTATGCGTTGTACGTATCGCGAGAAGTAGAAAAAGGTGGCGACGTATGCTGACGATAGCGGTAGCCAAAGGGCGAATTTTTGAATCAACCTTACAATTGCTTGATAAAACGGGTCTTGGTTCACGTGAGGATATGTTGTCGTCACGTCGCTTAATCCTCAATGATGAGGCGCATGGCATACGGTATCTTTTATCAAAACCTGTTGATGTTCCGACCTATGTGCAGCATGGGGCAGCGGATGTGGGAATTGTAGGTAAGGACGTTTTGTATGAAGCGCAAGCCGACGTGCATGAATTACTCGATTTACAATTTGGTCGCTGTAAGATTGCCGTGGCAGCACCAAGTGGCACAGAATTATCGACGGTCACCCGCGTTGCAACGAAATATCCGCGGTATGCTCGTGAGTATTTTCGTACATTAGGTCGACAGATTGACATTATCCCCATGCATGGCAGTGTTGAACTTGCACCTTTAATTGGATTAGCGGATTGCATCGTTGATATTGTTGAAACAGGCAGGACATTGAAGGAAAACGGTCTTGTAGTTTTGGCCGAATTAGCTCAGATTACGACACGACTTGTAGCCAATCGACGCAGTTATCAGTTGCGCGGGGCAGATATTGATGCCCTTTTGTTGCGAACGCGAACGTATTTAGAGGGTGAGACAGTATCATGATTGTTATTATCGATTATGGTGTGGGCAATCTGCGAAGTGTGCAAAAAGCGTTCCAACACTTGGGCCATGAAGCGTTGATTTCTGCGGATCCTGAGGCTTTGCTCATGGCAGATGGTGTCGTTTTACCAGGGGTAGGTGCTTTTGGTGATGCCATGCTAGCTTTGAAGCAACGGCAGTTGGTCGAACCACTCATCCATTTTGCCAAAACGGATAAACCATTTTTAGGCATCTGCCTTGGTATGCAGTTGCTCTTTTCAGCTAGTGAAGAATATGGCGAACATGCTGGACTTGATCTCATAAAAGGTCGTGTATTGAAATTTTCCCTTGATCATAAAGTCCCACATGTCGGTTGGAACCAGCTAGGCATTGAAAAATCACATCCGCTTGTTGATCGTGTAAACGATAAAGCCCACGCTTACTTTGTGCATAGTTATTATGTCGCACCAACTTCATCCTCAGTGATTGTGGCAACGACGGAGTACTTTATTTCGTTTCCCTCGATGGTGGCTAAAGGTAATGTGATGGGCGTGCAATTTCATCCGGAAAAAAGTTCGCAAGCCGGATTGCAGATGCTGAACAATTTCGCCCATATGTGTGAGCAAAGGGGGAATGCATGATGAAGATGTTGCCTGCCATTGATTTGTTAGAGGGACAGGCTGTTCGTCTGACACAAGGGGATTATCAACGAAAAGACGCTTATGGCGACCCTTTAGCACTTGCCGCATCTTATGAACGAGACGGTGCTTCCTATGTACACGTGGTGGATTTAGGTGCAGCTAAGTCTGGGACAACCGATCAGCAGACTCGTGATATCGTAGCGAGGATCGTCAAAGAGACTTCACTTCAAGTGGAATTGGGTGGAGGGATTCGTACGGCAGTCGATATTGAGCGATGGTTGTCACTTGGGGTTTGGCGTTGTGTTCTAGGTACATCAGCGGTACGAATTGAAGGATTTGCACAAGAAATGGTTGAAAAATTCACGCAGCAAGTGATTGTGGGCATTGACGCTCGACAAGGATTAGTGGCTACACACGGTTGGACACAAGTGGCGTCCATGACCGCGATGGATTTTGCCAAGAAACTAGCACAAGATGGGTACACAGAATGCATTTATACCGATATTGCTCAAGATGGTATGATGCATGGAGCCAATTGGCAAGGTGCTATCGAATTAGCTGAAACTTCAGGGCTTGGTGTTATCGTTTCTGGTGGTGTGCGTGATGTTCGTGATGTAGCACAGGCTTTGTCTCTATCACAACGCGGCATCACAGGTCTTATTGCCGGTAAATCGCTTGTTGAAGGTACCTTAGATCTTCATGAAGCGATCACGTTAATGGCAGAAAAGAGCGATAGGCCATGATTACGAAGAGGATTATTCCCTGTTTTGATGTTCGCGATGGACGTGTTGTAAAATACGAATCTTTTTTTGGTAATGAACGTGACGCCGGTGACCCTGTTGAACTGGCCAAATTGTATGATGAACAAGGTGCTGATGAACTGGTGTTGCTTGATATCTCGGCCACGCACGAAAAACGCGGGATATTACTTGATATCGTTGAAAAAACAGCAGAGCAGGTTTTTATTCCCTTTACAGTTGGTGGCGGTTTGACAAGTTTGAATGATGTTCATGATGTTTTGCGAGCGGGAGCCGACAAAGTATCGCTTAATTCAGCAGCTGTCAAAAATCCTGCGTTAATCACGGAAATTGCGAAAAGGTTTGGATCACAGTGTGTGGTTGTAGCAATCGATGCCAAAAAAATAACTGATCAAGACGACTGGGAAGTTTTGATTCAGGGAGGAAGAGTACAAACAGGCAAATCTGCTGTGGCCTGGGCTAAAGAAGTGCAAAGCTTAGGAGCCGGAGAAATTCTTCTAACAAGTTTTGATCAAGATGGTCAACGAGACGGCTATGATTTGGCACTCACCGAAGCGGTAGTACGAGCCGTAAGCATTCCTGTGATTGCTTCTGGTGGGGCAGGAACAAAAGAGCATTTCTATGATGTGTTAACAAAAAGTCAGGCTGATGCGGCTTTAGCAGCAAGTGTCTTTCACTTTAAGGAAACGTCTATTGGAGAGGTCAAGACATTCTTAGCACAAAAAGGGGTGCTTATACGATGAAACGTACGCTAGATGATGTGGCACAAATTGAACAATTGAAATTTTCCGACGAAGGACTTGTTCCTGCCATCATTCAAGATGAACGCACCAAAGATGTTTTGATGCTTGCATATATGAACAAAGAATCACTTCAAAAAACACTTGTGACAAAGCAGACGTGGTTTTTCAGTCGATCACGGCAAGCACTTTGGCATAAGGGCGAGACATCCGGGCATACACAAGAGGTAGTACGTATTGAACTTGATTGTGATCGTGATACGTTGCTTATTCATGTGATACAAGTTGGTGCTGCTTGCCATACGGGAGCTACAACATGCTTTACAGAGCCTGATGGCAAAGACGATAACAATGTCTCGTATTCCCCAGACATCTTGCTGCGACTCGAAGAACTTATCGCACAGCGTGATGAGCTGCGCCCGGAAGGTGCTTATACAACCTATCTCTTTGAAAAAGGGATCGATAAGATCTTGAAGAAAGTCGGTGAGGAGACGGCAGAAGTAATTATTGGCGCCAAAAATCGCAATCCGCAAGAGGTGCGCTATGAGGTTGCTGATCTCTTTTATCATGTGCTTGTGATGCTTCGTGAGCAGCGTGTTCCTTTAACGGAGATCTTTGCTGAATTGTATGATCGATACGAAAAATAAAAGGAGGGCTGAGCCCTCCTTTTTAAATTTCAGCTGGGTGCTGTAAACCTAAAAGCACTAAAGAGGCGCGAATAATTACGCGTGTTGCGTCAGTAAGAGCTAGGCGCAATGCACGTACCGGAGCTTCGGCTGTTAGGATCGGACATTCGTGATAAAAATAGTTAAACGCTTGACATACATCAAGAACATGTTTGGCAATGAGTGAAGGATCGGCTTCATCGATTGCGCGCAACCGCGTCGCACTTGCTTTACTGATCTCTTTGATCAAGTTCCATGTTGGATCGTCGATATCACTATGGTTATTTTGCCAAGATGTTACCATACTGCTAGGTGACACATCTTCTTGTAAAACATTAGCTTTGCGAAGAACAGAGCAGGCTCTTGCATGCGTGTACTGCACATAAGGACCTGTCTCGCCATCAAATGCCACAGCATTTGTCAAAGAGAAGTCAATATCATGCAGACGATTGGTTTTCAGGTCATTAAAGATCACAGCACCAACGCCGATGGCCTGCGCCACGTGTTCGACATCATGCAGTGTAGGATTCTTTTCTTCAATAATGGCACGTGCACGTGAGATCGCTTCTTGTACTACATCCTCGAGTCGCACGACTTGACCTTTACGCGTGGACATTTTTCGTCCATCTAAGCGCATCATCCCAAAAGCAATATGGTAACACGATGCGGCAAAATCATAACCGAGTAAAGACAACACGTGGAAAATTTGCTGGAAATGTAACTTTTGTTCATTGCCAACGACGTAATACAAGTGCGATGCGCCAAGTTCTTTATGGCGATAGAGTGCTGCCGCAAGATCACGCGTCGCATAGAGCGTTGCGCCATCTGAGCGGCGAATGAGGCAAGGTGGCAAGCTTATGTCATCAAGCATCACAACTTCTGCCCCATCGCTTGTCACAAGCAGATTTTTTTGTAGAAGTTCAGCCACGACGGCATCCATCTTATCGTTATAGAAACTTTCGCCTAGGTTGTGGG
Organism: Bacillota bacterium; assembly: GCA_021820975.1. Classification (GTDB taxonomy): domain Bacteria; phylum Bacillota; class Bacilli; order Alicyclobacillales; family SLC66; genus JAKACU01. The sequence goes on from JAKADA010000001.1 coordinate 71,917, forward strand.
TAAATGTGGTACCCAAAAGTGTATACATGCGTGCAAATTCCGCCAAGCTTACATCGATCATCCAACGCCACAAAGCTAGATCTTCTTCGTTTCCATCTTCTAGTCGTTTGAAAGTTGCACGAGCTTGATCTTCAAGCTCTGGATGTGCTAATGCTTCCTCATGAAACTTAACGTATAACGCATTTAATTGCGTGATCGGATTATTTTGTACAAGTACAGGGTCACCCCAAGCATGGTAGGCTACGATAATCTTGCCAAACTGGGTTCCCCAATCACCAAGATGGTTGATCCGCAACACATTATATCCATCGGATGCCAAAAGATTGCTAATGGCAGTTCCAATGACCGTAGAACGTAGATGGCCCATCGAAAAAGGTTTTGCAATATTCGGCGATGAGAGGTCAACGGCAACCGTTTGCGAGTTCCCGCGATTGCTTGTAAAAACACCACGATCCTGTACCACGTCATCTAAAACTTCAGTCAAGGCTATTTTTCGTGTCAAATAAAAGTTCACATAAGGGCCTTGTGCGACAGCTCGCTCAATCAAAGATTCATGCGTTACCTGAGAAGCGATCTCTTGTGCAATGGCTTGTGGGGCCTTTTTCCATTCTTTGGAAAAACGAAAGCATGGCAAGGCAATATCACCAAGAGACTTGTCCGGTGGAATCTCAAACAACGAGGTAAGTAAATTCGGATCCACTTGCGTGTAGGTATGTAAAACTTGCGCTAATTGCGTATAAAATCGTTGCATAGCCCGATCGGCCTTTCTTTTCGCTCAGTGAAAAACAGTAACTATCATTATAGCGCACAGCAGGGATAAAGCGCAATTTGCTACAATATCGTGCAACGTTGTGATGTGATATAATAAAGTCGCTTATTGTGTCGTATCGGCCATCCACTCAGAGGTAAGAGGAGGAACGTAGATGGAGGGACAGGAGAAAGAGTCGAAGGTCGTGCAGTTTCTTCCTGATGCAGCGTTTTATTTCGAACGCGGCGTCCGCTATTTGAATCGCCACGATCTATCGCGCGCGCTCAAGTCTTTTCAGCGGGCCGTGGAGTGTGAGCCGAGCAATGCCGTCAATCATTGCAATTTGGCTGGTGTGTACTCGGAATTAGGCGATTTTGAGGAATCCAATAAAATTTTACAAAGTGTGTTAGCGGAGATTGCTCCGGATATGGCCGAATGTTATTTTTACATGGCTAATAATTATGCCAATTTAGGTGAGTACGAATTGGCAGAAGAACACGTCGTGAAGTATCTTGAAATCGATCCGACGGGAGAATTCGCTCCTGACGCTGATGAGATGCTTGATGTTCTGATTCATGAATTTGGCGGCGGCGACATTTTGCGTGAAAGTCGTAAACGGCAAATTGAATCAGGCAAAGACCGTGACGTAGCGCGGACGATGCTTGAAGAAGGTAAGTTTTATGAAGCGAGTATTTTGCTTGAACAGGAGATTGAAAAGCAACCTGAGGCAAATGCTGCACGCAATAACTTAGCTTTAGCAAAGTATTATCTAGGACAGATAGACGAGGCAGTGCAACTCACGCGCGAAGTGCTTGATCGGGAACCTAGTAACATTCATGCGTTGTGCAATTTAGCTGTATTTTTGCGCCATCATGGCAAAGGCAATGAAGAATATCGGCAATTGATGGAATTGCTTTGCAAGCTCAGTCCTTTGCAGTTCGATCAAGGGTATAAGCTTGCCACAACGTTGGGGATTTTGGGCGAGCATAAAGCAGCGTACAGTTTGTTTTTGCAATTAATCGAGTTTGGCGACAGGCATGACCCTTCTCTTTACTTTGCTCTAGCGGCGGCATCCGCGAACTTAGGACGCCTGAAGCAAGCTAAGCAATGGTTGCTTGAAGTGGAGGCACTCGATGTCGAAAGCGGCATTGCCACGTATTATTTACGAGAGATCGAGCAACACAAAAATGACAAGGAACGGCTTTTTTTAAGTTACACGTATCAATTACCGTTTCATGTGCGTTCGTTGTCTAGTGCAGCACCTTCTGGTGCAGGATTTACCAAAGCAGGCGCTTGGATGCGTGATCCTTCCGTGCGCTCGTCGTTGTATTTTGCACTATTTAAAGGGTTTCCAGGTACAAAACGTGAGGCATTACAGGCTTTTGGCGTATTAGGAGATAATGAATCGATTCATATCTTAAAAGAGTTTGTTAGGGATCCCTCGCAAACGCAAGAGATGATGTGGAACGGACTCTTTGTCTTACAATCGTTACATGTGACAGGACCGATCGATGTGGTGCTTGGTGGTGAGCCGCAAACCGTTCAATTACCGACGAAAGATCATCGCCTTTTATCTTTTAATGTACTACTTGAAGGTGTATTTCGCGATGTATCTGACTCGTTAGCTATGCACGATCCTGAATTGGTGGACATGGCATTTGATATTTGGTTGCGTTATGTAACCAATGCATGGCTTGATTTGCCGCATATCGTCAAACGGAGCGTGTGGGCGGCAGCGCTTGAATACGTGACGCGACGTTCATCGGGTCGTACCGAACCGCAAGCCGTGGTAGCTAAACGTTACAACGTTTCGGCAAGTGCTTTATCCAAAGCTGCGCATGCGATTACGGTTATGCTGTAAGGAGACAAAATTGCGTGAATGAAGATTATATTATCTTGGGTACAGCGGGACACATTGATCACGGAAAGACAGCTCTGGTACGTGCGTTAACTGGGAGCGACACTGATCGATTGCAAGAAGAGAAGGAGCGGGGCATTTCCATTGATATTGGATTTGCCCCGTTTTTGTTACCTGGTGGACAAAAAGTGGGCATCGTCGATGTACCTGGCCATGAACGATTTATTAAAAATATGTTGGCTGGTGCAGGTGGAATTGACCTGATCTTACTTGTTATCGATGCTCGTGAAGGAGTTATGCCGCAAACGCGGGAGCATCTGGCCATTTTGGATTTACTTGATATCTCTTCTGGCGTGATTGTCGTGACGAAAGTAGATTTGGTCGATGACGAATGGTTATCCATGGTGCATGAGGAGATCCGTCATGATCTGCACGGATCCTTTTTGGCGGATGCACCCATGGTTGATGTATCATCTTTGACAGGCTATGGGCTTGACACACTTAAACAAGCGTTGCAAGAACTCTTGCCTACGGTACGCAAAAAATCAATGCTTGGGTCTTTTCGAATGCCGATCGACCGTGTTTTCACCGTATCTGGATTTGGTACGGTGGTTACGGGAACCGTATGGCGCGGTACAGCACAAGTCGGACAGACGCTTGCCCTTTTGCCTGTCAATGAATCGGTGCGCGTGCGCAGTTTGCAAGTGCATGGACAAACTACGCAACAAGTGGTGGCAGGGCAGCGTGCAGCGATCGCCATTACGGGCGTTCGCCAAGTCGCTGAACGCGGAATGACTCTGTATGCTCAAGGGGTCGGCGAAAAGACGCGCTTGGTGGATGTGCGCATTCGCGTCTTAGACCATGTTGAAGTTGCCTTGACACATAGAATGCGCGTGCGCATGTATGCGGGTACTGATGAGGTGTTTGGACGCGTCTTATTGCTTGGAGAACAAGAGGAATTGGCCGCGGGTGTTCAGGGATTAGCTCAAATTGAATTAGAATCTGACTTAGTCATCGAGCCAAAGGACCGTTTTGTCTTACGCACTTATTCACCTATGTACACAATTGGTGGAGGTGTTGTGATTGATGCCCATCCATCTCGAAGGCATCGTCGACATAGTGTGACTGTACAAAAGATGCTTCTTATCAAGGAAAAAGGCAGTATCAAAGAGCGCTTAGTTGCCCATCTTTCGCAACAACCTGTCTATGATACGACAATTCTTGCAATGGCATGGGATGAGACGAAGGATGCTCTTAATCAGGCATTACAAGACTTACTTTCGGAAGGAACTGTCATTTATATTGAAACAATACAAGCCTATCTCGCTGCATCGCTTTGGGTGAATTATACGACACAAACAGTACAAAGCATGGAAGAGTTTTATCGCAAGAATCGTTTGGAACGGTTCATGCCAAAGTCTACATTGCTTGCGTCGTTAAAACCTTTTTTTATCGATGCACGATTCGGTGAAGCGGTTGTTTTGCATTTACAAGAAGATGGCATCCTTGAAGTTGCTGGTGAAAAAGTGCGACTGCAAACACATCAGATTGAACTGACTAGTGTAGAACAGGTGATTTATGATCGTGTAGTCTCTGAGATGCGTACACGTCTCAATGATCCACCTACACTTTCGGAAATGGAATCTTTTTTTCCGGGAAAAGATCGCATCCTCAAAACGATCTTGCACCTTTTAGAACAAGATGGTGAAGTCGTCCTGATCGCACCTGAATTGTATGTAAGTCAAAAGATGATTCAAGCAGGTAAGACACGAATTGCGGCTCTTTTTTCAGAACATGGCAGTTTTTCTGTCGCCCAATTTCGCGATGCTCTGTCTACCTCAAGAAAGTTTGCAGTGGCCTTGTTGGAGTATTTTGATCGCCAAAAGTTGACGAAACGAGTGGGTGATGTGCGTCATTACCTTGGGGGAGAGACCACATGAACGATGTATATGAAGTGCAGACTGTAACAAATAAAGTGAACGCAAATGTGGTGTTACCTGGATCGAAGTCGATCACGAATCGGGTACTTCCAATCGCTGCTTTAGCTGATGGGGAAAGTATATTGACTGGCGTTTTATTTTCCGATGATAGCAGGTACTTTTTGCAAGCATTGAAAACACTCGGTTATCAGGTTGAGATTGATGAGCCTTCATCCACCGTTCGTGTTATGGGACAAGGTGTCGCGCCGCTTAATCACCCTGAAGGTAGCGACCTTTTCGTTGGTAACTCTGGAACGACAGCGAGATTTATCAGCGCATTTGTGAGTCTTGGTCAGGGTGTGTATCGCATCGATGGAGTACAGCGTATGCGCGAACGTCCAATTGGTGACTTGCTTACCGCTTTGCAAGCTTTAGGCGTACAGGCAACTGACTTATTGGGAACAAAGTGTCCACCTTTGCAAATTGAAGCACATGGTTTGGCTGGAGGCGAAGCATCGATTCGCGCATCCGATAGCAGTCAGTTTTTGTCGGGGCTGTTGCTTGCTGCACCTTATGCGAAGGCGCCTGTGCGTTTATCGCTTCAAGGCAAGCTTGTCTCAAAACCTTATGTTGATATGACGCTAGCTATCATGCAACAATTTGGTGTTGTTGTGCACGAACAGTCAGGTGTTTATGAAGTTGTCCCTAGTCGCTATCAAGCGAGGCATTATGCTATTGAACCTGATGCATCAGGTGCATCGTATTTTCTTGCGGCAGCAGCAATTACGGGCGGTCGCATCACCATTGAAGGATTAGGTACCGCATCACTACAAGGAGATGCGCAGTTTGCTTTAGTCCTTGAACAAATGGGTTGCCATGTCACGTACAGGGACAATGCTATAACCCTCATAGGCCCAGAGAATCAACTTCAGGGAATTGACGTTGATTTGTTTCATATGTCCGATTTGGTACCTACGCTAGCTGCGATTGCACCCTTATGCCAGTCACCCGTTACGATCAAAAACGTGGCCAATATTCGTCTTAAAGAGACCGATCGCATTACTGCATGCGTTACAGAGTTGCAAAAGTTTGGCGTACATGTTGAGGAATTTCCTGATGGGATGCGAATATATCCGTGCTCATCATTGAAATCGGGCGTTACGGTAAAGACGTATGATGATCACCGTATGGCAATGGCGTTTGCTATTCTAGGTTTGCGCGTCGTTGGGACGAAAATCGCTGATCCAACTTGTGTTGCTAAGACGTTTCCAGACTTCTTCCAAAGACTGTCGAAAATCATTCAGTAATGCGAATATCAACTGTCCGTAATACGTTTGTCATGAATCGGTTCTATAGTAATCCTGTAAGCATATTTGACCCCCTTTTGATGATGATCCTTGCGCGACGTGGGCATTGCCTCGCGTTGCGTCTTTTTTTTGTTTGCATGGTACAATAGCAGGTGAAATGAATGGTTTTTGATTTTGGGAGAGAAAGCGGGAGGATGTCAGTGCGTAGCGCAATTGGAATCGATCTCGGCGGGACTTTTATTAAAGGTGCGCTTGTCGATGAGACAGGAAAAATATTGTATAAAGAAGAGATTCCCACAATAGCTATGCGAGGTGCACCGGATATATTAGATCGCATTTATCGACTTGTTCTTCGTCTGTCCGCACCAGAAGGGATGGCCCCTCGTAAGATCGAAGGCGTTGGCATTGGGATCCCTGGCTTCATAGATGATAGAACGGGTACGGCTATTGAAGTCGTGAATCTCGGTTGGCGAAATGTTGCTATTAGAGGACCATTGCGAACCAAATTGGATAAGCCAGTGTATCTTGACAACGATGCGAATGTCGCAGCACTTGGGGAAGCTTGGGTTGGTGCTGGACGCAATCGCGATACAGCCATTTGCATTACGCTAGGAACAGGTGTCGGTGGCGGCATTATCTTAAACGGTAAGGTATTGCGTGGCGTAACGGTTATGGCAGGTGAAATCGGCCATATGGTGCTTGAGCCGGATGGTGCGTTATGCAATTGTGGTCACCGTGGATGTTTAGAGACGGTGTCTTCAGCGACGGGTGTAGTTCGGTTAGCCAAAGAAGCCCTTCAAGCAGGTATCAAAAGCATTATGGATCCGGAAGATTTGACATCAGCTGATGTGTTTGTTGCCTTAGAAAAAGGCGATGAAGTGGCTAAACATGTTATCTTACATGCGACAGATACGTTGGGTAGGGCGCTAGGGATTCTTGCTAACGTCATTAATCCAGAAGTGATGGTTATTGGCGGTGGAATGGCAAAAGCTGGCGATGCCTTGTTTGTACCACTTCGTGAAGCGTTTGAACGTTATGCATTGCAAAGGGCCGCAAAAGCCTGCGATATTGTGCCAGCTATCTTAGGCAATGATGCAGGTGTTGTCGGCGCAGCAAATCTTGCCCTGTTTCCGTGATGAGACAAAAGAATGATCAAGTACAAGGGGGGGGAGACCGATGCCGCGATTTACACGACTGGTGATCATTACAGGGTTGTCTGGAGCAGGGAAAACAGTAGCTTTACGCAGTTTAGAGGATCTTGGCTATTTTTGCGTGGACAACTTCCCCCCTGCACTTATTCCAAAATTTAGTGAATTAGTCCAGCAATCTACCGATTCGGTTCGTCGTATTGCTCTCGTATGTGATCTTCGTGGTGGTGAGTTTTTTGCTGCGTTGTTCGATTCGTTACGTGAGTTAGAAGAACGTCAAATTGCTTATCATATATTGTATTTAGAAGCTGATGATGATGTCCTTGTGAGGCGATATAAAGCATCGCGACGCAGGCATCCCTTGTCCAAAGAGGGACGTATTACTGAAGGTATCGCTAAAGAACGGACGTTACTTGAAAGCGTGCGCCAAAGGGCACACCTTGTCGTGAATACGAGTGAAATGAAACCTGCGGAACTCAAGGATATTCTTGCGCAGCGTCTTAGCACCGTTCGTCCCGGTGAATTGATTGTGCACATCGTTTCTTTTGGATTCAAGTACGGATTGCCAATTGATGCTGATCTTGTATTTGATGTTCGTTTTTTACCGAACCCCTATTATTTGGATTCCTTACGAAAACGTACAGGCCAAGATCCTGCCGTCTATGATTATGTCATGCAATGGCCTGCAACAAAAGAATTTATGACACGTTTACTTGATATGGTCGACTTTCTCGTACCGCAGTACCAGCGTGAAGGGAAACCGCAAGTCGTCATTGGTATCGGTTGTACAGGAGGCAGACATCGTTCGGTAGCACTTGCCGAAAGACTGCGTGAGCACATACAAACGACGCAAAAAGTGACGATAGTTCATCGCGATATCGCAAAGGATAGCGAATGATGAGAAAGCATATACGCGAATGGCCATGGCTTATCTTGGTGTTTGGGTTAGGTCTCCTTGTCGCAAGCGTCGCACAAGAAACGCGTATCGTACGATTAGTTGTTCTTGGAACAGTGTGTGTCGGAGTCGGTCTTGTCGTTTTATTGTTGTTGCGCTTGCGTGATCAGGCACGAGAGCGGCTTATGCTACAACACGATCGCAAACGTCCGCGTGTGGTTGCGATCGGTGGTGGAACAGGGCAACCTGTTCTTTTACGTGGGTTAAAAGGACTTGATACGGAAATTACGGCCATTGTCACGGTGGCAGATGACGGTGGCAGTTCTGGTCGGTTACGATCCGAATCGATGCCGCCGCCTGGCGATATACGTAATTGTCTGGTGGCTCTTGCTGATACAGAACCCTTATTGGAACAATTATGGCAGTACCGTTTCGGCCAGGATTCGGAATTATCCGGACATAGTTTCGGCAATCTTTTTTTAACGGCTATGACTGGCATTACAGGTGACTTTGAGACGGCAGTTAAAGAAACGAGTCGTGTTCTAGCCGTTTGTGGACGTGTCTTACCAGCAGCGAAAAGACCGATCACACTTGCAGCATGGTTTGATGATGGATCTCACGTTATTGGCGAATCACAAATTCCGCTCGTCAAAAAGAAAATCCGCCGTGTCGAATTATTACCTAAAGATGTCGAGCCGCTCCCTGAAGTTCTTGAAGCTTTGCAGGAAGCGGATGCGATTGTGGTGGGACCAGGAAGCCTTTATACGAGCATTTTGCCTAATCTACTGGTGCCAGGGCTCGCTGATGCTGTTCGCTCTTCTCCAGCTAAAGTAATCTATATATGCAATGTGATGACCCAACCTGGTGAGACGGATGATTTTAGTGCGTCAGATCATGTTCGTGCCATTTATGAACATGTAGGTCCTCACTTTTTTGATATGATCATCGTGAATTCGGCCGCAATGCTTCCTACTGTGCTTGAGCAATATGAAGCGAAAGGTTCTTTTCCTGTCATCGCAGATGTTGAAAAATTACATGAGCTAGGGTTAACCGTGATTGCGAGGAATTTTTTACATTATTCGATGTATGCACGTCATGATCCTGATCTCGTAGCTATGCAAGTGCTGGCTTTGATAGGTCGGGAACATAAGGAAGTGTAATACAGATAACGAATCAGGGGGGATGGACGTGTCATTTGCTGCTCGTACAAAAAAGGAATTGACACAAATTCACCAAAAGCCCTGTTGTGAAAAAGCGGAATTGATCGCTATTATTCAGCAATGTGGAATTTTGCGCCCTGTCGAGGATGCTGAAATTGTGCTCGATGTGGCAACGGAAAATGCTGCTATTGCAAGGCGTATCTACACCTTAATGAAAACGTTGCAACAAGGATCGCTGCAGGTGCTTGTTCAACGCAAGATGCGCCTTAAGAAGAACAATGTCTACATTGTGCGTATGCGTCACGGTGTAGAGGACTTTCTTATGTCTTTGCACCTTTTCAGTCCGGAGCGAGGTATCGTACAAGAAATACCAAAAGTTTTCTCGAAAGCATGTTGTAAAAAATCTTTTTTACGGGGCTCCTTTTTGGCAGGTGGATCGGTGAATGATCCGGATAGTAGTTCCTATCATTTAGAAGTCGCAAGTCACAATGAGCAGCATGCTTATGCGTTGTTGCATTTGATGGATGGGTTTGCTTTACATGGCAAAGTGATTGATCGCAAAAAAGGTTATATCGTGTATATTAAGGAAGGCGAGAAGATCGTCGATTTTTTGGGACTGATTGGCGCTCATCAGGCGTTATTACGCTTTGAGGATGTTCGCATTCTAAAAGGTATGCGCAATCAAGTTAACCGCCTTGTGAATTGTGAAACAGCTAATTTGAATAAAACTATCGTAGCGGCAGTCAGGCAGTTGGACAATATTCGTTTTTTAGATAAAGAATATGGCTTAGAGCGTTTACCTGTGAAACTTCGCGTTGTGGCTATCGCTCGCTTACAAAATCCGGATGTCACTTTGTCTGAACTGTGTCGATTACTGCCTGATCAAGTCAGTAAGTCTGGACTCAATCATCGATTACGAAAGTTAGATGAGTTAGCCAATAAAGTCCGAGGTGAACATGGATTTAACGGGAATGTAACTAGCGAAGTAACAGACCGTTTGGTATAATGTGATAAATTCCTGTGCGATGTTTTTGACGTAGGATTGAAGGAGGTATACCCATGGCAGAACGGACGATTACGGTAAATTTGCGTGGTGGTTTACAGGCACGACCAGCAGCGCTTTTTGTCCAGGAAGCAAATAAGTTTAGCAGTGATATTCAACTTGAAAAAGACGGAAAGTCAGTCAATGCAAAAAGTATTATGGGTTTAATGTCGCTAGTCATTCCTCGTGGTGTGGACGTGACAATTCGTGCCAATGGTACGGATGGCGATCTAGCGGTAGAACGTTTAGCCGCACTAGTCACTTCAGAAGAATAACGCAAACGACAAGAGATCTTAGCAGATGATGTAACGCGGTCGGGATAAAGAGAGTGGCAGAGACGAAATGATCTTTGCTAACTTTTCTTTTTCGTGGCGGCGTTTTTGCTTTTTTTTCGCCTACATTATAAATATCTCCAAGAGCGCATCGAACGAATTCCAGAGCCTTGCTATGCTAGAGCTAGTACAAACTAGTTGGTCAAGGGAAGGAAGATGTCGGTGCAAGCTTTATCAAGTTTGCCTAGGTATGAGGGATCAGACGCAGATTTTTTTGCACTCCTTACGAAAGTTGTTTTTTGCACAGGTTTTACGCGTGCTGTCGTGGAAAAGTACTGGTCGGGTTTTGAGGAGGCATTCTTGCAATTTGATCTCGATCGGGTTGCAGAGTTTGATGAGTTGATCATAGAAAAGTTAGTCAGTCGTGATTCTCATATCATTAAAAATGCTCGTAAAGTTCGTGCTACCGTGGAAAATGCAAGGGTGTGTCTAGAACTTCGGGAACGGGAGACCACTCTAGCACAATTTGCTAATAAAGTTTTAGTACAAGGTGAGAAAGATGGCAGCAGAGTCTTGCAAAAGACATTTCATTTGATTGGTGAAAGTGCTTCCAAGGTGCTTTTTACAGAGTTACTCATCAAAGCTCGTATGGAGATGGAAACGTTGTAAAATTGATATTGTACAGATTTCTTACCCCGTGTATGATCATAAAAGGAGCGGGGAGGAAGGGACTTGTTGGGGTACGTACGAAAATTAGCGATGGTATTCGCCTTGGTGATGGTTTTTTCTACGCAATGGGGATTTTACTTACCTGCGACGCAAGTTGTTCATGCCACAACGAAACCTTATGAATCTTCGGTTCAAGATAAGATTTCAAAGGTGCTTTCATCGCAAAATGGCGGGCCTGTGGCAAGTCGATTCTTACCATGGCAAAGTGGTACAGCAATAGCACCCATGCACGCCCAAGCAAAGATGCTCGTTATTGCCGTTGCCTTTCGCAATCAAAAGCAAGAAGAAAGTTTACAAATGATTGATTCCCTTTATTTTGCAATGAAAAATTCTGTTGCTTCGTATTATCGACAAGTTTCCTACGGACAGTTTGACTTACAAGGAAACGTAGTGGGCGATCCGTTACATCATGGAAGGTTCCTCACTTTACCGCACACAGAGTCCTACTATGCAGGACTGGATAATGGATCGGGGAGCCCTTATCCCAATGATGACGATGGTATCGTTAACGATGCGATCCGTTTATTGCGCAAGGATGGATTTAATTTTCAACCGTATGTTGAAAATGGTCAAATTCCCTATCTCTCTTTGGTATTTACAGGGTATGGTGCTGATGTTGATCCAACAGATGCCGCGCTCGTGTGGCCTGTAGAAAGTACTTTAGGCAAAATGATTCGTGTGCCCTATATGCCAGTACTGCACACGGTTTCGTCAGGACAGCATCAGACAACGATGGCGTATGCAAACATTGTAAACTATGATTTGGTTCCAGAATTATCCGATCAATCTGGAGCACCTTCAACGATTGGCGTGTATGCTCATGAATTCGGCCATTTATTAGGGCTTGATGATCTTTATGATACCTCATCATCAGATCAAGCTGGACAAGGTGATGGTCCATGGTCGATCATGGCGCAAGGAAATTGGAACGGCAATCCACAAGGTGCACAGCCCGCAGAGTTAGATCCTCTTTCTCGCATCTTGCTTGGGTGGGTTAAACCGATCGTTATTCGTGAGAGTATTACCGGTCTAACGATACCGCCGATTGAATCGAGTCCCACCGTGTATGCATTGATGCCTTCAGGAACGCAAAAAGACTATTTTTTATTAGATAACGTAGAGCCTATTTCTGATGATGTTGCGTTACCTGGTTTTGGTTTACTTATTTGGCATATCGATGGAAGAATGGCTACATTCACCAGTCCTGATTGGGTCAATAATGTGCTCAATTCCCCATCACAAAATAAGACACATCATGATGATGTTATGATTGAAGAGGCGAATGGGTCGAAGGATTTGCTGTCTCCATCAGGTGAAATCTCACCTGGTACGGACACCTATCCTTCGCTAGCCAACAACCAATTTACGGCAACGAGTAAACCTAACAATTTGTTGTGGGATGGGCAAAGTGTTGGGATCGATTTGACGAATATCAGCGTGAATTCAAACATGGTCACCGTTGACGTTCTAGACAAGCAATCCGGAGCATCGCTTGTGATACAGCGCCCAAACAAGAATCTAAACATGATTCGTACTCAACGTGTCACCTTACATGCATTGTATACTGAAGGTGGGCACACAGTGGATGTATCTCATGAAGGGGTTTTTTCTGTTATGGCAGGTGGTGCCATCTTGCACGGAAATGTCGCAACATTTACTCAGGATGGGACGGTTATTATCTCTGTTTTTGCTAGACACTTAACCTCATTGATTTACTTACATGTGATGGGCTAGTGTATCGGATACTACAAAGGAAGTGTTCCTACTTGAAAGAACGTCTAGAAAAGATGCTTCAACGTATGCTTGCGCGAGGACTAACGCATATGATTTTAGCGCCGGGTGCGAGCTTTGAATATGTTACGGGAAAGCACATACACAAAAGCGAACGTCTTACGTTATTGGGTATGGCCCAAGATGGCACGGTGGGAATCATAGTGCCCTTACTTGAAGAAGGGACTTACCGTGATCATGATGAATGGACGCTTTTTACGTTTACCGATGAAGATGGTTATGAGGTCGCAAGAAATGATTTTGTTCATTTTTTAAATCTTATTCCAAGCAGTAAAATTGGTATTGAACAAGGCCAATTGCGTTTGTTCGAAGCCAATGCATTGCAAGAATTCGCACAAGGCTTTGTAACAGCTGATGATCTTGTGATGAGTTTACGCTTGATTAAAGACGCGACAGAAATCAAAGCAATTGAACGCGCGGCTAACATTGTTGATCAAGCATTGCAAGATATGTTGCCGATCTTAAAGGTGGGCATGGCTGAAGTTGAGGTTGCAGCAGAATTAGAGTATCGCATGCGACGTCTTGGTTCAGCGGGCGTCCCCTTTTCAACGATCGTTTGCGCAGGGGAACGTGCGTCTTTACCTCATGGCGATCCATCTTGGCGCAAGATTTGTGAAGGGGAACTCGTTGTTCTTGATTACGGTGCCATGGTTCATGGCTACAGCGCTGATACGACACGGACACTTTCTTTTGGGGATCCAGGTCATGAAGCCCGTCATGTCTACGAAACGGTAAAAAAAGCTCAAGTTACAGCTTTATCGATCATACGACCTGGTATTAGCGCGCAAGACGTAGACAAGGCAGCACGTGACGTGATTGAGGATGCTGGTTTTGGACCTTATTTTACACATCGCACAGGACATGGCTTAGGGCTTGATGTGCACGAATTTCCTAGCATTATGAAAGGAAATGATCTACGTTTAGAACAAGGTATGGTATTTACTGTGGAACCGGGTATTTATCTACCTTCACAAATGGGTGTACGCATTGAGGACGATGTGGTTATAACCGAAGACGGGGTGCGCATTTTGACACAATTCCCTAAGGAATTGGTGATTCTATAACTTTTTATTCTTTTGTAAGGGGGCACACGGATGGATCGTAAAGAACGCTTAGTACAATTGCTTGGCCAAAGCGATCGTCCGATTAGAGGAACGGATCTAGCGCGCCAGTTTGGCGTAACTCGCCAAGTTATCGTCAAAGACATCGCGGTATTGCGTGCGCAAGGATTTTCTATTGTGGCCACGCCCCAAGGATACTTCGAACAAAAGAAGCTTGCTGTCGGACAAAAAGATGCGGCTATTTATCGTGTTTTAACAATCAAACATGAGCCACATGAAACGGAGCAAGAATTGACGGTGTTAGTTGATGCAGGGGTGACTGTGTTAGATGTTTCTGTCGACCATCCGATCTATGGGGAATTTGTTGCCAATCTGATGTTTCGTTCAAGACGAGATGTACAGCATTTTATGCATCAGATTAATGAAGAGCAAGTTCCGTTGTTGTTAACACTTACGGGAGGGGTACATCGTCACACGCTTTCATGCCCTGACGAAAAGGCGATGCAAGAGGCAATTGGTACGCTACGAGCACTGGGTTTTGAATTGCTGGAGGATTCTTGAAAATTATCAATATCGTCGATAATTTCTTACAAAAGCGTCACCTTTCAGGTACAATAGACTATAGAGAAATGTGTGTAAGGGAGAGAGACACGAGTGGAATTTCATAAAGTATTGGTGGCTAACCGCGGAGAGATTGCGATTCGCATCTGTCGTGCCTGTACCGAACTTGGTATTCAGACGGTCGCAATTTACTCGAAAGAAGATAGTTTGGCTTTACATCGGTATAAAGCTGATGAAGCTTATCTTGTTGGCGAGGGAAAGGGTCCTGTAGAGGCCTATCTTGATATCGACTCGATTATCGACATTGCAACACGCTATGATTGCGATGCCATTCACCCAGGCTATGGGTTTTTATCAGAAAATGAAGATTTTGCAAAGGCTTGTGCCGATGCTGGTATTACGTTTATCGGCCCAACGCCTGAACATCTGCGTATGTTTGGCGATAAAGTAACCGCACGACAAGTGGCGAAGCAAGCAGGTGTGTCTGTTGTCCCAGGCAGTGACGGTGAAGTCACGGTGGATCAGGCAAGAGATTTTGCGAAAGTCCATGGTTATCCGTTGATCCTTAAAGCGACAAGTGGTGGCGGCGGTCGTGGCATGCGGGTAGTAGCAAGTGATGATGAATTAGCTGAGGCATTCACCCGTGCAAGTTCTGAAGCGCAAACATCGTTCGGTCGATCAAGCATTTATGTCGAAAAGTATGTTTTAGATCCCAAACATATTGAAGTCCAAATTTTAGGTGATACACATGGCAATATTGTTCATTTATTTGAACGTGATTGTTCTATTCAACGACGACATCAAAAAGTGATTGAGGTTGCACCTTCGATGTTGCCTGATACTTTGCGCAACCAAATTTGTGAGACAGCATTGCATCTTATGAAAAGTGTTTCCTATGTAAATGCAGGAACAGTTGAGTTTTTATTGGGTCCAGATGGTGAATTTTATTTTATTGAAGTGAATCCGCGTGTGCAAGTCGAACATACCATTACGGAGTTGATCACTGGTATCGATATTGTGCAGGCACAAATTATGATCGCTCAAGGATTGGCATTAACCGCTTCACAGATTGGTATCAGTAAACAGTCGGATATCGTAAGCCGTGGATATGCTTTGCAATGCCGAGTGACGACCGAAGACCCACAAAATAACTTTTTACCGGATACAGGTCGGATCACAGCCTATCGTTCGGGTGCAGGGTTTGGTGTGCGACTGGACGGCGGCAATGGATATATTGGCGCTCGCATCTTGCCTTATTACGATTCCATGCTGACTAAAGTCTCCGTCTGGGCATTGAGCTTTGATGCTGCTATTGCGAAGATGAGGCGCTCTTTGGCAGAGTTTCGTATTCGCGGCGTAAAAACGAATATTCCTTTTTTGGATAATGTGATTAACCATGAAGAATTTCGTAATGGACGATACAACGTCAGTATGATCGATTCCCATCCTGAATTATTTGCTTTTCGTAAGCGTTTAAATCGTGGTACCAAATTGCTTGAGTATATCGCTGATATTACGGTGAATGGTTGCGAAGGTGTGCGGGCTAACTTTAAAAAGCCCCTGATCGAGGTGCCCAAACTTCCGACTTATGCCCCACATGACAATCCGCCTAAAGGCACTCGCGATGTGTTACTTGAAGAGGGCGTCGATGGTTTGATTCGCTATCTAAAGCAAGACAATCGCCTGTGGTTGACTGACACGACCTTACGTGATGCGCACCAATCGTTGTTAGCTACGCGCATGAGGACGTACGATATGATTAAGATCGCAGAGACGATTGCTCATGAGACACCGCAATTATTTTCCTTAGAAATGTGGGGCGGCGCCACGTTTGATACGTCGATGCGCTTCTTGCGGGAAGATCCATGGGATCGACTTGAACAATTGCGCGCACGCATTCCATCCATTTTGTTTCAGATGCTATTGCGTGGATCCAATGCTGTTGGGTATCGCAATTATCCAGATAACGTTGTCACCAAGTTTATTGATGAAGCTTCGTATGCAGGCATCGATGTTTTTCGTATCTTTGATAGTCTAAATTGGCTGCCGAATATGACGGTATCAATCGATCGTGTTAGGCAAAATGGAAAAGTAGCCGAGGCAGCTATCTGCTACACAGGAGATATACTGGATCCTACACGTACAAAGTACTCTTTAAACTACTACATCAATATGGCGAAAGAGCTGGAAAAAGCGGGAGCACAAATTCTTGCGATTAAAGACATGGCAGGCCTACTTAAACCGTTTGCCGCCTACGAGCTTGTTAAGGCACTTAAAGAACATGTTGGGTTGCCGATTCATATGCATACGCATGATACGGCCGCAACAGGTGTTGCTTCTATTATCAAAGCAGCTGAAGCTGGATTAGACATTGCAGATGTTGCGGTCAGTTCGATGGCTGGTATGACATCACAACCGAGTTCCATTGCTGTGTCCGCTGCATTTACAGGATCGCCGCGCGATACACAAGTTGGCGTAGAAAATCTACAAATTCTAACAGAATACTTTGGCACGGTTCGAGAAATGTACGCTCCTTTTGAAGGTGGCTTGCAGGCAGGTTTAGCTGATGTTTATGAACATGAAATGCCAGGTGGGCAATACACCAATTTACAAAAACAAGCGGAGTCGATGGGGCTTGGTGCTCGGTTTGGTGAGGTGAAAGATGCTTATCGGGTTGTCAATCAAGTTCTTGGTGATATTGTTAAAGTAACACCATCTTCTAAGATGGTTGGGGATTTGGCGCTCTTTTATGTGCAAAACAACCTGACCATAGAGGAACTGAAACGCCGTGCATCCGAGCTTGATTATCCGGCCTCTGTTGTGGATTACTTTATGGGCTATATGGGTCAACCACCCGGTGGTTTTCCTTCATGGTTGCAAACAGCGGTGCTCAAAGGTCGCCAGCCACTTACCGTGCGCCCGGGTAGTACCATGGAGCCGATCGATTTTGATCAATTGGCGCAAGAGCTCAATCATAAGTCAGGGCGTATCGTGACATCTCGTGATGTGTGTTCTTATGCATTATATCCACAAGTGACACTTGATTTCTTTGCTTCGCAAAATCAATTTGGAAACTTGTCTGTGTTAGATACGTCAACGTTCTTTTTTGGGCTAAAACCAGGCGAAGAAGTCTTCGTTGAAATAGACCCAGGGAAAACGTTAGTGATTAAGTTGATTTCTATCTCGGCACCACGTGCAGATGGAACACGTGTGGTCTTTTTTGAATTAAATGGTCAACCGCGGGAAGTTGAAGTTGTCGATCGTTCGCAGACAACAGCGGTAACAAAGCGACGTAAAGCAAATCCTGCTGATATACGAGAACTCGGCGCGTCGATGTCAGGGACTGTGGTCAGTATGATGGTAGAAGACGGTGATTACGTGACCGAGGGGCAATTCTTGTTGGTGACAGAAGCGATGAAAATGGAGATGCAAGTTCAAGCACCAGTGACAGGTCATGTCAAACATGTCGCTGTACGTGTGGGTGAGACAGTGCAAGTTGGCGATTTACTTGTTGTTTTCGAGTAATGCGTTATGGATGAATAGAATACAAATGGCGTGCCAATCGGCACGCCATTTGAGTATGAAGCATTATTCAAGTTAATCACCTTGGTTCACTATCTCAGAATGAAACCCGTTAACCAAGATGGATCTTTCTTTTTCGTACTTGTAGCTTACAAACTAACGACGTCTCCATCAACGGTTTCTTCTTCGATCGTCTCAAGATCTAGGTTTGGTTTAGGTAATGCGGACGCAACACCCCAGTAAAATGCAACCAGGGATATGACGATAACAACAATTTGATCCCAAGGCGATGCGAGTATGCCTAAGCCGCCAAAACTCTTGTCACCGAGCCAAGAGACAATAAACATCGCGACGTAGTAGACCACAAGCCATAGTGATGACTTGAATTGTTGCGCAAAATTCACGGGATCTTTCGGTACCACGTTACCTATGCTAGCGAGAATAAGATACAACACAAACATAACAATTTGAAGACCAATCAACCAACTATCAATCTGGAATCCTGTCCAGTAAATGATCAAGGATGCGATGATAAAAGCCAATGGTGCAATGACCGAAATGCCTCCAAGGCGAAACGGACGTTTCATTGAGGCAGCTGTTTTGCGAAAAGCCATTGCAGATACAGGACCGATGATATACGTCATGACGGTGGCGGATGAAACAACACCTACTAAAGCGCTCCATGTTGGAAATGGTGCTGTCCAGAAGACGGAAAGTACGAAAGATAACCACAAAGCTGGCCGAGGCACCCCTGATTTAGGGTTAATTTTCGTGAACACCTTGAAAAAGGTTCCTGTTCTTGCCCAAGCGAAAAGGATGCGGGCTGTTGAAGAAAGATAGATATTGGCTGTACCCGTTGGTGAAAGGACCGCATCAGCAAACAGCACATACGACAACCAGCCAAGTCCGATGAGTGTAGCAACGTCGGCAAATGGAGCTTTATAAGCGAGTGCTGACCAGCCGCCCGTTAAAGCACCAGCCGGAAGCGATCCTACAAAGACAACTTGTAGGAGAATATACAAGATAGCACCAACTGCGATAGCAAGGATAATAGCAAGCGGTACTGTGCGTTGTGGGTTCTTTGCTTCACCCGCGAAGTCGACAGCTTGGCGAAACCCAAGAAATGCAAAGACGATTCCAGCGGTTGAAACAGCTTGCTCAATACCAGTAAAACCGCCGGTAGCAAATCCCTTCGACGTAAAATTGACCCCTTTAAATTGGAAGAGGAATAAGACAATGGTCAATAAAGGAACGATGAATTTTAAGGCCGTAATGAAAGAGTTCACTTTGCCAAATACGTTGACACTCCAATAATTGAGTAAAAAGAAAATTAAGAGAATCGCAAACTGTACAAACCAGCCTAACATGGTGGGATTCCCTGTCGATGTGCCAAGAGCATGCCACCACTGTTGAGCATAGCCACGAACAGCTTGCACTTCAATAGCAGCAACACTTGAGTAAGCGACAAGTGCAGCAATTCCCATCAGATAACCGATAATCGGTCCATGGGAGTAATCCGGATAACGAATAATACCACCTGCACGAGGCAGGGCCCCACCGAGTTCAGCGTATACAAGACCGATCAATCCGACGGCAACCGCACCGATGACCCAGGCAATCCAGGCTGATGGTCCAGCTAATACAGCTGCTTTTTGTGAAGCAAACAACCATCCGGACCCAATGATAGCGCCTAGGCCCAGAAAAGTGAGATCAAGTAGGCTTAATTGCCGCTTTAATCTACCGTGTTCCATCTATTTGTTTCCCCCTCTCTAAAAAAGTACGATTCGCTTATCGCGTCTAAAGATTCAGACTATTAAGCGTAATTCCAGTATATTCGACCGCAGGCCTCTCATGCCTATAAAAATGATACTGGAAAATCGCATCCTTTTGTTGAGTAATTATACATAGTTGAGACCTTTTTTCATAGTATCTTTACAAAATGAATTTTCAGGAAAAATCGAGTATCCCATTCCATGTGACGCAACTTGGTTTACGAAATGGAGAAAGTGAAGGTTCCTTTGTCATTAAAAGGAAAGAGCTTACAGGTAGAGTCCCTAAATCATGCTTTTTTTGAAATCGTGTCAGCGATTTTTGCATAGCTACTGGATGTGAGGATAGATTTTCTCCTGCCGCACTGACAAAATAGAGTACATCGGCAAACGGAATGCGGCGTAAAGATCCTATATCTGCTACACGCAAGAAAAAGTCCCAATCCCAGTAATCACGCATGTCTTCGTCGAAAATGCCGATTTGTTCATGCAGTCTGTGGGGATAGAGGATGCCCGAAGAGATGATAATATTCCATTTTTGTAGTAAGGACTTATCAAAATCAAAGGCAAATGCTTGCCTTGCCATTGGCTCTCTATGACCTCGTGCATGTGTGTAAGTCACAATTTCAACATCCGAATAAAGGAGGGTATCTTGATCAGGTCGATAGGATTGTACCATGCGTGCGATATGGCCAGGCAGGATAATGTCATCGTCATCGCACAACATGATCATGTCACCTTGTGCTTGTTCTAGCCCGCGATTACGTGCGTACACATGTCCACGATTGATCGGTAGTGAAACGATAGTTACTTTCAAGAGATCTAGTAAAGGCTCAATCACGGGTGTTGGATCTATGCCAGCATCATTCACAACAATAACTTCAAGATTTTTATAAGGGTCCAGGGCTAAGGCCTGTAGACATTCAGTTAATAGGCGTGGCCTGTTGTACGTTGGAATGATCACGGATATGAGTGGTTTCACGAATGATCACCTGAATTCAAAAGCGTTTTTTGTACCAAAAGCGCACCTATTCGGCGAACAGCTTGTCGTGGAACCCATTTGATTGAATTAGCGAGTACTTTGTTAAAAAAACCAGGAATGACAACCACTTTGCCTGACTGATAGGCACGAAGCGCTAACGCAACGACCGCCTGCGGTGTCATTTCGACTTTAACTGACTTACCTTCCTTAATCCTTGCGACTTGTTGGAATTCTGTTGTAGTAAGTCCTGGACAAAGCGCCATGATGCGAACAGGAGTGTTTTGATATTCTGCCGCAATAGCTTCTGTAAAATGAAGGACGAACGCTTTTGAAGCGGCGTAAGTTGCCATATAAGGAACGGGTTGAAAAGCTGCAGTGGAAGCTACATTGATAATTCCAGAAGGTTCTTTGCGTTTTACAAAATCGTTTATAAAAAGATGCGTGAGGACTTGCAATGTAACGATGTTCAGATAGAGCATAGCTTGTTCTTCGGTAACCGAGAGATTTTGTATAGAGCCCACAAGTCCAAATCCGGCATTGTTGATGACAAGGTCGATATCGTAGTGGTTTTCATGGACAAAACGGTACAGTAGCTCTGCTGCATCAGGAATACTTAAATCCTGTGCATGAACAATACTATTTACGTGGTATGCATCTCGCAACTCTTTCGCAAGTAAAGTAAGTCTGTCAAGACGTCGAGCCACTAAGATAAGATTTTTACCTTGTTTCGCTAACTGCCGGGCAAATTCGGCACCGATGCCAGATGATGCGCCAGTTACAAGAGCATACGTCATAAGGGGCCTCTTTTCTTACATTTAACGACATCTATATATTTTGACATAACGAGGTACACTTAGCTAGTTTAGGAGTCGGGGCAACGAAAATGGTGTTACTGTCACAGCTTGACGACCCATCAGAATCCATGTTTTTCGAAAAATTTGTCGTGGTACAGGCTGAGCTTTAGCACCATTTAAAGGATTGTTAACATAGACATCGCGGGTGTCATAGCCGACTAAAAGCACTGCATGTTCGGCCATCGTTGTCTTGATAAGGCCCTCAGGGCTGTGCCATGTTATCCACGAGATGTCAGGTGAAAAGTTGATCGTAGTCCAGACAATCACAGGACGTCCAGAACGTAAAGCTGCAAGAAGATCAGCAAAATGATCACCGGTAAGATCTTGTGCATGGCCTGAGACATAGCGATTGAGGAGCACATCGATCGGATGGTGATACACGCCAAAACCCGGAGCGTGTCCAGAGATAGAACCCACAAAGCCACGATTAGGATCGCCCCACGAAAGAATCTGTCCATTACCATTTGTAACAAGTGGTGTTTTGTCACGAACGATCGCATGCGCAAGAGATAGTGGTGTTTCGTTGATGTGAAGATAATCGAGTAGCATCGATAAACTGGTTACTTCACAACCGTTATACAGCAGGGGTAATTGGGATTCACTTGGCACATGAAGCAAGACACCGCCCGCACCTAAATTGGTCAACGCGCTAGGCAATAAGCTGTTTTTCCATTCTAATTCCCGTCGCAACAATAATGGAGAATCGGTAAAGGCTGTGTGAAAAACAATCGTTAGCATAAGTAGAGCAAATAGTACAGTCAACATTTGACTGCGCAAAAGATGTTTTAACCATGAAACAAGCCGTATTTTAGTCGGGTGCATGTCCTGACTTTCCTTTAGCATATTGTAAGGCAGCATACGCTAACTTGGCGCGCTCATAACGTGTGCGAGCAATAAAGAAAAACGGCGACACAACAATGGCAATAACGACGCTATAGCTAATCGTATCTACGCCTAGTTGGCGCGAAATAGCGAGCGCTATAAATCCGGCTAAAAAACCTACCGTGCAAAGTAGCATGATTACAGAATAAAGTCGATAAAAGCGTTTTTGCCGATGATAATTGGCTTCACGATCACGCATACGACATGCCTCCCAAAAGCAAAGTGTAGCATGGAGGCGTATTTTCGTCGATATGTTACTGTGTTTGTTTTCTTAGGGTTTTGGCGCATCAGATAATCTGTGTTTTAGTCGCTCTATGGCTTTGGGTGTTCCCATCAAGTGAATGATATCGAATTGTTCTAGTACGGTGTGACCACGTGGTATTAGGGTCTCATGACCCCGTTCAATTGAAATAAACAAGATGTCTTGAGGTAATAACAGACGACGCATAGGGATTGAAGAAAAATGGTGTGATAGAACTTCCACTTGAGCAATTTTCCAGCCAGTGGGCAATAGGTTTTTTGGCAGTTCGTTTGTAAACAATGGACTTTGTATCTCCGTTTGGGTGCCAGACAATTTGGTAAAGAATAGCGGTGAGATCAGGCAGGTCAAGATGGCTAAAATGATAAGTTCACTGGCAAAACTCGGTGTGAGCACACCGATCTGCTGACCAATCTTACTTGCGACGATGGTCAAACTGAGTTGTGAGCCAAGCAAGATGCCAGCTGAAAGTCGATTTTTCATTGACGTATCGCGCATCCATGCCATCGTACTGAATATTTTATTGAGGTACATGCCGAGAAACAGGACAACAAGCGTAATCCATGTGATTGCATTTCCTTGTAGGGATGGCATCGTGAAGGTAAGTCCCACATTGACGAAAAAGATTGGTAGGAAAAATCCATATCCGATGCTGTTCAACTTTTGCATCAACTCGGAGTGCTTTTTGGATAAAAGGCTGACGATAGCTCCGGCTAAAAATGCGCCAACAACTACTTCTGTTCCAAGCGCTTGCGCCATGGCCAGAAAAACAAGAATTAAGGCAAAAGCACCGCGCAGTCCCATTTCACTTGTCGCATTTTCGACAAAAGAAAATGCGGGAAGTTTACGAACTGCTTTTAAGAAGCGGTAGACAAAGACGAAGACGAGAAGGAGTACCATGATCAACAAGATGCCGGAAGCATTGCCTGATGTATGAAGTGACGTATAAGCGGCCACTAACAGAAGGGTGACAATATCAGCTAGTAGGGCATACAGAAGAATTTCTTGGCCAAATGGTACAAGTAACCATCCTTTTTCTTTTAACGCGGGCGTGACAATACCAAGAGATGTTGTGCTAAGTACCAAGGCTACAAAAATCGGATGCGCAATCAAGCCAAGTCTATACATGATGTACGCAATCAACAAGGATAACAAGAGTGCTGTCCCAAAAAAAAGAACGCCTCTTAACCATGGTGCATGGCTGTGATCATCTACTCGCTGTAAGATCAGATCAAAATCAATCTCAAGACCAGACAAAAACATCAGATATGAAAAACCGAGATTCGATAAAAACCCGACGTACGGTGTCGTCGATGCTAGATGCAGTACGCTTGGCCCGACGAGAATGCCAAGAAGAATTTCAATTACGATGGCAGGTATAAGCGATTTTGTAAGTTTGACACTGATAAAAGGAGACACTACAGCAGCAAGTGTAACAACGAGTAAAGAATAATAGGTGCTATGCATACTATTCGCTCCTTTACTAGAGAGGAATACATGATAACATAATGTCATGAAAATTATTTTACAAGGACACATTTATAGGAGCCTTGTAGCTGTTATTGTATCCATCAGCTTTATCGCCATGACCGCTATCGGTGCGATGGCTCAAACCACGTTGTCGCAAGTGCAGGATGCTTATCATCGTGCACAAGGACAAATTGTCGTGATGGATCAAAAATTACGGCTTTTGGGGCTAAAAGAAGAGACAGCCAACCACAGTTGGACTGTGCTTAAAATGCAGGTGGCTGTATTAAGTTCAGAGCAGAAACATATGTATGCAACACTTGTAAGGATACAGTACCAAGGTAACAGAGATAAAAAAAAGCTTCAACGAGTTCGTGGAAAGGTTCAGATGCAAAGGCAATTATTGCGAAAGCTCCTCGTGATCTGGTACGAAGAGGGAGCGCAACCTTTTCTGGATACCTTATTATCCTCAAAAAGTTTGTCCGATTTGTATAATCGGTATGTTGCATTATCTTTGGTTACAAAGCAACAGCAACATATCGAGAATGAGGCAAAACAGGAGTTTGTTTATTATCATGCGTTGACAATCAAAGTGAATCAAGAAGCAAAGCAAGTTGCATTATTGTGGCAAGCTCTAGCAAACAAAAAAGCCTTAGCACGATCACAAACGACAAAGGAGCACAGTATTGTACTTCAATTAGCTAACCTGAAGCAACAGTCGGTAGCAAAGCGGACGCTAGATCGTCAAATGGTGCAACGACTGGCTTCGAAGATTGCAGCACTACAGCAACGTATCGAAGAGCAACGGATAAGAGAAGAACAGCAACGTGCGAAAGCACAACAAAATGCAGCGAGTGGCACTCCTACCATCGTAGGTACTTTGCCTTCTGTATCGTTACAACAAGATCTTGGTACTGCCGCTAAAGATGCGGGTGTACCGTCCTCCTGGGTATCATGGCTTTCTGTCCTTGCCATGGCTGAAAGCGGGGGCAACCCAAATGCCAAAAGTCCCTTTGTCGTACAAGGGGAGCAAGCGTCAGGATTGATGCAAATGTTACCTAGCACATTTTCTCAGTATGCTGAATCTGGTCATACAGATATTTGGAATCCAACAGACAATGCCATTGCTGCTATTCGCTATATCGAAGCCAATTACGGTGCACCGTGGCATATACCAGGCATTGGAACTTCATCTTACCAAGGGTACTAGGCAAAAAGTGGGCACGATTGTGCCCACCGTGGTACTTATAAGGTCAACATCGTAAAAATGTCTGTGTCAGAAGCAACTTGTCCTACATAAAAATCACCGAAATCACCATAACGCGCACTCACTTCATCAAATCGCATTTCATAGATCAATTTTTTGAATTGTAAGGGGTCTTCAGCATAGAGCGTGACGCCCCATTCCCAATCATCAAAACCGACTGATCCTGTGATAATCTGTGTCACAAGTCCTGCGTAATTGCGGCCAATCATGCCGTGACTGCGCATCATATCCGTACGTTCTTTCATCGGGAGCATGTACCAATTATCATTGCCTGTACGACGCTTATTCATTGGATAAAAGCACACTGCACCTTGTTTTGGTAATGATGGATGAAGACGCGGCAGTAAATGCGGATCCTCTTGCGGATTTGTTCCGGGTTTTGCCAGATAGCTACTGAGCTCTACAATAGAAACATAGGAATAAGAAGGTTTTAAAAAGTCGTTCAGCTGCGTCTTGGCAAAACGAAGTTTACAAGCGATAATTTCTTGTAACGTATTGCGAAAGTGAACAAATAACAAATCAGCTTTTTGTGAAGCTATGGTATACCTACCATAGGAACCCTTTCGTGCAGAATCCTCATTTGCAAATTCGTTCGATAGTGAAGTCCATTCGTTAAGGATCTCTTGGCGTTTTAAGGGATCTAGTGCACGCCATGCTTTCCAATCGATAGTGCGAAAATCGTGGAAGGCATACCAGCCTTCAATGGTTTGTGTTGGTTCGCTCAAACTTTTCTCGCTCCTTTACATGCGGTAAGATAAGGTTAGCGTAATGAGGGAGTTGCTGCAACGATGCGAAAACAACTAGCGATGAGCGCAACCTTCATTTTGTTTGTAGGACTTTGCCTCTATTTTGCCGTCACTGCTTTTCATGACGTCACGACGTCACAAAAAATCACAGAGCAATTGTATACTGCAACAAAACAGGCAGCGCAAACAATTGGCAGTTCGCTTGAAAACGCTAAGCATAGTAGCAACTGGGGGCGTAGGCAGGCAATCCTGGTTGGGCGAACGCAATTGATTGGCGCCCTAAAACATGATGGCATTCAGCTTTTCCACGTTGACCAATTTCTTATCCTTGGCTACTCAAAGACATTGAATCGTATCGACTTGCAGGCCGAAATCACCTATGCTGTCCCAGGTTTTGCGGGCTTGATCACAAACAGTGCTAGTGCCATGGTGTCTGCTGCAGTCGATCACCGATCGCTGCAGCATCAGGAAGATGTAGTCATGTAAATGGCTAAAAATTTCTGACATACATCAGGATCAAAATAACCAGCGCTTTGAATCGCAATGTCTTGAAGGATCTCTTCGTGATTGCGCTGCTCTATGACACAAGCATACGCATAATAATCAACGATAGCAAAGATGCGCGCTAAAAGTGGTATATCATGCCCAACTTGATGCAATGGGAACCCGGTCCCGTCAAAATGCTCATGGTGTGCTTCAATGATGGTGTTTACTTCCCGGGGCAATCTGGATGAAGCCAACATATCGACACTTAAAAAAGGGTGTTTTATATACTGTTGCCATGCCGGATGAGATCTTGAAGGGTCATGAATGATGTCGGATTCTAGCACAGTGAGACCAAGATCAGCAAAGCGGCATACATAAGTGAGCCATTGCAATTCCTGAACGCTAAGTTGCATGCTGTGACCTAATTTTTGCGCATGCACTACTCTGACATCGAGGTACAAAGGGAACGTATCACCGAGTAATTCTTGTGCCGTAATGGCATCTAACAAGATGACAAATTGGTGCAAAAGTAGGTTATCTTGCACAGGGAATGTTTCTGATTCTACAACCTCACTTTGTTTCCAATCTTCGGATAACCACTGTGCCTCTTGCCATTCCTTCCATAAATGTAATGCACCATAGAACAATTGTGATTTTTCTATGAGACGTACAGCAAGATCAGTTTCACCAAGATGGTGGGCTAGATGAGCCGCTAGGAGACATAGGCGAGCTAGTTCTTCTTTCTCGTAGGTCATAGAAGAAGACCATATGGACTCAAGACATAGCCGTGCAAAGTGAAGACTTTGATCGATGTTTCCTTGACGCATGTACAATCGACACAATTCCGCAAGCGCTGGCAAGTTTTCGTTATTACGTAAGGAACAGGCGTAGCGAAACGCTTGTTCAGCCTTTTTATCTTGATGTAATTCGAGATAATGTAAACCGAGATTGGTGTACATATCGGCATCCCAATCGTCAATGCCAGCCTCATGCAGACTATGTAGACTTTCAAGTGTGTACGCTAAAGCTTCTTTATGAAAATCACGATACACATGTGACAAAGCGAGATTGGCGTAAAGTAAACCGCGTAAAAATGCAGAAAGTTTGGGTGCCTCAGCTACGAGTTGCGTTAAAATCCGGTGCGTTTTATCACGATCCCCCATTTTCCAATAGGTCGAAGCCAAGTGAATGTGATAGCGAGCATCATCATGCAGTGAAAGAGCTTTTAAAAAGTATTCAATAGCTTTGTGATAGCGACCCATTTGCGCATAAATTTTACCCGCTTCATCATAAAGCGTGGGGAGTTTTGCTTGATCGACAAAGGGGTTTTCGATAACTTGATGTAGTATCGATAATGCGCCAGGAAAAATTTGCTGACTAGAGAGCGAAAGTGCGGTGCTGATTCGTTCATCGATACGTGCATTCATGTAAGTGACTCCATGCTGCCGTAGGGCATAGTCACAACAAGATGCGTTCTACCATTTTGTAGGATGGATGACTGAAACGTACCACCCAAAAAATCAACTTGTTCATTTAAATAAACAATAGAATCATCCGTAGAGTGAATGTCCAGGGAAACAGCCAATGTATCTTCATGTTGAGAAAACTGAACATTGATGTCAGCCGATTTGTTGTTATGATGCAGGGTATATAATGCCTGTCTAATCAGTCGATAAAGTGCGACTTGTTTGGCTGGAGAAATGCGGATCTTATTTTTTACAGGCTCATTGACATCAATTTTAATCTTCCAAATGTATTCTAAACGATGACAGAGAACGGATAACGCACGCGGCAGTCCAACATCATCAATGGCCATGGGTAACAAATCATGAACTATGCCATGAATATCATTGACAGTAGCCACGAGGCGACTATTCATTCGTCGTAATTCGCGCTTGGCAAGGTCAGGATTGGACTGTAAAAGCTGTAATATCGTATCAAGATGCAAACTCATATCGGTTAAAGCTCGCGCAGGGCCCTCACTGAGATCACGGGCAAGTTGACGGCGTTCTTCTTCCATGATCTTGATGCCTTGGTCGGTATGGTCATGAATTGGCAAATCACTAGTGTCCACATCAACACCCCCCTAGGCGAATCAAATCAGTAGGCAAGAGGAGGCGCTACCTATGCGCCTCACTCAGGTTACCTAGATATTACCATATAACGCGATACCCGTCGTGTGAAAATTTGTTGCTTGTTCCTGTTGCCGAACGTACAAATAAGGCCTGCTCACTGCCGGAATTCGAATAGGCAGCAACAGGCCTTGCGGTAGTCTGAGATGTGGTTCGTACAACATTAGCAAAAGCGGGTACCGTAACAAACAGAAAAAGGCTGACAAGCAAAATGCTAAAATGGCCAAAAAATCGGGTCATGATGACCACACTCCCTTTGACGGTTGGGTGTCCGGTGGCTCGGCTACCTTAGTGCAGTCTTTTTACGACAAGCACCGTAGGCCCGAAACTTTGCGTCACTGCCTTTCGACAGTTTTGCGATTAGTTTTATTATTTTGTTTTTGTGATAAAACGTCAAGATGCTTTTGTAGGATTTTATAGAAATAATGTCGAAAGACTTAGCAGGGGAATTGGCATTGGGGGTATTTGTTACGATATACGTGAAAGATAATGAGGTTTTTATCGATCCTGCGCATGGTGGTATACTCCATGTCCCTTTTTGTTCGCATGTATCCGTTTTAGTCGATGATCTGCGTGTAGTCGGGAAAATAACCCTGACTGGTGCAGAGAAAATTAAACTCTGGCTAGCTAAGCGAGAACCACGTCGTGAGGTTATCACCACTGTGTCGGATGATGCGATGCAAGTTGCTATGAAAGTTGTGACACAAGCCGGTTTTGCGTATTCTTTGCTTGATAGCCCACCAAATGAAGAGGTACACCTAGCCTATGTTTGTACGGTTATTGAACCGTCTGTGTTCACCGTTGAACAACTACGTTTGGTCCTCTTACAAAGAGGGTTTCATGGAAAGGTCGATGAGCAAGTTTTGCAAACGTTGTGTGATAATCCATCGCAAGAACAAGAGCGTGTGGTTTTTCAGATTACACATGAAAATGGAATCTTTGCTCAGGCTTTAAACCGTAGTGTTAGGATTGAGCATGGTCAACTTCCACTCTATCTGCCAGATCAATGGCTTGATACAGGGGCAGTGATCTTCGACTCTATTATTGAAACAGAACAAAATGTAGGACGACAAATTGTTGTTGGTGGTGGTGCACAGGTTCAAAACGGTAGACTGGTGACCACACGCAAGGGACGGCTCGTGATGACGGAGCATTTTATCGATGTCGTCAGCCAACTCGTGTTTTCAGCGAATCTAGCACCTCCTGAGGGTGATTTGACATTTCCAGGCGATGTTGTGATTAATGGATCGGTATTACCAGGATGTCATATCGAAGTGGCCGGACAAATTGTGGTACATGGTGATGTAACTGACTCCGTATTAAAAGCAGATCATGGGGTGTTTATTCAAGGTGACGTTACTGGCTCATCCATCCATGCAGGACCTCTCTATGTGCTTTATCATGACATCGAGTCTGTAACGAAAAGTATTTTGTTCGGTATTTTACAATTACAAGCTAACTATGAGCGCATTTTTGCGAAAGAAGCTGAATCAGCCAATCCTTGGTTGCAAAAGATTCTATTACAAGCATGTCATTCTACACTGCATACTGATTTTATTCATTTTGTCAAATTTCGAAGTACTGATCTTTTTACTAAAAAAATGATCGCTAATTTGATTGATTTTGTACAAAGTAATTGGTTAGTGCCATCACCGAACTATGATCGAGATTTAATTAGACGAACCATGGAATACTTCTATTGTCTTCATGCTCGTTTGCAACTATTTATGGAGACAGAGCAAGTGAATGTCCGTGTTAAGAGTTGCAATGCCTCTGTTATTCGTGCGAGTGGATCTATAGAAGTCACTGGGGTAGGTGTGACCTCAAGTTCATTAGAAAGTGGTGATCAGATCACGGTTCAGGGCTATGTCCGCGGTGGTTTTGTGATTGCTAAACAAAGTCTTTGTATAGCAGAGACAGGCAGTGTCACAGGCATGGAAACGAGTCTCAAAGTGTTTAATTCTGATGGATCAGCTAGCATTGGCCTGCGACACCCGCACACATTACTTGAAGTAGGAGGACATCGTACGTACAATGATCAACCAGAGAGAAACATCATCATGCAAGGTGACGATGGAAAATGTGCGAGTTTTGCTCGTTGATGATTCTTTGGAAACACTAGATACCCTAAAAATACAATTAAAATTCATACCTAGTATTGATCATGTGTTTCAGGTGAGTACGAAAACGGATGCTTGGAACTTTTTGTTACAGCAACCTAACGAAGTTCATATTGTTTTTATCGATATTCACCTTGGAAATGAAAATGGGCTTGATTTGTGTGCTTCCCTTGCTAAAGCATTGCCTGATGTATATCGTGTGGTGTGTTCTATCGATGCAGATCCGATCACTAAAAACGATGCATACGAAGTGGGAGCCAATGATTTTATTGAAAAACCTATTGCCATGAGTGAACTTCGCCGGATTCTTGAAAACTATGAACAAGTAAGATTCTAGTAGATATGCTATAATTAATGAGAGCGTTAACAGAATTGAAGGAGGAAATGAATTTTGGCTCAAGAAAAAGTTCGCGTAGGCATTATTGGATGCGGCGGGATTGCTAATGGCAAACATCTTCCAGCTTTATTTAAACAAGATATCGTAGAGATTGTTGGCTTTTGTGATTTGATTGAAGATCGCGCACAACAAGCAGCAAAAAAATACGGTTTCGCAGACGCTACAGTGTATACAAATTATCGTGAACTTTTAAAAGACTCTTCGATTCGCGTTGTGCACGTCTGTACACCGAATTCAAGTCACGCAGAACTTACTATTGCAGCACTAGAAGCAGGCAAAGATGTGATGTGTGAAAAACCGATGGCAATAACGTCGGCAGAAGCCAAGCTGATGGTAGAAGCGGCGAAACGAACTGGCCGCAAGTTAACGATTGGTTATCAGAATCGCTTCCGTCCCGATTCGCAGTTTCTTAACCTTGCTTGTCAGGATGGTCAACTCGGTGATATCTATTTGGCTAAAGCACATGCTATTCGTCGGCGTGCCGTTCCGACATGGGGTGTGTTTTTAGACGAGGAACAGCAAGGCGGCGGACCGCTTATCGATATTGGAACGCATGCACTTGACTTGACGTTATGGACGATGAATAACTATCGTCCGAAAGTGGTACTTGGTACGACCTATCATAAACTTGGTCAAAAGGAAAATGCAGCAAATGCTTGGGGACCATGGGATCCGAAAAAGTTTACCGTGGAAGATTCTGCGTTTGGCTTTATCACCATGGAAAACGGTGCCACGATCATCCTTGAATCAAGTTGGGCATTAAACACATTGCAAGTAGGCGAAGCAAAATGTAGTCTCTACGGTACAGAAGGCGGTGCCGACATGGATGATGGATTGCGTTTCAATGGTGAACGCTTCAGTCGATTATTTGAAGAAAAGGTCGATTTGAATGCAGGTGGCGTTGCCTTTTTCGAAGGGAAGCAAGAGGATGAAGGAGACGTTGAGTCACGTCTCTGGATTGAATCGGTGTTGTATGACCGTGAACCGTTGGTCAAACCAGAACAAGCCCTCGTCGTCACGCAGATTCTTGAGGCAATTTACGAATCGGCTAAAACAGGTAAAGCGGTATACTTTAACGACTAAGGCTAAAAAATTAAGGCACTTTTGGCGCATGAGGGCTTGCAAAAGTTCTTATGCGCTGTTTTTGTATGTAGTCTGAAAAATGACGGATAGCGTTTTCTTTGTGTAAGGACTACTAGTTGGTTCTACTTAGGATAGTTAGTCAAAGTATTCGATGGCATAAAATTGGATTCGAAGTATAGTGAGGACGTCACAAATTACGCAAGACAGTTCATCGGTAAAACGAATCGTAAACGGATAACGTCGTGCGCTCTACTGTGTGAAATTATTCACTTGAGGAGGGGACACAAATGGATGTTGAAAGTATGGTTAATGATCTCGTGGCGAAGGCGCAAGAAGCGTTAGAAAAATATATGCAAGTCAATCAAGAGCAAGTGGACGAAGCGGTTAAACAAATGGCATTGGCTGGTCTTGATCAGCATATGGCCTTAGCACGTCTAGCTGTGGACGAAACGGGACGTGGTGTTTACGAAGATAAAATGACGAAGAATATTTTTGCGACAGAATACATTTACCATAGTGTCAAATATGCGAAAACCGTTGGTGTTCTTGGGGAAAACCCCTATGAAGGAATCATTGAAGTGGCTGATCCTGTTGGTGTTATCGCTGGTGTCACGCCAGTGACAAATCCAACTTCTACTACGATGTTCAAGTCACTGATCGCCGTTAAAACGAGAAACCCGATTATTTTTGCGTTTCATCCATCAGCACAACGTTCAAGCAGTGCTGCTGCCAGTATCGTGCGCGATGCTGCAGTGAAAGCTGGTATGCCACATGATTGTATCCAATGGATTGAAACGCCGTCGATTGAAGCGACACAGTTGTTAATGAATCATAAAGACGTTGCTATCGTACTTGCCACAGGCGGATCGGGTATGGTTAAGGCGGCTTACAGTACAGGCAAACCAGCACTTGGTGTAGGACCTGGAAATGTTCCTTGCTACATCGAAAAAACGGCAAATATTCACCGAGCAGTCACTGACCTTATCTTGTCAAAGACGTTTGATAACGGAATGATTTGCGCCTCAGAGCAAGCTGTGATTGTGGATAAAGAGATTTACCGCGACGTGAAATCTCTCATGAAAGAGAATCAGTGTTATTTTCTTAATGAAGAGCAAATCAACCAAGTCAGTGCGGTTGTCATCACGGAAACGGGTGGTGTTAACGGGAAAATCGTCGGTATGCCTGCTGCACAAATTGCCGCATTAGCTTTAATCACAGTTCCGCAAGAGACACGTATTTTGGTTGCCGAGTTGCCAGCTGTGGGCCCTGAGTATCCCTTATCTCGTGAAAAGCTAAGTCCAGTCCTTGCCATGTTTAAAGTGAATAACACGGATGAAGGGATCAAGCGTGCTGAAGAGATGGTTTCCTTTGGTGGAATGGGGCATTCCTCTGTAATTCACTCAGAAAACGATGATGTAATTCGTGAATTTGGCCTGCGTATGAAAACAGGACGGGTGATCGTCAACTCGCCTTCTTCACAAGGAGCCATTGGTGATATCTATAACGCGTATATGCCATCTTTGACACTTGGCTGCGGAACGTTTGGTTCCAATTCAACAACATCAAACGTCTCAGCAATCAATCTGTTGAACGTGAAAAGGGTGGCGAAACGTCAAGTGAACATGCAATGGTTTAAAGTTCCCCCAAAGATCTACTTTGAACGCGGAGCGACAAAATACTTAGAAAAAATGCCTGATATAAATCGGGCGTTTATCATCACAGATCCTGACATGGTGCGGTTTGGTTATGTCGATCGCGTGCTGTATTACTTGAGAAAGCGGCTTAATCCAGTCACGATCGAAGTATTTTCTGAAGTGGAACCTGATCCATCAACAGATACGGTGATGCGCGGTGTAGAGAGGGTGCGCCAATTCAAGCCTGATGTGATCATCGCACTTGGTGGTGGTTCCCCGATGGATGCAGGTAAAGCGATGTGGATGTATTACGAGGATCCTGAGGTGGATTTTGATGGTGTACGCCAAAAATTTCTTGATATTCGTAAACGCGTATACAAATTTCCTGAACTCGGACGTAAAGCACGATTTGTAGCGATCCCTACAACATCTGGAACAGGGTCAGAAGTCACTTCTTTTACCGTTATCACGGATAAAGAGACAAACATCAAATATCCATTGGCCGATTATGCGTTGACGCCGGATGTTGCCATTGTTGATCCTGATTATGTGATGACCTTGCCTAAAAGCATCACTGCTGATACAGGCATGGATGTTTTGACGCATGCTATCGAAGCCTATGTGTCCAACATGGCCAATGATTTTACAGATGGATTGGCGATGAAGGCGATCTCCTTAGTCTTTGAGTTTTTGCCGCGCGCTTATCACAACGGCAAGGATGCGATTGCACGCGAAAAAATGCATAACGCATCGACGATGGCTGGCATGGCATTTGCAAATGCCTTTTTAGGAATCAACCACAGTCTCGCCCATAAGTTAGGGGCTGAATTTCATATTGCACATGGTCGGGCGAATGCGATCTTATTGCCTCACGTGATTCGGTACAATGCAAAACAACCTACGAAGTTTGCTGCTTTTCCGAAGTACGAATCGTTTATCGCTGATAAACGATTTGTTGATATCGCAAGAATGCTTGGTCTTCCATGTAGTACACCACAAGAAGGTGTAGAAAGTCTCGTTTGCGCGATTCTTGCGATGATGAGAGAGTTTCAAATGCCGATGACCATTGCACAGTGTGGTATTGATGAACAACAATTCGAAGCGAAAGTCGATGCGATGGCCAATCTAGCGTTTGAAGATCAATGTACACCAGCCAATCCTAAAATGCCGCTTGTTTCCGAATTAGCGGCCATTTATCGAGATGCATTCTACGGAGTTGGCGTAACGAAATAATCTATGCATGTTGAAGGGCCAGGTATCTTCTATGCCTGGCCCTCTATATCCGCTATACTTGATGACAATTACATAGAGTAAAATAGGGGGTGTTGTGTGGTGAAAGTGTATACAAGAGGTGGCGACGGTGGCAAAACGGCATTGATCGGTGGAGAACGACGATTGAAAAATGATTTGCGTATCGAAGCATACGGTACGGTCGATGAGGCAGGTGCATTTATTGGACAGGCGATGAGTTTTCTTGACGCTCGTCGTGATGACGATATGATCACCTTGTTGCTTGAGGTATCGCAAATGCTTTGGGATGTCGGTGCGGATCTCGCTGCGCCGTATGACGAACAGGGACGGTACACCTACAAAACACCAACTGATGCGGCAAATCGTCTTGAACCTTACATTGATCGCTACAAAGAAGAGGCGGACGCCATCACAAAATTTGTGCTTCGTGCGGGCAGTACGGCATCAGCTACATTGCATGTTGCTTGCACAGTAGTGCGACGCGCGGAACGACGTACTGTGGCACTCATGGAGAAAGAAACGATACATAAGCCAACCCTGCAGTATCTTAATCGTTTATCTGATTTGCTCTTTGTACTTGCTCGCGCGGTGAATGCGCGTGATGAAAGGCACGATGTACTCTACGAGCACAGTTCGAATGTTTTTTGAGACGATTAGCGATTGACCGAAAGGGGTCATTTTGTGATGGCAAATTCAACGATGCTTGATAAGCGTACATTAGGGGAGTCGAATTTAAAGCTGACTGCATTAGGGCTTGGCTGTTGGCAATTTAGTAAAGGCAAAGGTATCGCAGGCCGATTTTGGCCGACACTGTCACAACAAGACATTAATGAAATCATCGTGCAGACGTGGCAAGGTGGTATCAATTGGTTTGATACAGCCGAGTTTTATGGTATGGGACAGTCGGAAATGGCACTTTCGCAAGCTTTGCATGAAGCAGGGATACAACCTGGCCAAGTAAATATCGCCACCAAATGGTGGCCATTTCCTCGAAGAGCAAGTTCGATTAGGGAAACAATTGGTGACCGTTTACGGTATTTAGATGGTTATCCGATTGACTTATATCAAGTGCACCAACCGTATTCTCTATCAGGTATCGATGCGCAAATGCATGCGATGGCTTCGCTTGTGCATGAAGGAAAGATTCGCTACGTAGGTGTCAGCAATTACTCGGCAAAACAATTGCGCACAGCTTATCACGCTTTACAAAAAGAAGGTGTACCTCTTGTCTCTAATCAGGTCAAATATAGTTTACTAGACCGGCGAATTGAACATAACGGTGTTCTCGATACGGCTCGTGAGTTAGGAATTGGCATCATTGCTTACTCACCACTTGAACAAGGACTTTTAACAGGAAAATTCCATCATGATGCGACGCTCGGACAATCACTCACAGGGGCTAGACGATACCAAGGGAAATTTAAGGCATCTGGATTGCAAAAAACGCTTCCACTCATTCAAGAACTTGAAACGATTGCAGCCAATTATGGAGTATCGGCAACTCAGGTGGCTCTTAATTGGCTTGTGAATTTTCATGGTACTATGGTGTTCGCGATTCCTGGTGCCTCGAAAATTGCTCAGGCCAAAGAGAACATCAAAGCGCTCACGTTTACTTTAGAGACTGAGGAGTTGGCTCGATTAGACGCAGTGTCCTTGCATGCCATGAAATGAGATCATAAATTTCGATAAAGCGAATTTCTCTTTTATCTTGTGAAAATCAGAGAAATTCGCTAAAGTAGTTTATGATATGGTTTTCAGAAAAGGATTTCATCGCATGCAAGGGAGACAATTCGGATGGGTCATCACCAAAATGTAGGACGAGAGTCGCTGTATCCTTATGATACCTGGAAAGTTATAGAATCCTCGTTCAATCTTGACTCGAATCGTCAGGGTGAGACGATTTTTGCTGTTGGTAATGGGTATATTGGTATGCGTGGTAATTTTGAGGAAGATTTTCAGGGGCCAGTTGGTTCATCGTTACAAGGTACCTATTTAAATGGGTTTTACGATTCCGAACTGATCCAATATGGTGAACTGGCTTATGGATATGCACAAAATAGTCAGACGATGCTCAATGTGACCGATAGTAAGATTATTCGACTGTACCTCGATGATGAACCTTTTGATATGTTACAAGGTACGGTGCTTTCTTATCATCGTGAACTTGATATGATGCACGGTGTTATGCTACGTGAGGTACTATGGGAATCACCGCAAAAAAGGCGTGTGCAAGTACGCATAAAACGCCTTGTCAGTCTTTCGCGACGCCAAGTTGCAGCGATCTCGTATGAAGTGATCCCTTATTTTACGGGAAACCTTACTTTCGTGTCAGCCGTACAAGGTGAAGTGCATAATCAAGTGACGATGGGCGATCCACGTGTCGGTTCAAGCTTTGCTGAGCAAGTGTTGCAAACGATCGACATGAAACAAGATGGCAGTTATATGGCTTTGTTGCAAAGAACAAAAAATACGAATTTTTCTCTCGTATGCGCGGCACAACATGAGGTTATTACGACAGCACCTATAACGACGATGCAAAAGCGGGTTTCAGAAGAGGCGCAGTGGCATGTGACGGCCAAAGTACATGAAAAGTCAGCCACGAAAGAACCGACCGTCGTGCGTCTCGATAAGTTTATTGCCTACGTCTCATCAAAAGATTATGCTACAGATCAATTATGGCAACGTGCGAAATCTGAGGTGAATCAAGCGGCTAAGGATGGGTTTCTATTTTTATTGCAGGAACAAGCTGATTTTTTAGCCGCCTATTGGCTTGACAGTGATATTGTGATTCACGGTGATGATGCTTTGCAGCAAAGTCTACGGTTTAATGCTTTTCATTTACTGCAGTCTGTGGGTCGCGATGGCAAAACGAATATTGCGGCTAAAGGAATCACGGGTGAAGGGTACGAAGGTCATTACTTTTGGGATACAGAAACGTATATTTTCCCGTTCTTTCTATATACGCAACCTGATATCGCTAAGAAGCTTCTAGACTATCGTTATCATATCCTCGATAAAGCGCGACTGCGGGCAAAAGAAATGGCGCAAAAAGGTGCTTTATATGCCTGGCGCACGATCGATGGTGAAGAAACGTCCGCTTATTATCCTGCAGGGACCGCCGCATATCATATTAATGCCGACATTATGTATGCGCTAAAAAAGTATATGCATGCGACCAAGGATGATCAGTTTATGCTGGAAAAAGGAGCAGAGATGCTCTTTGAAACAGCCCGCTTATGGGTGGATCTCGGGGACTATATTCCTGCGTACGATCATCGTTTTTGCATTAATGAAGTAACAGGGCCTGACGAATACACTGCGCTAGTCAACAATAATTTATATACGAACATCATGGCCAAAGATCATTTGCTCTTTGCATGGAATGTTGCCCGTGATTTGCAAACGAGATACCCTGATGCCTATAAAAACTTAGCGGATCGTTTAAATCTCGGCGAAGAAGAAGTGCTAGATTTTAAACAAGCGGCAGAGGCGATGTATCTTCCTTATGACGAAACGTTAGGAATTCACCCTCAAGATGATTCGTTTTTAAAAAAAGCGGTATGGGATTTTGAACATACGCCGTCTGATCATTATCCTTTGTTATTGCACTACCACCCTTTGGTTATTTACCGTTATCAAGTGTTGAAACAAGCTGATGTAGTACTCGCTGAATTTTTACAAGGCGATCAATTTACTTTGGAGCAAAAGCAACGTGACTTCGCGTATTACGAAAAGATCACGACGCATGACTCCTCTTTATCGCCATGCATTTACAGCATCATGGCTGCTGAATTAGGGGATCTTGAAAAGGCGTATCGCTATTTCGCGCAAACGGCTCGTATGGATTTGGATGATTTAAATGGTAATGTAAAAGATGGGATTCACACAGCTTCTATGGGTGGCACGTGGTTGGCCTTAGTTGCCGGCTTTGGGGGATTGCGCGAGTACAATGGTCAGTTGTCGTTTCAACCCGTTTTGCCACCAAAATGGCAGGGGTATGAGTTTCGCGTGCGTTTTCAAGGTCGTTTACTTGAGGTTAATGTGGATCAAACAGGAGTAGTTTACCGTCTCATCCACGGTGAAGCTATGGAGATTAAGCATGGACATCAGCTAGTCTCTTTGGCGCAAGGCGTACTAACTCGTGTATAAATTCACGATGTTGTGAAGAATCTTGCACTTACGGTATAATTTTTCAAGCAGCTGAAATGGGAAGGGGAAGATTCCCAGCATGCTTCGAAAAGAGCGTATTTTTACGATGTTAGAAGAATTGGCTGAAACTTGCCCAAAGGATGAGTCAGGTATTCCTTTGGGCGTGAGTGCAGGGGAGGTTTCCTTGCGCTTATCCTTGCTTCGCAACAATTGTAGTGCAGACTTGAAACAATTGCAGCGTGAAGGTCGCGTTATCTGTATTGAGGGTCGCCCTACCTTGTATCTACCTAAGCAATGGCTAGAAATGCAATTTCCTGGAGAAACGACGTTACTTGCTTCTTCTTATGATTGCGTATCAGATTATATTTCGGCGATGACAACTTTTAGATTTTCGGGAAGAAAGATTACCCACGACGAAGTCTTTGAATCTGCCATGGGGTCACAGCAAAGTTTACGCACGGCCATGGATCGGGCTAAAATGGCCTTGCAATATCCTCCTGATGGCATGCATGTGTTGTTACTTGGTCAGACAGGTGTAGGAAAGTCGACGTTTGCAAAAGCGATGTATTCTTATGCCGTTGAAAACGGATACATAGAAAAAGGATCAACTTTTAGTGCGTTTAATTGTGCAGAGTATGCAAATAATCCAGAAATTTTATTGGATCATTTATTTGGACATGTGAAAGGTGCATTTACGGGCGCTCTTCGTGATAAACCCGGTTTGGTGGAATATACGGACGGTGGCATTTTGTTTCTTGATGAGGTACATCGTCTACCTCCTGAAGGTCAGGAAATGTTGTTTCATCTCTTAGACTACGGTGAATACCGTCGTTTAGGAGAATCGGATGCTTTTCGAAAAAGTCGTATTCGATTATTTGCAGCGACAACGGAAGCTCCTGAATCATCCTTGTTGTCAACTTTTTTGCGGCGAATTCCTATGGTAATTAGGTTGCCTGCTTTACGTGATTGGTCTATCCATGATCGTCACGAATTGATTTTTCGGCTATTGCTTGGCGAAGCCAAAGAGACGGGTAGAAGTCTTCGTCTCACTGCAGAAGCGCTCGATTTTTTATTGCGGACGCAGTTTTTTGCTAACATTGGCGGACTAAAAAACACGTTAAAAATAGCATGTGCTAACGCATTTTTACATGAGGAAAAAAGTCACGAAATCACGATTACGAGACAGCATATCAGCCTCTCTCAAGGTGATTCGCTCTACCTTGACAAATCGTTGGTCGATACGCTCCAGGATCTCGTGGTGGAGCCGACGAGTACGCTAATGAAAGGCATATGGAATCCTCATGATTCCTCTTTAGTGGATACCCTTTCCAAATTGCAAGCGTCATTACGTGATTTATCCTTTTCGTCTTTGGAGATTATGGATGCTTTGGGGCGAGAAGTGCATCGCCGTATGGCAAAGCGATGTGGAACGCATTTTGCTAATGATTTGCGTGCCTATGTCGGTGTACACTTTTACGATGTTGTACAAAAAATCTGGCTCGAACTTGATCATGTACTTAGCGATCAAGTTTCGCCAAGTTCTTGGCCACGTATTGTCCTTTATCTCTATGGTGAGGTTCATCGGACATTTACTCATCTTGCGGTGGACATGCCGATATGGGTTAAGATCGTGATGAACGAGTTGCCTGATAGGTATCAAGTAGCTACTTTATTTCTCACGCATCTTAATCAACAACTCAATATCTCTTTTTCGTCAGAAACAATCGCTGTAGTTACTTTGTTGCTTCAAGATGATACAACAAAAGACGGTCATCGCGTACAGATTATCGTTGCTTTGTTTGGTGATGGAATTGCATCAAAAATAGTCGATGTTGCCGTTCGTTTGGCTGGAGGAGAAGAGGCAATCAGCGTACTGGAAATCCCTGTGCAATTTGATGAATCATG
Organism: Bacillota bacterium; assembly: GCA_021820975.1. Classification (GTDB taxonomy): domain Bacteria; phylum Bacillota; class Bacilli; order Alicyclobacillales; family SLC66; genus JAKACU01. The sequence goes on from JAKADA010000001.1 coordinate 113,313, forward strand.
GTTAGAATCCGCGTGTGATGCAGTTGTGTCACGAAAAGATCATGATATGGGTGTGCTGATTTTAACCGATGTCCCGGCTATTATCGTATGGAATGATAAGAAGCTTAGGGATCAGACAGCGCACGTCGTACGTATTGTCTTTCGACCGGATCTTATTATGATAGTACGAGCTTTATATCTTGTGCAATCTGGATCTCAGACGATAGATCAAATGGCGGCATGGTTACAAAGCTCTGTATCCAATTATTCGACAGTACCTATCGTAAACAAGTTACGTATCGTATGGGCGTGCAGTTTGACAGGTCGAGGTACGGCTTCTGCCATTTCTCGTTTAATTGAGCAAGCTTTACCTGAAACGATGCGACAAGGTGTTAAGGTGATGTCTCGAGAGTTAGGTGCAGGGCGTGAAATCATCCTAGATGAAGAGGAGCAGCCAGTAGCCATCGTGGGTTCTGTGCGCCCTGCACGCATCGGTGTTCCCTTTTTTGCTGTTGAAGAATTATTGGATGATGCAGGTATGCAACGTTTCTTAGAGGTTGTGGGATTTGCAGGATATGCCCAACCGTTTTTCATGAAACAGACAGGACCTGTAGAACACACTTCTGAATCGATCGACATTCTTCGTGACCATGTGAAAAAGATCCTTGAAAGAGATCTTATCTTTCTCAATCCAGCAATCGTGATGAGCGCAGTGAACGATATGATGACGTATCTTCATGATGATCTCATGCTTACATTTTCATCCGAATGGGAAGCCAGATTTTGTTTGCATATGGCGTATGCAATGGAACGTGTCATAAAAAAAGAAACCGTTGTTTACCCCTATCTGCAACGTATACAGCGGATCTTTTCATCGCAATGGGTACAACTGCTTGGCTTATCGAAAATTATTGAACGGTATCTTGGCTTTCAACCGAATGATCATGAAATTGCTTATCTCTTTGAAATGATTTTTCCTGAACGGGCATTGGAGATGTTTCAATAATGACGAAACCGACTACGACCATGCGTTTACGTGTAGATGACCGTCTTTTACATGGACAAGTTGTTGTGACGTGGGTGCGCGATTTAGCCATCAAAACCATATGGATCATCAGTGATCGAGTAGCTAGTGAACCTATTGAAATTGCCCTGTTACAGTCAGCCGTTCCTTTTGATGTTCAGCTTGAAATTTATACGACTCAAGAGGCTGTTGAACAGATTCACAAGCCATATACGGCTCAGTCGACGATGATTATGGTTGAAAATTTGCAAACCATTCTTGAATTATATGAGTTGGGATTCCCGTTGCCTGATATCAACGTGGGAGGGTTGCGCTATCAACCAGGGAAAATTGCCCTCAATCGTGCCGTTTATGTGGGAAAGGAAGATGTAGAGATTTGCCATAACCTAGAACAACAAGGCATCGTCATGACTTTGCAAATTGTCCCGTCAGATTATCGCATGAACTTTTACGACCGCTTACGGAAGAAGTGGAAATAGCGTATGCAACCGATAGGACAAATAATAGCGGTTACGCTGATCGCTTCACTAGCTGGCATGGAGAGTGTTCTAGATGAGTGGCAATGGCATCGTCCTTTGCTTGTGTGTACGCTGATTGGGATTGCTCTTGGATCGTTACATACTGGATTACTTATTGGTGGGGAGTTGGAATTACTTGCACTTGGTTGGATGAATATCGGTGCAGCACAATCACCTGATACAGCACTTGCAGGTGTTTTTGCCACATTGCTCGCAGTACGAGCTGGTCATGATACGAGTTCAGCTATCGCGCTAAGTATTCCCATTGCTATGGCCGGTAACCTTAGTACAGTTTTGGTTCGGTCATTGGTCATTCCAATACATCACGTAGCGGATCGTATCACGCAAAAATCTCCTTCACATTACTTTTTACTACTACACATTGGAGCGCTTCTTTTCCAAGCGATGAGAGTCGCTGTTCCGGCATTTTTATTTGAAGTATTCTTAAATAAAGCTATTATTTTAGACATTTTTCATAGTATCCCAAATGTCGTTCAACAAGGATTTACTGTAGCTAGTGGATTTGTGGTGGTTGTTGGCTATGCAATGGTCATTCGTTCGCTTCGCGCTAGAGAATTAACGCCCTATTTGTTACTAGGGTTTCTCCTTGCGGCAATCTCCTCAACGACCTTAGTCACGGTGGGTGTCATTGCAGGGTGTCTTGCCTGGCTTCATGTTCGGCTATGGAGCAAGCACGATAGGCGAGCCGTTGATATTTCAAGTTTACCTGAGTTACAAACCACACCGACGAAAAAAATTTCTCGTCCGGTTTTATGGCGTGTGTTTTGGCGAAGCCAATTTCATCAAGCATCGTGGAATTATGAACGCATGCAGGGCTTGGGTTACGCTTTTACCATGGAACCCGCGCTAGATGATCTTTATCAGGATGAACAACTTCGTTGTGAGCGCAAGCGTCAACACCTTGAATTTTTCAATACACAACCTTATGTGGCTAATTTGGTCATCGGGATGAATTTAGCTTTAGAAGAACGCTTAAGTGAAGGTAAGAAATCTTTTTCATCTCTCATCCAATCGATTAAGCTAGGTATGATGGGACCGCTTGCCGGTGTTGGTGATTCTTTCTTTTGGGGAACCCTTCGTCCACTTTTAGGGTCTTTAGGGGCTGCTATGGCATTACATGGGAATGTAATGGGACCCATTTTCTTTTTTGTATCGTGGAATGTGATTCGATTGGGATCAAGGTGGGGATTACTTTTTTATGGGTACCGCTTCGGTCTTAAAATGGTCAATACGATTGCCACTGGGTTTTTGCGGCAGATTAATGAAGGTGCGGCAATTGTAGGTTTGTTTGTGATGGGAGCTCTCGTAGCCGTATGGACGCATGTTAATTTTTCTGTACCGATGATTGACACGATCTTCTCTCAAACTATCCCGAAGTTGCCAAATCTTCTTTTGTTATTCTTTGTGTTGTGGTTGTTACGAAAAGGATGGCATAGTGTAGCCATTATTTTACTTTTATTTGTTATCGCAGTTTGTGGTGTGTTTGTTCATGTATTACAACCATAGTATTTTTCTTAAAAGTGTATTGGTCTATCATATTAGTGTATTATTTTTAAAAATTGAGTATTAACTAATTATAGAAATAACGATAATTGCGTGCCGATTTAAGTTGGCACGCAATTTGCTTATATAAAAGATGTAATCAGCTTTTTATGAAAGCGAAATCACGAAAGGAAGGAGGACCGTACGTCAACTCATCGTCTTTTTCCATCATCACATACAGGAGGGTCATTATGAAACAAAAATGGATGCAATTGTTGCTTGGATTATCAACCGTGGCGTCACTCGTCGCACCAGCTAGTATGGCGAACGCTGCTACCGCACCAAAGGTTGTGCTCAAGGTACTTTATATGAATCAGGCAGGCTATACGACTACGGTGTTGCGCCAAATGGGAAAACAGTTTCAAAAAGAGTATCCAAACGTTACGATTCAGTTTACGTTTTTACCCTATACACAAATGCATAGTGCTGTGTTAACATCTGCCGCCGCACCTACTGCACAATATGATGTAGTGCTGTCTGATCTTATTTGGACAGGTGAGTTTGGATCCCGTGGCTACACACTTCCTTTGAATTCGTACATCAAACAAAACGTGAAAAATGCGAATCAAATTCCACAATCCGTATGGAATGGGTTCAAAGTAGGCAATAAGATCATGGCTATGCCCTTTTTGGCTAACTTTCAGAACTTTTATTACAACAAAAATCTCTTGAAGAAGGCAGGTTTTAATGCACCACCGAAAACTATGACGCAATGGCTTCATCAAATGAAGGTTTTAAAGGCGAAACATATTGTTCAATATCCTTATGAAGATTCGTGGTTGCAAGCAGAAGGCCTTGTCTGTGATTATGTTCGTACAGCAGGCGAATTTGGCAATGGCAATTTGTTTAACGCCAATGGTCAGCCGATCATGAACCAAGGTCCTGCTTTAAAAGCACTTCAGTGGATGCGTATGCTCTATGCTGATGGCTTGGCAAATCCTAATTCATTAACTGCCGATGAACCTACGGCTGCCAACGCATTTGCATCTGGGCAAGTGGCTTTTAATACAAACTGGACCTTCGTAACCGGTATCATGGATACGAAGAGCGAATCGAAAATTGTCGGACAGGGCGTGGTGACTACCTTTCCTGTAGCGCCTGGAACGAACAAAGCAACACATTCCGCAGATATTTCAGGTTTTCAAGGTCTAGCTATTGCGGCCAATACGCCAGCTAACTTGCGCCCTTGGGCATGGAAATGGATTCAATTTGCTACTTCACCAGCGGTTCAAGCCCAACACTTGCATAGTCAATGGCCAGTCTGGTCGCAAATAGCAAATTCTCCTAAAGAGAAGAAATTGAACAAGTGGGCTTCAGTTTATCAGCAAAACCTCAATTCAGTGTATAACCGTCCAGTCATTGCGAACTACCTGCAAGTGAGCAGTATTATTCAACAATATGTTCATGAAGCGATCGCAGGTACGATCCCTGTAAAACAGGCAGCCGATGAAATGGTCCAACAGATCAATCAGTTAAAAGGTTAATTAAAGCTCGTGGCTGGGTAGTCAGTAAAAAGGCTACTCAGCCATGCAAAAGGATGGATGAGGTAAATGAGTCTATCGGTGCCTGTAGGTCAAAAGCCGCCACACCGTCGTATAACACATCGATTGTTCTTAGCTTTGTCAAGTGAATATATTTGGTTTTATCTTTTACTCATCCCATCGATTGTCCTTCTTGTGTGTGTCGTTATCATACCCATGGTTTTTGCTTTTAAAATGAGTTTGGGCAATACAACAGTTGTCACGGTGGGTGGTAAAGGCAGTATACAGTCGGTATGGGTGGGTCTACAAAACTATGTAAATGTACTTTCCAGTCCTTATTTTTGGCAGGCATTTCGTGATACAGTTTATTTTTCTGTCGTCTCTCTTCTCATTGAAGTTACAGTTGGTGTTGGTATAGCGCTTTTGATGAATCAGAAATTTTTTGGTCGCAAAGTTTTTCGGGTCATCGTTTTTATTCCTTGGGCTGTCCCCACGGTCGTGAATGCGATGTTATGGGGCATGGTTTTTGATGGAGATAACTATGGTGCGCTCAATGATCTTCTTTTACGGATGCACTGGATTCAGACACCCGTGATCTGGCTTAATGCTGCACCACTTTTTCAAGGTATTCCTTGGTTATCTAATTTTGTGTCTTGGCTTGGCGGTAGTGTGGCGATGAACTCGATGATTATCGGTGATGAGTGGAGGACGTTGCCCATTGTAGCTGTTCTCCTATTAGCTGGACTGCAGACTATTCCAAATGAGTATTATGAAGCGGCGAGAGTAGAAGGAGCCTCGGCATGGCGCCAATTTCGAGCGATAACCGTGCCTTTGTTAGGACCAATTCTCAGTATCGTTCTCATCTTGCGTACGATGCAGTTATTGCGAGCATTTACTTTAATTTTTACTTTGCAACAATATGGATTGCCTATTTTATCTATCGAAGCTTATCAACAAGCATTTTCATTTGGGAATTTTGGGACAGGATCGGCTATTTCCTTTCTTGTCGGAATTTTATCGTTGCTCATTGCCGTCGTTTACATCAAGCGGTTGTATAAGGAGGAAATGTAATGCTATTGCGTCGGTATTCAAAAAAATTCCTTCTTTATGCGAGTGTCATCGTCGTATTATTATGGACGCTAGCTCCTTTGTACTTTCTCTTGATTACAAGCCTAAAACAATACGTTGGCACCATTACGTTTCCGTTGTCTTGGCTTGCGAATCCATTCACATGGCAGAACTATGCCGTCATGTTTACAAACTACACGCAAGATAGTATTAGTTATCGGTTTTTACATGCACTCCTCAATTCGCTTATCGCGTCATCGGCAACGACCATTTTAAACTTAGTGCTCGGTTCTGCTGCTGCTTATGTATTATCCAGAGCCAGAATGCGCGGGAAAAATATTATTACGATGATTTTTCTTGCATCCAATTTATTGCCGACTGTTGCTTTAATCATCCCATTTTATGTTCTCACCGTAACCTACTTGAGTGGATGGAATCTTTACGATACGAATACACTTTTGGTGATCGTCTATTCTTCCTTTTCTTTGGGGCTTGTTATTTGGATTATGCGGGGATACTTTGACTCTATTCCTGCGGAACTTGAAGAAGCAGCTCGTGTCGATGGCGCTAGCCGCATAGTATCTCTGCTTCGTATCATTTTACCGTTGACTGCGCCTGGTCTTTTAGCAACGGGACTTCTAACATTTTTAACGTCATGGGATAATTTCGTTTTGCCGCTTGTGCTTGCTCCTGACTCACATGCTTATAATTTGCCGTTTTTTATTTACTCTCTAAATGGGCAATACCTGCATCTTAATAACGAAATAGCCGCTGGTGGATTATTATCAGCTATTCCTCCAATCATTATCGTCATTTTGTTTGGACGCTACATTGTCAGTGGCATGACGGCAGGTGCTGTGAAAGGTTAACGTAGAGGGAGTGACTACGATGCTTGCCAAGCATGCGTTATATACTACGTTTGAGCAAAGTTTACAACTAACTCCTGCGATGATGGTTTCACTCAAAGTGTTGGCATTAAACGGTTTACAGCTACAAGATTATATACAAGAAGAGGTGCTGAGTAATCCTCTGCTTGAATGGGATCAATCGATACATGTCAGTACATATGACATATCATCAAAAAGTCATCTTGAGTCAATTGCAAAGCCGGCAACGTTACAAGATACTTTGTATGAGCAATTGCGTATGTCGGTAGTTTCGGCTGAAGTACAACGAGTGGTTATGTTTATGATCGATTCGCTGGATGCCCGAGGGTATCTCGACAGTTCTGATACTGAAATACAACGTCACTTACATTGTGATCTTACGACGTTACAGACAGCAAAATCGCTTCTTCAACAAATGGATCCACCAGGGATTGGTGCTAGTAATTTGTTTGAGTGTCTAATGCTTCAGTTGGATCGTTACCCGAAAAATGACACAGTACGGTTAGCTCAGAAGATGGTTGAAGGAGTTTTAGTATCGGCAGAAAAAGTATCTAGTTTCCTGACGAACTTAAAGGCAACCTGCGATCCATTGCAGTGGAGTGATGCAGTGACGCTTCTTAGTCGCCTGGACTTTCGCCCAGGATGGCATGATGACGATAAGCTTGCTAAAGTACCACCTGACGTCATCGTACGCCACAAAGATGGGGAATGTATAGTATCACTTAACGGGGCTTATCGGGCAAACATCATACTACATGATGTGGCGCAAGGAGTAGCTATTGGTACGGATACAGCGACGCATCAGTATATTCGTGAGAAAACTTTTGCGGCAAAGGCACTCTTGAGAAGTATTGATTCCCGAAATGAAACATTGCTCAAAGTAGCCACAGAGATTTTTCGCAGACAAAGTGAGTTTTGCTTGTATGGTGCGTCCCATCTGCGTCCTTTGTCGATACATGAAGTTGCGCAATGCTTATCCCTTCATGATTCCACAGTGAGTCGAGCGGTATCCGGTAAAACTGTCATGACGCCAAAGGGATTATTTGATTTGCGTTTCTTTATTACGGGAACGGTGACGGTGCAATCAGAAGTTGGGGTGTCAATGCATGAGGTGAGTCATCGCATAAAAGAGCTGATTGCAGAAGAAAATGTAGAGCACCCTTTATCTGATCAAGATATCGTGAGTGCTCTACAGCATTGCGGTATGGAAGTTTCTCGCAGGACGGTGACCAAGTACCGACTACAATTGAAGATACCTTGCGCTGCCAAAAGAAAACTGGCTAGTACGGTGAATCCTAAAATCTCGTATCGTATGGATTAGATGATCATACCGATGAGTCCCGCAACGATACCGCAAAGTACGGTAAAAGATGCTGCAATGAATAGGGCTTTGCGCGGAAATTGTCGCCAGATCATGGCGATGGATGGTGCGCTAACGGCTGGTAAAGTCATCAGCAAGGCAAAAGCAGGTCCTGTACCTAGACCAAGTTTCATCATGGATTGGATAATCGGTACTTCACCTGCGGTTGGGATGACAAATAATGTACCAGCAATGGCGAGACCAACTACCCAAAGTAGGCTGTAGGAATTCCCTGGGATAACCATCGGGAACAACCATGCGCGTAATGCACCAACGACCAAAACAAGAATGACGTAAGCAGGCACAATGGTGAGTGTAATTTTACCAAGCTGTGTAAAAAAACGGCGAATAAGTGACCCTGATGGTTTTTGTATTGCTTGATCAAGTACTTGTTGCATCGTATCTTGCGCAACTTCTCCTTTAAAGAGGCGATTGGTTACCGTTCCAACACTTAAAATGAGAAGTAAGCCAAATACGATGCGAATTACGACAAACTTCCACCCGAGAACAAATCCCATAAAGATAATCGTAGCCGGGTTTAGGACTGGGTTGCCCATCCAGTAGGCTAAAGCTGCACCGACGGAAGCTTGTTGTTTGCGTAAGCCGACCACAATTGGCGCCGTACAACATGTGCACATCATGCCAGGTAGCGCAAGAGCACTCGCTGTGATGAGGCTTTTCGTATTGGATTTAGCAAACAATCGCAGTATCCACTGCTTTGGCAATAATGTTTGAACAGCGGCTCCAACAACAACCCCAAGAATGACAGCTTCCCACACCGCCAAAAAATATTGTTTTGCATAATCGAACGCAGCCCCCAAAGAGGGAGAAGGAGCTACACTTTGGTGCCCAGTGATGATCGATAAACCTAGTGTATGCTTGGCGGCTGCGATGAACGCTTTATTAAAATAAGGATACCATTTGACATACAGTTCGCCAGCAACAAGTAAGACAAAAAACAACACAATACGCCACACCCAAACGTTTCGTTGCGTTTGAGGTGTAGAAACAGCTAAGGATGAATCAGACATAAGATAACCCCTTTCGTTTGGTATCATAAATATATAACTAACAGAAATCAACTATATTCCAAAATGTTATATAAGTGAAGAGGAATTCAGGTCTACCAATTGTTTCACATTATGCTATACTCATATTGGTGAATTATTTCACATTTAATAAGGTTATAATGAGGGATTTTTGTGGATGAGACGGTGCAAGATTTACTCGTGCGGCTGTATACCCATCACAATTTAGAAAAAGAACAATTCGTGTTTATCCTTGATCATCTCGATGACGAGAGTAAGAAGATGTTGTTTGAGCTTGCGAATAAAACGCGCATCGAACATTATGGACGACGTGTTTTTATGCGAGGATTAATTGAGTTTTCTAATTTATGTAAACAGGATTGTCTGTATTGCGGGATTCGAAAATCAAACAAGACGGTGGATCGATATCGTCTAAGTTTTGCAGACATTTTAGCGTGTTGTGAAGAAGGCTATAACCTAGGGTATAGAACGTTTGTCTTACAAAGTGGTGAGGATTTTTGGTTTAGCACAGAGCGGATGAGTGAATTGATTCGTTTGATTAAAAAGCAGTATGAGGATGTAGCAATTACCTTATCTGTCGGAGAACGATCTTATGAGACATATCAAGCATGGTATGAAGCGGGAGCAAGTCGGTATTTGCTACGTCATGAAACGGCATCACCTGCACTGTACGCTGCTATGCACCCGACGATGACGTTTGCAAATCGCCGTGCGTGTCTAGCTAATCTCAAGCAGATTGGCTATCAGATTGGTGCGGGGTTTATGGTTGGGTTGCCTGAGCAAACGCATGAGGATCTTGCGCTCGATTTACTTTATATTGCGCAATTGCAACCGCATATGATCGGTATTGGACCATTTATTCCTCACCATGCCACCCCTTTAGCTGATAGCAAAGGCGGGACAGTTGACGATACGTTAGTGATGGTCGCTTTAGCAAGACTCATTGTTCCAGATGGCTTGTTGCCTGCGACAACAGCGATTGGATCACTTCATCCACGCGGACGGGAGCTAGCGTTACAAGCGGGTGCTAACGTCGTCATGCCAAATTTGTCTCCAATCATGGTGCGCGAAAAGTATGAACTCTATGAAAATAAGATTTGCACAGGTGATGAGTCGGCCGCTTGTCGGGCCTGTATTGAAGTGCGTATTTCAGCGGCTGGGTATACTGTTGATATGCAACGGGGGGATAGTACTCGGATCACTCCTTTAAGGTTTTTTTAACTTCTTAAGCTCTTAATTTTAGCCGAATTTATCCTTTTACCATGTATGCTAGAGGTGAGCGTATAGATAGAGTGAGAAATGGGGATGTCTTTATGATGGCACGTTGGAAAATATGGACGTCTGTTGGCGCATGCCTCTTGCTTTCATCCTTCCTTGTGTCTGCCCCAAGTTTTGCCGTAGGTAACGGTAGCACCTCTAGAACAGGGAATTTGTTTCAAAGTGTAGCAAACCACCCACATAGCGGTAACATCAAAGATGGTGTATTGGCACCTAGTATATTGTTGTCGATCAACCCTGATTTGCAATCTTTTCCTACAACTACATTTGCAAGCGGTCAGTTATTGAACATACCACTAACGTCCTTAGAATGGATCATGAATGATGCCATACCCGGGGAGTATGTGAATGCTCTTTATCGTGTCGATGGTTCTAAGATTACGAGTGCTAATACCCTAGTAACTTTTACATATAGTGATGGGACAACTGATACGGTAGTACCGTCATCGATCATTGATACGAATGGTAATTACTCGATAAATATTACGGTACCCACAGTAACTTCAGCACAGAGTAATGTGTCCATCGCGGTTGATGCTGTATCACAAAATTTGCATACGTACTTATGGAATGTACCAAATTCCGGTGTACCTATCGTTGGGGCACCAACGTCCATGCCAGGTAGTCCATTTGGCGGTGGATTTCTTGCGGCACCTGTACCTGTATTTACGATTGAACCTTCGCAAATTGCTGGACAACTTCCTGAGATCCCCTATGCTGCGGCATTGCCCATGGTCATGCTTGGAGCAGTAGGCATGTATTGGTGGAGAAAAAGGTGGTACATCGCTAGCAAAATGCAATAGATGCTAAAAATCTATTCTTTTTACGAGGTGCTCTGCGTAAGTAGAGTGCCTTTTTTATGCTGTATTTTTCATGCGATTGCTTTTATGAAAGGCTATAATATCCTATAGAAAAATCATAGCATCGATAGTCGATCGCATTGGAGATTATCCGCTGTAGAAAAAAGGGGCGATTTCATGGCCGCACAGTTTCTATCAATCAATGATGAGATTAAAGCTTTTATTGAAAAGCAACATATGTTTTTTGTCGCATCGGCACCACTTCTTGCAACGGGTCATGTCAACGTATCTCCTAAAGGCTACGATGCGCTTCGTCTACTTGGACCAAATGAAGTGATGTATCTTGATTTTACGGGTAGCGGTAATGAGACAAGTGCGCACATAGGGGAAAATGGACGCATTACCTTGATGTTTTGTTCTTTTGATAAGAATCCTTTGATTACGAAACTCTATGGGATTGGCGAAGTCATTTTACAAACGGATGAACGTTTTGAAAAGCTGATGCGTTATTATGATCCGCTGCCTGGAATTCGCCAGATTATTCGCATGGATATACACCTAGTCGTGACATCTTGTGGTTATGGCGTGCCATTTTACGAGTATGTCGGAGAACGCGATACGATGGAACGCTGGGCGTTGCAAAAAGGCGAAGAGGGATTAGCTTTATTTCAAGAGAAGTACAATATGGTGTCGCTTGATGGAGCACCTACGCCTTTAAGCCGGATGGTTTCGCCTTTATGACAGTCGCTTTAATTGTCATTTTACGGTATTCGCAAAATGCGTGAAAAACGTTGAAATTGTCAGATTAACGAAGTAAATGCACACTGATGCTCGCTTACAGGATCTGTGAATGTCGCTTACACGATGCAACCGCGTCTTTGTCTATACCCCTCGTCAAAGGTTACTATGATGGTGCAAGATACCAAACCGATAAGGGGTGTAGGAATCATGGCAAAACAAATGCGCCGTGGCAGGAAAGTTGTGCAAGAATTTCTCTCAGGATGGAATCGCAAGAGTGTTGAACAAGATGGATTGCCTGTGTTATGGTTCGCGGGTATGCCGACGATTTATCATGCGAATACGGCAAGAACGTTGCCTAAAGAGTTTCATGATATATTTCTTCGGTGAGCGTTATGATAAAGATGCGTATTTCATCGACAAAAAAGCCCGCTATGGTCAAAGTGCATGACGACATAGCGGGCTTTTTTGTTTTCGTAATGTACTTTAAAGATCCAGTAGGAATTGTGTGATGATATCATGCAGACCAGGCAGGCCTTCGTGAGAAAAGTCAGGGAAAATCTCTAATCGTTTTGGTGCATTGATCTTGTTGTATGCGGCAAATTGCGTAGAGGGTGGACAAATTTCATCCATTAAACCTACACCCATCAGTACATCACCACGGATGCGTGATGCAAGGTTTTGTATATCGATATAGCCTAAACGAGAAAAAACCTCATGTTCTCTTTGATGCTGCGGATCGTGATGACGAAAATACTGTCGCAATTCTTCATAGGCATTTTTTGCCATATCCATATCCCATACGCGTTTGTAGTCGCTTAAAAATGGGTAGACTGGAGCAACTTTTTTGATGCGCGGTTCAAGCGATGCGCAGGCGATCGTTAACCCGCCCCCTTGAGACCACCCTGTGACACCAACACGATCGGCATCCACCTCGGGTAGGCCCATCACGAGATTGGCTAGTTGGACTGTATCTAAAAAGATATGGCGAAAGAGCAGATTGTCAGGATCATCATCGAGCCCACGAATGATGTGCCCATTTTGGGTAGTGCCTTTCACACCGCCTGTGTCTTCAGAAGTTCCTCCTTGACCTCGTACATCCATCGCAATAACAGAGAACCCAAGTGATGCATAGGCAAGTTTATCCGTAAAATCCCCTGAATTTCCAGAATATCCATGAAATTGGAGAATTGCAGGGTGAGGTTCTCGTGCGTGTTTTGGCCGCACGTATAAAGCATGAATGCGAGCACCTTTAACCCCCGTAAAATACAGATCAAAACAATCGGCATTAGGGACTGTAAAGCAACTTTCGACAAGTTGCAACCGCGCATTGATTTGGCGCATTTCTGACAGTGCGCGATTCCAATACGCATCAAAGTCATCCGGTCGCGGACTACTTCCTTGGTATGTATACAGTTGTTCAAGCGGCATATCAATCAAAGGCATCGTCGTCATCCTTTCTTTTATGAAGCGTACCGACTTAGTACTTTCCACGTACGCAAAAAGCAAAAGAGGATCGTAATCCAAATATACCAGACAAATGGCATAAAGGAGACTGCGCTTATCGATAAGATCGTTGATGCTTGAAGGCCCAATATATTCCACGGAATAAGGGCAGGTAAAAGTTCCGAGACATCAGCGAGGATCTGAAACGTATTTATATTTGGCACTTGATAGCTCCCTAACTGTGGTAGTAGGGCATTTCCCGTCATAAGAATCGCTAGCGATTGACTTCCCATAAGTAAAGAAAAACTGATGGCAACAAAAAATGTTGACCATGTTCTTGTTACAGGACCTTTGGCATACGCAAATAAGGATGCTGTGAGTCGCTCTGTAACTTGAGTCAACGAAGTTATCCCTTGAAAAGCTCCTGCGGCAACGATGATGATAAAGAGACTAACCATACTGAGTAAACCACCAAGACTAGATCCAAGATGATTCGATGCTGTTTTGTCTCCGAAGAGCATGATCGTGATCAGTGAGGTATGCGTGGTCGGATGGAACCAGGCTAAGAGTGTAGCTAAACCGAACGCAAGAAGAAAGTTGAATAAAAGGGGTACGCGTAAAATCGCGAGAACAATTACGCTGATCGGTGCGATCAGCAACCATACTTGCGAACTTTTGAACACAGGAGCGGAGATTCCCAATACAGAGGTTGGCGCGACAAATCTATTGGCTATGTAAAAAAGCAGACCTGCAAATAAAAAAGGAAGAATAGCAGATTTTATCGCTTGTTTAGAGGCAATGAAATGAGGTATGGCCGCGGCCTTACTCATAACAAGTAGACTTGTCGACATCGGGGAGGTTCGATCACCGACCATCGCACCAGACACCAACGCGCCAGCTAGTAAGAGGCTATCTCGTGGTGATGCTAAGGCCATGATAGGAGGTACGAGAATACTCCAAGTAGCAATCGAACTACCCATGATCATAGACAAAATGGCCGTGTGGCTTGTACAAATGCTATTATCCACCCGAATAAAAGTCCCACTATGGTGCATAGTTTCTGAATTACATAATTGACAAAACTAAGCTATAACGAGAAAAAACGAGAATCATAGAGATATGTTCTTTAAAACGAACGTAATAGGCTAAAAAAACCCTTGATATCTAAAATTCGTTCTATATAATGAACGATATAAGGTTCTTACTACCAAACAGTATTTTTGGTTAAAGGGTGAATGCCATGCGCGACGGGAAGATTGATGCAACCATCTACAGAACGCGCAAAGAGCGACAAGCACATGATCGAAAAATCAAACGCAGGACATATGGTACGTATCTGCGCCAAGCAGGAATCCTAGGTATTGCCACAGGCTTAGCGATTAATTCTCTCATGTTATCGCACCAGATGCAAGGTACAGAAGCTATGTTAACATCTCAAGCTACGACGACTTTATCGTTTTCAGCGGTTGATCATTTTCAAGGATGGTATCAAGGACTTGTGGATCAAGTGTCATCAGATTGTAGAGAGGGCAATACTATTTTGGCAGCAATACAAAGGCATACAGTCTCTGATGACGATAGCTCCCATCTCTTTCTTGATGAGCAGCAAATTCAGCAGCTAACTCTCGATGCACAACATGTGTACTCGAAGATTACAAAAGCTGCCATAGAGGATGAGAACAAAGCGCAAATTTCACCGGTTGAATCTTTACTAAGGGTAGAAAAGTGGGGGCAAGACGCGCAAGAGAAGGCGTTGAAGTATTTGAAACGATTACAAAACGACTTAGTAACGGTCAAAAATATCGTTAAGGCACAATCAACGGTAGTTGATGATACGCAGTGCGTCACCAACCATTTTACGGTATCAAACTTTGATCAACTTGCTGGAGGAGATTTGAATGGCTCCTCGCATGCTGCCGTGACGGATACAGTATACACGGTTACGTATGGAACGTACATGGCACAAAGCGAGCAAGGACAGACGCTATTACCAAATGTCTTGCAAGTGCCGAATACGCCAAATACTGTAACGCAAGCAACGTATCAAAGCAGTGCGCAACCACAACCTTAGATAGGCTGCGCCAAGGTGGAAGGGGAAAGCAATTTGAAACGTATGATGCGATGGATAAGTAATCTCGTCACGATCGTCTTAGGTATGTTATTGATCGTAACGATGTATGCAGCGGTATCTTCGAGACTTAGTAACGGGACACCTACGATTTTGGGGCAGCAGTGGTATGAAGTGCTATCGGGATCTATGGAACCTCGTATTCATGTTGGATCGGTTATTTTTGATCGGACTGTTGCAAATGTGAATTCGTTGAAGGTGGGTGATGTAATCACCTTTAAAGCACCCAATCATGAATACGGCACGAATGAATTGATCATTACGCACAGAATTTACAAGATTGTTCATCAACATGGTCAATTGCTGTTTCAAACAAAAGGAGACGCGAACAACGCACCTGATCCATCTTTGGTTCCTGCAAGCGGTGTAATTGCACAGTACGACAACTTTACGATTCCTTACTTGGGCTACTATCTAAATTTCACAAAAACAAAGCTTGGTGTGGCACTCCTTTTGATCTTGCCTGGTGCGCTACTTATTATCAGTACGATGTTGGGATTGTTTCGAGAGATTTCAAGGTTGCAAAAAGTACAACAAGGGGGTGATCGTGCTAAAAAGTCTGCTGAGGAGCTTAACGGTGTGCCTTCAGTGAAATGATTCATAACGGTTACAACAGCAATCATCACCCTACATAGGGGAATGAATTTTGGGGGGACTTACTCATGGGTTTGAAATCAAAATTATTTATGGCAGTGGCAACATCCGCAGCAGGTGCAGCAATGATCGCAGGTGGAACGTTTGCCTACTTTAACAGTACAGCAACAATTCAATCCAATACATTTGCTGCGGGCACAGTAACCTTAAATGCAGTACTTGACCCAACTTCAAGCGGCTATTCTACGACAACAACTGGCTTTAATGTTACTAATATGGCTCCTGGACAGTCGTTTACTGAAACGTATAATCTGTCAAATAAAGGCACTCTTAATATTGGCGATCTCACGGCAAATTTTGCGTATACCCCATCAATGGCATCTAATGCAGTATTTGATCCTAATCAAACCGCAACCACGGAACCTGCGGATCTTGGCTCACAACTGTACATCAATAGCATTACAGTCGGTGGCCAAAATGTGACTAGCAATGTTGAATCACAACTTGGTATAACAGGACAGTTGACTGTCGCTGATTTAAACGGCAAAGTGCTTGACTTTGGAAGCCTGGGTACATTAAAAGCTCAAAGTGGCACAACATCCATCGTGATTTCAGGTGACTTTAATGATGCTACTACTCCTCAGAACTACTATCAAGGTTCAAGCTTATCTGGTGATGTAACTTTTGTTGGAACCCAAGCCCAACAGAGCTAATTAAAGACGATAGTGCAGGGGCGAGTCGGTGATGCTCGCCCCTATTTTGAAGCAAAGATCTGAGTGACAGTGGTTATAGCTATTGCTTTAAAGGGGGATTTCGCGATGTTATCAATGAAACTTAAAATTGTTACCCTTGGGTTAGGTAGCATTTTAGGCACCACGTTGCTCGTTGGTGGGGTTACTTATGCCATGTTTAATTCCACCGCCTCAATTGCGGGTAATAGTTTTGCTGCAGGCACAATGAATATCTCGTTAACTCGGGACAACGGTGACTTGGTCAATGCACCAGGACCCATGTTCTATTCAAGTACGTCGGATACTACCGGATATTATCCCTACGATAAAAATGGTAGTGGGCAGCTAGTTGGCGGATGGGCTCCAGGGGACACACTATCTCGCTATGCAGACCTGAAAAATAATGGGTCATTGAAGGTGCAAATTTACAATATTTCGGCTACGGCTGACTCGAGTAATGCCATTGCTGCGGGCTCTGGTAGCACTGTTTACACCGGTGAAACGTCGGGTGCTGCTTATGACTACTTTCTTCAACAGATGCAGATAACCGTCACAGATCAAACTGGGACGGTGTTGTATAATGGGCCTCTTAGTGCACTGGTCAACAAGGGTGGATACAACCTCTCACAACCGTTTGTTATGGCGCCGGCAGTCAATGGTTTACCTAGTGTAGAAAATTTGAAATTTACTGCTTATTTAGAACCTGGAATTGACAACGAAGACAATTTGTTGCAAGGTAAAAACTTTATTTTTAATTTTACCATGTCTGCTAGGCAAGTACCTGCTGTTAGTTAAAGATACACACCCATATTTGGGAGTTTACTCATCATAAAATGCCACAGCTTAACATATAAGTAGCATCTTACTTTATACAAAAAAGGAAGCTACTTGTGTGTTAAGACTGTTTTACACCATAAAATAGAGTTTTTTCGTCAGATCGCGTTGTGCTTTTCTGTCGAAGCATGCCCAAGTATGTCATTATACTAGAGAAAGAGTAGATTTAAAATTCTTGCCTATTATTCCTTCTGGCACATACAATAAAAAGAGCGGTTTCTTTCAAGAAAAGGCAAACCTGACTGAAAAGCAGGGACGCAAAGTCACAGTTCTAAGGCCACGAAAACACAGAGACACGTAAGTGGTTATGAACGCTGGACTACCAACAGAAAGTGCCAGACACGCATGTTGGGGGCTAGATGCATGCAAGATCCTTATTTATGGGGTTGGGGTAAGGAATCGATCGATCCAGAATGGATTAAGCTTATGGCAACGGCTAGAGAGCTTGGCATTTCCATTGAAGAGGTGCGGGATTTTTTGCAAAATTATCGAAATCTAATGCACCTCAATGCCACACAACAACACAATACTACATCACCTTCCTAAGGGTGTTCGCAATCCCTTCGATTTGTTATAATGAGTGTGTAGGATAGAGAGCGTTTGAGGAGCCGTTTTGCATGATTGGACAACGAATTAAACAACTCCGTGAAGAGCGCGGGATATCTTTATCTGAGTTAGCGCATCGCGCTGGAGTTGCTAAATCATATCTGAGTGCAATTGAGCGACTCATTCAAATTAATCCTTCTATACAAGTGATTGAAAAGATCGCTGCTGTGTTTGATGTTTCTGTGCAGACACTTCTTCTATCTTCGGAAAAGCAAGAGGATACCTTACAAGTAGATCCCGAATGGATTGAGCTTGCCAAGGAAGCTATGGAGTCAGGCATAAGTAAGGAACAATTTCGCGAATTTCTACAATATCAGCAATGGAGATCACGCCATCAGGATAACTAGTAAGTAGGTTACATAGTAAATGAATTAAGATGGCCGTGGAGTCTAGTCCGCGGTCTATTTCATTATTTCTAAAGGGGGATCAGGGTGAAAAAGTCTGAATCAAACACGAACAAGCCGGTCGCTTGGGGATGGACGCTTTTTGCTATACTCGGTCTGATTATCGTGGGCTTTATCATTGGTTTTCTTCTTGATCGCTCCGGAGGTCTTTTAAAAGATGTACCGATAGGTTGGGTGCGCGTTTTTCATGTTATCCTTGTTCTTGTTTTTGGTGGCATTGTATCGCGATTGCTTGAGCGGCAAATCCTCGCGCAATGGATCGATCGCTTACATCCAGAACATGCGACATCGCTAAAGTATGTTACGCGACTTTTATTGTATGGCGCCATTGTATTGTCCATCTTAGGGGCACTAGGCGTTGGTTTGTCGAGTGTGGTATTTGGTGGCGCGTTCGTTACGGTTATTATCGGTTTGGCAGGGCAACAGGTGTTTGCCAATATCATCGGGGGCATTTGGTTAATTCTATTTCACCCGTTTCATATTGGTGATACGATCGGTTTAGTTACATGGCAATACCCGATTTTAATGCCAAGTTTTCCTCATGAAACGATGCGCCCTTCTTACCAAGGGCGGGTGCGCGATATTAACCTCATGTATACCATTATTGAAAATGGTGATGGCTATCCGCAAGTGATTCCCAACGGCATCTTAGTGCAAGCTTTTATTGAAAATCGCTCACATAATGACCAGCATCGTGTGCGTCTGCGCTTTGATGTCGCTTTTGACATTGATGCCAGTCAATTTACAAAAGCCTTGGAACGCCAGCTTCGCAATAATTATGATGAGCGTGTATCGGTGTACGTGGCGGATATTTATCCAGCGGCTTACTCTATCGTGATCATGGTGATCACCGATCAGGCAGAGGAGCTGACCAAGAATCATATCTTGCAGGAAAGTTTACAGTTGATGAATTCTTTTCGAAGCCAAACAACCATTTAATATACCCCCCTGTTCCTTTGGCACACGATGGCACAGGGGGTGGACTTTTTATAACGCTGCAGCTAATGCGAGTTCAACCATATCATTGAACGTTTCTTGACGTTCCTTAGTCGTGGTAGCTTCTCCCGTTACGACGTGATCGCTCACGGTAAGGATCGTGAGTGCACGTGCCTGCGCTTTTGCCGCAAGCGTGTAAAGGGCAGCTGTCTCCATTTCGACTGCAAGCGTACCGTAGTCGGTCAATGTCTGCATAAGATTTGTGTCATCGCGGTAAAAGGTGTCACTCGTGAAAATTGGGCCAACATGTGCACGAATACCTTTTTCTTGTGCTGTGAAATACGCTTTTTGCAACAAATCAAAGTTCGCTGTGGGGGCGAAATCAACACCAGCAAAGCGCAGACGATTTACCGCAGAGTCTGTTGATGCACTCATCGCAAGCACAACATCCCGCACATGCATCGTCTTTTGCAACGCACCGCAGGTTCCGACGCGAATGAGCGTTTTCGCGTGATAGTCCGTAAGGAGTTCGCTCACGTAGATCGACAAAGAAGGTATGCCCATACCGGTGCCTTGCACTGACACACGCTTTCCTCGATAGGTTCCCGTAAACCCTAACATACCTCTTACTTTCGTGTAGCATACCGGGTTTTCAAAAAACGTGGTAGCTATGTGTTCAGCTCTAAGTGGATCGCCTGGTAACAACACAACGTCAGCGATATCACCATCACGAGCTTCCATATGTGTACTCATATTTGCACCGTCCTTTGTGGAAAAGAATGCCGCTATTATAGCTGTAAATACCGTGTAAAGAAAGTTCTTGAAACATCCTAATCCGCGTATTATACTTTGTCTAACATCTGATGTCAGACGTCTAATAAGATGGAGAGATGCCATGACTGCCTATCCTACTCGCCCTCTGCTTTATGCTGAGGTAGTGGAACAAATCAAAGAGAAAATCGAGTCAGGCCTTTGGACGTTTGGGGATCGCATTCCGTCGGAAAGTGAATTGGCTGAGACATTTCGAGTCAGTCGAGCTACGCTTCGGGAAGGTATCTCGTACTTGGTTAATAAAGGCATTCTTGTACGTCGACGCGGCATTGGGACGTTTGTAGGCCACAAGGAAGAGATTACTGGTGGTTTGGAGACGTTAGTGAGTACGACGCAATGGATTTTAAGCCATGGGTATGAACCCGGTACGCAAGATGTTCATTTTATAACTCGCCTTCCATCGCAGATGGAAAAGGAACTCTTTCAAACTGCGGTGGGCGGTACGCTTGGCGAGATACATAGAGTTCGCACAGCGGATGGTGTACCTATTATGTATTGTGTTGATATTATGCCAACGAGCTATATGCCCGATGGGTTTAACCCACTTGGTGAATCCCTTATGGCGTACTTAGAGACGCGACTGGGACAAGTTATTACGGTAGCCCATAGCCATATTGAAGTGGTGATGGCGACAAGGGACATCGCTGATCGGTTGGGTTTGACGCAAGGGACCCCATTATTGAAGTTGAAACAAGTGCATTACAACGCATCCATGACTCCTGTTTTTTTATCCCAAGATCATTTTGTCCCAGAACGTTTCAAGTTTGATATCGTGCGCAGACGCCCATAAGAAAAGAAAGACGAGCTGTAGGGGGTGGTCCGACTTCGCGCTTTTAGTTGATTTTCGGTAGCACATAAAAAGGGGGCTTTTTCGTATGAAAAAATGGAAAAACGTCGCATTAGCTATGACGACTTTGGTAACGGTGTCATCGATGATGATGGTTTCAGGTCCTGTCATGGCCAAAACACAAGCACATAAAGCAGCTAGCCACAAAATGGTGAGTCATGCGAATTTTAAAGTCGGTCTTGTCACCGATACAGGCGGCTTGAATGATCATAGTTTCAATCACTTAGCCTACGTGGGCCTACTTGCAGCTAAAAAGAAGTATGGTATCTCGGTGAGCGTTGTGCAATCACAACAAACATCCGATTATGTGCCTAACCTATCTACTTATGCGCAATCTGGGTATAACATGGTTATTGCTGTCGGTTATTTGATGGATTCTGCCGTACAAAAAGTAGCAAAAGAATATCCGAAAACTAAATTTTTCATCATTGATGATGCGATCACGGGTCATCCCAATGTTATGTCAGCGATCTATGAAACACAACAAGCTGGATATCTCGTTGGCGTTATGGCAGGTTTGATGAATTTGCAAAAACATGTGAAGCAAATTAACGGTAAAAACGTTGTGGGTATGGTCGGCGGTGTAGATATTCCACCTGTTGAAAGCTATATGGCTGGATTCCAAGCTGGCGTTAAGAAAGTTGACCCTAAAGCGACCGTTTTAATTGATTGGGCAAACAGTTTTACCGATCCAGGCCTTGGGAAAGAGGATGCTTTGTCTCTAATCTCAAGGGGTGCAGATATTGTGTTCCCAGTCGCTGGTGCAACCGGAACAGGTGTTATTGAAGCAGCCAAACAAAAAAATGTGTTTGCCGTCGGTGTAGACGCTAACCAAAACTACTTAGCTCCAAAAAACGTCATGACATCAGCTATGAAAGGTGTAGACGTTTCGACGGAAATCGCTATCGGTGATGCTTTGACCAATCACTTTAAAGGAGGCGTCCAGTATTTTGACTTGAAGAACAAAGGTGTTGGCTATGCTGCGCCGATTGCTGCAGTTCCTAAAGCGATCGATGCAAAAGTCAAATCTTTTATTCCTTTGATCATCTCAGGCAAGATCAAACCGCCTTCTTTGTTATCAGCACACTAAACATATTTTGGTAAGGAAAGTGATGCGCATCATCTGTTGTGGATGGTGCGCATCATGCTTATCTTGCCTAAGAGGGAGTGCACATTGTGGCTTTGTTAGAGATTGCGGGCTTGCGAAAGGTATTTGGTCAGGTTGTTGCCAATGACCATGTGGATCTTACCGTTATGCCTGGGGAGACACACGCCATACTCGGTGAAAACGGTGCCGGAAAATCCACGTTGATTAAGATGATCAGCGGTTTATACAAGCCCGATGCCGGGACGATTTTATTTGATGGTGCCTTGCGCAATTTCAACAATCCGCGTGAAGCGATCGTTGCTGGTATTGGGGTCGTCCATCAGCACTTTATGTTAATTCCAGCCTTGACCGTTGCAGAAAATGTGGTGCTTGGGATTCATGGCGGTTGGGGTAGATATGATCGTAAAACAGCGGAAGAGCAAGTTAGCAAGTTATCCAAAGAAGTGGGCTTGCCGCTTGATCCGACGCGCAAAGTGGAAGACTTGCCCGTTGGCATGCAACAACGTGTGGAGATTGTTAAAGCACTGTATCGGCAAGCCAAGTTGCTTGTTTTGGACGAACCGACAGCCGTACTTACGCCGCAAGAGACGGAAGATTTATTTGAAGTGGTGCATCACTTAAATCAAGATGGCATTCCCGTTATCTTTATCTCTCACAAATTAGATGAGGTTCGCGCGGTTGCTCATAAAGTTACCGTGATGCGAGCTGGTAAAACTGTGTTTGAGTCGCCTGTAGGATCAGCCTCAGCCCAACAATTGGCTTATTGGATGGTTGGACGCGATATTGTTTTACAGACGCAACGTGACGTTGTACAGAGCGGTGCTACTGTACTTTCGGTGAACGATCTTACTGTTTTTGATGATCGGCACACCAAAAAGGTCGATAACGTATCGTTTGCCGTTAAGGAAGGTGAGATTTTTGGTCTTGCAGGCGTTGATGGTAATGGTCAAACCGAATTGGTGGAAGCGATTACTGGTTTACGAAAACTTGCTCATGGATCAGTATATCTACAAGATAAGGATATTTCCCGCGCTAGTGTCGCAAAACGTATCGAACAAGGCATTGCTTATATCCCGCAAGATCGACAACGGGATGGATTGGTTTTGCCATTTTCGATTGCGGATAACTTGCAATTGAGAGAAGTATCAAAGGCTCCCTTCTCCAAAGGTGGATGGCTGCAAAAACGTGCAGCAAGAAAGCATGCTGAACAACTTGTTGAGGAATTTGATATTCGACCGAGAAATGTCGACCTACCAGTCGGGGATCTTTCTGGAGGCAATCAGCAAAAAGTCATCTTAGCTCGGGAAATGGCCCGCCGTCCCATGCTTTTGGTGGCCGTTCAGCCTACACGGGGTCTTGATGTTGGTGCTATCGAAGGTATTCATAAGCACCTATTGGCTTTACGTTCAGAGGGTAGGTCTATCTTACTTGTGTCGCTCGAACTTGATGAAATTTTGATGTTATCAGATCGTATCGGTGTTATGCATGCGGGACATCTAGTCGCTGTGTATAACAATGGTGAAGTATCGCGCGAAGAACTGGGACTTGCCATGACCGGTGAAATTACAGCGAAGGAGGCTGGCGCGTGAAAAGGCTATGGAAAGCATTATCATTACCTCTTTATGCCGTCATTACAGGGCTCATCTTGGGTGCCATTATAATGGCTATCGCCAAATACAATCCGTGGTCTGCGTACGGATCCCTATTGATGGGGGCATTCGGTAATCCTATTGCTATCGGTAATACGGTTTCAGGCGCGATTCCGCTCATGCTTACGGCATTAGGTATCGCTGTAGCGTTTCGGACAGGGTTATTTAACATTGGCGCTGAGGGGCAGTACTGGGTAGGCGCTATGGCTGCGGTTTTTATCGGGTATAACTTTGCTTCCATGCCGTGGTATTTTCATATTCCCTTGGCACTGATCGCCGCCATGGTGGCAGGTGGCTTGTGGGGTGGTGTTATTCCAGGACTTGCTAAAGCATGGGTGGGGGCTCACGAAGTCATCACAACGATGATGATGAGCTATATTGCTATTTTGCTTGCTCATTATATGGTAGAAAAAGGGCCGATGATGCAACAAGGCTTTGTACCGCAGTCACCACCGATTACATCGAGTGCAACATTACCAACGATTCTTACTAATTCTAATCTATCTGCAGGTTTATATATTGCACTTGCGGCTGTTGTGGTGGTTCACATTTTGCTGTTTTATACATCGTTTGGTTACAAACTACGTGCGGTGGGTTATAACGCTTTTGCAGCTCGCTACAGCGGCCTTCCCGTCGCGTTATATACCGTATTGTCGTTGGGGATAAGTGGGGTATTGGCTGGACTTGCTGGCGGCGTGCAATTTCTTGGCGTCGATTACCAATTGACGGATACGTTTCAATCAGGCTATGGCTATACGGCAATTGTCGTGGCATTACTTGCACGCAACAACCCGCTTGGCATTGTGCTCGCTTCGATCTTTTTTTCGGCTCTGTCCTCGGGCAGTCAGATGATGCAAATTACTTCGGGCGTATCGGCAAATATGACGGACGTGATTACCGGAATTATCATCTTTTTTGTCGCAGCAGATCGCCTTTATGCTTACATCTTGCGGACATTTCGTAAGAAACAAGTCATTGCTGTGGCTAGAAAGGAAGTGCAAGGCTGATGAATTTTTTCCTGCAGGTTTTTGGTAACCCAGAACTGTATGCTTCAACGCTTGCGATGGCGACTCCCTTGGCACTTGCAGCATTGGGTGGAACATTTTCTGAACGCACAGGTGTAGTAAATATTGCCATGGAGGGTATCATGCTCGTGGGAGCCTTTTTTGGCGTCATGATCGCGGTGCTTACCCATTCATCTTTACTCGGTCTACTTGCAGGCATGGTCGCAGGCATTATCACATCGCTTGCCTTAGCCTGGCCAGCGATTCGCTTGCAATCGGATCAAGTAATTATCGGTATGGCAATCAACGTATTTGCTGGTGGCTTGACTGCGTTTTTGTTAAATACTGTATATGGATACAACGGTACACCAACAAACACACCATTTTTACCGACGATCACAATCCCAGGACTTGTAAAAATACCTTTTCTTGGACAAGTTATTGGACAACAAAACTTGCTTGTCTACGTGATGCTCATTCTTGTCGTTGTAGGACATTATGTACTTTTTCATACCAACATTGGTTTGCAAATGCGAGCTGTTGGTGAACATCCTGAAGCGGCAGCTACAGTTGGTGTCAGCGTCGTGAATATTCGATATCTCGGCGTTTCAATCGGTGGCATGTTATCAGGTATGGCTGGCGTTTACCTGTCATTAGGTTTGTTAAATGGATTTGATGTCAACATGACCAATGGTCGTGGGTACATCGCGTTAGCCGCAATGATCTTTGGTAAATGGACACCTTTTGGATCGCTTCTATCGTCGCTTTTATTTGGCTTTGCGATTGCATTAAGTATCTCACTGCAAGGATATCAGGTATCCGCTAACTTAGTCGGTATGTTGCCTTATGTGCTAACGATCGTGGCGCTGACAGGGATTATCGGTCGTAGTCGCGCACCGCTTGCAGACGGTATACCATACGAACCGTCAAAATAAGTAGAGGATGTGTAACATGGCTAATCGTGTGCTATTTGTCGTACTTGATTCGGTAGGAGCAGGTCATGCTCCAGATGCGGCAGATTATGGGGATGAAGGTTCGAATACGCTAGGTAACGTTGCGAAAGCTGTTGGCAGGCTAAAGATACCGCATCTCGCTAATCTTGGTCTAGGAAGAGTTGTGTCAATCATAGGGGCTACCACTCAACCCGTGGTGGGTGCTTACGGAGCTATGACCCCGCAATCCGCGGGTAAAGATACGACAAATGGACATATGGAGTTTGTCGGGGTCACGTTGCGAACGCCTTTGCCAACATATCCTGATGGATTTCCACCAGAAATTATGAATGCGTTCGAACAAAAGATTGGGCGAAAAACTTTGGGCAATCGTCCTGCAAGTGGAACAAAGATTATTGAAGAACTCGGTGACGAACATGTTGCCACAGGTTACCCGATAGTGTACACATCTGGTGATAGTGTGTTTCAAATTGCCGCACATGAGGATGTTATTCCGCTCAACCTCTTATATGAGTATTGCGAAATTGCGCGACATGTTTTGTCAGGTCCCCATGCCGTTGGGCGTGTTATTGCACGGCCTTTTGTGGGAACATCAGGTGCCTATATAAGAACACCGCATCGAAGGGATTATTCACGTGATTTTGGAAGAACGATGCTAGAGGCGCTTACCGATGCAAACATTCCGGTTATTGGAATTGGTAAAATTGCAGATATTTATGCACATCGCGGTATTACACAATCTATTCATACGGACAACAATGCCGATGGTGTGGGGAAGATCCTTACGGCAATGAAAGAGACACAAGGCCGCTCCCTTTTGTTCGCTAATCTTGTTGATTTTGATATGTTATATGGTCATCGTAATGATCCTGTCGGATTTGCTCGTGCGATTGAAGCATTTGATGAGCGACTACCTGATATTCTACAAACTCTTGACGGTAATGACTTGTTGCTGATCTCTGCTGATCATGGGTGTGATCCTACAACACCTGGCACAGATCATAGTCGTGAGTCGGTGCCAATCTTAGCTTATGCCAAAAGCATGACAGGTCCAACGGATCTTGGTATTCGTGATACATATGCTGATGTAGGTGCAACAATTGCGCAATATTTTCAAGTGCCGTGGTCACAAGGCACCTCATTTCTAGGTAATTTAGAGGTGAAGGCGTGATGGAGATGTCGTTTTTACGTGAGCAATTTATCTCACTTTTTGGTGCGCGTGGTGAAGATACACTAGCGCGCTGTGCCGCACCGTATGAAGCACCAGGTGAGTCTATTGAACAAAGGCTTGCAAAAAGCATCGATCACACGTTACTGAAACCTGATGCAGACATCAATCAGGTACGGGGACTTTGTGAAGAAGCGAAAGCATTTTCTGTAGCATCCGTCTGCGTAAATTCGGTGTTTATACCGTTAGTGAAAGAGTCTTTAGAGGGAACGGCAGTTAAAGTATGCTCAGTAGTAGGTTTTCCATTAGGTGCCATGAATTCCGAAGCTAAAGCCTATGAGGCTGCCTTGGCTGTAAAACAAGGTGCTGATGAGATTGATATGGT
Organism: Bacillota bacterium; assembly: GCA_021820975.1. Taxonomy (GTDB): domain Bacteria; phylum Bacillota; class Bacilli; order Alicyclobacillales; family SLC66; genus JAKACU01. Next base: position 140,682 of record JAKADA010000001.1, read on the forward strand.
GATTGCGCTTGGTTATATCAAAAGTGGTGCATGGGAACGTGTTGAACATGATATTGCTCAAGTGAGGATGGCTACCTCAGGAAAGATTTTAAAAGTAATTCTTGAGACATCGCTTTTGACGCAAGAAGAAAAGATACTCGCTGCTTTCACTTCGGTACTTGCAAAGGCAGATTTTGTGAAAACTTCAACAGGTTTCGCAAATGGCGGAGCTACTTTGGCTGATGTGTCCTTATTACGTGTTGCGGTTGGAAAAGCGGCGAGTATCAAAGCGTCTGGCGGCATTCGCACACGTCAAGAAGCGTTGGCATTCTTAAAAGCAGGTGCAGATCGCATTGGAGCAAGTCAAACAAAAGTTATTTTGGGCCTGTAGGGGTGCCAACTGAAGGCGGAGTGAATGATTGATGGCTGAACTTCTAGAACTGATTGAAAAAACTCGCGATGGTATTTCGTTAAGTCTTGAGGATGCCGAACAATTGGTCACGTCGATTACTGACGGTTCTCTACCGGATTACCAATTGTCTGCGTGGCTGATGGCGGCGTATTGTAAAGGACTATCCCTTGAAGAAGTTTACTTTTTAACTGACGCTGTGGCTCGTTCTGGCGGTCAAGTCGCCGAATCACTTGGTATCGTGGATAAACACAGTACAGGCGGTGTCGGCGATAAAACGACGTTGATCTTAGCGCCGCTTGTGTCAAGTCTAGGTGTTCCAATGGCAAAAATGTCTGGACGTGGACTCGGACATACGGGTGGGACGCTCGACAAGCTTGAAAGTATCCCAGGATATCAAATTGACCTAACTAATGAAGCAATTCGTGCGCAAATGGAACAAATCGGTGTTGCGGTCGTTGCGCAGACAGGTGAACTCGCACCGGCTGATAAACGGATGTATGCCTTGCGTGACGTAACGGCTACGGTAGATGACATCTCACTCATCGCAATCTCCATCATGTCGAAAAAACTCGCTGCAGGTGCTAAAAACATCGTTCTTGATGTCAAGGTTGGTAATGGTGCATTCATGTCTTCGTTAGAAAGTGCACGTGAATTGGCAAGGCTGATGGTGCGTATCGGTACATTTCATGGTCGAAATGTCAGGGCAATTTTGACGCGGATGGATCAACCGTTAGGCTTTGCTATAGGTAACGCGATTGAAGTCAATGAAGCGATACATTGCTTGCAAGGTCATGGTCCTGCTGATTTGCGAGAAGAAGTCATTGAACTTGCCTGTCATATGGTTTCTATGGCTAAAGGCATCTCTGTTGAGGATGCGATGCTAGAAGTTGTTGATGCCTTGGATTATGGAAGTGCATTTCATCAATTTAAACAATGGATTGCAGCACAAGGGGGCAACCTTACTGCGATCGAACAGGATCTGCCACTCGCTCCGATTGTCAAGGAATGGGTAAGTGAACAAGAAGGTTTCGTACGTTCGATTGATACGCATGCAATTGGAAAAGTCGCACTTGATCTCGGTGCAGGTCGCCACAAAATTGATGATTCGGTTGATCTTGGCGTTGGTTTGTTATGCTTCGCTAAAGTGGGACAGTCCGTAAAATCTGGTGATGTGCTAGCGACAGTTTATGCGAGAAGCGAGCAACATGCTGCACAAGCTATTTTTCTGTTGCAACAAGCGATTACCCTAGGTGAAACGAATGTCGGACATGCCTCGTCCGCCATTCTAGATACGATTGTTTCGCAAGATGAGGTATCTTTGTAAAGGAGTTATTGGCGTGAAACAAGAGATCGATTGGAATGCATTGAAAGAAGCGGCGTTAGCAGCAAGACAAGAAGCTTATGTACCTTACTCTTCTTTTGCTGTCGGTGCAGCAATACTTGATGAAGAAGGTTTTCTCTTTACTGGTTGTAATATCGAAAACGCCTCGTATGGTTTGACCAATTGCGCTGAGCGAACGGCCGTATTTTCGATGGTGGCAAAAGGGAGTCGAAAGATTCAAGCGATCGCTGTTGTTGCCGATTCACCAACAGCAATCTCGCCTTGTGGAGCCTGTCGTCAGGTTTTGGCTGAATTTTCTCAGGCAGATACGCCCGTTTTGTTATGCAATTTGTCTGAGGACACCGTACAAACTACGGTGGGTGATTTATTGCCGTATGGGTTTTCAAAACACGATATAACGCATGCCACTTGATAGGGTGGTGACTGTCCTTGGTCACCACCCTGTTTTTACTATTTTTGTTTCAGATTCTGATGTATAATCGTTGAGATACGATGATCTGGAGATGGTTGCTTTGATGCGTTTGCTTCGCTATTTATCTCCTTACCGATTGAGCATTTTTACGATTATTGTCCTCATTTTTTTGCAATCCCTTTCCAGTTTATATCTCCCACATCTTATGTCTCAGATTGTTGACAACGGTGTACTTGGCCATGATATGGCTACGATCGTGCAGTTGGGTGCTTTTATGCTCGTGATATCGATTGTTGGTGGAGTTTGTTCGATTGCCGCAAGCTACTTTGCATCAAAGGTGTCAATGGGTTTTGGTCGGGACTTACGCTCAAAAGTGTTCTCTCGCGTTGAACATTATACGTTGCATGAAATTTCTACGATTGGTACAGCCTCATTGATTACGCGGACAACGAACGATATTACCCAAGTCCAACAACTGGTGAATATGATGTTGCGCATGATGGTGATGGCACCACTCACCGCTATCGGCGGAATTATTATGGCCGTGACAACAGATGCCCGCCTGTCCTTAGTGATCGTCGGCATTTTGCCTGTCTTGGCAATTGCGATTTTTTCGATCTTAGGACGTGCAACGAAACTTTTTAAAACGATGCAAGTAAAAATTGATGCACTTAATTGCGTGCTGCGTGAGGGACTTACCGGTGTGCGCGTGATTCGTTCGTTTAATCACGGAGCTTTTGAGAATAAGCGTTTTGATGTGGCTAATCTAGATCTGACATCAACGTCAATTCAAGTCAATAAGATCATGGCTCTGATGTTTCCGTTAATGATGCTTATCATTAACTTTTCAACGGTTGCTATCGTATGGTTTGGTGGGCAACGTGTTGGTTCTGGACAAATGCCGATCGGTAGTTTAATGGCTTTTATCCAATACGTGATGCAGATTTTGTTTTCTGTCATGATGGTATCGATGATGTCTTTTATGATCCCGCGCGCATCAGCATCTGCTGTTCGGATTAACGAAGTACTCGAAACTGCACCTGAGATTACTGACCCGCTTGATCCGATTGAAGAGCGGATTGATGAAGGCTTGATCGAATTTCAAGATGTGAGTTTTTACTATCCGGGTGCTGAACAGGCGGCTTTACAACACGTGTCTTTCACGGCGCATACAGGAGAAGTCACTGCTATCATTGGGGGCACAGGATCTGGGAAATCCACCTTACTGCACATGATCGCTCGCTTTTATGATGCGACAAAAGGACAGATTCTTATTGATGGCTTAGACATTCGAGCTATGAAGCAAGAGAGGTTACGCGCCAAAATGGGCTATGTTCCACAACAAGCCGTCCTTTTTTCAGGGTCGATCAAAGAGAATATCCGCTATGGTAAGGCGGAGGCAACCGAGGAAGAAATTCGTCATGCTTGCGATGTAGCGCAAGCCACAGAATTTATTTCACAGATGCCTGATACGTTTGATGCTGAGATATCACAAGGGGGAACGAACGTTTCAGGTGGTCAAAAACAACGTTTGTCTATCGCAAGAGCTCTTGTGCGAAGACCTCGTATTTACTTGTTCGATGACAGTTTCTCTGCCCTTGATTTTAAAACGGATGCCGCACTGCGCTCTGCCTTAAAACCTGAGATTTTACAATCTGCGGTATTGATCGTAGCGCAAAGAGTATCGACTGTTATGGATGCTGATCAAATTATCGTACTTGATGAGGGAAAAGTGGAGGGCATCGGTACGCATGACATGCTTTTGCAAACATGTAAAGCGTATCAAGAGATTGTTGCATCGCAATTAGCTAAGGGGGAAAGCGCATGAACGCACCGCGTAGAGAATCCAGTTTACCTCGACCAGGATTTCGAGGACCTGGTGCTATGGGTATGCCAGTGCAAAAACCCAAAAATTTTAAAACCACCTTGACGCGCTTCGTTACCTACTTGGCGCCGCATCGATTGGCGTTATCCTTTGTTGCGTTGGCCGCTATTTGCAGCACAATATTTAGCGTCTTTAGTCCAAAACTTCTCAGTGAAATCATAACAGATATTTTGCAGGGGTTTATCTATCACGAACGAACGGGAGCAAGCGCTAATTTTCAACAAATTGGTTATCTCATTATTTTGCTTTGCGGTTTGTATCTGTTAAGCTCCTTATTTAGTTATCTACAACAATATATGATGGCAGGCATTGCCCAAAAAACGGTCTATCGCTTACGAAGGCAAGTTCATGAGAAATTATCGCACTTGCCACTGCAATTTTACGATAATCATCCCCATGGTGACATCTTAAGTCGCTTTATCAATGACTTTGACAACATCAGTAATACGTTGCAGCAAAGTTTAACGCAGTTGATCACCTCGGTGATTACGTTAGTTGGGGTCGTTATCATGATGATCTCGATCAATCTCTGGATGACATTGGTGGTTTTTGTCACCTTACCATTAAGTATTTTTGCAGCACGTTATATTGCAACGCGATCACAAAAGTATTTTGTTGGTCAACAACGAGTCTTGGGTCAACTCAATGGTCATGTTGAGGAAATGTATACAGGGCACACGATCGTCAAGGCGTTTGGTCTTGAAAAAAGATCACTTGCTGAATTTGAATCGATGAATGCCTCATTATATGAAGTGGGGTATAAGGCCCAGTTTATTTCTGGAATTATCATGCCTGTCATGGGCTTTATCGGCAATATCGGTTACGTCTTGGTTAGCGTTGTCGGCAGTATACTTGTCTTTCATGGTGTTATTGAGGTTGGGGCCATTGTTGCTTTTACACAGTATTCAGGGCAATTTTCGCAACCAATCACCCAATTGGCTAGTATCGCCAATATCCTTCAGTCGACGATGGCATCTGCTGAACGTGTCTTTGAGATTTTAGACGAACCTGAAGAAGTACCCGATGCGACGTTGCCGCAAGACCTTGTTGCACCTCGTGGTGATGTCATGTTTAAGCAAGTTCAATTTTCCTATGCAAAAGACGAACCGTTAATTGAGAACATGAATGTTGATGTGTTAAGTGGACAAATGATCGCCATTGTAGGTCCAACAGGTGCTGGTAAAACAACACTAGTTAATCTATTGATGCGATTTTACGAATTGCAAGGAGGTTTCATCAGTATCGATGGTGTGGATATCACACGACTGACGAGAGAAAATCTTCGCAGTTTATTTGGGATGGTTCTGCAAGATACGTGGCTTTTTCGCGGTACGATCTTAGAGAACATCGCTTATGGACGGCTGGGGGCCACACGTGAAGATGTAGTGAGGGCCGCACAAGCCGCACATGCTGATCATTTCATTCGAACATTACCTGAAGGGTATGACACGATGTTGCACGAAGAGGCGACGGATCTTTCTCAGGGTCAAAAACAACTTTTGACCATTGCCCGGGCAATTTTAGCAAACCCATCCATTTTATTGCTTGACGAGGCGACAAGTAGCGTGGATACGCGAACGGAAGTTCAGATTCAAAAGGCTATGCAAGAACTTAGGCAGGGGAAAACAAGTTTCGTTATTGCCCATAGGTTGTCAACCATTCGCGATGCAAACTGGATTCTCGTGATGAATCATGGACGCGTCATCGAGCAAGGTACCCATACACAATTAATGTTTGATAACGGATTTTATGCCTCATTGTACAACAGTCAATTTGCTGCAGCTACGTAAAAGGCTTACGAAAAATGTCGAGTTATACTGTGCAGAAAACGTTTCCTTTGCTATACTATGTTTGTTGGATAAATAAACTTATAGTCTAATTCGGTATGAAAGGTGTTGAGCATGTTGGCCTATTTTAATGACGTTTTAAAAATTCCGTTTGAAGGCAAGCATTCCACAAATCCCCTAGCGTTTAAAGAGTACAATGCGGATGAAGTTGTTTTTGGAAAAACGATGGCAGAACATTTGCGTTTTGCCGTGAGTTATTGGCATACATTTACGCTAACGGGTGCAGACCCATTTGGCTTACCTACGATGTTACGCCCTTGGGATGGCTATAGTGGACTTGATCTTGCAAAAATACGTGTTGAAGCAGCATTTGAATTCTATGAAAAGCTTGGCGTAGAATACTTCTGTTTTCATGATAGAGACATTGCTCCGGAAGGGGAAACACTGCGAGAAACGAATAAAAACTTGGATGTTATTGTTGCTATGATGCAGGATTATATGAAATCTTCCGGCAAGAAATTATTGTGGAATACACAAAATATGTTTTCGAATCCTCGGTTTGTCCACGGTGCGGCAACGTCACCTTTTGCGGATGTGTTTGCCTATGCGGCGGCTCAAGTGAAAAAGAGCCTTGAAATAGCAAAAACTCTTGGAGCACAAAACTATGTGTTTTGGGGTGGCCGGGAAGGCTATGAGACACTTTTAAATACAGACATGAAATTTGAGCTTGATAACATGGCCAGATTGTTATCGCTCGCATGTGATTATGCCGATGAGATCGGCTTTACGGGACAATTCTTGCTTGAACCGAAACCCAAGGAGCCAACAAAGCATCAGTATGATTATGATGCGGCAACTTCGATCGCTTTCTTGCAAAAGTATGGATTACAAGATCGTTTTAAACTAAACATTGAAGCGAATCATGCCATGCTCGCGGGTCATACATTTGAACATGAACTAATGGTGAGTCGGATCAACGATATGCTAGGTTCTGTTGATGCCAATCAAGGTGACTCGTTGCTTGGATGGGATACGGATGAGTTTCCAACAGATTTGTATAGTTCGACGCTCGCCATGGTGCAAGTGTTGAAAAATGGCGGATTGCATTCAGGCGGCTTAAATTTCGATGCGAAAGTACGCCGAGGTTCGATGACGCCGCTTGATTTGTTTTACGGTCACATTGTGGGGATGGATTCGTTTGCTCGCGGGCTTAAAGTAGCGGCCAAGTTAGTAGAAGATGGTGTGTTTGATCAAGTGGTGGCGGATCGGTACGCGAGCTACCAAAGCGGAATTGGACAAGAGATCGCGCAAGGCAAGGCGACCATGCAATCGTTAGAACAGTATGTGCTTGATAAACCGATCAAGCTAGAAGTATCTGGGCGTCAAGAGTTGCTTTTAGCTAAGTTGAATCAGTATTTGACGACGGTAGAATAGTCTAAAGCTAAAAAAGAATATGGCATTTTCGAGGTGGTTCAATAGGGCATGTAGGGGCCCTGTTAGACCACCTCGTTTAAGTATATTATAATAACTACTATGTACTAAAGACGGCCCATTGTGGAGGTGGCGAAGGTTGTATGGATCATGACATCAAGGAGCCTGATATTCCGGAGATATTGAAAAGTGTGGGTCTTCGTGTCACTCCTCAACGAGATGCTATCTTGCGTCACATTATTGATCGAAAAGGCCATATGTCGGCCGATCAGATTTATCGTTTTATGCAAGGTTCCTTGCCGAATTTGAGTGTATCTACGGTGTACAATACTTTAAAAAGTTTGAGCGATGCTGGATTGATCCGAGAGATCAAATTTGGTGATGGTGCAAGCCTCTTTGATGCTAATAGGGAGCCACATCACCATATGGTTTGTACAGTCTGCAAAGAACTCTTTGATTTTTATTTATTGGCGACGCCCGATCTGACGCAGATCGCACAACAGGTACATTTTCATATCGAAGAGTATCATATTCAAGTAAAAGGTATCTGCGATGCCTGTCAACGGCGTATGATAGATGTAAAATAAAGGACAGTTTTGCTTTACTTTGAGTCCGTCGTTCAGTATAATAGGTATAGCTAATAATGATTATTATGTAATTTTAATTTTGGTTTATGGGAGGCTTTATTTTATGGCGAATTTGCAAGGCAGTCAAACAGCAGATAACTTGCGTGCGGCATTTGCAGGTGAATCACAAGCGAATCGACGGTATTTGTATTTTGCAGAAAGGGCAGATCTTGAAGGTGCCGAAGAAGTTGCACAATTGTTCCGTAGCATTTCTAACGGTGAAACCAAACATGCCTTTGGACATTTTGATCGTTTACGCGAGTACGGAGAAGGCGATCCTGCCACGAAACTTCCGGTAGGTAACGTAAAAGAAATGTTAGCTTCAGCTATTGCTGGGGAAACTTATGAGTACACAGAAATGTATCCAGGATTTGCAGCTAAAGCGCGTGAAGAAGGATTCGAAGATATTGGCGAATGGATGGAAGTTATGGCCAAAGCCGAACGTGTCCACGCACAACGTTTTCAAAAGTTGTTAGATTCTTTGTCAGAATAACGGAGGCGGCGATTCGGTGGAACGTACGATTTCGTTAAAAGATATTGCTCCGCTTGCTGTCTATCGACGTTCGCGGGAAGATTATGTCAAGCGCATGATTGATTACAAAAGGGCTCGGCGTATCAAACTGTCGCCGTATATCTCGATATTGTTTGAAAATCGTGATACTGTCCTATTCCAGATTCGGGAACTAGCCCATAGTGAAGATTTGACAGATCCAGAGGAACTTGCTGTTTACATCGAAATCTATTCTGGCATGTTGCCAGGGGATCACGAACTATCGGCCACCTTATTTATCGAGATGGACGAACAACAGAAGTTGCAGGATCTATTAGTCGCACTAAAAGGTATTGAACATCATCTCACGTTACAAGTTGGCGATGTCATCGTACCTGCTGTGTTTGAGGAAGTTCATGATGATCGTGAATTTACGACTAGCGTTCATTACTTGAAATTTCCTTTGGGCCAAGCTGCGTTAGACGCATTTGCTGCGATAGGGAACGGTGATACCATTTCTATGTTGCTCTCCCTCGATCATCCGAATCTGCAAGCAAGCGTATCTTTAGCGAGAGATACGATCGACAGTCTCGTCAACGATCTCTGAAATACCTATACCTTTTAAGAAGGAAAAGGCCATGGTGGTTAAAACCATGGCCTTTTTGTGAATGGAAACGATTGATTTGTCGCAACTTTTTCATGCCACGAGTTGCTCACTTGATTGTAATTACTGGCATGTATTTGATGGATATTCTATCCTTGAAAGGTGATCTACTATGTTGAATTTTTCGCTTCATACACCGACACGCATTGTATTTGGACAAGGTGAAGTCGATCGTGCCGGCGATGTGATCAAAGAGTTTGGTAAAAAAGTGTTGATCGTGACGGGACGATCATCGACAAAAAAAACAGGGGTTCTTGATCGTGTAGTACGCTCCTTGCAAAAGGCAGGTGTAGCCTCCTTCGTATTCGATCGTGTCGAGCCAAATCCGCGTGCGCAAACGGTGGATGAGGCGGGCCGACTTGCTCGAGAGGAACACTGTGATTTGGTGCTTGGCTTAGGCGGCGGATCTGCCATGGATGCGGCAAAAGCTATCGCCACTGTGGCCGTATCAACTCGACCCATTCGTGAGTATATTCGTGGCAATAGCACAGGACTTTGGCAACAGTTACTACCGATTCAAGAAGCTCTCCCTATTGTGACGATACCTACGTTAGCTGCGACAGGTTCAGAGGCTAATGGCGGTGCCGTGATCACGAATTGGGAAACCAAAGAAAAGGCAGGAATTAACGGTCCAGCACTATTTCCTAAGGTAGCCATTTTGGATCCTGAGTTAACGTATACCGTGCCGGCAAACTATACAGCTGATGGTGCGGTGGATATATTCACACATCTTTATGAAGGTTATGTTACAGGTGATGAACATGCAAATGTACAGGATGAAATTACGGAAGCCTTGATGCGCAATGCGGTACTTTTTGCTAAGCCGGCAATTGATGATCCACAAAATTACGAGGCACGCGCTCATCTCTTGTGGACAAGTACACTAGCTCTTGTAGGCATTGCGAATGCTGGGCGCGGTGGGAGTTTCCCCGTGCACGCGATGGAGCACACGTTGTCTGCTCATTATGATATTTCCCATGGACGTGGGCTTGCGATCTTAACTCCGGCGTATTTTGCAACGGTGATCAAGCAAGATCGTCCACAACGACTTGCTCGACTAGGCCGCCGTGTGTTCGATGTGATATGTAAAGACGATGAACAAGCAGCACAAGCGGCGATTGAGGCTATGGTACGCTGGTTCAAGGAGATTGGGACGTACGACACTTTGAAAAATGTGGGCGTCAAGCGATCGGACCTTGAAATGATGGCGCAAGAAACGGTTCGTATCGGGGGCCTTGGGCAAGGAACGTTAGCGGCGACACATCCGTTGTCTGAGCAAGAAGTACGTGCAATTTACGAAGCGGTTTACGAATAACGTAGTTATAGGCCATTTTTTAAGTGCCGTCGCAGTACATGTGATGCATTTAAAAATGGCCTTTTTCTTTTTTGGGCAATTCATAAAAACATTCACTTCATAGATTAAAGGAGGTCCATATGAATAGGGAGTGAATGAGATGCTATGCTTTGCTGTGCTCGCCCATGATGATGAAGAGGTTCTACAAGATCAAGTTAACAATTTAAGAACATTTAATCCCAATGCAAAAGTCATTCTTTATAATGGTGGACATAATTCAAGTTTCGGAAATTCGATCGATGTGGCTATTTGTCCATATAGTCGTCCCCTTGTCAAAGGACGTTTAGGCCGATTTCTTTATGATGTGATGATTTGGTTAAAGGAAATCGATCTAGAATATGATTATTTGGTCAGTGTCGATTCGGATGTGATGTTTCTTCATGATGGTTTTGAGGAGTTTTTGCAACTAGCTCTAAGTCAATATGATGCTATGGGAATTAATATGGGGGTGCAATACACCAAAGAAGACGTACCTGACTGGTATCCGGGGCAGACAATGTGGAAGGAATGGGATATGTGGCAACCATTCTTTGGGTTGATGCATTTCGCCGGTTGTTTAAATTGTATGCAGGTTTATAAACGCGAAATGGTCCGTAAAATGATAGAAGGGATTGATCGTACAGCATTAGAACAACTTTTTGAAAAAACCCAGGTGTTTGCGTTAGAAGAAATCCTTCATCCTACACTTGCCGTGCGAAGCGGCGCGCGATGTACTGCGTACCCTCATAATGTGGCGAAATTTGTTCGCCTGGAAGACAACTATACCGAGAATCAGGTATTGGATTTAGTCAAAGACCATAACGCCTACTTTATCCACCCTGTACAACGTAAGTTAGATGATCCTGTACGCTCCTTTTTACGAAAAATAAAAAATTATCGTACGAAAACTCCATCCTCACTCACTATTGTCTGGGCTAGTTATGTAGGCGGTGTAGAAACGGCAATAGCCAACCGACTTGGACAACTTAATGCATTAGGTATAAAGACTCATGCCTATTTTTATTATAGCGACTCAGGGCTATCCCTGTTTGAAACGATTCCTCATCATGTTGGGCAGGACACGGGTGCGTTAGTTCGCTATATACAAGAGCACCAGTTTGAATGTGTAACTTTTGTTAATACGTTGCACAACTTACCTGAAGTGATAGCGTCTGGCTATAAAGGAACCTGTATTTTTGAATTGCATGGTTTTTCACAACCTATCCTTGAGGAACTTAATCGTATTAATGGGGGGAAATACGGGAAACAAATCCAGGCAGTTGTTGTACCGGGAAATTATGTGGCGGCAATAGCCAAATCAGCATTGTGGCGTAGACCGGATATCGAAATTTTTCTGGCTAGAAACACGGTGGATAGTAAGATGTTTAGAAAACTCCATGTGTCTGTCCATGATATGCAGTCACTTGGTGTGCCTGCAAAGTGGCTCGGTTATTCTTTGATCGGTTGGGTGGGGAGAATTGAAAGAGCAAAAAATTGGCGAATGCTGCTTCAGATTTTTAGACAATTAAAAGAAAAGCATCCCAAAGTAAAACTTGTCTTGGCAAGCGACCTGTCGCATAGTGGCAGTCTTAACGATTTTCTTTATTATCTCAATAAGTATCAGATGGTGAATTACGTTCTTATAATTACCGTAGCTCATGAACTGATGCCCATGTATTATTCACTACTTGGCCAAAGTGGTGGGTTTCTATTATCGACTTCTTTTACTGAGGGATACCCTTATAACCTATTAGAAGCGCAGGCATGTGAATGCCCCGTTATAAGCACCAGTTCGGGTGGTGCGGTCGAGGCCGTGATTCATGGAGCAACAGGCTTAATGCACATATTTAGTGTTCAAGATGCAGTTCAATTGGCTGAAAAACTTTTTTCAGAGCCCCAATTACGTGATTCTATCGTACAAGAAGCAAGAGAAAAAGTTTGCAGCTTGAATGCGGTAGAAGCTAACATCTTCGAGTATGCGGCTTGGTTACAAAATAACGTGCAAAAGAGTTGCGAAACATAATAAGCAAAAGGTTAACCAGCAGTGAGTTGATGGACAAAACCCTAGAAGAACTGCAAGAGAAAAAGTCTTTGTATGTTGTTTCAGTCGAATGATACAACACAATAATTTGGACTGACAATGTCGGCTTGCTTACCGAAATTGCTAGAGTCCATCTGATGAAGTTGTAGAAAAAATGAGGTGCTTGACTCAGTAAGTTTGTCCACGCAGATCGTACGCATCGATCATTTCTTATAGCATACCAACAGTTCACGAGAAGCGAGATGAGCGTTGGTAAATCCAAGAGAAAGGAGGGTCATAGCATGGCAACTAGCAACAGCTTTAACATTATCAATACGGTGCGTGAATTGCATCCAGGTCAAACCGTGACGGTCTTTACGTCAGCTGGAGGAACTGGCGGTGGTGGTTACACTGGCGTTGTCGCACGGATTGATTCGGATAACCTGTACTTGGTACTTTCTCTGGCTGCGGCTCCTTCAGGAGTTGTCGGTGCATTTGGTACCCCAGGTGCAGCAGGCACACTTGGCGCAGTGACCACGCTGCCTTTAAATCAAATCACTTCGATCACGCAAAACGCATTGTAATTCCTGCCTTAGTATTAGGGAGTAGTTGCAGCTACTCCCTAATTCCATTCGTTAGGGATGAGGCTATGATGATGATTAAGCAAAGTCTACGACCACTTTATATCGGAGATGTTGTCACTGTATATACTACAGGCATCGGTCCTGGAAGCCAGGGATTAACTGGCATCATTGTGCAAAAAACAGATAAATATTTGTATCTTGGACTTTTTTCAGCGCAAAAGAAAATAACAGCCATAGCTACGATTCCTTTTGTCCACATCACAACAATTATTCAAAGGCTTTCGTGATCCTGCTATAAGTTATTCAGAACACCGTGCTAGAGTCCCATGAAGTGAGCGTTGTATTCTTTATAATAACGTTGTTATTTTAGGAATCATGAGCTATAGTCACTTTATAGTAGGAAATCTAAGGATAGAAGGTGCCGAATTTTGCTACATCCTGATCGATTCTTACATAATTTACTTCAAAAATATGAGGAAAATACAACCTATCTGATAACACCTGAGCAAAAAGAGAGTATTACTTTAGCTCTAAAACAATCCTTGGGGTTCTTTGAACAACCTATCTCTAAAGTAGACCTTGATGTCATCGTCAGAGAACGTGAGCAATGGCGAGATGTGTTTCTAGAGCAAATTGAATTTACCACCATCGATGGCTTGCGCATGTCTTCATTTGTGATTGTTCCTAAGTCGTGGCAAGAGGAAAAAAAGGCTCTTCCTGGAATCTTATTATGGCATGGGCACGGATCGGGTAGCCGTTCCATGCTTGGGAAAGACTCGGATAGTTTGGCTCTTCAATTGAGCAGAAAAAACATGGTGGTGGTTATTCCTGAGATCATTGGATTTGGGGAGCGATTACTTCAACATGATCTTGAGAACGACCCTGGTAGTCAAAATTCCTGTTATTCTTTGGCCGTGGCCCTTCTTACGATGGGAAAGACGTTGGCAGGGTTAAGAACGATCGAAGCTATACGTGCAGTCGATTATTTGCTTACCCGTCCTGAAGTAGATCCCGATCGTATAGGAACCATGGGGTTTTCAGGCGGTGGTACCGTGGCTACTTTATTAGCGGCTTTAGACGAAAGAATTCAAGCTTGTGTGGTTGCAAGTTATGCAAACACATTTCGCGGAAGCATTTTATCGCATTGCCATTGCGTATGCAACTACATTCCGGGCATCCTAAGGTATGCTGAGATGCCGGCTTTGCTAGGTTTGATTGCTCCGCGTCACTTATTTGTCGAGTCCGGAAGAGCTGATCCTATCTTTCCTATCGATACAGCTATGGTTTGTATCCAATCCTTGCAAGAAACCTACCGTTTAGCTGATGCCACAGACAGATTTTCTTTTGACGTGTTTGAAGGTGGTCATACGGTTCATGGTGACAGATCCATAAATTGGTTGGCAGATCGTTTATAAGAGAAAATAGGTATCGCTTGAAATGTTTTTAACTCTATAATTACAAAAGGTAGAGTCAGAAGGGGGAATGGTATTGGCTTATTTTTTTTATATTCTTACGCACAATGTGATTCCACTGTGCCTTTTGATTGCTGGAGGCATTACGCTACAACGGATATTTCATCTCGACATTAAAACAATGACCAAGTTGCTTTTTTATTTATTCTCCCCTGTGTTGGTATTTACGGATATCTATCAAACTCAATTTGCTCATTCTGTTTTATTGCATGTACTTCTCTTTTATGTTTTGTTTTTCATTTCGTTATGGTTCATTACAACGCTTGTTATTCGCTTGAGACGCTATCGAGGAGGTATAAAAGGTGTCATGCGAAATAGTGTGCTGTTTTATAACAGCGCAAATTATGGAATTCCCTTAAATCAGCTTGTTTTTCATGCGAATCCGTTGGCATTATCCATCCAAGTTATCGTTATGTTGTTTCAAAACCTTTTACCGAATACCTACGGGGTATATAGTATCAATGCGCATAAAATGACTTTTGCGGCAGCAATAAAAACGGTATTTAAGTTACCAGCTATCTACACCATTCCCGCAGCTATTTTATTTCGTCTATTTCACGTTGTCATACCGGAACCTATTATGATACCACTTCATGATGTCGTTAATGGATTTACCGCTTTTGCTTTAACGACCTTGGGTATGCAATTAGGAAATATGAAGTGGGAAATTAAATTGAGCAATGTTCTTGTATCCAATTCGTTACGCTTGTTAGTAAGTCCAGCTATCGCGGTAATTTTCGTGCGAATTTTGGCCATCCCTGGTATGGTGGGGGAGGCGCTTATCCTTTCTTCTGCAGTTCCCACGTCGCTTAATAGCATGTTATTGGCTGTGGAATTTGATAATGAGCCAGATCTCGCCTCTCAAACTGTTTTTTCATCAACGCTGATCAGTATTTTTACGGTGACGCTCGTCATCTACTTGTTCCCATTCATAAACTGACTATTGACAAGATTAATCTGCTCAAGTATTTTAATTATAAATAGTTTTACTATTTATAATAACGTTTTCATTTTTGGGTGAAACGTGTCGAAAAGAAAGCGGTAAACCAAGGTGTTTTGTTCTTTATTATCTTTTTTAGATTAATAATAGTAAATTTTTTTAAATATAAATAATAACGTTATTAATTATGATTGGTTTCTAGGAGGTGATGGCAGAAGTAGCACAGAGGAGTCGTGAATAGGGTGGTTATTTTGGAACGAGGAGATCATCAATGATGATGAAAAACTATTGCATTGTGGGTCTTGGCTCAAGAGGGTTGTATATGTTTGCGAAGGATTTGGTTGATTATTACCATGATGTAGCTCGGATCACTGGCCTTTGTGATATCAATCCTGGTCGAATTGAAAATGCTCAACGTGTTTTAGGAGTTGCAATTCCGGGGTTCCAAGATTTTGATACGATGTTGGATTCAGTCGATTGCGACGTAGTTATTGTCACCACAAAGGATTCTACTCACGATCAATTTATAATCCGCGCAATGGAACGTGGAAAAGATGTTATTACGGAAAAGCCAATGACCATGAACGAACAAAAATGCCGAGCCATTCTTGATGCAGAAAAAAGGACGGGGCATCATGTTCGTGTAACATTTAATTATCGGTATGCTCCTTATAAAACTGAAATCAAGCGATTGCTTAAAGAAGGTATTGTTGGTGATGTCCACTCGGTAGAGTTTCGCTGGTTTCTTGATACTGTGCATGGAGCTGATTACTTTCGGCGTTGGCATGCTCAAAAGATCAATTCAGGCGGATTGACTGTGCATAAGGCGACTCACCATTTTGATTTGATTAATTGGTGGCTTGATAAGGAACCTGTTGAAGTGGCGGCTATGGGTTCTCGTCACTTTTATGTTCCTGAGCGTATGAAAAATCATGGTGAACGTTGTTCTACATGCACGGTCACAAAGAATTGTTCATTTTACTTGGATTTGGATGCTGACGAGAAATTACGAACTTTATATAAGGAAAATGAGCAATACGATGGATATTTTAGGGATCAATGTGTATTTTCTGAAAACATCGATATCGAAGATACCATCTCAGCTATCGTGCGTTATCCTGAAGGAATTCAACTTACCTATGGTTTGACCGCAGCTACCTCCTTTGAAGGATGGCAGGTCGCTTTTAATGGGACGAAAGGTCGTCTCGAGGCTTTTGAACCGGAATGCTTTGTTGATCTTGAAGATCAGACTGAGTTTGCACAGCGCGCGAGCAGTTTAATTCGTAGACCAGAGGACTGGCGTATCAGTGATAATGGCCAAGGTAGGGCTTTTGATACTTTGCAGATTCGTTACTACCCGCTCTTTGGAAGCGTTCACACGTTTGACGTACCTTACGTGCAGGAAGGACATGGAGGAGGTGATCGAAGGCTTAAAGATCATCTGTTTAAGGACGCAAGTCATGATCCTTTAGGGCACATCGCAGGCTCTCGAGCAGGAGCAATGTCCATTCTTGTTGGGGTGGCAGCCAATCAATCCATGGCGCAAGGGAAATTCATCTGTATCGAAGATTTATTAAAAAAATAAACGTTAAGAAAACGTTTACGAATCAAATCATTCGAGACATGGGGGAATTCATTTGAATAAGACAATTGTGTTGCTTACATCTGTAGGAATTGCTTTATTGCCTGTCATGGCTACGCAAGCTTCTGCTCATGGCACGCAAGTGGTCAAACGTGCATCTGCACCTAAAATTAATTTGACTTTCTCATGGTGGGGAAACGCAACTCGAGATGCCCTAACTGAAAAAGCCATTGCGTACTATGAAAAATTACATCCCAATGTGCATATCACTCCCCAATTCAATGGTAATTTTGATGATTATTTCAAGAAATTAACAGTACAGGCTTCGGGTGGTTCTGAACCGGATATTATTCAAATGGATTATGACTACATTAGTGCCTTTGGGGATCGTGGTGCACTTTTAAATCTTGCTCCATACCACATTAATACAAAAAATATTTCACAGAGTTTGCTTAAAGATGGCATGCTTGGAGGGAAACTCTATGGCATACCGAATTCTATCAATGCGTACGCCTTGTTTTACAATCCTGTACTTATGAAAAAGGCTGGAATTAAAGTTACTCCGAATACTCGATGGACATGGAGTCAATTCGCAGCCGTAGTGAAAAAAATCCATAATAAACTGGGTATCTATGGTACGGATGATCCAGAGGATTATGAACATTTTGGTTACTATGTAAGGCAAACAGGCAAACCCGTATACAGTGCTAATCAAAAGAGTGTTGGCTATCCTGCGATCACACTACAAAATTGGTTTACCTACTGGAACAATCTACGCAATGCTAAAGCAATTCCGAATGAAGCCGTCACCTTATCTCAGCAGATGGGACATTCAAACGATCCATTCATGGCAGGCAAATCAGCATCGATTTTCTATTGGGCTAACTTGTATGAGTCTCTTGGAAAGATGACCAATCAACCTGTTGCTATGATGCTGCCTCCGACAATGCCTGGCGGTAAAGAGGGAATGTACCTGAAACCAAGCCAATTTTGGAGTATCTCCGCTACGACGAAACATCCGAAACAATCAGCAGCATTTGTTAACTTTTTGCTGAATAATTTACAAGCTAATCAAGATATGGGAACGGATCGCGGTATTCCCGTTTCTAGTATTATTCGCAAGGACATGGAACGAACGGCTAATAAAGCAAGTAAACCGGAGTTTGCTTATTTTGATAAGGCTGCAGCTGTGACGACTACGCCACTTGGCACTCCTCCTCCAGTGAACAACGATCAAGCTTTAGCTCAAGCCACTACTATTCTTCAAGAAGTGGGTTATGGACAATTATCGGCTAAACAAGGAGCAGAGCAAACTGTTTCGCAAATGAACCAAATTCTTGGCAATTAATACGTATTGATGAAGCAATAAGTTAAACGCGGGTAAGCACATGGAAGTTACCTATGATAACAAGGTGCTTACCCGCTAACGAGACTTGAGGAGTGAATTTTGTGCCAACCAGCCAAGAGAAAACATCGAAAGTAAAAAATCGTTCACCATTGTCTTCTCGTATTACTCCCTATTTGTTCTTATCTCCTTGGATGATTGGGTTAGTCGTCTTTTCAATAGGTCCTATTTTACTATCCTTATATTTTTCATTTACTAATTTTGATTTATTGCAACCACCGAATTGGATAGGCATGCAAAATTATAAGAATATATTTACAAACGATCAGCTTTTTTATACGTCACTGGTTGTTACGTTCTCCTATATACTCATGGCAGTGCCCATTCGCTTGATCGTAGCATTAGCCATAGCCATGCTACTTAATCGAAACATTAAAGGAATTGGCATTTACCGTGCAGTTTATTATATTCCTTCGCTTATTGGGTCAAGTGTTGCTGTCGCTTACTTGTGGCAACAGATTTTTGGGCCGGGCGGTTTGTTCGAAAAAGTATTATCCTTGTTGGGTTTACCAGCATCGCCGTGGATCGATGAACCTGGGACGGCTTTGTTTACTTTAAGTCTCTTGTCGGCATGGGCATTTGGGTCATCCATGTTGATTTTTCTTGCAGGATTGAAGGGGATTCCCGAGTCACTTTATGAGGCAGCTGAAATCGATGGCGCCACAAAGTGGAAGAGGTTTGTTCATGTCACGATTCCGATGTTATCGCCTGTTGTGTTCTTCAACGTGATTATGTCGATCATTACGGCGTTTACCCAGTTCACACAAGGCTACATTATCACTGATGGCGGCCCGATCAACGCTACATTGTTCTATGCGCTCTATCTCTACAACCAGTTTACGTACTTTAAAATGGGTTACGCTTCCGCTCTGGCATGGATTCTGTTAGTGATATTAGGAGCGTTTACATCGATTATCTTTTTCACGAGCAAAAAATGGGTTTATTACGAATCCTAGGGGGTGTTTGAATGACAGCTGGAAAATCTTATAATCTAGGAAATTTGATGACGCATATTGTACTTATCACGTTTGGCATTCTTATGATTTATCCTGTTTTGTGGATGTTTTTTGGTTCTTTCAAACCAACCCAGGATATTTTTACGAGTCCCTCTTTTTTTCCAACGCATTGGACGTTGCAAAATTACATTCAAGGATGGACGATGCTGCCTAATATGAAATTTGGCCAGTTTATCGGCAATTCCTTTCTCATCTCTTCACTCGTTGTGATTGGAACTGTTTTTTCAAGTTCGATAGCGGCGTTTGCATTTGCACGCTTTGAATTTCGATTTAAGCGAATTCTCTTTTCAGTGATGCTTGCAACGCTCATGTTGCCATCGCAAATTACGTTGATCCCGCAATATACGATGTATCATTTTTTAGGCCTGATCAATACGTATGTACCGCTTATCGCACCATCGTTTTTTGGAGCACCCTTTTTTATCTTCTTATTAATTCAATTCATGCGTGGTTTGCCGCGTGAACTTGATGAAGCAGCTAAAATTGATGGTTGTAATCCTTTTCAAATTTATTGGAAAATTATTATGCCATTATCTTTACCTGCCTTGATGACAACCGCAATTTTTAGTTTTATTTGGTCATGGGATGATTTTTTCTCACAATTGGTGTACATTAATGCGTCAAGTATGTTTACCGCTCCCCTAGGATTGAAATTATTTATGGATGAATCCGGAGCGCAACTGTGGGGCCCGATGTTTGCTATGTCGATGATTTCCTTGATTCCTTTGTTTCTCGTGTTTATGTTCTTTCAAAAGTACATTGTTAAAGGAATTGCTACATCCGGGTTGAAAGGGTAAGCAAGGAAAAAATAACTTTTACGTAGGTGGAACTATGGTGACAATCAAAGACATTGCTAAAGCGTCTGGAGTTAGCAACAGTACAGTTTCTAAGGCATTAAATGATAGCCCACTAGTCAAACACGTCACAAAGCGCAAGATTTTAGAAATTGCCAAGAACATGAATTATCGCAAAAATCTTCAGGCCACGCAATTGGTATCAGGAAAGACCAACTTGATTGGGTTGGTCCTTCAAGAGGTAGGAAATCCCTTATTTGCCCATTTGGCAGGCCAAATCAATCATGCGTTGTCACAAGTGGGTTTACAAATGATCATGACCATCGCAGCGGATGGATTAGAGTTGCTCGAGCGGTTAAAAGTAGAGGGGGTGATCTACTGGGGAAATATCGAAGCACGAAGTCAAGTCTCAAACACTATTCTCGAAAGTGAATTACCTGTTTTGATTGTAGGTGATTCGTTTTTGCCTAACGTGAGTTGTCTACAGTTGGACCGCGGCTTGGCCATCAAAAAAGCCATACAGTATTTGCGGAGTTTTGGTCACCAAAAAATAGGGATGATCGGTAATACCCAAGAAGTAAAGTTGAAAAGTTATGTGGAGGTTCTCAAGGAACTTGGCATGGAATTTCATGATCACTACGTTTTACCATCCAATACGACTTGGTGGGGCGGTTATTCTTCCGTATTGGCTTACGAAATGAATGCAGACTCGCCAACAGCGTTCATTGGAGTGAACAACTTAGTGACGCAAGGGGCTCTTCGGGCATTATTGGAAAGAGGATTGACAGTTCCCACAGAGATTTCACTGATTGGGTATGATGATTTGCCTGATATGGAGCACACAGAGGTTCCACTTACCACGGTTGGACCATCGCTTGACCGTATTGCCCACGTATCGGCAGACATGATGGTGCAATTGATTCGGGGTGAACAGGCACCAGACAATCAATGGATTGAGCCTGCTATTTATGTCCGTAAGTCTGTTGGGTTCTGTAAAACGCTCATGTTACCTTAAAACATAATCGTGAGGAGTGAGTTTTAACGCATGAAAAAGGGATCGAAATGGAAGATAACCACTGCGATGGCCACTGCGTTAGCGATGACTTTCATGCCCTTAGCGACAACTTATGCAGATACCGCACCACAGGGGCAGACAAATATCTCACATCTATCAACACACGGACAAATTCAACAAGAGGTTAGCAATGCTCTCAAGAATGTGCCGTTCACGATGTCGAAAGTAACGGTACCAACTTTCGCGCATCGTACATTTTCGATTACGCAATATGGAGCAGTACCTAATTCCGATGCCATGAATACAACAGCAATCAATAATGCTATTACTGCAGCCGCCAAAGCTGGAGGCGGGGAAGTGATTATTCCTAAGGGACTCTGGGTGACAGGTCCTATTGTTTTACAAAGTAATGTAAACCTTCATGTGGTTAAAGGCGCCTTGGTCCAATTTACTGGCAACCATGATGATTATCCGTTGATACAAAACGGAAGCGGTTACATTGCGCAGTCCCCTATTTCTGCTTTTAATGCAAGTAACGTTGCTATTACGGGTCGCGGTGTTTTTGATGGATCTGGGAATACGTGGCGTCCTGTGAAAAAAGAGAAGCTTTCTGATGCGCAGTGGCAAGCGCTTGTTGCCTCTGGCGGTGTAGTGAGTTCCGACGGGAGCATGTGGTGGCCCACAAGTCAAGGCATGAATGGCGAAGCCTATAGCAAGAGCCACAAAAACATGACATTAAGCGATTATGAACAAATTAAAGACTATCTCAGACCGATTATGGCCTATTTTGTAGGGGATAGTCATGTTTTGCTCGATGGTCCAACGTTCATGAACGCACCAAGTCATACGGTGAAAATCAACTCGTCTTCCGACGTGATTGTAGTCAATACGCAAGTCAGAAACCCTTGGTATTCACAAAATACCGATGGATTTGATATATCCGCGGATAATAACGTTGTTATGTATGGAGACACGATCGATACAGGTGATGATGGTATCGCTCTTGAATCGAGTGGATCAAACAACGGGACGTTTAAAGTACAAGACATTGTGATTACCGATGTTCATGTGTATAACGCACACAGCGGTTTTGCTGTTGGCAGCGACACGGACGGTGGCGTAAAAGATGTTTATGTGCATAACTTAGTATGCGATGGCACCGAAGATGGCTTGCGCTTTAAAAGCGGAGTTGGTAAGGGCGGCGTAGTAAAAAACATCTATATTGATGGTGTAGCGATGCGCAATATCCAAGACTACGGTATTACCTTTAATGATGGGTACGTTGATAACGGTGCAGATACGTCATCGTTG
This sequence comes from Bacillota bacterium, assembly GCA_021820975.1. Taxonomy (GTDB): domain Bacteria; phylum Bacillota; class Bacilli; order Alicyclobacillales; family SLC66; genus JAKACU01. Next base: position 163,182 of record JAKADA010000001.1, read on the forward strand.
AGTGCGCCAGGGCCTTCTAGTAACACGCCATTATTTGAACAAATTAGTTTTCAGAATATTTCAGGCAACTATGTTAACCAAGCTATTCGGATGATTGGTTTGCCAAACGAGCCTATTCAAGATATTTCTTTGTCGCATGTGTATTTTAGATCGAACTTAGGAACAACGGAACAAATGACCCAGAATATCACGAATAATGATGTTACGATTATGACAGGTATTCATGAGTTGGGTGAGATTTCGCACTAAATAGAAAAGGATCGACCGCGACTTACCGAGATTATTTTGGTAGGTTACGGTCGATTAGTTTTTATTGTTGAATTGGTGCAGTCGACTGCCGAAATTGAAGATCAGCTTGCAGGATGATTTTTCTTGTAGGCACGGCTTTTCCTCTTATTCTTTCCATGAGTAGTTGTGTTCCCAAAGCACCAAAATCATAAGCGGGTTGAATAGCACACGTGACGATGGAACTATTACTGATCAAAGTGTCGTTGCATCCGAAGCTAACAATACTTATGTCCTTTGGAATGCGAATGTTTTTTTCGGATAAGGCATGAAATATTTGATTATACAAGATTGAGTTTGCTAAAAAAAATGCTGTCGGAGGTTTTTCCATGGCAAGTAAATCATCAAGGAACCGTACGTCTAGGGGATGTGTCAAAGCAGATTCGATAATTAACTGTTCATCGTAATTTAGGCCATGGTACTTCAGTGCTTCTAAATAGCCAGAAATGCGATCTCTACTGGCGTCACTGTTTCGTGAAAAAGTGACGAGGGCAATTCGGCGATGGCCAAGTTGAATTAAATGACTCACCAAGGAGTAGGATGCGGAACCGATATTGCCTTTTACAAGATCAGCTTCAATGTCACTTACTTGTCGGTCAATTAACACAAAAGGGATATTGGCTTTTTGCAATGTGATGAGGTGTTGTTTGGATGCATCGCCAACAGGTACTATGATAACCCCGTCTGTCTTCAAGGAAATACACATATCTATGTATTCATTTTCTTTATAGATATTTTCATCCGTATTAGCAAGGAATACGCGATATCCCATCATTTGAGCGATATCCTCTACTCCACGGGCAATGAAGGTAAAAAAAGGATTGGTAATATCGGGGACAATCAATGTCAAGGTGGCATGATGAGCGGAAATAAAATGTTTTGGAGAATAGCCTACTTGGTTCATGGCACGCAAGACTTTTTGCTTTGTAACGGATTTAACATACCCAGAGTTTGTAGCAACACGAGACACGGTCATGATAGAAACGCCTGCTTCTCTTGCAACATCCGACATAGTGCTCATTCTATCAACCTCCGATACAATAATAGCTATAATATACTATATAAGTATTTATAATACAACAATGTTTAATTTTAACAAAAAATAATTGCTATTTTATTTGAAAGCGCTATCTAGACAATAATGGATATTCAGCATATACTTTTAGTTGTTAGTTAATCGATTAAGTGAATTATTCACTTCTGTGGATTGGGGGTCTTAGGCAACCTAGTAATCGGTTTTGGTTTTTTAATTAAAGATGGCATAACTTTTTAGCTCTCTTGTGGTTGATTACTCATTACATTCTGTTCAAGACAGGAATTCTGGCATGGAGGACTACGTGGAAAATAACGAAGAACAATCACGCCCGGTGCGAATTACGGATGTGGCTCGAGAAGCAGGTGTCTCTGGAGCAACCGTATCTTATGTATTAAACCATAAGGGAAACATTGCACCGGAAACTCGAACGCGTGTGAAGGAAGCCATTGAGCGGCTGAATTATAAGCCTAATGCGGCAAGTCGCACGTTGTCATCGGGGCGATCAAGGGCTCTTGGATTGGTAGCTCCAAGAGGACGAGGAGGAAATGATCCGTTTTATTCAGAGGTTGTCGCAGGAATTATTAAAGAGGCCAATAAATTAGGCTACCATATTGTCCTTATACCTGGCGATGTTTCTGCAGAAACCTTAATTAAAGAGATTCGTTCTCTTTTAGTGGATGGTATTTTTCTGCTTGAGGTGGAGCAAAGAGATAACCGCATTCGTTTGCTAAAGTCTGAAAAGATTCCTCTTACTTTATTGGGGAGTTCAGAAGTGCCAATTGATTGGGTTGAGGTTGATAACTATCGGGGCGGATGGATGGCCACAACACATCTTCTTGAGTTAGGACATCGGCGAATTGCACATCTAGCCGCTCCATCAGGGGATCGCGTTGGCAGGTTACGTAGGAAGGGCTACGAGGATTGTTTGCGTTCTTGTGATACCGACCTAATGCCCATTATGGAAGAAGCACCGATGACTCTTGAAGGCGGTTTTCAAGCTGGTAAAAAACTTCTTATGCTCAATCCACGTCCGACGGCAATTTTTGTTGCTGCTGACATTATGGCGGAAGGATTGATCCAGGCCGCTGCATTACTTAACGTAAAGATACCACGTGAAGTGTCTGTCGTTGGTTTTGACGATATTCCAATGGCCAAAGAACTTACGATTCCATTGACGACTGTTTCTCAAAATGCAGAAGATATCGGGCAACAAATGACTCGACAACTTGTGCGACAGCTTGAAGGTGGAAACATACAACAAAACACCCTGTTACCAGAGCTCGTTGTGCGTGAAAGCACAACTCAAGCATCGGTTGGCGCGTTACGACCATCTCGAAGCGATTACATTGTGGTGAAACGAGGGCATTGTTTTAGTCTTTGGTCTAAGTCGGGCATGATTGAACCTCGGGAAGGCAATCAGGGTGTCTTTTATAACGACACTCACTGGATCAATGCTTTTCAGGTTCACATTGATGGACGTATCTGTATTCCAACGTGGACGAACGTAGATTCATCGGGCTTTTCCATGCGTTATGTAATTGAGTTAACCGAAGGTACATTAGACGTTATTCGTCGAGTAAATGTCACTGAGTCATCGATTCACGATGAGTGGAGTTGGACGCGATGGGATGGAGCGCAACCATGGGCTTTTGAGGTCCATATTGCACCAGATTTTCGGGACATTTTTGAATTGCGAGGGTTTCAAGTTGTTTCAAAAGGGACCCGAAGATCAGAACTTTTAGACAACGGCAACGAGCGCCATCATTATATTGGAAGAGATGGAATTTCAAGAGAAATAGGAATCTCTTTCGATACTGCACCTGATCATAGTGAACTGGGTTTTAAAGGGTGGATCGTTCCCGCTGCAATAACCAATGGACAATTTTTGATCGAAATTGATTGGCGAGGTGTCAGTTCGTGGCCATCTACAACCGATTATCTTGACTATGCATGGCCACAAGTGATATTGGAAAATTCAACATGGCAACGAGTGCTAGATCGCTCACGAGATGATCTTGTGATGTTACGTACGAACTTTGGAAGGGGCCCCGTGTTTGCTGCAGGGTTGCCATGGTTTGGAACTCTTTTTGGTAGAGATGCCATTATTAGTGCCCTACAATGTTTACCGTTTGATGCGCAAGTTGCAGAGGGAACGCTTGCAACTCTTGCAGAGTATCAAGGAACCATGAATAATCCTGTGCGATGTGAAATGCCAGGAAAAATGGTACATGAGGTTCGCGTAGGTGAATTGGCCAATACTGGAACTGTACCATTTGGACGGTACTATGGTTCGGTGGATGTAACTCCACTTTATATTACTCTTCTTGAAGCGACGTGGCGGCGAACTGGTCGCAAAGATTTGTTGCTGATGCATCTCAAGACAGCAGAATCTGCCATGAATTGGGTGCAAAGTATGTTGCAACGTAATCCCTCAGGTCTCTTAAGCTTCGATGTGGACACTGATGGTCTTACAGTACAATCTTGGAAAGATTCATCAGACTCTATGGTTTATGGTGATGGACGCCAAGCTACACCACCATTGGCTGTGGCAGAGGTGCAGGGTTATGTGTATCAAGCTTTTCAATCCATGGCTGTTATTTATGATGAATTGAATCAGAGTGAGAAGGCTAATTCGTTGCGGGAACAGGCTTACCTTCTTCAACAGCGATTTCATCAAAAATTCTGGATGGAGGATCTTCGCTATTATGCCATGGCTATTGATGCACAGGGGAACTATTTGAATGTGTTGAGTTCAGATGGTGGGCACTGTCTTTGGACAGGAATTATTCCTCAATCGCACAGTCAGTATGTTGCGCAGACGCTGATGAGCGAATCTCTGTTTAGTGGTTGGGGAATTCGAACGTTAGGTTCTAATGAACGATCTTTTAATCCATATAGCTACCATAGAGGTAGCGTATGGCCACACGATACTAGTTTAGTGGGCGCGGGACTTGCCTACTATGGCCACACCAAAGAAGTTTTGACACTAGCCAATGCACTTATCGACGCGGCTGATCGATTTCCCAATCACCGATTGCCTGAACTTTTTTCCGGAGTGGCTCGTGGTGAAAATATGGAGTCACCACTTCCCTATCCAATGGCTTGTTCGCCCCAAGCTTGGGCATCGGGAGCAGTTTGGATGTTATTGACCAGTGTCTTGAAATTATCGATTGATGTGCCAAGTAAAAAGTTGCATGTAAGTACAACACCCAATGAATTGGGCCAAGTTCATATCAAGGGTTTATCGCTTGGAGAATCGAGTATCGATCTTTGCATTACTCCACAGAACGTTATCGTTGAAGGCTTGCCTGATGGTTGGGAATGTATTTCATAAAAAAGGGGAGTTAAGAAAATGATGAAAAAATCAGTTACCTGGTTGTCAGTACTTAGTGTTTCTGTAGCGGGGGTAACAAGCCTGGGTTTTTCATCCGCCTATGCTCAATCAAAGGCAACCAGCGTAAAACCAGTAACTATTGTGGTTGCTAGCTGGTCGGGTACTAATGTTACGAATGGAATTATTGATCAGCAATTGGCCCGATTTAACAAAACTCATCCTGGCATTCACGCGATATATCGCCCTATTTCTGGGGACTACGAAACAATTTTGAAGACTGAATTTGTGGCCGGTGATGCGCCAGATATTATTACTTTAAACAATGGTGGTCAGGCACCAACATTTGAAGCAGAGGGCGCAGTTGTTCCGCTAAACTCTTTCATGGCTAAATCGCACTACTCCATTAAAGACTTCTATCCTGGAGCCATAAATATGTTCATTTCAGGTAAGACAGTCTATGGATTGCCTCGAGATCAATCGCCACTCGCGTTGTATTATAACCCTGTTTTATTTAAGCAAGCTGGAATTTCAGGACCTCCCAAAACGTGGGCTGCGTTTCAAGCTGATGCGCATAAACTCACTGATTCCAAGAAAAAAGTGTATGGGCTTGTTCAGACACCACAGGAACCTCGATGGGCTCAGTTTGTCTATCAAGCGGGTGGGAGTATTATGAATCCTGCTATGACGAAGATGACGTTAAATACACCTGCTGCCTTGAAAGGTTTTTCCTTTTTTATTAATTTGTATCGACATGGAGTGGCTGCACAACCTTCTGAGGTAGGCGCTACATGGGGTGGTCAGGCGTTGGGTATGGGAAAAGCTGCCATGGCCTTAGAAGGTGCATGGGCCATCCCCTATTTACAAGATACGTATCCTAAGACCAAATTTGCTATCGCTCCACTTCCAAAGGGGCCTGTAAATAATGAGAGTCTCGATTTTCCAACCGCATGGTCTATTACAAAAGATGCCCAACATCCTCAACAGGCTTGGGAAGTGATTCAGTATTTGACTGGGGCTGGAGAAGCGCAATGGGTAGAACAAGGTGGGCTTGTAACGGTTCGAAAATCACTTGTGAATATGCCGTACTATCGTTCCCACCCGATTTATAGCAATATCATTAAACAAATGTCAAATGCCATTCCTTGGACGTTCCCCAATGGCTTTGATCAATATGTGAATAGCACACTAGGGAATGAAACGCTGTTAGCGGTAGAAGGGAAGGTAACGCCTAAAGAAGCGTTGTCACAATTACAACAACAAGGTCAAGCTACTTTGCAAAATGGTGGGCAATAATCCAGTTTGTTTTGCATAACGGCTGTATCACAGGTTCCTAGGTTTGGAACCTGTGATACAGGTCTTGGAGAATGGAGGGAATACGTACATGGCGATACTAGCATTGGAGGCGCATAGGAAAAGTGGTTTAAGGCAATGGAAGCGCAAAGAGGCGACTACAGCGTATTTATTTTCTTTGCCTACTATTTTGCTCCTTGTGGGTTTTTCCTTAGGGCCGGCTGCATATGCCTTTTATTTAAGCGGGGTATCTTGGAATCTACTCAATTCACAACATTGGGTAGGGCTTAGTAATTTTTCTCAGATAGTAACTATGCCATTGTTTTGGACATCTGTTCAAAATTCGGTTATTTTTGCAGCGATTGTTATGCCTACTCAAACGATTATTGCGATGGTTTTTGCAGCCATATTGAATCAAAATCTTCCGGCTCGAGGCCTTTTTCGACTTGCGTTCTTCTTCCCTTCCATTAGTTCATCAGCTGTTACATCCTTGATGTTCATGTGGATCTTTAATAAGTTGGGTCTGCTCAATGGATTTCTCTTGTTTTTTGGAGTAAATGGTCCAGATTGGATTGGAGATCCTAGGTTTGCACTTTCAGCCATTATGATGCTGAATATCTGGAGCACTTCCGGATATTTTATGATTATTTTCTTGGCAGGGTTACAATCGATCCCTCAAACGATGTATGAGGCGGCTATGATTGATGGGGCATCAGGTTTTCAACGATTTATGAAAATTACTGTTCCTTTATTGAAACCGTCCACATTTTTTATTGTAGTCATGGGAATGATCGGCACATTACAAATGTTTGACCAATCGTTTATCATTTCTGGGGGTACAGGTGGACCTCTTAATTCGACAATGACCATCGCACTTTTTATTTATCAAGAGATATTTTCGTACGGTAATGTCGGCTTGGGAGCGGCTGCTACGGTCTTTTTGTTTGTATTAGTTTTAGCATTAACTATTTTGACCAATCGTTGGTTGGGTAAACCAATAGAATATTGATAGGAGGGGAAACCTTATGGAGGCTGTTCGTCCAAGAGGAGCGTGGGGTTGGGTATCCAGGATATTCTATCTACTCATTCTAACAATGGGTGCGCTTACTATGATCATTCCCTTTCTTTGGACACTGTCAACAGCATTAAAACCACTGGGCCAGGCATTGGTATTTCCACCAAATTGGATACCTCATCCAGCCCTTTGGAGCAATTTTGTTCAGACATGGAAGACTGTACCTATCGGAAGCTGGTTTTTCAATAGCGGCATTGTGGCAGTCGCGGTAGTCGTAGGCAACATTATTTTGGATTCGATGGCTGGATATGCATTGGCACGTATTACTTTTAAAGGTCGATCGATTTTGTTTTTTGGGATTATATCCATGTTGATGATTCCATTTCAGGCGATTATGCTTCCTGTTTACATTATTTTGCGTGATCTCGGTCTCATCAATAGCTATATGGGAATGATCTTGCCGCAATTGGTATCTGCTATGGGCGTATTTTTGATGCGACAGGCATTTTTAAATATACCGGCTGAGGTAGAGGAGGCTGCTATCATTGATGGGGCAGGGCGATGGAGGTTATTTTGGCAGATCTCCATTCCTATGGTGAGTTCGACATTATTGACACTAACGCTTATTATTTTTATGGGGTCTTGGAATAACTTTCTATTGCCACTACTCGTGGCTAATAACCAAAACTTATGGACACTTCCGCTTGGCATGGTCATGTTTCAACAGCAATACTACACGAATTGGCCTTATTTAATGGCAGCGTCCGTTATGGCTACCATTCCGATCACTGTGCTCTTTCTTCTATTTCAACGTTGGTTTATCCAAGGTATAGCAACAACGGGACTTAAATAATATTGGTACATCGACCGCAGCCCTTTTATGAGTGGGGTGTGGTCGATGTATGTTTGACATTTGTGAACGGCCTATGGAAGAATAGGAGACTCATAACTCCATTTTAATCCACTAACATCTTCCACGGTGACTTTGACTTGTTTCTCATGAGTTAACGACTTGAGTGTGGCCTTACTTAAGGGAAGGTCAATGGTGGCCTTAGCTGAAAGGGGAACCACCAGACCGAAAGGGCCTGCTTTGATGCGTTCGTAAAGATAGTCATTGTGAATATCATTTTTTGCAATATTTTTTAGTGTTGATGGAGTCCATACAGCGACGGGTGATGACTGGTTTGGTGCAGTTAAAGCGATTTTTTCAACGAACGATCCATACGTATCGGGCCCATTTGGTCGATAGATGGTAAGATTCATTTGGTTGCCTTGTATAGCTGTTCCTTGTAAGACAAGTAGCGGAGTTTTGTTATAGTTGACCATTTTTCCCCACAAGCCATGGTGCTGGTATTGATACGTGCCTAAGCTCACCACAATCCCAATAACAAGCATGACGATGCCTGCGGATAGATGATTTCGATGTTGCGGTACAGCTATCGATGATGAAGACATGTTGTATCCCCTCCATACGTATTAAAGTAAATGGATATGCCATTTTCCAAGTTTGATGGTACCGCTAAAATAACGACGCAACCAGTGATCTACACTGAGGCTACCGCCACCTGCAAACATAAAGATCATAGCGCCAATGCCTTCAACCGTTCCGATTTGCCACTCATCGACGCAACTCGTTCCCATCCATCCAGCACCCATCAAGATGACTAAGCATAAAAGTGCTGCACCGAAAGCAGCCAATTTGGTGAAGGTTCCTGTGATCAGGAAAAGTCCCACGATCAATTCAACGAAGGAAAAGAAGGTCAAAAAACCAAAGGTCACATTGGGATGCACGATGACCGCCTGTAAAATAGGTTGAACAGGCCACATGGCATGTGGCATAAATTCACTAAACTTGGCTCCGATAAAGCTTTTTGATGATGGTTCCATTTTCGCTGGAACATTGATGTAACGTCGTGCGAAGGCACTGACAAATTGAAAACCAAGAATGAACCGTAGAGCCCAGAGGTAACTCATCGGAATGGATTCTTGTGAACTCGATGCTCGTATAGACACGTAAAACACCCCTCATTCCAAAATGTAAGACACGAAGCTTGGAATTACAGGCGTAGCCTAGCATGGCGAAATTCTGACGTACAATTGATCTAGTATCTTATCTTTTCTAAGAGTAGTCTTTACGATTGATGGGGATAGATCAAAAGGATTATAATGAGGTATGTTCAGCGGATAAAATTCTATGCTCCTTTGCCCAAGCCACCATTTCACTGCGGCTATGTACATTAGCCTTGCGCATAATGCTAGCCGAGTGGGCACGAATTGTTCCTTCGCTGACTTGCAATTTTTCCGCGATTTGTCGATATGATTTATCTTGTGACATCCATAAAATGATTTCTAATTCACGCGTGGTAAACAGCTTGACGGTGGCCTGCTTTTGCAAAATGAGTTCAGCTAATCGCTGCCCGATCTCCTCGCCTGTGGATGTATTGGCGACTTCGCAGATTTCGCCAATCAAAGGAGTAATGTTGGCTTGTTGCAAGGTGTTTTCATCGATGCCGCTAGGAGACAACGACGTGGCGAGTATTTTCGTCACTGTTTCTTTTAAACGTTCCTGTTGTTGTCTTATATCGTCTTCTAGCTCTTGCAAATGCTTAATCTCGAGTCCTAAGAGGCCCATAATAATACTTGCGACTCCGATAAGAATGGCCCATGTTGGATGAAGTACATGATATTCGTGATAGATTATTGCCATACGAACGATGAGAAGAACCATTTCCAGGATGATTGTACGATAAAAAACGCCATAGCCAAAGAGAAGAAACAACTCAGCGAGTGTCGAGGGGAATAGCACTAAAACAGATATGTGTGGATTTTGAAGGAAAACAACATAAAAAGCGAGTGTATAAATGGTATCTCGTATAGCTGCAAAGCGACAATCCCACAAACTTGGCTTAAAGGCATGTTGAATGAGCACACCAATGACATCGAGAATATTGATGATGAATAATCCCAGAACGAATATACGAGGTATTGGATTGGCTGATAAGATGGCTAAGATAAGAAGAGGAAAGGTAAGACGAATAAAAAGGAAACGAGAAAGCACATTGTGCTTACGAATCACGTATATTCACTCCAATAGAAAATTGGTGATAAAGGGCGAAATGCTATGCTACCGCTTATGATACCACGGCTTTTTCATTTCATCGCTACGTGTGTATACTAGAAGTTGTTCCATAAAAGGTGAAGGCTTATGAGCAGGAGACAGAGACTATGACAGAATCAACGGTACGCGTAAGGTTTGCGCCAAGTCCGACGGGAGCACTACATATTGGTGGAGCGAGAACTGCTTACTTTAATTGGTTATTTGCGAAACAACAAGGCGGAACGATGGTACTTCGCATCGATGATACGGATTCGGCAAGATCAACGCAAGCGTCATATCAACAAATTATTGACAGTTTAAATTGGCTTGGAATTACATGGAATGAGGGCCCTGTTGTGGGAGGCTCTTATGGTCCTTATCGCCAATCAGAACGAAAGGCAATCTATGAACAAGAGATCAACAGACTGATTGCACAAGGAAAAGTTTATCCTTGCTTTTGCAGTGTAGAGCAGTTACAAGAAGATCGTGACACTGCGCAAAGAGAAGGGCGGCCACAGAAATACGTGGGTCGTTGCAAACATTTGTCTGATGATGAGCGAAAGGTCCGCTTGAAAAATGGCGAACAAAGGGTATATCGACTGCATGCGCCAGAGAAAGAGAATATGGTGTTTCAGGACGTACTTCATGGTGAAGTCGTTGTTTCAAGTCAGGAAATTGATGACTTTATCGTTTGGAAAGCAGACGGTACGCCAACGTACCATTTTGCGAGTTGTGTGGATGATGCACTGATGAAAATTAGCCACATTATACGAGCTGAAGAGCATTTATCGAATACTCCCCGACATATTGCCTTGTTTGATGCGCTTGGGTATTCCTTACCGATTTTTGCCCATATACCGATGATTCTTGCTCCTGATCGTAGCAAGTTAAGCAAGCGTCATGGTGCAACAAGCGTCGAGGAGTATCGACAAGCGGGTATTTTGCCGGATGCACTGATCAATTATTTTCTCTTATTAGGGTTTGCGCCTCAAAAGGAAAATGACATTATCTCTAGGCAAGAAGCTATCGAAGTTTTTGACTTGCAAAGAGTTACAAAGCATGCGGCGATGTATGACATAAAAAAACTAGAGTGGATGAATGCACAGTATTTTCGGCAAATTCCTGTGGATATCGTATTGCATAACATACTATCGTCATTGGTAAGTCGGGGATGGATTACGGATGATCCGTCACCTCAGCAACTGGCATGGTTGCGGACTATCGTTGCTTTTGTAAAAGAACGTGCTCGCAACGAGCAAGAACTTATGACGATGATGAGTTATTATTTTGAAGGTATCTCGACTTATGATCGTAAGGGCGTTACAAAGTATTTTGCTTCAAAAGAAGTCGTTCAACGTTTACGTTTTGCGATAGAGATTTTGATCAAGGTAACACCTTTTACGTCCGTTACTATCGAAGAGGCGTATCGTCAATTGATTACGGAGTTAGGCATCAAGGGCGGAGACCTTATTCATCCGACAAGGCTTGCGATTAGTGGTGTAACAGTAGGTCCTGGCTTGTTCGATATTATGGCTTTACTAGGGAGAGGACAGTGTATACAGAGAATCGAACATGCTATAAGCGCTATAGATAATGGAATATTGTTCGTTGAATGATTGACAATGTTGAGGAAAATAAGTATAATTTATTATTGTGAAATTGTTGCCGAATGGTGTAATGGTAGCACGACTGACTCTGACTCAGTAAGTCTAGGTTCGAGTCCTGGTTCGGCAGCCAATGGCCCTATCGTCTAATGGTTAGGACGTCGCCCTCTCACGGCGGTAATAGGGGTTCGAATCCCCTTAGGGTCACCATGCGGGCCATTAGCTCAATTGGCAGAGCATCCGACTCTTAATCGGCAGGTTGAAGGTTCAAGTCCTTCATGACCCACCATTTTCTGGTGCATACCCAGTTTTAAAGCTCTTCACCGCTAAACGTGCTTGACATCCCTCTATCGCAGTTTTTCGCGTTTTTAGGCTGCTTTGCATTCAAGCCGAATTCTTAAGGCAAACCGATGTAAATTTCGATACCCGTAAGCGCGTCGTTTGAGTACTTTAATTTTATTATGAGTTCCTTCTATCTTTGCGTTTGTGTAGCGGTAGAGGAAGTAGGATTCAATGGCGTCTCTCCACTGTAGCAGGGTCTTTGCGATCCGTTTTACAGGGTTGCTCGTCGACCATTGATACGTCTGTAACCAGCTCTCGAATGCCGCTCTCCCGGCTTCTGGAGTCGTATTCCTGTAAACGGCTCTTAGAGACTGGAGGGAACCATGAAGCTCTTTTAGGGCTGGGTCCTTATCTAGCCATTCCTTCAGTTCCTGTTGTTCTTCTTCCTTTAGGGCATCTGGTTCTTTATGTAATAATCGTTGTTCGTGCCTTCCTCGTTTATGGTTGTCACTCGCCGAATGAAGTTTTCGGCGTGCCTCTAACGATTTACCAAACAGCTGCAGTACATGAAACTTATCGGCTACCACGGTTGACTTTGGCCATACCTGCTTGACTGTGTCAGCCATTCCAGGAGCTAGGTCTGTCACAACCACTTTCGGTGGCTTCGTGAACGGCCACGCATTGAGTGCCTCTTGAACCTGCTTTCCGGAACGCCCTGGTGTCACCTGCCATACATGTCCTGTATCAGCATCCATGAGGTTGATTCCGTATTTGTGTCCCTTTTGCAGTGCGAACTCATCTAGGCAGACGGCGCTCGGAGCGTGGTATTCCTTGGCATTCGGTACGAGCTTCTCTGCTTCTTGATAGTACCAGCGTTCCAGTGTCGAGTACTTGACTCCAATTTCACGAGACACACTTGCAATATCCCGACCATGGCATCTTGCCACACACATCCTTCGAAAACTGTCTGTCACCTGTCCACGCACTGGAATACCTGGCCAATCGACCGTAAAGGTAAGCAAACATGCGTCACATCTCTGGCGCCAAGTAGGTACGGTCACAAATACATTCCGCCAACCGGGTACATGACGATGCCATAACCGACGGCGTCCTGGTCGCGCATGATTGGTACTGGGAAGTTGACATACAGGGCAAGGTGTAGCGGAAGACACCGGATCTAAATGGATCACCCAGTCTTCGTTCTCCACTTGCTCGAAACTACCAACTTTGAATGCTGACAAGGCAATGAAATCTGTGGTAAAGTCAGTACACAATGCGGGTTTCCTCCCTTAGTGGTTGTGTCAGCAACTTCCACAATAGAGGACAATCCGCATTTCTTCAATGTCTAGCACAGTTCATGGTGATGAATCAGTTTTAAACGTTTGAATCTATAGTATAAGTTTGAGAGTCTCTCGCAAGATCCGCACTCCTTTCGAAGGTTGATGGCTGTCACCGACAACATTCGACAAAGGATGTGCGGATCTTGTTTTAGATCTCCCCCCACTGACAGATTTTTGTGGTCACTGGCATGCCACGGAATGAATTTGCGAATATTGTATTGGGTTATTCCGTATTTTTAATAATAAGTTTATTATGTGAAAAATAGTTTTTATAAAATTGAATAGTAAATTTTAGTTAAGATTATCTTTTTCAACCATCTGTTTGAGAGAACTTGCTCGACGGATAATTTCATTGCATAATAAATATATACCGTAAGCAATGCATGAAAGGGGATACATATCATGGAATATCGAGAACTAGGCGATACGGGTATCATGGTGAGTGCTGTAAGCTTTGGTACATGGGCGATCGGTGGTTCATGGGGTTCTGTTAAGGAACAAACTGCTTTGGAAGGTTTAGCACGAGCCATAGATGCAGGTGTAACATTTTTTGATACAGCCGATGTCTATGGAAATGGCCGGGCTGAGCGTTTATTGGCGCAGGCTACTAAGGGTAGGGAGTATGATGTTTATATTGCGACGAAATTTTGTCGCAAAGGGGATATTCAAGATCCTTCCAACTATTCCCTTTCGTCTGTACGAGCTTATTGTGAAGCAAGCCTAAAACATCTTTCACGCGATACGATTGATTTGTACCAAATCCACTGCCCACCCGCGAAGATTCTTGAACAAGGAGACGTTTTTCATGTGCTAGATCAGCTTAAACAGGAAGGCAAGATTCGCGAGTATGGTGTTAGTGTGGAAACGGTGGCAGAAGGAATTACTGCGATGCAGTATCCTGGAGTTAAAGCGCTACAAGTAATCTTTAATTTATTTCGGCAAAAACCTGTGGATGAATTATTTCCGATAGCTGCGCAAAAGAAAGTGGGTATTCTAGTCCGCTTACCTCTAGCCAGTGGGTTGTTAACAGGAAAATTTAAAATAGGTGATGTATTTCCAGCGGATGATCATCGTAATTTTAATCGTGACGGACAGTCATTCAATGTGGGGGAGACGTTTGCAGGCTTACCTTTTGATAAAGGTGTAGACTTGGCACAACAATTGACGTGGATCACAGAAGGTCGGGAGAACATGGCACGTGCGTCGATGCGTTGGATTCTCGATCATAAAGAAGTAACGTGTGTCATCCCGGGATTTAAGAATGCGACTCAAGTTAATGATAATTTGGGTGCACTCGATGCACCGCATTTCACGGTCGAAGAAATGCAACGTACGAAGGAATTTTATCAAGAACGTGTGGCATCGTTTATTCGCGGAGCCTATTAAAGTTTCAGCATCGCTTATCAACTAATAATCACAAATAACAACGTTGTTATAAGGGGGTCAGATATGGCTACACAAACAGATGGAGTAATTGCACAACCTACGATTCCTGAAACAATGTTCAATATTACGAAAGCAATTCAAACTGTCATTAGTGAACAAAGCGCATAAGACAACTAGGCGAGATGTTTTCCTATAAAATTTCCGCCCTTGGCAAGAAATAATTTCTTACCAAGGGCGGATTACTATGCGTTATACGTGTAGTAAGGTTATTCTAAAAGCTTACTTGCCTGAGCAAGCGAGCTATAATACAAGCTTACTAGATGATCTTCCAATCGGTCCTTTTCGAGATCCACACCCTGAGAGGTTTGCTCATACCACTCTATAAGCATTTCTAGACCTTGACGTAGAGATAGCTGAGGTTGAAATGAAGGTATATCTTGTTGTATTTTTGTATTATCAAAAATACTGGGATATTTTTTCTCATCATCAAGATGTGCACATAAATCAGGCGCCGCGGCTCGTAATAGGGCTGTGGAGAGGTGAACGATAGTAGGTTCTATTCCAAGGATACGACCAAACTCCAGATAAAGGTCTTGCCAATAGTGAAGGTCGCTGTTGGTAGCATGATAGGCTTTGCCATAGGTTTGTGAATTACACGCTGCCCCCACAAAGGCTTTCGCTAAATCTTGCGCAAACGTAAAATTCCAAGGTGTTGTTCCATCGCCAAACATCACCAAGGGTTTTCCTTTTTTTATACGATCTACAATGCCATAATTTTGTCGTAGTACACCCACATTGGCTGAACCAATTCCATACGTTAAGGAAGGCCGTATGATGGTAATGCCGAAAGAACTTGTGGCACTAATGGTTTGCAAATATCGTTCCATCTCAGCTTTTTTGTAACCATATAAAAAAGTGGGGACATCAATCAATTCTTCTTCGTCTTCACGTATTGGCATTGAGCGAAATGGCCTTTTGTATGCCGCCACCGTGGAACAAAAAATGAGTTGCTCTGCATGCTTCGAAAAAACTGAAACTGTTGTCGCAGCATCTTCGACACTGTAACTGATCATGTCAATGACGACATCGAATTCACGATGCTTCATTAATGAGGTAAATGCCGTCAAATCCTGCTTATTACCTATTATTTTTTCTACGTGATCAGGTAAAATGACGTCACGATATCCACGATTTAAAACGGTTACTTTATCGCCTTTTTCTAAAAATTGTCGAACAATTTCTCGACTGATAACGCCCGTTCCGCCAAGTACAAGAATTTTCAAAACGTAGCCCTCCCATAGTTAAAAATATACTATTTTAACGGATCAGTTGAGTTTAACTTGTGATCCACCAGTAACCTCTATCACATGTTGATTCACATTTAGCCACACGCATTGTACTGACGGATTGTATACAAATTCTCCTGAAGCTGAGAATTGCAACTGTTGAAACGCAAATAGATAATCAACAATTTGAATGTTTGTAGCAAACCAAATGTCGTTTTGTTTCTCCGCCATTTGACTGAAGTTTTCTATTACATCCCAATTATCATCCGAGTCAAACTCATAGCTGTGCCCCCAAACGTACAACATATACAGATACTGAGTTTTATGGAGGTTGAAAAATTCTGTGGCTAAATGTAGTAAATTTTTTTTATGATGACAGGTCGGATTCCACTCCAATAAATCTTGTGGCATAGCAAACGATCCCGTACTGTTCACTGTGCGAGAATAGGCGATTCCGAGAGATGGAAGGATGCTCTTCACACGCTGATCAAACGATCCATTTGGGTAAGATAAACCTCTAACAGGATAGCCTGCCAGCACCTCGAGCGTTTTTCGATCTTCAATAATTTCTTCTACGATATTCATTTCAGGACAGCGAGCCATCGTAGGATGGGTAAAGGTGTGACAGGCAATTTCATGGCCTTGATAGAGAGTCGACACTTCAGAGGAAGGTATTCGCTCGGGCTGATCAAGTAATCCACCGTTCATGTGGAACGTAGCTTTGAGACCATAATGATTGAATAGGTTCACAAGTTTTCTATCGGCAATCTTACCATCATCATAACTGAGCGTGAGAACCTTGTTTTTACCATCGGGGAAGGTCATGATAATGCGTTTCAAGACAATTCACTCCAAGTCGTCCAGTCTGGGGTTTTGAGAATGAACGCAAGTGTCGAGTTGTACGGGATTTCTTTGATGTCACGAACATGAGCCCAATTAACTCGTTCATTCAGTTGTGCACCAGGGCCAAAACTTCCATACTCAGTAAAACGAGCTGTCTGTTCGTTATCAGGATTACGCCAATTATCCCAACCTTTTGGATATACTGACCGATCTATCCATGTGCGAATGAATGTTACGCTACCAAATGGACGCCATGGACGCCCAAGAAACGTCATATTTTCACCACACCCAGTCACTATACAGTCAAGAAAGACATATCCCAACTCCGTATTTTCAGGCGTCGAGGCGGCGGTAATAAAGCCTTTGCGTAGGCTGTGAATGTGACATTGATCAAATACTGCGGGAGCCGGTCCAAATAGGTAGTCGACATGCCCTTCGATGTAGCATGCGTGGTAATACTGCCGGCCTATGCCTCCGGTGAATAAGGTATCTTGGTTGCCTAGTATTCGAACGTGATCAAATGTAGCCCCTTCACTAGTCACTGACATAGCTATTGCTTGCCCGATATTTGGGCCGTAGCCAGCATCATTTGCAATAGTCAACTGTTCGGCATGAAAGTAATTTGCGAAAACGGTGAGTGTTGGTGTACGGAAAGTCCCATATTCCTTTCCATCGCTATGGATCTTTCGTGCATAATCCCCCCATAATAGAATCGATTGTTCAGCCCCTGCACCATGTATATGGATCCACTTTCCTTCAGGCACGATGACCTTTTCATGATAGATGCCGGGTCCTAGTTCAATGAGCGCAGGTTCTGTTTCACCTATGGAAACGGCGTTGATAGCATCTTTTAGGGATGTATAATCTCCGTTTCCATCAGCATTTACTACAAAGTGTTTTTTCAACAAATCTTTCCTTTCTCGTTATCAATAGGGTCAACGAAGATTTGAAGTACTGACGACGTCCATATCTTCAAAATCATAATTTTCTCCTGCCATAGCCCATATAAAGCTGTAATTTTTAGTACCTACACCAGAATGAATCGACCAACTTGGAGAAAGTACTGCTTGTTCATTGGCTACGATAATATGTCGAGTTTCCGATGGTTGGCCCATCAAATGGATGATTGCGTTTTCATCATCGAGTCCAAAATACAAATAAACTTCCATTCGCCTATCATGGACATGAGCCGGCATGGTGTTCCACATATTCCCTTCGTGTAATTCGGTAATGCCCAACATCAATTGACAACTCTGAATACCATGCGCATGAATATATCGACGAAGTGTTCGTTGGTTGGATGAAGTAACATCTCCCAATACGACCGCTTCAGCTTCATTTTTATTCATTAATTTCGTTGGATACGTGCAATGTGCAGGCGTTGATACAAAATAAAAATGGGCAGGGTTAGAAGCATCAACGCTTTCTAAAATAACCTCCTTCACACCACGGCCAATATAGAGGCAATCCATCTTTCGCAAAGAATAATCATGGCCCTCTACCCGAATAAATCCTTCACCACCAATATTGACAATACCGATTTCGCGTCGCTCTAAGAAATACGCCGAATGAAAAGTACCGTGATCGTCCAGTGTGATTTCGCGGGTTACTGGCACGATCCCACCAATTACTACGCGATCAAGATGGCTATAAGTCATAGTAACTTCATCAGGCTGAAACAAGTTGGTTACTAAAAATGTGTCTCTAAGTTCTTGTGTAGAGTAGTGACTACTTTCTGTTGGTGTAACGGCATACCTGTAATCCAATATGAATTACCTCTCTTCACAAAAGAATGTAAGGTGTGAGACAAAATTTGATAGAACACACAGCTAAAGAAATTGTATGGAAAACGTTATTATTAAATATGACACTATTTTCTATATAGCACTATTTTAATCTTGCGTCAATTATCTCGAAGGGATATGTAGGATACAATATAACTAAATTATATTATATCCTACTATATTTTGTATAATAAATTCTAATAATGTGTTTATTGACAAGTGTCAAACCGTAGAGTAGAGTACAAACCACGCAACGAAATTATTTGATTTTTCAAGCTAAACAGCAAGAAAACGCTTTATTTATCGGCTGAAATAATAACGTTATTATTCATTTTATATTAAATTAAGGAGGCGATTCTCAGAAAGTTAGCAATTTATTGTTTTTCGTTACACATAAGCTTTTTTCATCAATTTTTAAGGAAGACTAAGGAGGCATAATGGTGAGATCAAATATTTCAAAGTCAATTGCCTTAAGTATTGTCATGTGTACAGGAATGATAGGTTTTGCAATGCCAAATTCTACCGTACCAGCGCATGCTGCAACTTTGAATGCTGTCACGGTGGATCTTCCCCCTATATCTACATTAGATCCATCACAAAATGGTGTAGAAATACTGCTTGATCAAGGTGTCATACTTGAGGGATTGTACGGCTACAATCAGCATAACCAATTGGTACCTAAGATCGCTACTGGATACAAGGTAAGCGATGGTGGACTTGTTTGGACATTTTACCTACGGCATAACGCCAAATGGTCCAACGGTCAACCCGTAACGGCACAGGATTTCTATTATTCATGGATGAGGTTAATTGCACCAACGGATTCTACTGGAGCTATTTGGCAAAGTGCAATGACCTATGTAAAAAATGAATTTCAATATCATGAAGGTCAAGTGAAAGCTAATCAAGTAGGGCTAAAAGTCATTAATCCCTATGAATTACAGCTGACGTTAACAGCACCCCATAATATTTTGGGCGAAATGGCGATTGCTGGTTCCATGCCATTAAACCCAACGGATGTGAATGCTCATCCTGGTGATTGGTATATGCCACAATACTTTGTGGGTAATGGTCCCTACGTTGTTAGTTCATTTACCCCAAATGGAAATATCGTTTTAAATCGCAATTCAAACTATGTAGGTAATTCAAGTCAGTACAATGTGGGCAACGTGCAACAGATTAAGGTTATCCCCGCTCCCACTGTACCGGTTGAGGACTTTATGTCAGGATCCCTTGATGTTGCTAATGTTACTAGCCCTTCAGATTATAAATATATTTTAGGAAGCCCGACATTGAAAGCACAATTACACAAGCAGCCGGCATACCAAGTTACGACGTTGGAATGGGACAAGTCTGTTGATCCATCCCCTCTAGACAATCTTTTAGTTCGCCAAGCAATTGCTATGGCGATAAATCGTACACCGCTTGCTACTTCTGTTTTAAATGGATTGGGCGGTGTGGATACAGTTTTTGGACCAAAGGGATGGGCACCGACCAAATTAGAAAAAGGCATGCCTTACAATGTTGCTAAAGCACGTCAACTTCTTGCAAAAGCGGGGTATACCGGGGGTAAAGGGATTCCAACACTTTATTTATACACAAAAACACAAGCCAGCAACCCAACCCAAGTTCCAATGGCGGAAGCTATTGCACAAGAATTGAAACAAGAATTAGGAATTAATTTCAAGATTGATCCTGTTGTTGATAGCGTTTTGAACAATATTGTTTACAACGGGTTGCAACAAGGTGTACATCCGGGATACGTGATTGGCGGCGGGAATGCGGGATGGATCGATTCGACGTATCTTCCACTTCAAGCTAACCAAGATGTGCATTATAGTGGTGTACTAGAACCCGCAGCATTTCGCTCCTATGCACAAGACTGGTATTTCCAAACTTACGATGCACGTGATGTCAAACTGTTTGGGAATCCTAACGACAATTCAATGGGATTGAAATGGTCTCAATGGGTTCCATTACAAAATGCAGCGCAAAAGGATATTGCATACCTAAATTCATGGACGAAAAAGCAGCCACTCTGGTACCAACAAATGAAAAAACCACTCCCTGGAAATTCCAATACAGATATCTGGAATAATCTTGTTGCACAGTGGAAGGCTGCAAAAACGCCTACAATTAAACACCAATTATGGGTTAGCGCTTGGACAATGGTAGGAAGTGGAAGTCTGGGTAATGGCAATGCCGAATATGGGCTAAATTCACAAGTTTACACAGATGAACATGAGACACCTGTAATCCATCAATTGAGATTGGATGAAGATCAACTTCAGATATCCACGAATGCACAACAAGAAAATAGTCTTGCTGCGAACATCGCAAATATGATTATGCAGCAAGGCTATATAGAGCCTTTGGTTTATTCCTTTAATACCTACTTGGTGCGTTCTAACATCACAGACGTTGTTTCAAATCCATTTGGCTGGACTTGGTGGAATGGTTTGCAATATATGCAAATGAAAAATTAAGTAGCAATCCATAAGTTCTCGGTTTGTCGGTGGATAACTGCCACTGATAAACCGAGAACTTCCTACATTCTACTTGATGGTTAGGAGGGAAAAGTAAATGGGGCTGGTCCAGTTTTTGATAAAGCGTGTAATAGCGATTTTGATTACTATTATCATCGTATTAGCGGTGGCGTTTACGCTGATGCATGTAGCACCTGGATCATTTTTTAGTTCGGCGAATATTTCAGCTCAAATGGGTGCTTTGGCATTACAGAGTCCTATTCTTTATCAAAAATATTTGAAAATGTTTGAAGCACGGTATGGATTAAATCAACCACTTATGGAACAAATCGTACAATATGTGTGGCATTCACTCACCTTTAATTTTGGAACTTCATTCGAAAACCCATCTGTACCTATTATCACCCAATTGAAAACGGCATTTCCTATTAGCGCCAGTCTGGCTGTTGGATCGACCATCCTGTCGATCATTATTGGCATTCCTCTCGGTGTCATGGCAGCACTTAAACGTAACACTTGGATTGACTCTTTGCTGACGACCGTATCGGTCATGGGTCAAGCCATACCTTCATTTGTCAGTGCTGTGATTTTGGTATTGGTCTTTGGTGTTTGGTTCCCTGGCCTTTTACCGGTTAATGGATGGGGAACACCTGAGAATGCTGTGTTGCCTATTATAGCGCTATCGTTAGGTAATATTGGTGTGGTCACGCGATACATGCGAGGTAGTTTAATTGAAGGTATGCGGCAGGAATATATACGAACAGCTCAGGCAAAAGGAGTCAGATATTGGTCAATTGTTTGGAAACATGGAATAAGAAACTCGCTTACGGCACTAGTGACCGTAATTGGTCCCACATTCGCCTTTACAGTAGTCAATACCGTTTGGGTTGAAAATATATTTTCAATACCTGGACTTGGAACACTGATGGCCAGCGCATTTCCATCGGATGACATTCCTCTAGCTGTTACTTCAGTCTTTATTTTAAGTTTGATGGTGATGGGTATGAATCTTTTGGTAGATCTAACTTATGGTTTGATGGATCCTCGTATTCAGTTGAAATAGTTCATCTTATGTTTTCGAATTAGAGAGGAGGTATTAAATTGGCACTGACAATAGGTGAGGTATCAACTCAAAAAGTTCTCCGTCGGTTACAAAGTAATATGGCGTGGCGAAGATTTCGCAGAAATAAATTAGCTGTTGTGGGACTTGGATGGGTGATTGTTTTTGTGATTATTGGAATTATAGGGCCCTATATTGCGCCGCACAATTATGCAACGACAAACTTTTTGGCTGCCAATCAACCACCATCTTGGAACTATCCATTTGGTACGGACAATGTCGGACACGATATGTATAGTGAAGTGATTTGGAGTGTACAAAATGCATTAGAGATTGCTTTCGGTGCTACGTTGGTCAGTTTTATTATCGGTATGGCACTCGGATTATGGGCAGGGTTACGTGGTGGAGTTGCAGATATGGTCATTATGCGTTTGGTTGATTTTATGTACTCTTTCCCTACGTATTTCTTAGATTTAATACTCGTCACCAAATTAGGGCGGAGTATGGGGCCGATCTTACTTGCCATTGGCATTACAGGATGGGCTGGATATGCACGATTGGTGAGAAGTCTAGTTTTGAGTATGCGCCATGGGGATATGGTTGAGGCTGCAAGGTCGCTCGGTGCATCCCCTGCGCACATAGCGAGGCGATATTTGCTACCCAATGCTATGAATAATATGGTAGTAGCTTTGGCTTTTGGCATTCCGGGGGACTTGACTGTCATGGCTGGTCTCAGTGTTGTCGGTATGGGTTTGCGTCCTCCGCTACCTAGTTTTGGAAATATGATTGCACAAGCGGGAAGTAATATTCTCGGGTATCCATGGTTAATGTACATTCCAGCAGGCATCTTTGCCATTACTTTATTGTCATTTCTATTTGTGGCTGATGGATTACAAGATGCATTGAATCCGAAAGGTGGATATTAATGGATGAGCCCTTACTGGAAGTGAGAGATTTATTTACACAATTTCAGAGAGTTGACGATGTAGTATATGCAGTTAATGGAATGAATTTTTCAGTAGCCCCTGGTGAAGTGTTAGGTATCGTTGGAGAGAGTGGATCTGGAAAATCCGTTTCCGTATTATCCTTTTTGGGATTGTTGCGTGACAATGTGAAATTAAAGAGTGGTACGGCAAAATTCCGAGGAACAGATTTACTTCGATTAGGTAGAAGACAACTCGAGGATATTCGTGGAAGAGATATTGGTGTTGTTTTTCAGGATCCGATGACGAGCCTCAATCCGGTACGCCGAGTTGGAGATCAGATCATGGAAGGTATGATTACCCATCATTATGCCAGTAAAAAAGTAGCGCTTCAGAGGACCATTGATTTACTGGGCGAAGTTGGAATACCTGAACCACAAATGCGTTATCGCAATTATCCTTTTGAATTTTCAGGAGGGATGCGCCAGCGCGTCATGATTGCAATGGCTATCGCGTGTGAACCTCAATTGCTAATTGCTGATGAACCGACGACAGCGTTAGATGTTACCGTGCAAATGCAAATTTTAGCGCTTTTACAGACGTTACGTGAAAAACGCAACATGAGTATTATCATGATTACGCACGATTTCGGAGTAGCAACGAATTTTTGCGACCGCATCATTGTTATGTACGCTGGTATGGTCATGGAAAGTGCACCACTTGCGGAGTTTTTAAACAATTCCGTTCATCCTTATACGATAGGACTCAAGTCATCTATCATTGAGGTAGGTAATAAAAATAAGGAATTAGTACCTATACCTGGAATGGCTCCAGTACTGACAAAACCATTAAACCACTGCCCTTATGTTTCTCGTTGTTCTGTCGCACAAGATCGTTGTGAACAAGAACTCCCCGAATTGCTTCATGTAGGTAACGAACATTATGTGGCGTGCCATCGAATAGAGGAGGTGGGAATTCATGCAAAATAGCGCTCCATTGCTCAGTGTGGAAGGACTATCGAAGCAATTTCAAGTGAGAGGACGAATCCTGCATGCTGTCCAGCAAGTGTCATTTGAAGTCGTCGCAGGACAGACACTTGGACTCGTTGGGGAGAGCGGGTCTGGAAAATCAACATTAGGTCGAACTGCATTACGGTTATTGGAACCTGATCAAGGCAACATACTTTTTGATGGGATTGATCTGTGTAAATTAAAGCCTAAAGAGCTTAGGTCAAAGCGTAAGGCGATGCAAATGATTTTTCAAGATCCGTTGGCTTCTCTTAATCCACGTATGACAGTTGGTATGGCAATTGAGGATGCCATGATCATTCATGGGATGAGATCAAGTTTGGAACGACGCAAACGTGTGGATGCCTTGTTAGAAAGAGTAGGTTTACCACAATCGATAGCACAAGCTTTTCCGTTTGAATTATCAGGTGGACAGCAACAACGCGTAGGGATTGCTAGGGCACTTTCTGTTCAACCGAAGTTAATCGTGTGCGATGAGCCAATTTCCGCACTAGATGTATCAATTCAGGTGCAAATTATTAAGCTTCTCCAAGACATTCAAAAGGAAATGAACTTAGCCTATATTTTTATTTCTCATAATTTAGGCGTTGTGCAGTATATGTCCGATATGGTGTTAGTTTTGTATCTTGGCGAAGTAGTTGAAAAGGCTACTGCACAACAATTGTTTGCACAACCTAGCCATCCATACACTCGAGTGTTACTTGATTCTATTTTAAAGGTACCGGAAAGTGCGGCTAGACGAAAGCGAATGTCTGTTCCTCCTGGCGAGATGCCATCTCCTTTTGCACCACCAACGGGATGCCCGTTTCATCCTCGCTGTTCTATGGCGGTTGACCGATGCCGCCAAGAAAAGCCACATTTACAAAATGTGAGCCCTAATCATGAGGCCGCATGTCACTTTGCCGTGTCTAGTTGATAATGTGGATAACATGGCTTGACAGAAAGGGGCGATTTGCATGACCGAAATGAACCCTGACGTAAACATGGGGTCGCATGGGAATGTATTTCTTGAAAAAGTCAAACAGTTTGCTGATTCCGTTTTACAATATGGTATCGATCGATATGGGGAATGTGTTACACCACTTTTTGTTGATGGATTAAATATATATACGCATGAACCTGTAACGTGGAGCGTTGAAGATCAAGAATGGGTCCTAAGTAATTATGCCAATCAACAAGTTCTTTTTCGCACATTTTATGCATTGACGCAAATCACTGGTGATGTTCGTTATGCGCAAGCAGCTGAAAAGGCGACAGAGTATGTTTTGAATCATCTGCGAAATGGTAAATTGATTGCAATGGGGGGGCATATGGCCTATGACTTAAAAGCAAAAAATAAGGTCTTTGCGCCGGATAAAGGGCCAGTTCACGAGTTAAAGTGTCACTATCCATTTTATGAACTGATGTGGTCGGTAGATACGCAGCAATCGATGCAATATATTGATGCAATTTGGGAAGGACATATATTGCATTGGGATACGTTGGAATTTTCTCGACATGGAGTGCCAGCAACTCATAGCTTGGATCATGAAATTTGGAACCAAACTTATTCGGGATCGGATATTCCGTTTGTTGGCAGAGGACTGACGTTTATCAATGCTGGGAGCGATTTAATCTATGCAGCAGGTATGCTGTACTCGTTGTCTGGTGATAAGGAACCACTACGTTGGGCTAGGCGGTTAGCTTATCGCTATATGGAAACTCGTCATCCTCAAACGGGTCTTGGGGGTTATCAATTCAGTATTTCCATTTTACCCGGTCAAAATGGAAGGGGAGATCGAGCTGTTCATCAATTTGGCGAGCAATTAAAAAACCATCAGCCTAATGAGACAAATGTAATGGTATCAAGGCAAATACTCACGATGTTAGGTAATGTAGCAATTAGCAGAATGATCTTATCGGAACGTCTAGGAGTAGAGGGTAATTATTTTCTTGATTGGGCAGTCGAAGATTTACTTGCTTATGCCAAACATTCCTATGATGTAGATAATAATATATTCCATCCCATTGTAACCAATGGATTTCGACTGACGGGATTGAAATTAGAGCAGTCAGGTTATTATGGCAAGAAGGGTGAATATTTAAAACCTTTAAAGGCGGGATTTTTACTTCTTTGGTCGTACGTGATGGCTTATCGGTTATCCAACCATCCTGATCTTTGGAGTACGGCACGTTCAATTGCCAAGGGGATAGGATTGGGGGACATTGGACAAATTGGAGAAATTCCAAAACTTGAATTTGCACATCTCAGTAGTGATCCGTTAGCTATTTTTTCAACGTTGGAACTCTATAAAGTTACTGGAAATAGCGTGTACTTAAGTTATGCTAGTAAAATTGGAGAAGAACTTTTGAGCCATCGATTTAAAAATGATTTCTTTGTATCAGACGAACATCAAATTTATGCAAAATTT
Source organism: Bacillota bacterium (assembly GCA_021820975.1). Classification (GTDB taxonomy): domain Bacteria; phylum Bacillota; class Bacilli; order Alicyclobacillales; family SLC66; genus JAKACU01. The sequence continues at coordinate 189,672 of JAKADA010000001.1, forward strand.
GATGCAGTGGAACCGTTAGCTTTGCTACACCTTGTGGCTCAGCTTCGAGGAATGTCTGAAGTTATCCCTAATTACGTGGCCTCTAATGCGTTTTTTGGATCGCAGTATGGCAAACTTGGGCATAAAAAAGACAATGATCTTTTCTATCACACATTGGAATTTTGAGGTGATGCATTTGAAAAACCGGTTTAACGAAATGTTTTCTCTAGAAGGTCGTGTTGCATTGGTAACTGGGGCTGGTAAAGGAATCGGTCAAGCCATTGCGGTTGCTATGGCTGAGGCAGGAGCCGACATTATTTTGCATACTCATCAAACTAGTTTGGATGAGACCATTAGGTTGTTGGAACAGATTGGACGGAATTATGCAACTTTTACGCTAGATCTTTCTGTACCGGAAATTATCGTGGAAGCTGTCCAAAGACTTTTACTCACTTATCAAGTTGACATTCTGGTCAACAATGCTGGTGTTATTAAAAGAACAGAGGCACGAGACTATCATTATGAAGATTGGAGTCAAGTGTTAAATACGAATCTAAACTCGTTATTTTTGTTAACTCAGAGCATTGCACAACCGATGTTAGAACGAAGATGCGGAAAAATTATCAATATCGCTTCTTTATTATCGTTTCAAGGTGGTATAAATGTGGTTGCTTATACGGCAAGCAAACACGCGGTGATGGGGCTTACTAAATCATTAGCGAATGAATGGGCGTATAGCGGTATACAGGTTAATGCCATCGCTCCTGGATATATTGTTACTGAAAATACGCGACCATTACGAGAAAATGATCAGCGGATGCTTGAGATCGAATCTAGAATTCCAACCGGGCGTTGGGGCAAGCCAGAGGATCTTGGTGGAGCCGCTGTATTTCTTGCTTCCAAGGGGTCCGACTACGTGAATGGTCATACGCTAGTGGTCGATGGGGGCTGGATGGTTCGATGACGATTGTACTACGATCATGGGAAAAGCTAGCAGAACAATATATGGATAGTGAGAACACTGATGAGGTGCAGTCTACATTATGTCAGCGTTGGCATTATGAAAATGGATGCATAATGAAGGCGTTCCTTGCTATTTGGGAAACTAAAAAAGACGACCGTTATTTGACTTTTGTAAGTACGTGTATAGCAAACTTAGTGACCGATAGTGGTAACATCCGTGGGTATCAATTAGAAGCGTTTAACTTGGACAATATTAATGAAGGAAAAATTTTATTTGATGTCTTTGGAGTAACTGGAGATGAACGCTATCGAATAGCGATTGAGACGTTGGTTAGACAAATGGAATTTCAACCGAAAACAAGTAGCGGGGGGTACTGGCATAAGAAAATATATCCGAATCAAATGTGGTTAGATGGGATCTACATGTCGGGCCCCTTTCTTGCCCGATATGCGGCAACCTTTGATTGTGCTCGGTGGTTTGATGTTGTGGTAGATCAAATTCGATTGATCCATAAAAACACTTGGGATCCCGTCACAGGGTTGAACTATCATGCTTGGGATGAAACTAGGCAGCAACTTTGGGCCAATCCTGTTACGGGATGTTCTCCACATTTCTGGGGGAGAGCGATAGGGTGGTTTCTCATGGCGGTGGTTGACGTATTGGAGTATCTTCCGGAGAAGCACAATGGACGTGAAGATCTAAAACATATACTTTACGAATTATCAAATAGTATTTTAACTATCCAAAACTCGACTACGGGTCTATGGAATCAGGTACTTAATCAACAGGAGGACAAGGATAACTACGCAGAAGCATCCTGTTCATCCATGTTTGTCTACGGAATTTCTAAGGGAATCAGAATGGGTATCTTGCCACTGATATGGCGCAATAATGTTATCAAAGCCTATGAAGGTATTATCAACTATCTTATCAAACTTGATAATGACGGTAAAACTGTTCATCTTACTGGATGTAATGCAGTGGCGGGATTAGGTGGACACCCGTATAGGGATGGATCGTTACACTATTATCTCTCTGAGCCAATAGTGAATGATGATCCCAAGGCAGTAGCTGCATTCATTATGGCTTCTCTAGAAATGGAAAAGTCGGAGTATTGTTAACGTTAGCGCCTTTATGTACTTTGTATCCTAATAATAACGTTGTTAATTTTAGCGAATTATATTATAGTAAAAAACGAAATAATAACGTTGTTATCGAGGTGACTAGGATATGGTGACAGAGACAGATTGGCTAATTGCGCTACCTAAGATTCCGGAAACCACGGTCAACGTTGTGGACTTTGGTGCGGTGGGCGACGGGGTTGCTATAAATACGAGAGCAATTCAAACGGCCATTGATACGTGTGCAAAAACGGGCGGTGGCAAGGTGATCATTCCACCCGGTACGTGGATGACAGGTTCCATCACGTTACGAAGTCACATCGAATTGCATGCGCAAGCGGGTGCATTGGTGTTATTTGTTAAAGACTTTCAGGCGTATCCGTTGGTTCCTGCACAGTATGAAGGCCAGTCAACGATTCGCTGTCAGGCTCCCATCCATGCTGATCATGTGCAGGATGTGGCAATTACAGGCGAAGGGATATTTGATGGTGGTGGCGATGCTTGGCGACCCGTGAAAAAAAGTAAAATGACGCAAAACCAGTGGCAACAGCTCGTGTCTCAAGGCGGAGTCGTTGAAGAAAAAGAGAACGAAGCTATTTGGTGGCCTACGGTTTCGGCGATGCAAGGTGAAAGCAGGGTTGAACAACTTGCTAAGGAAGGCAATGGAGATCCAAAAGATTGGGAAGCCATTCGTGATTTCTTACGTCCTACCTTAGTAAGAATACAAAATTGCAAGCGTGTTGTCTTGGATGGTTCCACTTTTCAAAATTCCCCGTCATGGTGTCTTCATTTCTTTAGGTCTGAACATATCACCATTCGTGAAATTACCGTGCGCAACCCGTGGTACGCTCAAAATGGTGATGGCATAGATCTTGAGTCATGTACGAATGTGCAGGTGGAAGATAGTTCCTTTGATGTAGGCGATGATGCGATCTGTTTAAAGTCAGGGAAAAACGGTTCAAGTAAAGAGATAGGACAACCGAGCGCTTATATTGCTATTCGCGGGTGCACCGTATTTCATGGGCATGGTGGCTTTGTGATCGGCAGTGAGATGTCAGGCGGCATTCATGATATTCACGTATCGGATTGTACTTTTGTCGGAACGGATGTTGGCTTGCGATTTAAAAGTGCGCGCGGTCGTGGTGGTGTTGTTGAGCGCATTTTCGTCGATCGGATTCGGATGGCGGATATCGTCAAAGAAGCGATTTCCTTTCATATGTTTTATGATGGAACGGAAAACACAGAGACTCCGCCTACAAAATCGATAGCTGTATCTGAAGAAACACCCATTTTTCGCGATATCGTGATTCGTCATGTATCTTGTCATGGAGCAAAAACAGCTATTTTAATCAATGAACTCCCAGAGGCGCCTATTACAGGTTTAGTGATGGAAGACATCATCATACAAGCTCAAACGGGTATTGTGATGAATCAAGGAGAGCAGGTTACCTTTAACAAGGTGAATATCCTTTCAACAGGAACGAGGTAATTGAGAAAGAAGAAAATGGTAAAACACCAAGAACATATCGTCTCTTGGTGTTTATTTTTTATAGGTTACGATTCCAAAGGGGAGTTGGCCGTATAATTGACAGCATCTAGGAAATTGTGTATACTTTTAATTTGTTAATAGGTAATAAGGTCACTATATGGGCCATTAGCTCAATTGGTAGAGCATCCGACTCTTAATCGGCAGGTTACAGGTTCAATTCCTGTATGACCCACCATAGTAAAGATAAAAAAGCTATCTCAAAAGTGCATGGTCACTTGCGGGACTGCTTTTTTTGTATGAGATAGGGGGAAAAATCGATGCAATCATCGGGAAATACCGTACTGATCACAGGTGGCGCATCTGGCATTGGGTTAGCCTTGGCCAAACGATTTTTGGCTTTAGATAACGAAGTGATCATCTGTGGACGTAGAGAAGAAAAACTTCGTCAAGCTAAAGAGGAATTTCCAAGTCTACACACACGTGTTGCAGACATAGCTAACGCGAACGATCGAGAAGCGCTCGTCAAATGGACGCTGAACCATTTTGGTCGTTTGAATATTTTGGTTAATAATGCAGGAATCCAAAACCGAATTGCTATTCAGAAAGCAAACTTCACTTGGTCCGAGTATCAGCAAGAGATTGCTGTTAACTTAGAAGGACCAATTCATCTCACGCTGCTTCTCATGGAACATTTACAAGTAATGGCGCAGGCATCGATTATCAATATTTCTTCAGGACTCGCCATTGTCCCAGCGACATGGGCTCCTATCTACAGTGCGACAAAAGCCGCCTTACACTCTTTTTCTACCAGTTTGCGCTTACAATTAGAAGATACAAAGATCGAGGTTATGGAAGTTTTGCCTCCAGCAGTCAACACGGACTTAGGTGGTACGGGATTGCATACGTTTGGGGCACCACTTTCTGAATTTGCTGATGCTGTGTTTGCTCGTTTGTTAGCTGGCGAGCAAGAAATTGGCTACGGTGGCACAGAGGAACGTCTGCATCTTACCAAAAAAGAGCAGGATACGGCGGCAAAGCAAATGTGGGAAAATTTCAAACATCATAACCGATAATCAACCATTCTTGTACAACGTACCTGACTTCCTTTTCTCACGTAAGTGGGATACTAAGGTAAACCGAGTGACTTTGCCCTTCGCAAGATAGCTTTAGCCAGAATCTGTCCTGCAAGCACATGGCCTGCTTGATTCATGTGCCAATTGTTCGATTGTAAGGTTTTGTAAGATTCGTGGTGATCAACCAGGTAAGTTTTCATGGCATTGGTTAAATCCAATACATAAACGTGCGTGCTGTGTACGGCTTGTGCACCTGCAATTTCACGCTTTATATAGGCTGCTTCAAGTTGCACATCATGTCCAACATACGTTGCTGTGGTAACAGGAGGCGTGACGATCCACACATCAGCGCCTTCATGGAGGGCCATCGTTACTTCGGATTGAATCGTCCTTTGAAACATCGCCTCAGGGACTTTTCTTGCGATACTATTGAGAAGTCCCCAAGCTAGGATGACAACATTTGGTGCTATCGTATGCAAAAGAGGATCATAGTACGGAGCTAGCATAGTCGGAATCTCGCCGCTTTTCGCTTTGTTGATAAACGTGATGGGCATGTTTAATGCGGTAGATACACGACGCAGTGCACGAGCAAGGTAACCATTGAGGTTAGGATCATCATACCCTTGTGCACTTGATCCTCCAACGGCCATTATTGTAAAGGGATGTTGCTTATTGACTGTATTTCTCGTTGCTGCGTGGAAAACAGGATACGGTTCACGCAGATAAGATAGAAGAGATACTGCAACTTTTGTGGGTGCAGAACCTGCTCTAGGCAGTATACTGGGTGCAAAGGTGATGGACGTAACAACGTAGATCACCGTTATGGATATGCCTATCATGTGAGTTCCTAAACGCATGTGCTCACCTCTGAACTATGTGTATGGTCACCATTTGTCTTGCATGAGCGAGACTAAAGAATATGAGGGTGAAAGCGTTATCTTTGTTTGATAAAAAGGCTACCACGAATGATGATTTTTGCAAGATACCACTGGGACATTTTGTTGACACAGTCGAACGCGACATGACTTCTTATAGATGCGTCCTGTCGCAGGGTCTCTCTGTTTTAGGTGTCGACATTTCTCAAAAAATACTTGAAGTAGCACGCCTTTTTCGTCAGCTTATCTACAGGTTTTAAGGCTATGATAACCTGTAAGAGGGGAGTGGTTACCATGTCAATTTCAGGTATTTCATCTTCAGTGATTCAGTCGCAATGGATACAGCAACAGATGCATGTTTCGCAAGGTCAGCAGGGTCAGCAAGGTGGACAGACGAGCAAAATTTCAGATGGCGACGGGGATCATGGTATAGAGCCTAGCAAAGGCCAACATGTTAACACATTAGGCTAATCAAGTTGCTCACTCGGCAGGTAAGGATATACTTTCATGCTCGCTTCTTAAAACAGTCGCCTGAAATGGGGAGACTGTTTTAAGTGTGTTAGGGCACTTTTGCTATAATGGAGGTGTCTTAAGCTTGATATCGTTAGTAATTGCATTAGGAGGAAGGATAAGTGACCGAATCTCTTGCCAAACATCCCTCGCACAAACCGGCAAAAAAGAGTGGTAGAAAAAAAAGGCGAGTGCCACGATGGATCACGATGACGTGGATTGTTTTCTTTGTGTTTTTATTATTGACGAGTGGTTTTACGGGAGCATTCTGGTATTATTCAACACCTCATCTTAATTTGGCTAAGCTTGATGCCGGGAGTACACCCACGGAGGTGTTTGACCGATATGGGCATTTAGCTTTTACCATTCCTACGACAGGTATTCGAGAAGTCCCTTTGGTTGAAATTCCGAATTCTCTTCAAAAGGCGTTGATTGCTACGGAAGATGCGGGGTTTTATCACAATCCGGGATTTAGTTTGCGCGGCTATGTACGAGCAGCATTGCACGATGTGTTTCATATGGACACGGGCCAAGGGGCAAGTACGATTACGCAACAACTGGCGAAAATCGTCTATTTGAAAGATAACCGAACCTTAAAATATAAAATAGAAGAATTACTTCTTTCATTACAAATATCTCGTGAATTTACAAAAAATCAAGTACTTGATATGTATTTAAATCACGTCTATTTTGGCGATGGGGCAACAGGTATCGCACAAGCGGCCTACAATTATTTCAGCTTGCAGCCATCCAATATGCGAAGTATGACGCTGCCTCAAGCCGCTTTGCTAGCAGGTCTTCCACAAGCGCCATCGTATTACGATCCCTTAGTGAATCCGTTGATCGCAAAAATCCGTCGCAATGAAGTGCTACAGCGTATGGAGACGCAAAAATATATCACGTATGCGCAGATGGTGAAAGCACAAGCTGCACCATTGCAACTGCATGTGAGCACACAGGCATGGGAAGGCATTCCACCGCAGTATGCCTATTATCGGGATTATTTGTACCAAGAGATGGGTCAATTGCATCTGAACACGCAACTGTTGTCGCAAGGTGGTTTGCGTATTTATACGTCGCTTAATCCGACGCTGCAACTGGCAGCCTATCAAGGTGTGAACAATCCGAGTAATTATCCGACTCCGCTGTCTACGGCAACGGAAAAAATTCAAGGATCAGCCGTATTCGTCAATCCCCATACGGGAGGCATTCAGGCTCTCGTAGGTGGACGACAATCGCAATACACGTATCGAGGTTTCAATTATGCCACATCGACACAGAGATCACCGGGTTCTGCGATGAAACCGCTCGTGGTCTACGGGCCGGCTATTCAAAGTGGTCTATGGAATGCAGATTCTGCATTAAATGATGGGGTGAGTAATCAACTATCTTTTGGCAATTATACGGTCAGTGATTGGGAGCAGCACCCGACTGTCCATGGATACGTGACGCTTCGCTGGGCTTTAGCTGAATCCTGGAATGCACCAGCCGTTTGGCTGTTGCAGCAAATCGGCATTCAGACAGGTATCGATTTTGCACAGCGGGCGGGTATTGATTTATCAAACCCTGCGAATCAGAATTTAACCATTGCTTTGGGCAACATTGTACCAGGGATATCGCCACTTCAGTTGGCTGACGCCTATGCCGCTTTTGATAATAACGGTGTACGTATGCCTGCCCATGCGATTGACCGTATCATATCCAATACGGGATCCTTACTTTATCAATATCAGGCATCGCCCGTTACGGTGATGTCGCCATCAACAGCAAAGCAAATGGTCGCCTTGTTGCGTAACAATGTGGTCAACGGCATCGTGGCAGGTGCGTCAGCGCCAGGGCATCAAGTAGCGGGAAAAACAGGATCGGTAGCCTATACCAATACATCGCATACAGACAGCGATCTGTGGGTAGCGGCGTTTACACCCAATATTGTTGGAGCTATTTGGCAAGGATACCCGGTGACGAATCTCGCCAATAGTCTGCCGCAGTGGTCGAGCAGTTACCCGCCAAAAATGTTTTCCAACATCATTCAAAACGGCCTGCCAGCGACTGGTGCCTCTTTTAATGTCGCGCCTGCCGCTGGATCTGATTTTCCGTCTGTTATCCCAAAATAGCCGCCCCAATTGGGTTCAATCTATAGTTTGCGTTGCTCGTAGCGAGGCTTTCCCATTGAACAAAATTGTTAGAGCTAGCGGAGTGAACATGTTGAAATTCCTATGAAGATAGTATGGTGACCTTGCTGAAGCCCCCATGAAAGGTGAAGTTTCATGGGGGGTCTCATTTGAGCTCATCATTATCCAAACTGCCAGATGCTATGGCTCAAATTTCCGTATCGGTAGCTACGATGCAATAAAGTAGCTTTGCGAGTGGAGTCCGCAACTCCCATGGCGTAAAACAAGGGGATAAAATGTTCAGTACCAAGAGGTGGGACAGCTAGTTTTGCATTTGGCGCTAAGGTATGATACTGATACAGCGAATCTAAATCCCAGAGTTCGATATGATTTTCTAGCCATTGGTCAAATTGCACAGCCCAGTCGTTACGGGCATCTTCCTGCCAGTCAACGAGGCCCAAGTTGTGAACTGTACCTCCACTTGTGATCACTAAAACATCTTGTTCACGTAATGCTTCTAATGACTTTCCAATTTGGTACTGTTGTTCGGGCGTCGTGTGCGGATTGACTGACATAGAAATAACAGGAATATCCGCGTTGGGATACAGTAGGCGAAGAATGACCCAAGCTCCATGATCAAGCCCGCGCGTTGTGTCGATCGTAAAAGTGATTTCGTGTTGAAATAACAGTTGTTTGATTTCCTGCACAATTCGTGGATCTCCTTTAGCAGGGTATTGAATCTGATACAGTGCTTCTGGAAATCCATAAAAGTCATAGATGGTTTCATATTCGCTCACATCACTGATCACTTGTACGTTTGCTACAAAATGAGCAGAAAATATCACCACGGCTTTTGGCTGTGATAATTTTTTACTGACATTGCGTAGAAATTGTGTGTACTCATTTTCCTCTATGGCTAACAGCGGCGCACCATGCGCGATAAATAACGATGGAATCATGCATGTATTCTCCTTTTTGGATCTACGCGTTTTGGTTTGATACATAGAGCTAGTACGATGAATAATGGTCCTGAGTTAAGATCAGTTCCCAGTGGCGATAGGATTTGTCCAAATCCTTCTCCTGCCCACCAGATGAAGAATGCCAATACGAGAGAGAGCCAAAAACCTACTAAAATTATCTTCTGATGACTCTTGATTAAGAGCAGGATGCCTGTCACCCACATGAGGATTGCAAAAAGTAAAGTAACCAATACGGGATGTATAGCTGCCCAACGATTAAAAACGTCTAGGGAAAAAAGGCCATTCATCCCGCTTTGAGTAAGAAAAACGGATTGGAGTTGAAGTAGGCCACCAATAATCCACAAAATAGCTAAACTGTATCGAGCAACTTCAGACCATTTCTGATGTAGCCTTCCTGTTATTTCTGCTTCTTCATCTCTCGGCCAGATCATGATACCAATAAGTCCATAGAGAAAAACAGCACCTGGAGCTCCAGTCAAAAACGTAGCCTGCCCTGTGAGTAGCATACCAAATCCTTCTGAAAACCACCAAACAATCACGGTCCAAATAAATGAGATGATCAGTGTACCCTTTACCCAGCGATTAAGAATTAAAAGTAATCCTAAAAATAATTGAATGGCTGCAAAAATGATATTATAAAAGAAAATATGAGGTGCAACGACGTTTGCTGCCCAAGTAATAGTGTGTCCAATCCAGAACGGCTGACCTTGAGCAGCAGGAAGAAGCACTTGACTAATGAATTGCGAAGTGAACATTTGAGGCTTCAATTGTAAAATCCCGTCGATGAACCAAATGATGCCCAAAATAGTTTGTAACCAACGCCGCGAAACATTCCACATACGTATGAATCCTCCTCCTTGTTAGTTGAGTAATAAGACTTTTCATGTAGTAGGTATAGGTACTAGCTTTTCTTTTGGATATCACCGTTGGCTGCTGGGATTGAACTGCGCGGCCGCTAGTGTGGCCAGTTGGACACGATTTTTAATATGCAATTTGGCCATGATATTCTTTAGATGATTTTTTACCGTGTTTTCGGAAATGAACAATTTTTTAGCGATTTCGCGATTTGTAGAACCTATGCTGACCAACCTCAAAATCTCACCTTCTCGAACAGTAAGCGAAGAGATCATCTTATTCTCAGATGAACGTTCAATGGTACTTCCTCTAAATTCAGCCAAAAGACGTTCTGCCATATTTCTTGAGATGGGTGTCTCATCATCTAAAATGCCATGCAGATAGGAAATCCAGTGTTTGGGATCTAAACGTTTGACTAAATATCCTTGCGCACCGCTACGAATTGCTTCAAATAGATCGGCAGGGTCATCAGAAACGCTTAAAATCACCACGTGTATATAGGGCAAATCATGTTTAATACGCCAAGTTGCTTGCAATCCATCAAGTTCGGGCATAGTGATATCCATCAAAATGAGATCAGGCATCAATTCTGTTGCTAATTGTATGGCTTCTATCCCACTCTTGGCTTCTGCGATAATATGAAATTGAGGTTCCGATTCAAGAATCATTCGGATTGCCTCACGAGCCCGTTTGCTATCATCAGCGATGATTAGATCATAGGTTTTCAAAGTCATCACTTCACTTCTATAATGATCTAAAGGTTCTACATCCCGGAGGTAATATCCATGACAACAAATCGCATTAAATGGACACTTATCATCATGCCTGCGCTGGTCATTGGTTTATTTGAAATGATCAGGCATACCGCTTTGCTTCTCAGTATTCTCCCTATGGATGTTGGAAATTGGTTGACCCCACTGATCGATGCTATCGTCATTGCAATCGTCTCGCGAACTTTACTACTAAGGCTCATTCATGTAGAACAGGCATTGAGTTACGAAAGAACCTCGCGAGCTGCACTTGAAGAGAGGGAACGTCTCGCTCGATTACTGCATGATCAAATTGCCCAATCCATTTTTTATTCAGGTGTGCAAATCAATGCTGTAAAAGAAATTGTGCAAAGTCAAAATGATCAAGTTTTGTTAGACAAGCTGAATCAAGTAGTAATGACTTTAGGCGAAATGGATGCTAACATTAGGCATTCTATTTTCAGCCTGCGCACACAAATTACGCTTGATCAAGACTTTGAATCAAGAATTCGTTCGTTTTTAGAAAAGGTGTTGACTGCAAATCAGATTGCATGGACTCTCAGCTATTCACATACGAGATCTGATTTGGATGCAAAGATACAAGTCCAACTGTTTGGAATTTTACAAGAAGCCGTGGCTAATATTGTAAAACATTCTAAAGCAACGAATGTGTCGGTTACCTTTAATTGGAATAAAAAAGGAAACTATGACTGGACATTTATTATTGATGATAACGGTATAGGATTTGATACCCCCTCCATTTCATCGCATCAATATGGAATTGACATTATCAAGAACCGCGCAACTGAAATTGGCGCTTCGGTTGTATTTGACTCTAAGGGAATTGGTACTAGAGTCATCGTAGATGGTCACATAATCAAGGATGCCACAGTCCCTATTACGTATGAAATGGCCTATTAGGGCTATTTTTGTGTCAGGAAAAAGACGAATGGATACGAAAAACATCTTAGCCACCCATGGAAGCGACTAAGATGTTTTTTTGAGGGTTTTACCTACGTACGGATTCGTTTAGGCGCTCGTTGATGCTTCAGTAAGTCGGTTGTGATAGAAATGGGATGCGCGCCATTGAAGTAAACTGCCGTTCCATACACCTATAACAGTTCGCGTAAAAACAATCGCGAAACATCCCCACAGAATAGCTAATTGAATAACACTTGCTATACTAAAAAACGGGTAACTCATCAGGTGGTATAAAGCATACGTGCCAGTGGTAAAACTACCGATTGGAAAGACGTAACTCCACCAACCCATGTGAAAGGACAAACCATCTCCGCGTTTGCTGAGGTGTAGTAAGGAATGCATCATAGCAATGATGATCCACCAAATGCCAATACCCCACATAGAAATCGAAAATACAAGGCCAATGGTATGCAAGATCGTGCTATATTGGGAGAATAGCGTTTGGGTTTTTAACGGTATTGTACTAAATGTTGCCATGGACATACCAATCGGACCTATTTCAACCCAGATACTAGGAGCGTCTTGCCCGCTCACGCGCCTATGATACACCAATCTTGAGTATACAAGTCCGCTAACCATGATAAATAAGAAGAAAGTAATTCCGAACATGGCAATAATCAAAGCAAAAATAGAAAATTGAGTATTCGTTCCGTTCCAGTAGGAAAGTAGATTTGCCCCTGTCGCAGCCGCGACGATGGGGGGGACCACGGGGATCAACCACGTTGCCAATGCTTGGTTCGTTTCAACCTTATGTTCAGTGAATAACAAGTAAGGTACAACAATGACCGTAAAAATGGATACGATTGTTCCAATTACCCAGATAGTTTTACTAATATCCATCGCCACTTGATTGGTTAGAATATGTGTTCCGATAAGGAGATAGTCATTTCCTACCACATTAATTCCCATGGCGAACGCGCCATAGAATAAAGCTCGAACAGGATGACGAAAATCATCTAAAGCCTCATGAGTATGCAGTATCCAGCGTAATAACCAAAGCACAACAGCGATGACAAAAACCACATTGACCAATCCAAATAACGTTTCACCGATGACGTGTTGAAATGGGATGGAAATGGGCGACGTATACGTGAGCCCAGAAACGATGCCGATACCCATAACCGTTGTGAACCAATTTGGCCCGAATTGTTTAATAACACCCATTATCGATTCCTCCATAAGCTTTCGTTGATGCAAAAAGTATAGCTTACTATTAATGATAATTAAAATACATTGTTTGTATTATTATAATAAGCATTTCATTATAAATAATAACGGTGTATCCAGTAACTTGGCAGTTGTCCGACATTGCTAAATCCAGTATCTAGAATTATCTTATTAAATAAGGATTATTTTCCGGATGTAACTAGCCAATGATGGGGCATGTAATAGATTGGAGGATGCCGGAAAAGTAGGGAGTGTACGATTCGTGATGACTCACAAGAAGGTATCTGGATTTCTCCCTGAGGTTGCAAGCCAGTTGCTTCAGGAGATGTCTGACTGTATGTTTGTGATGGGAATGGATATAAAGCAACAGTTCCATTACGTACTCATGAATGCCGCTGCGATGGTTGCTTCTGGATTGAATGAGGATGCTTATGGGGCCACTTTTCAAGATGTGGTGATTCCTGAAGAATCCGGGTTTCTCACTGACCAGTATCGAAAGGCCGTTATTCAAAGTCAATCGACTTCCTTTTTTATGACGCATGCGGGCCAGACGGGTCATACGCTTTTGACGACTGTGCAAGGAAGTGGACTGTACCCTGTTTATGTGATGGGCATGGTTCGTGATGTCACGGCACTAATAAACGCTCAACAGGAATTGGAATATCTCGCTTATCATGACCCACTCACGGGGGTATTCAATCGACACGCCCTCTTACCCCGTTTCGCAGAAGTCAAAGCCCTAGCCGAAGTACAATCTCAATTTCTCAGCATTATTTTGTTGGATTGCGACAACCTAAAGCCTATCAATGACAAGTATGGGCACATGGCAGGAGACGTATTGCTTAAGGAAATTACGGTTAGAATTCAGAAAGTGATTATTCCCATACATACACTTGTGCGTACAGGTGGAGATGAATTCTTGGTAATGGCACTAACTAAGGATAAATGGGGCATATTAGAATTGACCGAAAAGCTGTTGGATGCATTACGGTATCCATGGGTTCATGAACAAATCCAACTACAGATTTCTATGAGTATAGGTTTGGCGATTTATCCGATAGATGGGTTAACTTTGGGAGAACTTATGCGTCAGGCAGACAAAGCTTTATACATTTCTAAGCATAATGGTGGAAATCGATATACGTTAGTAGGCGGGAATAAAAGATCATAATGGCTGCATGGAGATCCCCTAAAGTGAATACAGCCTCGAAACATAGTCGGGCAATATAAGATAAACGACATCTCGATAAGAAAATTCTGGACATTTGTCTTATTATCGATATAATGAAGTTAACTGACAAGTCAAGCGATAACGGCAAACTCGCTGAAAAGCGGGGACGCAAAGTTCCAGACCTAACGCCACTTGGCTATGGTGGCTGAACCGCCGAAAGGGCTTGTTTTTGCGTCCGTGAAACTTGTCGTCATAAAAGGAAAGAGATGAATTCATATGCTCAAAAAACCAGCGGTTATCACGGCAAGTTTCGTTATGATGCTTGCTATGACATCACCTGTTTTTGCCGATGCACCAACGCCTGCATTGAGTACGGTGCTCACACAGGCAAATCAGGCCATACAGGCAGCCAAAAAGGCCGAACAAACAGATCAGGGATCTTATCAAGCGTTGCTGCAACAAGCTACAACAGCTTTATCCCAAGCCTCTTCAGGCAGTACTATTTCTTTTTCTATGAATGTAGCCTCGACAACCACCGTGTTGCAGACAGATGTGCACGCAATTTCTAATGCAAAAACGTTAACTGCTTTAAAAGCCGCGTTAAATACATTATCAAGAGATATGGAAAAAGTTAAAAATAAGTTAGACCATCAAAGCGAACAACGAGGCAATGAACAACGCAACTCGTTGAAAAACGTACTTTCTGATAGCCAACATTCGTTAAGTAAGTTTGTTCATGAAGTGCAAAACGAGATCTCTACGGTACAATCCTTGACCAATGAAGTAAGCAGTACAGCAACCAAGGCTCAGATCAAACAATTGATGAACTCCGTAAAAAAACTCGGAAAAGATGTTTTCAAAATGGATAGTAAGTTTAAAAAATGGGACGCAAAAATTGAGCAACGTTTGACAACTGTAAAAACTTTGTTGCCTCCCGCACCTCCAAGTGGGACATCCTCAGGATCGAGTACTAGTTCAAGTACCAGTACTGCAACACCACCATCACCACCGGCACCACCAGCGCCACCGGCAAATCCGTAATTTTAGGATGAGGAGGAATTAACCATGTCAAATAGAATCAAAGTTGCTGCGGTTGCACTTATTACAATCGTTTCTATGACTAGCTTTGTTGCTATGCCAGCTTTTGCAGATGATGGTGGCAGTGCGGGATTCGGGAATTCAAACCATGGATGGTGGCAGAACTGGTTTAGCGCTACTCCCTCGTTACCTCAAACGAATGTTCAGAGTACAGTAACCTTATCTGCGGGTTGGAATTTAGTTGACCAAGCTGTCCTTGATGCTTTGCAAGTACAAACGGGGCAAGTTTATAGCGATTTTTGGAATGGCAACAGTTATCAATCTACTGCGACAAGTGTCGCTGATGGGCTATGGGTATATACTGCTACTAGTACGACAATAGCTGTTCCTGCACCTTCTATTTCGAGTAAAACCATCACCATTGGTGCTAAGGCATGGGGAATGATTGGTAATCCCTATTCTACTTCTGTATCTGTAACTTTACAGCAAGGCGATGTCGCTTATACGTATGATCCGTCTACTGCTCAATACAGCCAAGCTTATACAGGGACTGTTTCACTTGCACCAGGGCAGGGGGCATGGCTTTTCTCTGCAGCAGGTGGAAACTATAGCGTTGGTATTCAACCGCCTTCGCCTCCAAGTAATGCTGGTACCGTTACGGGCTCAGTGTATGGTATGGGAACCGTTCAATAAGTTGCTTCTTTGTATCGCGACTGTCTCAGTTACGTTTCCCCCATGAAAGGTTACTTTTCATGGGGGACTTGTTTTTTAGACTTCCCCCCTAGTAGCAGAAGGTCTTCTGAGTATTTAACCATTTTTCAACAAGGTGTTCAGTTCTTCTACACTCATTCTCTTAGTGAGATGATCCATTTGCGGCACTTCTTCTCCCGAACCCATCACCTTTATACTGCTAAATCATGTTTAGATGGGAATACAGTACACCACGACTATCAACGATACGATCCTAAAATAAGCAATATACTCGACCACTATAGCTGATCGAGTATAGAACATTTGTTATATATGGTGCGCCCGAAGGGAATCGAACCCCTACCTCAGGCTCCGGAGGCCTACGTCCTATCCATTGGACCACGGGCGCATGAATTTTTTGCATGCTTACGTATTATACACATATACCGATGTGAGCGCAACAATGCGGAATTTACGTGATGGTGACCCAACTACGTGTCGCTGGTAGGGGAGAGAGAAACGACGGATGTACTGAGACGGGCTACGATGAAAAGTTATTGGAGACTTGAGCCTCTTGTCACGGACACGGTTCCATGATACTGTCAAAGTAATATAGAGAAAAGGCTAATCTGCAAGGATGGCAGTAGGAGGAAATCGCGTGGGTTGGCGTGGAACGGTTGTTAGTTTATTTTTGATAGCAGGCGTTGCGGGTGGAGCGTATGCAGCCTATAATCCGAATATCATGGCAGTTGGTCAGAATTTATTTCACGCATCAACGCATAAAGTGCAAAACGTTGTTGGCGTTATTCCTACGACCAGTAAAAAATCTAGTGAGCGTACTTCATCGAACTCTTCGCAGGCAGGCGCACAAAGTGGTGCAAGTCAAGTACCAGAACCGACTGTGACAACGAACAATGCACCGCCGATTAACCCAGTGGTTATTGATGGTATCCATTTAAATTACAATCCCTATCAACCTTCTGATGGGGCATATCCTATCTTGTCAAACAATGAACATGTATGGATCGATGTAAGCATTAGCCAACAGTTGGTGTACATATTTAATGGAAACCATTTGCTGTATACGATGATAACTTCATCAGGTATTGATACGAATCCGAATACGAGTACACCACTAGGTGTATACCATGTGCAGCCCTATAGTGGTACATGGTTTTATGCAGCACAGTATCAAGAAGGCGCACAGTATTGGGTCTCATGGTTAGGCAATGGTGTATTTTTATTTCATAGTGTTCCTGAAGATCAAAATCACAAGTTGCTTGTGAATATTGCTGCAGAACTCGGGCATCCTGCCTCACATGGCTGTTTCCATTTAACCATACCTGATGCGAAATGGATTTATGATAACATTAACACGGGTACAACAGTCGTTGTAGAACAAGCGCCCGTCAAATTACTGGGTAAAACCATCTATCAACCGAGTGCTGATCAACAAGCGGCTATTACTGCCTCGATCGCGACAAACCAAACAACGAGTGCGAACAATAGCAGTTCGGCGAGTTGATGTTCTTAGGTGAATACAAAGAGGCAAGGCCCCAACCGTAACGTGGAACAGGGCTTTGCCTCGTATTTATTTGCGCCATCGCTTGGCTACTTTTTACGTTTCGTTGTGGCTGGTTTGTGAGATCGCTACTTGACGAGTACGAGTTGCCGCAAATAACGACGAAAAAATGTCATCACCACCGGCTCGCAGTACGGTAAGACCGGCTGACGTGACGCCGCCTGGCATGGCGACTTGTGCCAAAATATCTTCTAAGTTCCATGTGCCTTGCGCGAGCAATTGTCCGACACCTGCGGCCATGGACTGCACGAGGTACAGCGCCATCGTAGCGGGTAGTCCCTCTTTTTTTGCCGCTTTAGCCAACCGAAGGAGCCAATCAGCTAAAAAGGCTGGTCCGCAGCTCGTCAGGTCTGAACAGATACGAATATCTTTTTCATGGATGACAACGGGTGTACCGATGGCAGCGAGCCATGCTAGCATGTCCGTTTGCTGTGTAGGTGTGAATCGCGAACCAAACATCACTAATTGAATTCCGGCCAAAGCGTACTGGGTAATGCTTGGAATTAGCTTGATCACATAACAAGGAAGTTTTTCTTCTAATTGTTCTAATGGGATAGCACTACCTGTTGTCAATAGATATTGTTGTTGTGACATACTCCTGGCAAGGTTGGGCAAGATATCCCATGTGTCCTTCGCCTTTAAGCAGAGAAAAACAGCCTCCGATGAAGAAACCAATGTGTTAAGATCATGCTCGATGATGATGTTATGAGGATTTTCTTCATATAATAAACGTGCTTTGTCTAAACTTCTGTTGTAAATGTGAATGGGCTGTGGGTCGCCAGAATGCGTCCAGGCACGAGCGAGCATGCCTCCCATGTGCCCGGTACCAATGATTCCGATGCGCACGGCGTTTCCCCCTGAGTAGTGATGATCTATTACGTCCTTTTCATCATATGCGAAAGAAAACATCATATTGCCAAAAATTCAGGTGGGATGTATCATATATCCATGGCGGGACGAAATGGGTTCCACCGGGACGTATTGAGTCCCTTTGATTCACCACTGGTGAATCGCGATGGAAAGAGGGGCGTGTGATGGACTCCTTAGTAGTGGGTCAGCGCCTTGTCCCTGAGTTGACAGACAAGTTGCGTGCGCGGTATCGCGTCTTGCAGCGAATTTTTTTGCACCAGCCGATCGGAAGGCGTAGCCTGGCAACGGTGCTTGGAACCACAGAACGCATATTGCGCGCAGATGTGGATCTTTTAAAGCAACAGGGCTTACTTGATGTAGGACCTATTGGCATGTCGTTGACAGAAGCAGGAGTAGCCGTCATTGCAGAACTCGATGGTGTGATTCGTTGCCTTGATGGGCGACAAGAGCTTGAGCGCATGCTTAGTTCTAGCTTAGGCATCGATCGCGTAATCGTTGTTCCTGGTGACAGTCAGGATGACGAAGTTGTCATGCGCGATATCGGTTATGGTGCGGGGCGAGTACTTAGTGAGTACATAAAGCCTCCTTGCACTGTGGCTGTCACAGGCGGTTCCTCAATGGCGATGGTAGCGGATATGTTACCGAAAAGTACGCAACACCTTGCCATTGAAGTGCTTCCGGCGCGTGGCGGACTTGGTGAACGTGTGGAACTTTTAGCGAACACCATTGCATCGCAGATCGCGTTTAAGCTTGGTGGGACGTATCGTATGTTTCATGTGCCAGAGCTATTAAGTCGAACAACGGCCGAGCGCCTGTCCATGGAACCGATGATCCAAGAAATCGCGAGTCGTATCCGAAGCGCTGACATTGTCATACATGGCATCGGGGATGCGCTCACGATGGCGCGCAGGCGCCGATTGGATGATCAAACGATCACGGGTTTGCGCCAGCAACAAGCTGTGGCGGAGGCATTTGGTTATTATTTTGATGCACAAGGTCAAATTGTGCATGTTATGAACACTGTCGGTCTTCATTTAGAAGATTTACCGCACATTGGTACGGTGATCGGTGTAGCTGGTGGACGTGCTAAGGCCAGTGCCATCACGGCTGCATCGCGAGCGTATAAGATGGATGCGTTGATCACTGATGAAGGTGCTGCACGGGAGATTGTACATTCAGAAGGGATGATTTCGACATGGCAACCAAAGTAGGAATTAATGGATTTGGCCGTATAGGACGTAACGTATTTCGCGCAGCATTTGCTCGTGATGACATTGAAATTGTAGCTGTTAACGACTTAACGGATGCGCAAACCTTGGCCATGCTGTTGCAATACGATTCAGTTCATGGCGAATTTCCACATGAAGTCGAAGCAGATGGCACGGATTTAGTCGTCGGCGGCAAACATGTCAAAGTTTTTGCAGAACGTGATCCTGGCAACCTACCTTGGGCTTCGATCGGTGTCGACATCGTCGTTGAATCGACTGGTCTTTTCACAGATAAAGAAAAAGCAGAAGTACATATCACCAAAGGCGGCGCCAAAAAAGTTATCATCTCTGCGCCGGCCAAAAATGAAGACATCACGATCGTGATGGGTGTTAACCACGATAAGTATGATCCAGCAACGCATAACGTGATTTCCAATGCATCATGCACAACAAACTGCTTAGCACCTATTGCTAAAGTTCTTCATGAGCAATTTGGCATCGTGCATGGTCTTATGACAACCATTCACTCTTATACGAATGATCAAAGGATTCTTGATCTTCCCCATAAAGATTTGCGTCGTGCACGTGCAGCAGCTTTGTCGATGATCCCGACCACCACAGGCGCCGCTAAGGCGGTTTCTCTTGTCTTGCCGGAACTCAAAGGCAAACTAAACGGGTTTTCGATGCGTGTGCCTACGCCGAACGTTTCCGTCGTCGATCTTGTTGCGGAACTTGAAAAACCAGCTACCGTAGAAGAAGTCAACGCAGCATTGCTTGAGGCGACCAAAGAAGGTTCCTTACAGGGATACCTTGCGTATTGCGAAAAACCACTCGTATCAAAGGACTTCAATGGCAACCCGCATTCTTCCATTGTTGATGCCTTGTCTACGATGGCGATCGATGGTTCGATGGTTAAAGTGGTGTCTTGGTATGATAATGAATGGGGTTATTCCAACCGCGTTGTTGACCTCGCTGCATACATCATCAGCAAAGGCCTATAAGGTTCCGTGTGAAAAGAAGGCAGGGCATAGCGAATCAGCCCTGCCTCCTTTTTCAATGTTCGGGTGAAAATCCACGAAAGCGGGTGGCATAATGGATAAAATGACAATTCGAGATATGGATGTACAAGGGAAAAGAGTATTTGTTCGTGTTGATTTTAATGTCCCTCTAAAAGGTGACACGATTACAGACGATACACGGATTCAGGCAGCTTTGCCGACCATTCGCTACTTAGAAGAACAAGGTGCTAAATTGATTCTTGCAAGCCACTTGGGCCGCCCCAAAGGTGAAGCTAATCCGTCGTTTTCCTTAAAGCCAGTCCGTGATCGTTTGGCACAATTGTTAGGCAAAGAGGTCAAATTTGTCGGTGAAAGTATCGGCGAAGCTGTTGAAAATACGATTAAAACCATGGTTGATGGCGATGTTTTTCTACTTGAAAATGTACGTTTTCATAAAGGTGAAGAAAAAAATGATCTTGCGTTGGCCCAAGAGTTTGCCAAATTGGCTGACATCTATGTGAATGACGCGTTTGGAACGGCGCATCGGGCGCACGCAACGACCGAAGGTATAGCTCGGTACTTGCCCGCTGTTGCTGGATTCTTGATGGAAAAAGAGATTGCCATCATGGGTGGAGCGTTGGCTAATCCAGCGCATCCATTTACGGCTATTATTGGCGGTGCTAAAGTAAGCGATAAGATTATGGTGATTGAAAATTTACTTACGAAAGTGGATCGACTCTTAATCGGTGGCGGAATGGCTAACACTTTCTTACTTGCGCAAGGGTACAACATGGGCAAGTCTTTGGTGGAACCTGAGCAGTTGGAAACGGCTCGACGGCTTATTGACTTTGCCAAACAAGAAGGCAAAATGCTCCTTTTACCAACCGATCTTGTGGTAGCTAAAGAATTTAAAGCCGATGCATCCTCTCGATTAGTTTCTCTTGATGGCGTAACTGATGATGAAATGGCGCTTGATATCGGCGAGCAAACCGTCAAAGCGTATGAGGAAACGATTCGCACGTCCAAGACGGTGATTTGGAATGGGCCGATGGGTGTCTTTGAAATGGACGCCTTTGCAAAAGGAACCAACGCTGTTGCACAGGCTGTCGCAAAAGTGCAAGGTACGACGATCATAGGTGGCGGCGATTCTGTAGCGGCGATTGAAAAAGCAGGTCTTGCCGATCGTATGACGCACATTTCCACGGGTGGCGGAGCTTCTCTGGAATTTCTTGAAGGGCGTAAATTACCAGGCGTGGAAGCCCTCATGGCGAAAGAGGGTAACTGAGGATGGCTAACCGTCAACGCATGATTGCGGGCAACTGGAAAATGTATAAAACACGGCAACAAGCTCAAGTATTTATAAAAGAGTTGACACAAACGCTTGCGTCAGCCAACATAGAATTAGCAAAAGATGGTGCGGCACAAGCTGTGCTGTGTGCTCCTTTTACAGCGCTTTTCGGTTTATCCGAGGCGCTTAAACCTTTGTCTGTTGGTGTTGGTGCGCAAAACATGCACCAGGCTAACGAAGGGGCGTATACTGGCGAAGTATCAGCTGAAATGCTGCTCGATCTTGGCTGTGAATATGTTATTTTAGGCCACTCTGAACGACGTGCGTACTTTGCGGAAACAGATGACGCGGTGGCTGCAAAAACAGTCGTGGCACTGCAAAAAGGTCTTGTTCCTATCGTTTGTGTCGGCGAGACATTAGAAGAACGTGAAAATGATAAAACGTCTGCAGTGATTCGCACGCAGCTTGGTGCGGTGTTGCAGGCTTTACAAGACGAAAGTGTGCAACAGGCGGTGGCTTCCGGTGCATGGGTGATTGCCTATGAACCAGTGTGGGCTATTGGCACAGGCAAATCGTCTTCTGCTGATGATGCACAACAAGTAATCGGGCTGATTCGTTCGCTGATTACAGAAACGTTTGGACAAAGCGTGGGACAAGCGGTACGCATTTTGTATGGTGGGAGTGTAAAACCAGAAAATATCGCTACGTATTTGGCGCAACAAGATATCGATGGTGCCTTGGTAGGCGGTGCTAGTTTGCAGGCGGCATCGTATACAGCGCTGTTAGAGCAAAGCGCGCGCTAAAATGTACGCCACGCGTGGTAGGTGGGAACGGAGGAAAGTAAAATGGCGAGACCAAAACCGGTTGCGTTGATTATTTTGGATGGCTTTGGGTTGCGCAAGGGTACGCAAGGGAATGCTGTTGCTGCGGCCAAAAAACCTAATTTTGACCGTTACAAAGAGCGGTTTTCGTTCACGACATTAGGTGCTAGTGGAGAATCTGTAGGATTACCAGATGGACAAATGGGTAACTCCGAGGTAGGCCATTTGAATCTTGGCGCAGGTAGAATTGTCTATCAAGAATTGACACGCATTACCAAGTCGGTTCGCGAAGGCGACTTTTTCTCCAATGAAGTTTTGCTTGGTGCAATCAATCATGTGTTGCAACAAGGAACGAAGTTGCATTTTTATGGCCTGTTGTCTGACGGCGGCGTGCACAGTCACCTCAATCACCTGTTTGCATTGCTCGAGTTAGCCAAGAAAAACGGTGTACAACAAGTGTTTGTTCATGCGTTCATGGATGGACGCGATGTCTTGCCAACAACAGGCGCAGGCTATATTCGCCGGTTAGAAGAAAAAATGACTGAACTTGGCGTGGGTAAAATAGCCACTGTTCAAGGTCGTTACTATGCGATGGATCGGGATCGTCGCTGGGAGCGTACCGAAAAGTCGTACCGCGCCATGGTGTATGGCGATGGTATGCATGCAACAGACCCGGTTGCTGCTATGGAAGAAAGCTATAGCCGCTCTGTTACGGATGAATTTGTTTTGCCCATGGCGATTGTGGATGACAAAGACCAACCGGTCGGACTGATTGAGGAAAATGATGCGATTGTGATGTTCAATTTTCGCCCTGATCGTGCGATTCAGATATCGCAAGTCTTCACGAATGAAGATTTTAGCGGATTTGATCGTGGGCCAAAGTTTCCTCACACCTATTATGTATGCATGACGCATTTTAGTGAGTCAGTAGGGGGTTACGTGGCCTATAAGCCAACGAATCTCGATGATACGTTTGGCGAAGTGGTGTCACGTCACGGGTTGCATCAGCTGCGCATCGCGGAAACCGAAAAATTTCCACACGTAACGTCCTTTTTCAGTGGCGGACGAGAATCAACTTTTGAAGGGGAAGAGCGTTTGCTCATTCCTTCACCTAAAGTAGCAACGTATGATTTAAAACCGGAAATGAGTGCATTTGAAGTTGCCGATGCAGCCGTTAGCCGTCTCAAATCAGGGGAAATCGACGTAATGATCTTAAACTTCGCCAATCCTGATATGGTCGGTCATTCGGGCATTATGGAAGCCGCGGTTAAAGCGATCGAAGCTGTCGACATCTGTCTTGGCAAGGTTGTTGATACGATACTTGAGACCGATGGTGTGGCGATTATCATCGCTGATCATGGGAACTCGGAAACCATGATTGACGAAGGTTCAGGCGGTCCTTGTACCACGCATACCACGAATCCTGTTCCTTGTATCGTGACTCGTGTTGGATTGAAGTTGCGTGATGATGGTGTACTTGCCGATATGAGCCCAACGATGTTGCAGTTGCTTGGCATTGAAAAGCCCGAGCAAATGACGGGCCACTCGATTATTCTTTAAGGGAGATGCAAAACTATGTTGATTTATGATATACAAGCTCGCGAAGTTCTCGATTCTCGTGGCAATCCGACAGTTGAAGTGGAAGTCTTGCTCGAAAGCGGCGAAAAAGGTCGCGCCATCGTACCATCAGGAGCTTCTACCGGTGCTCATGAAGCTGTCGAATTACGTGATGATGATAAAAGCCGTTACCTTGGCAAAGGTACTTTGCAAGCTGTGAAAAACGTCGAAGATGTGATCGCACCTGAGTTGATTGGGATGGAAGTTACAGAGCAAGCGAAAATTGATCAGTTGATGATCGAATTGGATGGGACAGAGAATAAAGGGAAATTGGGCGCCAATGCGATTCTTGCCGTCTCCATCGCTGTCGCTCGTGCTGCCGCTGCTGGACTTGATCTTCCTATCTATAACTACTTAGGTGGTTTTAACGGCAAGACGTTACCTGTTCCCATGATGAACATATTAAATGGCGGCAAGCATGCTGATAACACAGTCGACATCCAAGAGTTTATGGTGATGCCTGTCGGTGCTCCTACCTTCCATGAAGCATTGCGCATGGGTGCAGAAATATTTCATAACCTCAAATCCGTTCTGAGCAAAAAAGGCTTGGCTACGTCAGTTGGTGACGAAGGTGGTTTTGCTCCAAACCTTGCGACAAACGAAGAAGCCTTGCAAATTATTTTAGAAGCGGTCGAAAAAGCAGGCTATAAGCCGGGCACGGATGTCCGTCTTGCTCTTGATGTGGCTTCCACGGAAATGTATAAAAACGGTGCGTACCATTTCGAAGGCGAAGGTGTCGTACGCAGTGCAGAAGAGTTGATCGCGTACTATGAGCATTTGGTGAATACCTATCCGATCATCTCGATTGAAGATGGTTTGGCTGAAGATGATTGGGACAATTGGCTCAAACTTACGCAACGCTTAGGCAAAAAGGTACAACTCGTGGGTGATGATTTGTTTGTTACGAACACCACACGTCTTAAGCGGGGCATTGAAATGGGCGTTGCCAACTCCATTCTTGTTAAAGTCAATCAAATTGGAACGCTCACCGAGACGTTCGATGCGATTGAAATGGCAAAACGCGCAGGTTATACGGCGATTGTATCGCACCGCTCAGGTGAATCCGAAGACTCGACCATTGCGGACATCGCGGTCGCCGTCAATGCTGGGCAAATCAAAACAGGTGCACCGTCACGAACAGATCGTGTGGCGAAATACAACCAATTGATGCGTATCGAAGAAGCACTTGGTAAAACAGCTCGATTTGGCGGATTGGGTTCTTTCTATAATTTGCGTTAATTTTATCGACAATGCTGGCCGGGCACATTTTCGTGCTCGGCTGATGTTGTTTTTGAGGAGAATGCCATTTGCTGGGCCGGATTTCTCACCGTGCGCCCTTTTTGTTGGCGCTCTTCGCGATGCTTTTGTTTGGTGTCCTTGATATGATTCGTGGTGTGGTTGCGCCATCGATATTGCATGCTTTTTCGCTGAATTATGCGCTGTTAGGCTTGTTGTTTTCCCTGTCTTCGATCGGCTATCTTGTTGGAAGTTTCTTAAGTGGTTTGGTTCTTGATCGGCTTGGTCAAAAACCGGTGATGACAGTTGGCATTAGTGTACTTTTTTTCGGGCTTGTGTTTATTGCTTTCGGGAAGACGTATGATGTTTTAGGGTTAGGTTACTTTTTGGCGGGTATTGGAAACGGGCTTATGGAGATCGCGGTCAACAGCGTGGTGCCTCTTGTGGCTACAGAACATCAGTCCCGATATTTTAATTTGTTGCATGGGTTTTATGGTGCTGGTGCCACGTTTGCTCCCATTGCTGCAGCCTGGGTTATTTCGACGTTTTCTTTATGGCAATTGCCCTATGTGCTGGCTGGATTCTTGGTTGTTGTCTTATTCGTACTTGTGCTTATAACGGTATATCCAGCTGCTAAACCTATGCCAACTGCCCCACTGACGAAAGCGGATTCTTCGTTGCCATTAACAAAACTTTTCGTATCGCCCGCCTTGTACCTGCTTATTCTTGCGATCATGGTCTATGTGGTCGCAGAAGTTGGTATAGCCAATTGGCTGCCGACGTTTCTTCATACAACAAGAGGCTTCTCAACGTCCTTGGCCGCCACTTTTTTGGCGTTATTTTACCTGACGTTTACGGTGGGCAGGTTCACGGGAAGTGTCATTGTGCATCGTATAGGCAGTGTGAGATCTATTGTTGTTGCTTCTGTACTTGCGTTTTTTTGCACGCTAAGCGCGAGCTTTTTTCAAGGGAAGGCCTCTCTTTTGTTTATTGTTGCGGGGTTATTTTTTGGTCTCATCTTTCCGACGATCTCTTCGATGGCATCAGAAGCGTTTCCTACGCGCACAGCTACGGTGATGAGTATGCTCTTTACTTTTGCAGGTCTTGGATCGATTGCTGCCACATGGCTAATCGGTGTGATTGCTACATCATTTGGCCTTACGGTAGGATTTTATGTGATGGACACCTGTCTCTTGGGCACAGGTGGTTTGATTCTTCTCTTTTCTCTTTATGTCAAGCGGCAATCGCGATGGAAGGACACAGGTTGTGATGTACATATGCCTGTGCTATAATTTCACAGATACTAGGTGGAGGTGAAGTGGTTATGCTGACAGGTGCGAAAGTGAT
>JAKADA010000029.1 GCA_021820975.1 Bacillota bacterium
TGTTACTAACTCAAGTTCTTCCCATGCAACATGGTGCAACAAAAATTCCGCTTGATCTGGTGCAAAACTTTGCAAAAGCCACTGACGGATAGTATGCTCCTTTTGCGTATCTGAAAAGGCAATCTCTTTTCCTTCATCAACAAAACCTGATGCAAATTTGCTAAGAACTACAGCGCCCAAATTACAAATCCCATAAGCCGGAAGACCTTGTTCGCCACATGGGTTTGTCGCGATGATAGGATTGTAATAATAAGAATTTGACATCCGATTGTACCTTCCTAAAAAGACAACCCCAGGTTCAGCCGATTTCCAGGCGGAAGCAATCAACTCATCCCAAATTTGCGCTGCAGGCAATGTTTCAGATACGACAAGCGTATGACCCGCCGCTTCAAAACCAACAAAGTCACCATCAAATTGCGGTGCATCATTAAGGTCAGGATACCCTAGTGACCATGATTCACCTGCTTTTTTAGCCGCCATAAACTCTTCAGAAATCCCCACGGAAATATTGGCACCCGAAATGACACCATCGACTTGTTTACACGTAATGAATTTTCGAATATCCGCATGCCGATCATTCAAGATCAGCATCAGTGCTCCTCGACGAGAACCACCTTGCAACGTTAATTGACAACCGACGCTCATGATCTCACCAACGCCGACAGGGCCAAACCCCATGCCAAATACTTGGTTGCCTTTATCATATAAAATTCCCCAAGAATACGCCCCAGAACTTCGACCGTTGACACCGCGCACATAGCTATAACGTGGGCGTAGCGATGATAACACCATCGTGACACGCTTAGAAGCAAGCATCGCTTCCCACATATCGCCTAAACACTGCGCGATCGTTTCGCGACTGTCCCCAGGATACATAACGGCGCCGACAAAATCTTGCATGACCTGAACTCCACTATCTAAAATCTGATCATAGATCATTTGCGCAGGAAGCGTGTCCCCATAACGCACAGGCAAATCCGCTTCCATCCATGCTGCCAAATCACCGTGCCACAATGCGTCATACTCAGGTACCGTCGTATCTGGAAAGGTGTAAGTCCAGTTATCTCCTTCTTCTACAGCGCGCAAAAAAGCTTTTGAAACACGAACGGCTTTTGTGCTGTTTGGATACTCCTGTGAAAGAAACTCCATCAGATCCTCATGCCAAACATCGAGTGCCAAAACCAGTTCACGTTTGCGTGAAACGTTAGACACTTTAGCAAGCGTACCTTGGGGAGGAACTTGGCTAAGGTTCATACCAACACCGCCAGAACGCGCTTGGATTTCCAGTGTTTGTCCAAAAGAACGAGCATAATCACGAACACTATATCCTACATTGGGAATCACAAAACAATTATAACTGGTTGTTTTTATGCCCGTGCCCATCGATGCGTTGATACGTCCACCTGGAACATAACGCCAATTGCTTTGCAAATTATAAAATCGTTCTTCCCAATAAGACGGTTGATCTGTAACCTCCGATACGCCTTTAGCAATACGTCGCCACATCTGTCGCGGCGCTGTTTCTAGCAAAACATCAACATGATCCAAAGGCAGTTCGTCAACAAAGCCATCCCGCAGTTCGACAATCACGGTGCGATTTACTTCATTCACTTCTTTTACTCGAGCTAGCTCATGATACGCACGTTTTGCATCCATGACTGCTACGACAAGACTTCCCGGTTGGAGTGTAGACTTTTGCGCATCTTTTAACAAATAGCGATCAGCGACAATTCGTTCGCCTGTCTGGAACAACCAATCTTCTTGCGTAAACGGCAACATCACACCATCTTCAAGCATGTATTAACCCCCACCTCAATTATCCTGCTGATGTAGTAATTGCAAAATTTCTTTGGCAAAAGTCTCTACATCACGAAACTCACGGTACACACTGGCAAATCGCACATAAGCTACGCCATCCACTTCGCGCAACAAATTCATCACCCGTTCGCCAACTTCAGACGAGGGCACCTCGCGCTCAAAATCCATCCGCAACTGCTTATCCACTTCATCAACCATACTATCAATCTGATCCGATGTGATTGGTCGTTTCTCACAAGCACGAGCCATGCCACGCCGAATCTTATCACGATCAAATCCTTCTCTTGTTTTATCTTTCTTAATCACTAAAAGAGGTGTATACTCAACGCGTTCATAGGTTGTAAAACGTCGCCCACATTCAACACATTCTCTACGACGCCGTACCATGGATTGATCATCATTCGCCCGTGATTCGAGTACTCGTGAATCTACTGTCTGACAATACGGGCATCGCATAGAATCACCTCATAACTATATGTAGCGTTTCGATAGAGACACAGCTGATTATATACGCTATATCTAGTAGTGGTCAAGATAGTAATTCCGATAACGATAGGATCACTTGATCAGCCTTTGTTTCCTCAGATCCATCTTGTTGCAACTCCGATGCGATCAACACCGTACTAGCCCCTGCACGTTTTCCAGCCGCTATATCCGTTAAGGGATTATCACCGATGACAAGCGCGTCCAAAGCATCGATTCCCATTTTTTTACATGCGATATGAACAAAGGATGCTTCAGGTTTTCCGACGATAATCGGTGTAACACCTGTTGCAAAAGCGATGAGTGTAACCAAGGATCCAGCACCTGGAGACAAGCCATCATTTTCCCATAACAAGCGGTCAGGGTTTGTTGCATAAAATTTTGCCCCCTGTAAAATAAAGCGTACGGCATAGCGCAAATGATCATATGACACTTGTCGATCAAGCCCTACGGCAACAGCAAAGGGAGAGGTCGGCGTTTTATCACGAGCATACACACGAAAATCGTTGGCTAAAGCTGCTTGTAACCCTTCTTCCCCCACAACGTACACAGCATCACCCATTTGATCAGGATGATTCGCGATCAAGACATCAGATAACGCCATACTACTCGTATAAACATCAGACGGCTTTGCGGGAAAACCAAGCTCTTGCAGATGATAGGCCACAGCTTTAGGGGTTCTTGTCGAGTTGTTTGTCCAATACAAAAACGGCATATTTTCCTGTATAATCGATGAAATCCATTCACGTGCTCCTGACATCACTGTTTTACCGCGAAATAGCGTACCATCCAAATCAATGAGTAATCCTTTTTTTGTGCGCCAATCCATATCTATTCCACCTTTGAGGACGTGATTTTCAAATGAATTCCTTGTCCGTGCAACGCATCGAATCAAGCTCTATGCGGTTTTCCTTATCCCTTATCGTCAATACTTTCTTGGTCACTAACGCAAACGAAAGTATCCTTATTGATACAGGTTTTGATGACGCAAAAAGTGTGCAGGACATCCTTTGCTCCATAGAAAACGCAAACAAAACCGTAAAAGGCATCTACCTAACACATTATCATGTCGATCACAGCCTCGGAGCACCCGTACTCGCTCGAGCCCTGCATAGTCCGATTTATTGTCATCGCAAGGATAAAAATAACCTTATCAAGACGTGGCAACAAGCTAATCAAGATATTACCGAGCTGAACTTGTGTGAATTCGATGTAACAGAGCCCATAAAAGTGGGTTCAGAGCAACTTCAAGTACTCGAAACACCTGGGCATACGCACGGGCATGTCTCTTATTATCATCAAGAAAGCAAGACCCTGTTTGCAGGTGACATGGTCATTCACGGTAACAGTGTGTGGGTGGGACCACCTGACGGCCACATGGATGATTACCTAGATTCTTTACTTACCTTGATTGATCTTAATCCATCCGTAATTTATGGTGGTCACGGTCCTATCATAGCACCTGGTACACCGTGGTTGCACACGCTGTACAAAAGACGACTCAACCGTGAAGAGCAGATTATAGCTCTTCTTGAAGAAAAACATCAAACCGTGGATTCATTGGCAAAAGCCTTGTATGGAGATCGGATTATCGAGTGGGTAACAAAAAAAACCATCTTGGCACACCTTCAGCGCTTGCAAAAGCAAAAGCGGATCAAGTGGTCACAAGATCCGCTTTCCCTATCCACCTACTATTTCATCTAATATCGGTGCTTGCCATAAAATACAGAGTTGTCCTGCCCATTTAACCAACCGACGATCAACAGTAAGCCAAAAATCGGTGCCGAATTCACGTCGGTGGCAAAACCGCCGAATATGCCAAAGTCCTGTCCAAAAAGCCAAATTGCAAAGCACAGTGCTAGTGCAATGAGTAATGTTATGAAGGAACGGTTCCAGGCAAACCATAAAACCGCGATAATAGCGAGCAAACTACTGAAAACGATGTTAAAAATGATAGTGTGTTGAGCCGCTACATAGGCCATGGAGGATAATGCCGCAACCAAAAATCCGGGTTGCGGTGCAAGTTGAGAAGCCTGTGTAAAAATACCCGCTAGGTTTGCACTTTGAAAATAGCCGCTACTTGGAAGGGCCTGCCAAAGTGTCGCCAATAAGAGATACGCGCTACCCAGATAGCGTACAAAACGTCTTATCAATTCGGTAGACCAAATATACGATGGTAACAAGAGCAAGATAGATGCGATGGCATAAAAAAGAGCAGAACCTGGTGCGCCTGTAAGAATAGTAGGACTACCTGCAAAGATACCGCCAAAACCTTCCGCGAAAGCCCAAACGATCAGCGCCCATAGTAACGATAGATAAAGGCCAATGATACGCACAGTCCCTTTTGCACAAAGTAGCAGTACCCCAATGAGCAGTTGAATCAATGTGGAAATCATATTACTCACGGAAAACATTTGCATCCAAAGGTGAATACCCTCTTGCATCAAGCTCACAACCCAAGAAGGTTGTCCTGACATGACAGGGCTTAACACGTTTGTCACAAAACCCCGAGTAAACATACCAGGCTGCATTTGCAAGATTCCATCCATTATCCACAAAATACCGAGCCCAACAAGCAGAAAACGGTAACTGCGACTATCTTCATCCCTAAGCACCTTATAGCACTCCACATCTATTTAATATATACTCCTCGCTACTGTACCACTTTACCTCACGATAGCCTAGTATTTCTCAGAAAATGCCTATAAGTTAGTACTGACACTCGTAAATCAGGTAGAATAAGCGCTATATGACTCTTATTCTGCTTCACCAATGAGGTGACTTTCATGCGCTTTATGATTGAAGAATCCGACGAAGTTCTGACCACCCATTCCGGTCTGGCATTGATCGGTTTGCTGATTGAAAAAACGGCGCTTTCTAGCCGACTCAATTATGTATAATTTTTCGATAATCTGGGTTAAGAGAACCAAGTTAGCCGCTTAGCATGAGAATTGGGGTCATCTGGATGGTAGAACACGGGTCTATGAGGAATCCAGATTACTGGGTCACGGATTCAGGAAAAAGATTAACTTCCCACTGTCAAAATAATAGACCCACGCTGTATTAGGCAATTGCCTGCGTAGGATTTGATTCATCCGCACGCTTTTTCTTTCGCGGATACGAAAAGGTTCCATCCCGTTTTTTGTATAGATTCATCATCCCAACAAAATCAGCATCCGCCTGATACGTATGATCTGGATTTTAACATGTAAAATGATGACCGTCTCGGCTACAAAATATTTTGCAATGAGGGCACATTTGCGATGTATACGCTGGGATTACGTTCTACCGTCAAGATCCCTTCACAAGAGGCCAAATTTCGCACTCATTCTACGATCTGCGCGGCAACCTGCCATGCAATATGATTGTCGATGTTTAGCACTTTCTCCCACAAACGCACGTTATCCTGTACTTTCATTATAACAATGCTCATGTTATCATCTTCGACGAAACGTTGCATTCCATTGCCTTATCAACTAAATCAAGGTAGGTGTTTAACAAAAATGAGGAAAATTGCAAAAGAACAGGAGAAAATATTAGTCATGAAAATTCAAGCTTATTTTGAAGCAGAAATGTCCGATTCCATTGGCGAATTAGCTGCTACAAACCTGCTTGATTTTATGGTAAAACAACTTGAACCCATAATCTATAATCAAGCAATTAGCGATGCTGCAATCGTTGTTACACAACAAATGCAACGAGTAGAAGAAGAAATCTATGCACTAGAACAACCACTACATTTATCCAAACGACGCTAATCAGATTTGACACGCCATTTTTAGCAAACCCATGTAAGTCCAATGGCCTTCGGACCAGAATGCACACCAACAACAGTTCCTAACGTTGAAATCTTTACAGGAATTTTATTGAATTTTTCTTCTAACTGATTTAACCATATCTGAGCTTCTTGCAAATGATTCGCGTGTACGACATTAATCTCCAATATTTCTTGACGTAAAGCAGCATCATCTAGCAGTTTGTATAAAAACTCCTTAGCTCTACGAGCTGTTCTGACCTTAGCGATAACATCAAAATATTGGTTTTCAAAATGAAGAATCGGTTTAATCTGTAAAATACCGCCAATTAAAGCTGAACTCGCCTTTAGACGACCTCCACGATGAAGATATTGAAGATCATTAATCATAAAATAACCAACAACGCGATCTCTGACCTTGACCATACCAGCAAGGATTTCATTAAAAGGCATCTTAGCCTCATACAACCGTAGTCCTTCTTCGAGAACAAACAACATTGGCTTCGCTACTAAGCCAGAATCCACAACTTCCACAGGAAAATCCATCGTCTTTGCAGCCATACGCGCTGTAGTAACTGTGCCGCTCAACGCGCCGCTCAAATGAATGGAAATCACCCTATCATAACCTTCTTCTTGTAGTCTTTTGTATAAAGCCACAAAGGAACCTAGAGCAGGTTGCGATGACGTCGGCATCATACCTGCTTCAAGTCGTTTATAAAAATCATGCTCTGTCATCTCAAGCATGTCAGCATAACTATGCCCGTCAAAGATAACTTGTAATGGAATAACGTATACATGATGTGATTTTGCAAAATCACTATCAATACAAGAAGCACTATCGATTACAAAAGCAATTTTCAAGCAAACACCTCCGTGCACCTCAAGTGTACATCTCAAGACAAAAAAAATCCATTTATCCTTAAGCGACAAGAATCAAGAGATTTGTGAGCAAAGCATCGCTAATATTGTCACTGATTTCTTTGATGAAATGGCAGTATGCGCCATAATCAGAAAATAGGTTGTTACTGTGGACTATGGCGCTTGTAACCGTCTCTCAATAATTATATCTGGTGCATTATTGATAACCCGATAGGGGGTACTTCTCTACGAGATCGTGTCTGTGTTTCATTTCATTTGCAATTTCATACATTTCCTTTAACGATAACCCTTTTAATAATTGCAAGAACACATCTCTTTCTATACATTTTGAATCAAAAGTGTTCATGATTTGTTGAACAAGCTGCGTAGTTAATTGCTTTATGTTGATCATCTCCTTTCATTACGATAATTTTATAGCTTAGTGGTTTCATTTTTATAATCGTCGTATTAATTTATCGTTAAAATAGCTAACAGAAGTTTTCACAAATAAAAAACTCGAATTTCGCACCTTGCCAACACAACAAATATACAGCATAGCACAACGAAAAAAGACAACAAAAACCCTCATGAATACTCGGTTTTTGGTATAATTATGGTGACAGCCAAATCAACCAAAAACAGAGTGTTATCATGCGGGAAGATACAACTGAAATCAAAAGAGTACTCGAAAAACACCAGTACTCCATTACCAACACTATATGTGATGTGATGAAAATCTTCAAAATGAATGCCATCATTAGGAAGGTTGGGTTCGAGAAACAAGAAGGGTACAGCATGGTTGAAATTATGGCGCTCATGATTATGTTGCCCCTCATGCTTCTTAAAAGTGTGAATTGCTTTTACAAAAGTGAGTTTCAGCAAATCACTGAGATGAAAAAGGATGCCATGTATCGAAGGAACGAAGTTGAACGCTAAGGAACTACATGCCACGTTGAAAACAGAAGGCAACGAGAAGCGTTGCCGCAAACTCAATACCCGCTATTTTGAAATGGTGGTTCAGTACGAAAGCGTGGGCGACGTGACGCTTTATCTTTGTCGTTTCCCTTACCAAAAACAGTGGCGATTGTTTCTGTCCACCGATACGTCACTGTCCTTCCTAGCCATGATGGAAATATACGCCATGAGATGGATGATTGAAGTGTTTTTCAAAGAGATGAAGCAGCATCTACGACTGGGACAGTGCCAATCCAGAGATTTTGATGCGCAAATTGCCCACGTAACGACCTGTTGTATCCTCTACACGTTTCTTGCTTATTTCCGAAGGGTCAACGCCTATGAATCGTTAGGGGGGCTGTTTGAGGAGTCATTCTTTGGCAATCAGTTACAAAACTTCAATAAGACCTCATAAATCGCCAAAGTGGAATGGTGAAAAAGTGAGTATTTTCAAAGGTTTGTAGCATGCTTGGCATCTAAAAACGCTGTATTGTGAGGGTGCGAAACTCAAGTTATACTATGAAATAGTGTTATATAGTTAATACTTTGCTTAATTGCAAACACGAGGAAGCAATCATAATGAAGGCAGGTGAAATGATTGAATATTTTTGAAGATGATCATTTTACTTTATCAACAGAAAATGAATCTGTGTATG
This sequence comes from Bacillota bacterium, assembly GCA_021820975.1. GTDB lineage: Bacteria > Bacillota > Bacilli > Alicyclobacillales > SLC66 > JAKACU01. Next base: position 8,524 of record JAKADA010000029.1, read on the forward strand.
TACAGGTTCATCATGATGGATGTTCGTTAAAAGATTTCGAAGTTGTACATAATCTCCAGCCACGCATTGAGATTAAAAATTTTGCCGCATTGCAGCAGGCATTTAGTCATCCCGACAATCACTCCGTGAATATTGGTATTTGGCGCCCATTAATTGAGTGTTCTGTAAGTAGCGACGGAATGGAAGCAAGAATACGCATTCTTCAAACGCAGGAGGATCTGCAGACTAATAAAGAACTGTTAACCCTGATCCTCTTTACTCTCGAAAGACATGATGTGCGTGAAGGCTTATTGATGGACGCTTTAAGAGGGCCTTTCCCCGCGCAACAATGGTTTGTCGTCGCAAAAGGTACTGCACCGGTCCCCGGAGACAACGCGCTTGTGAACTATTTTCCTGTATCAGAAAGGAAACCACTAGTCACTTCCGACGGAAAAACAGACTTTTATAATATGCATTTCATTGATGAGATTTCCATCGGTGGGTGGTTAGGGGAAAAAACCCCCGCCACTTCAGGAACTCCAGGCCGGACTGTGTTCGGTAAAATGATTCCGCCTTTGAAGGGGCGGGACAAACCATTGCGTTATGACCCAAAAACTGTTACTCAGGTTCAGGAGGGTCATAAACTGGTCTTGCGCGCAATAGTCGAAGGGGCCGTGGAATGGAAAACCGGCCGCATTAGCGTGGTTGATCGACTGGTCATTCCGGGAGATGTGGGGGTAGGAACTGGTAACATAGATTTTTCCGGCAGCGTTATTATTTATGGAACCGTCCACGACACGTTCAGTGTGGTAGCCGGCAAGGACATTTCCATTTTAAGTTCAATGGGTGTTGGCGCAGTTCATCAAATCATTTCAAAAGAGGGGGACATTTTCTTAAAGGGTGGGGTGTATGGACAAGGGAAGGCATCGATTGAAGCGAAAGGCAGCATTTACGCCAAACACGCCAACGAATGCTCAATGAAGGCCGGTAGCAAGATACATATTGGCTATTACGCAATGGGAAGCAATTTACAGGCAGAAGCGGTGATATTGGACAAGGAAAAAGGCAGACTGATTGGTGGAAATATTCTCGCAAAATCTCAAGTTGTTTCCGCATATATCGGCAATGTATATGAACGCCAAACTTATATTTCCATAGCGGGTATTAATCGAAAAGACTTGCAAGAACATATGGAAGCCTGTTTACGCGAATACAAATACAAACTCGAACATCTGGATAAATTGATGCGTTTGCTAAATGCTTTGGATTCATCTCTCGAACCATTGACCGAAGAATCGCAAAAAGAAAACGATAACGTACTATTAACTAAACAACATTTGGAAAATGAATTGTTTAATTTGGATACCCTGATTCATTCCTACGCTGCCTTGCTCAAAACAAGAGGTGAAGGGGAAGTTTCCATTGTAAAGGCGGCTTACCCCAAAACACACTTAAGCATTAAAAATAGCAGAAAAGTAGTTGACCAAGAAACCAAAGGCACTTTTTTTAGCACGGAAAACAAATTGTATTTTGAGTAGATCACTAAGGAGCTTGAAAATGGAAAATGAGTATATTGGACAAACCTGCATATCCTTAGATAAGGTGATCGAGTTATTTTCTCAACCATTACTGTCACACCAAATTGCCAATTATGCTTATGAAATTTTAACAGAAATGATCTCTTCGGGGGCAATAGCGCTATTTTTAGAAACCCAGGGAGGATTTTCGCTTACACAGCAACATTCATACCCATTCTCCACATGGTGCGTCCCCTACAATTCTAATTTGCACCATCTGCCCACTTATCACGCAGGCATTGTGACCCACAACTGGGAACGGTGGTTTCCGCTTGATTGGATTGAAGCCTTTCACCCTTCAGTACTCATCCCCTTGGCCATGAAACAGACTTTATTTGGCTGGATCGTATGTTCTGAACGTGCCACGAAGCAATGGGACAAAGTTCAATTAGAGTTCGCCCAATCCTTATTGTTACTTGTTCAGTCTGCTCTGGAACGAAACGAACAACAACAAAAGATCACAGATCTTCAAAGTCAATTCGATAAAACCATTTATTCAATGATGGTACTGCAAACGTATACCACCTCATTATTGACGCAAAATTCATTACAAACCCTTTACCGTCAAGCCGTCGATGCGTTTAGCGAGTTAGCTCGCAGTCAAGTGACCACGCTGGCTGTCTGGGACGACCTGCGCCAGTGCTTGATGGTGGTGGCGTTTCAGGACCAACTGAGCGGGCGCAAACAGTACAAAGAGTTTATTTTACATGATGGAGACTACGGAAGGTTAATTGATAAACTGTATGAATTTGGCAAAGACGACGAACAGTTGAACCGTATTTTTACATCAATAGATGACTTTTCCGATCTATCAGCCAAATATATGATCTTGCTGGGCAAGGAGCAAATCTTAGGTTTTGTCACGTTGAGTGATTCGTCTGTGATTGAACAAGATACACGATTTTTTGAAACCATTCAACTTTTGGCCTCAATTACCTACTTAGCCATTGTGCAGGCCAAACGTTGGAAAGAATTAGTCTGGGAACGTGACAGCAATGAACAGAAAATGCGTGTTTTGTCCACCTTGCATTATCTTATGGAAAATCTAGGACAATGCAATGATTTGGAAGAGCTACTGAATTTGACCACCTCTACGCTAATGATTCACGCTAAAGTAACCAGAATGTTTATTGTTTTGCAAGACCACAGCCAATTTGTCGTTAAAGCATCAATCGGATTACGGCCTGATTTTCACGTTCCAGAATCAGTATTGAGTCATTGGTTTTTAGATACAGATTGCAGCATCTATGATTATACTTCTGAGGGAGCAAAAGCTTGGCTGGAAGGACTTAACTACCCCCAGGACGATGCTTCGAATTGCCTCGTGATTGTCCCCTTTTGGCGTCATCGGAATCCTGACATTGAAGAACTGAATGAGCAAATACTACTTTCCAATTTGATAGGATGCCTGTGCGTCATGGGAGTATCCGAGGGACTGTCCGAAGAAACCCAACTCACTATTGAAACCATCTCCCACAACCTGCACCCATTTATTCGATTTCATACTTCACTTAACCAATGATGGAGCCGTCCCCCAAATACAGAACTGACCGATTGGGTACCATGGAGGGTTGCTCAATCAGCTTACAACTTTATCATCGAGTTACCGAAATGTAACAGCGATCACGTTGTCAAAATGGCTGAACGCATACTGCAGAACGGCACACTAAAATTATACTTTAAGTCCGCTTTCGTCAGGTCATAGTGCTGCTTGTTCTTAGTAAACATGATCACCATGAGCGGAACTGCAACGAGTATCAACCACAAGTCGATGTATCATCAACAATTGGCATATAACAACAAGAAGCCACTAAAGGATGATCACCCCTAAGTGGCTTCTTATCTTACATTTATTTTTGGTGCGGCCGGTAGGAATCGAACCTACGACCCCCACCGTGTCAATTGGAAATTTTGACCTTCGTCAATTCCCTACTCCGCAAACCTTGCAAGAAAAGCATCAAAATAATTGTCAGAATATTCAATCGTGTGTTTTAATAAATTTGAGGGTCCCACTCTGCTACTTCCAAATGCAGAGAAAGGACTATTTTTATTGGCCTCAGATCATTTCCCTACAATCACCTGAGACGAATGCACACTCAAACTAATTACCCTGGGAGGGGTCCACATGCCTGTTGGACATTTCAAATCATCGTCAGACCGTTTTCCGAAAAACATCAGAGCCAATGTCACCCGTTTGCCAATCAATCAAGCCACCGCGACAGACGAGAATCGAACCAACATCCTGTCTGACTGGGAACTGGTCACCGAATGGTTCGTCGGAAATTCCCGCCGTGAGGGTCACACCCTGCGCTCTCAACAAGCCAGAGAAGAACGGTTGCGCACCTTCGCCAAATTCGCTGGCGGTGTGCCCAATGATATCACTGGCGAAACCGTCAAACAATACGTCGATGATTGCCTCACCCGCAATCTGTCACACTTCACAATAAACAGCGTACTGCGAACACTCCGCACCCTTTACAGCGAACTCGCGAAAGAAGGCTATGTGGGGACAGGCTTTAACCCTGCACAAGCAGTCCGCAAATTGAAAGAGCCACTGAATTCAGTAGTGCCTCTCTCCCCCGCCGAGGTTCAAACCTTACTCGCAACATTCGACCTGACCAGTTGGCCGGAATTGCGTGATTACACCATCGTATGCCTGATGCTGGAAACCGGCCTTCGTGCCACGGAATGCCTAAATTCGCGGACCCAAGACCTAGAGATGAGTACGGGCGCACTCTTTGTGCCACCCGAGAATGCGAAAGGCAGAAAGGCGCGGTCTGTCTACTTTGGGGAGCGAATAACCAGCATTCTCAAAGACTGGCTGGATAAGCGCGGCGTGGAGTGTGAGTACCTGTTCCCTAGTGTATACCTAGACTTGTCCGGTGATTATCACCCTCTCTCTCGCCATGGTTTTGAGAAACGCTTGGTCAAATACGGCAAACGGGCAGGCGTGAACGTCCACGCCCATCAACTTCGGCATACCTTTGCGATTAACTACCTTCGACAATCTGGTGGAGACCTTGCCACATGTGCCCGCCAGATGGGTCACAGCAGTGTGCGAGTGACAGAACGCTACCTCAATGTAGCCGCCTCTGGCGTCCAACGTATCCTTGTTCGCCAGCATAGCCTGCTGGATAATTCCGATGCAGTGAAACCAAAACGCCGCCGAGTCGATTCGGGGAGGCGTAGCCGATGAAGATTATCTTTCTTAGTCAAGCATTAGCAAGATTCACCGCTTATCAAAATGCCGAGAACCAGCCTAAATATGCCCGCGCTGTCACTGCGCGGGTTGCGGAATTAATTGACCACTGCGCAGAAGCGGGCATTACCAAACTTGCTGATGTGGAACTTAAGCATATTCGTGATTGGTTGCGAAAAACGCCAAAGAAATCCCATCCTGGAGCATGGAAAGCGAGGCATCTGGCCGCACAAATCTTCTTTAACTATTGCGTATTTGTGGAGTTATTGGCACCTGATAACAATCCCCTCGCTGCCAGTCCACGCGGAGCAACCTTGACAAATAAGCCGCTACTTACCGAGTTTGACCTGCACCGTGTGTTATTGGTGATACCAGATACCCACATGGGAATACAAGATAAAATTGCTTGTTTGTTACTCTGGAACGGTTACAAATTGAGCGACCTGAACGCTTTGGCAATCAGCGACATCGTGCGATTCCCTGCTGCCGCCAAAGAATTAGCAGAATCCACTTTGCAACAATGCCAACATTTACGGAACGCATCAATGTGGATAGACTCACAAGGCAGCCCGAGAATCCTACATGGTCAGAAGTTGAACAAGCGATTGCAACGATATGCGGAACGGGCTGAACTGAGCAATCCGGCCAGAGTGTCCGCATCCCTGATTTTCCAAAGTGGGAATTATCATCGACTGAGTGAAATGGAGGAGGAATAATAATGGATATTCGTTTATACGTACCGAATTATCATGATTGCGTGTTTGTGGCGTTGCAAAAAGCGAAAATTACGGAACCTGTCATCGTTGTGCTGCTCAGCCTCCTGCCAGTCAACGAGCATATCATGGTGCAAGTAGATAATGACGACCGCGAATATGAGATAGTGAAAGCTTTTGAATACGAATTAAACGATAGTGATGTGACGTACTTCTTCGAGGTGGTCACGGAACACAGGAACAGCGATGATTACCACTATAGCGACTCATACTTATGGTGGGTGGCAAACGGCCATGTGCTTGGCCTCTTCCGGTTGATTATTAATGAAGAAATGCTGTTGGGATTGGAGATTGCAACCAACTGGGGCGAGTCATGGCTCCCCTGGGCGTATCGACAAGATGACAAATGGCGAGGAATAAAAGATAACAATCTGATTCAAGATTTCATCGTGCAACGATTGATGGTTGCGGCAGAGCATTACTGGGGGGAGTTATCCAAAATATAACGAATGTGATATTTAACACGCCTAAATTCCAAAATGATAAAACGCAATTGGGAGCCAAGGCTATTCGGACCGTAATACGCAGTGCGCCATGAGGCGCTGTGTAATGAAGCCACGGACTTGTGGTTGGCGGGTACCTCACCTCGCCAAGGCTAGGATGACATGCGTTGGATCTGAGCAAGTCCAGGGTGTGAAGCCCATCTAACAATGTACCCGTACCTCCCAAGACGCGGGGCTAGCCTCAGCGAAAGCAAAGCCATGTCTGAAGCGTGGTCAACGGCAACACCCGAAATCGTCAGATGATACAGGTGGGCGAAATGAGCGTGACACCCTTGCACATGGTGTCACGACCCGGATTACCCGGTGGTCAGGGTAGTACAGAGATATAACTCCCTGAATCTTCCCTGCGTATAGTGGCGACCTAAGGCAGCGAGACCGTACATAGTGAATATGGGAACCGGCACACTCGTCCCAATCGGGATGGACAGCTTCGTTGAAGTGGATGCGTCGGGGCGGAGGAACCGTAATATTCCGAGATGGGTAATGCCCACCACATGGCGAAGGGTTCCAGTTTGAAGTGAGTGTACGTGAGTAAAGTGGTGTGATCAACCATACCTCTTGACAGACGATCAGATTGTCCGCATTGTCGTTGCCCGCGTCCTTGCGTACCAGTGGACGCAGATCCGAGGCTTGTCGTGCAAAGGCAATATTCTGTGCAAAGAAGGCGGCCTTCCCTTTTTTGCTAGGGGCGCTCCCCGCGCGAAATTCGACGTGGATCGCAAATCCCTCTTGTCCCACATACGCAAAAATAGGTGCGAATCCATCACATCCTTTTGTAGGTTCGGGACACTCCTTCTTTCTTGGTGACGGGGTTGTCAAATGGAGAAACTCCGATATCCAAAGGAAGATAGAGGCGCTTGTCCTCTCCCAGTACAATGGGGAATAAGGAAATCTGTATGGTTCGCAGCAAGCGTGCCGATTTTCCAGAATAGCGGTCTGCCAACGACGCAGGGGCTGAAACCACCAGGTCAAAGCGCTGACGGAGTGTGGGACTGGAAGGAACATGAATCACCTGTAGCACTTCTGTGAAGAATTCATCTTCGCGAAAGGGTTCGATGTGGTCAAAATCGCTTTTCCTAAAACATAGCAGATCCAGATAGGGGTACGCCACATCACAGTTAGAAATCTCGGAATAGGTGCGGTCTGGAACGGGGATGTCATTGTGATGGCTAGAAAGCTCCGTTTTTTCAAGCAACAAACCGATCAAGGCCAGACCGGCATGGGTGGTCAGAACTTCGTCGGATTCTTCAATCACAAAGCGCATAACAGTCACATCTTTATTTTATGCGGTTTTTGACGACAACGGCGAGTTACGCATCACGGATTCAGGTCCATCCCCGAATCCACTTCTCCAAGTCTACAATTGACCGGTTCAGATGACTGAATTTTCATCCGTCTTGCGGTCAGCAGCTATTTCCTTAAAAGAAGCTAAAATTACGTTCATTGTTGGTGGTAGAAATGAGAAATCAGTATACATTACCATGAGTTCGATCTCCTTTCTCGTAAACTTAATCATCTAGATCTTCATCAACCTTTCCTTTTTGAATTTCCTGTAACCACATTATACCGCCATAGTTTGACAAACTTCGACAATAGTAATAGTATGCATATATTACTATTATTATATATTTATATATTTATATATAGTAATAAATTAAGCTATTGAATGAGAATTATTTCACACATAGGAGGAAAAGATATGCATCAGACGACTACCACTACCACGCATGTGAAGTTTAGTCTTCGCTTTAAGTTAATGCTTAGTTTCGGGATTATTGTTGTGCTATTGCTCATTCAAACGGGAATTTCCCTGTATTTGCAAGCGGATTCCCAGCGGTTATTGACGAATGTACTCGACCATGAAACGCGATTGCATACGATTGAATCCCTTAATTATGCGGCACGAAGCACAGACGACAATGGTGCGTATTACCTAATGACGGGCGGTAACCCGACTGATCAGGCCAATTACCATAGTGAAGTGGCTAATGTGACCTCTCTGTATGCCAGTTTGTTGTCACAAACTCCTAAATCTGATACTACTAACCTGAACCGACTCCACCAATTTCAACAACAATGGAAGGTTTACTTAAGTGGCAATCAACCACCTTTCGCTTTATTGGCGAAAGGAAAAAAATCTGCCGCAGAAGCGCACTACTCAGCGGAACCCTTCTCTCCTGTGATAGCACCATTGATCAGCTACACGCAGTACTTACAAACTGATGAGCAAAAGTTGCTACAAGGCATGCATGCCGATCAATCATTCACGTCCTTGATCAATTGGATCGTGGTGGTGATCGTGATAGCGGTGAGCTTAGTGATTGCCATTATTTTGTCTCGCCAGATTGGGCAAGCAGTCAAACAAGTGCAGGGTGCCATGCGAAAACTAGCGGACAAGGATTTGCGCATTGATACGTTGCCTGCATTGACACGCGATGAACTGGGTGAACTGGCGATCAGCGTGAACGATACCATCACGGCATTGCAAATGGTAATGACCCAAATTCGTCATGCGGCAGAAGAGGTGAGCAGTGCTTCTGAGGAAACCGCCGCGTCTACAGAAGAGACGGCCAATGCTTTGATGGAAGTGGCAAATCAAATGCAACAATTGAATGAAGAGGCGCAGATAGGACAAGATTCTTCCGCGGACGTCTCGAAAGCACTGCTTGAATTGTCGTCGTTGATTCAAATTGCGCAACAACAAGCCACCACGGCGATGGGGCAGGTAGAGGCCACGCAACAAGCTGCCTCGACGGGGTTGCAAACCGTCGAGGGCACGTTGCACCAAATGGAAGAAATTCAACGCACGTCCAAAACGACCGAAGCGAAAATGGATACACTGCAAAAGTATTCACTAGAGATAGGGGCCATTGCTCAAACTATTCGCGAGATTGCCGATCAAACGAACCTGCTTGCATTGAACGCGTCAATTGAGGCGGCACGAGCGGGCGAACAAGGGCGAGGATTTGCGGTGGTGGCAGAGGAAGTTCGTAAACTGGCAGAGCAAGCCCATCAAGAGTCAGGGCGTGTCAGTGAGGTGTTGTCTCGGGTGAGCCAAGTGATCAAAGAAAGCGTAGACGCCACCCATGATAGTCTCCACACGATTGAAGAAGGGGTGAACCAAGCCATGCAAGCGGGCACCGCATTGACCTCCATTGATCAGGCAGTACAAGCCACGACAGAAAATATTCACCGCATTTACCAAGTGACCAAGGATGAAGTTGCCAATGCTGAAAAAATTGTTGTCTTAATTCACACCGTTTCCACGGTCATTGAAAATACGGCGAATCATGCCGAAAGCGTCGCGGCGGCAAGTGAGGAAATGAGTGCGGCGATGCAAACTATTGCGGCGGGAGGACAATTGTCCAGTTCGCAAGCAGTACTGCTCAGTGAACTAGTGACGGAATTTCAGCTACCCTAGCCAAGCGAAACCATTTAGGATAGAAATGGATAGTGAATGATAACACAAGCATCATTGCGGCGATGTGGACGGCTAGGGATGCAAAAGACCCGTCAACAGGGAAGAATACGACGTACATGCCAATCTGGTACGTGATGCAATTATTAAACAAGTTGTCAATCAGTAGCAGTTGGGACGGGACAGCGTGGACGCTGACGAAAATGCGGAGCAAAGTGGGAATACGAGCAGCACGAACTAACGCGGTGAAGTGGATCAGGATATGAAACACGGGAAATGGGCACTGGCGATGCTGCTGGTGCCCATTCCAAATATGGGGATTCCAAACTAATAAAATGATATAAATCTATTAACATGCAGCGATAATGTAAAAAAAAAGATATTAAACACTAGGGGGCGTTAGTGACAGAAGCCCCCAGCCCAAATAATATTTTTACTGCGGAGAAATCCTTTTTACCAACTCCCAAAACCCAGCAATTAGCCGCCAAATGAACAATACAATCACGCGTAGTATTCCAAGTACCCCATGCGCGTTCTTATCCTGAACCAGCAATACTGCCGCCATTATCAAAATCACCAAAAACAACAGCGACTCCAGCGTTGTACGCCCTCTTGTAAGTACTCCACCTAGTAATTTCATGATTACACCTTAACAGCCGGAATTTGTGTGCGAATCGCATATTCCTTGCGAATCTTGTCATAGACAACATTCACACCTACAAAATCTTTCAACTCTACTTCCCCAGTCTCCTGACCGATAAAAGTTGCATGTTGCCCGTTTGATAAATCCAAGCCACCAGTGACAATATTTTCGCTCACAATACCTTCTTTGTCTGCCGCACGAAGTAATACCTTTGGAGCACCCCACTGGGGAGATTGTTCCGAAGTGATAAGTAAACAGGCTGCATTGCCTGAAATACTCTGGCCGCTCGCTCTCCCGAACCGACCAACACCCACATAATATTGTGTTTACCACCATCTTGCCGCAATGCCAGCGTACGCATGCCGGACTCCAACTTTTTCAATAAACGTGGTGTCGGTTCAGTACCCATGTCAACCTCAATGATCACCGGATATAAACCGTAACGCTCGTCTTGACCGCTTCGTGCAACGTACTCAATCATGGCGTCTGGAAGATAATTTAATTTTTGTGACCGTACAGTCGGCTCTCCCCCGTAATAATCCATTACTTCTGCTCTAGCTTCCAATGGCCCCCACCATTGTGTCACACCATTAGAAGGCGGATTGCTTGAACGAATCAAGTTGGTAATCAAAATGTTTACCACGAAATCGTGTTGCGCCAAACCGAATGCGTTCTTTTGACTACGTGAAAAAGAAACATAAGCGGTCATTGCCAAACCCGCTGGTGTAACATAATACAGAACGGTCCCCGCAGTTCGGTGCCAAAGCACATACCCCGCTTTGGATAATTTACGAATCACCGTGCGAACCGTGGTTTCTGTGTGTCCAGTAATTAAGCCCAGTTGCTCCTTGTTCAGCGCTCCGTACCGGGCGAATGAATCAAGGTACAAACGGTAATAGTCGTGCCAGTGTGCGACTGCCGCGTACTTCTTGCGTGTTGATTGCTGACTTGCTGGTTCTTCAATGTTGCTCATCGTTGAGTGCCTCCTTGGCTTGAAGTGGGTGGTGCTGGTGATACCATGCCGCGAACGTGAACTTTCAAACGGAAACGGGAACTCCGTTGAAGCAAGAAAGTTTTGCTTGCCATTGTTTGCTTCATCGCGTTACAAAAAGGCTCAGAGAAATACTTCTCTTGAGCCAATGCACATCATTTAACAGATGGAATGAGCAGATTGAGTGGAACAACCGAACAAGGAATCACCGCACAGGAAACCGAAAAACCCCCAATCTGCCACATCCATCTGTCTTACAATAAAAGTAAACCACGTTAAGGAGAATGAAGACAATTATTGATGAAAATACAGAATTGACAAATTCGACGTTTTGCCGTTATATCCGCTCTTTTACCCACACTACGGAACCATTAACACTCCCAACCTCATTCCCCAATATGCCGACCGAAATAGAGTCCAGCCAAGATGACCATCAAGAAACAGAATCAGTGATCATCTGTATCTGTCAATCCGGAATGTCCGGACCATTTGTTCAACACGCCTCAAATCTGCTTGCACACTTGACCGAATCGCAATACCATGTCCAATTTGTCAACCAAACGCTAATCCGCTGAAACACATGTCCCCGACGCAATCGCACACTGTCTTGCTACATTCCCACATCACATTCCAAACTCGATTTGCCAAACGAATACTAATCTATTGAACCGCACGGCTCCTGCAATCTCCCTGCAGTAATTATAATTTCCCTGCTTGTTACCCCCAATCACATTATTACATTAATTTGTCAAACGAAAACCCGTCTGTTTAATCGCTATACACTCAGTCATACTTACCCAACCAGGTATGGCTTAATTGACTGTGGCTTGAAATATAAGTCGCGTTCAATCGGCAACCCAAGCGGTCCACAAACTGACTCCAATTCCAACAGTGAGAAATAGCCCCACTCCGGCTCAAAACCGATCACATACCCGAACAGCAAATCGCTTCCGTCAAACTCTAAAGCATACCAGGTCCAATTCGAGTCCGGAGTGAAAAACTTGACAATGGCCACTTTATCCTCCAAATCCACGTTCTCTGTGCTGTACAAAGGAGGCAGTTGATCAACAATCTCTTTCGTCAGTAATCCCATATGTTATCCTCTCCAAAATTATAGTTAGAAAATTCAGAACTATTAAGGTGTACCCTCCCCATCCAGTATGTCTGCCGCTACTACTCAGCCTGGACGATCATTGATTCTTTCGTGTCCAACTGTAACTCTACGCCATAGCCAAGAACCCTTTGGCACACTTCTTTCGCGTCCTGCCAGTGTTGGTTTGTCCCATCCGATTGTATGACGATGGACTGCCCGAGATGATGTTTTCCAATAATCAGGAAACAATTGACCGCCAGATCATACGGCTTGTACGCTGTTTTGCAGCACTGAAAACATCGGCCACCGACTGGTTTTTGCCATTCTTGCTCTTCCAGTACACGAGGAAAGTAAAAAGTTTCATGACTGCAGTCCCCATCACACGCGCGATGCTGAAGCAATCTGCCTGCAAACCATTTTCCACGAACTGAATCGGTCAGATTCGTTGAAATACCAGACGCTATTTTCTCAGGCCATGCAATGCCAATATCCTGCTTGGTATGACCACAATGACGCAAACCATTGAAACGCAAATCTTCTGCTGTGATTGTCGGTTCTCCAGTTCCCAATCCACCTGCCAGAGAAACCCTCAAGTCAAGTAGCGCAGGAAGCATGGCCTCGAAGTCATGCAAGATCGTTTTGAAAACTTCTTTCCGAATTTCTTTTTCGCGGTACCAATAATGCGTATAACCCATCTATTCCGCTCTCCTTTCTCACTACCACTCTTCAATTAAACAACGTAAAATATTATGTTTACAATTATTGGCACGAAAAGGGTGAATGGACAAAGTGATAGGGATTGTTATATACCATCCGATGAATAGATCTGCATAGTACAGGGATAATCGCCGCCTCCCATTGACCAAGTGCCAGTCAAAGTGCCGACCAATAACCTCTGACCCTGCATACTGGCCGCTCAGATTCCACCACAATCACCCCCGCCACATACATCTCCGACGCACGGAACGGTATCTTCTTGCCTAGTCAGTACGGCTGCACGCCCAAGAGCCGTTTCGTCGTGAATACCTGTCTTCTCATGGCCTTTCCGTGCGTCGGAAATATATAGCAACTCTCCACATGCTTGCGTGCGCGAACGAGCACGTGGAGCATACGCGAGCAGACGCAAGAGCAGATGCACACCTACCGCACACCTACCGCACACCTACTGCACACCTGCCGCACACCGCCACGACAACGCTCGGTAAACGCTCGGTAAACGCCAGAACGCAAACTGCTCACCTGCACACCTGAAAAAATATTTCTCCGTAAAATTAAAATTGCACAACACAATAAAAATTGTTTTTTTAAGAAGTTAGGTGTGCAGGTGTGCAATAGGTATTTAATAATTCTTCGACTCCCTTCTTTAAATCATTTGAGCTTTCGACCCACTGCACACTTCGCACACTTTCCAGGTGTGCATCCGTCAAAGCTTGCTACCGCTGCCATGGCCTGGGACGCCACTTTTGCATCAACCGTTACCAACGAAGCCATGCGTTGATAGCCGTCAACACCATATATCCGGTTGCCTTTTGTTCAAACAAATATTTGGAACATTAACCTATTAGGTAGCAGGCATAACGAAGGGCACGTCATAACCTTTCGTGCCCTTCGTTGTGGGTGTTCATCATATTCCCGACATTCTGACCACCGTTCCCTTTTCTCCCTCCACTTTGACTATTGGCGTGTATTCGATCACTTCAGGCAATCCCTCTGCTCCAAGAAGGATCTTGACCATGCGCGGACGTTGCCCGTCGACGCTAATCCATACGGTGTTTTTCCCTCCGCTGTCCTTCTGTATCCAGCCTCTTTCCGCCCATTCCGCCAGTATTTCCTTCACATTTATTTCCGATTGGTTATTGATTTTTCGCAGATATTGCTGTAACGCAGAGCGCATCATTCCCACGTAATCATCGGTTAAAGTGCCCGCTCTCGTTCGTGCGCCAACGCCAAATGCTCCGCCAATCCCGCTCTCTGAAATCGCCCACTCCAGGGTTTGCTCCATGTATTTGCGATAGATGTCATGCGATTTGATGTCCTGCGTGATGCCAAGCCACACGACTATAAGCTGTTCCACGACGATGATTGCCTTTGAACACATTTTGTACGCTTTGCGGCATCCTGAATTTCATCCTGAGCCTTTTGAAGAACCGCATACACCTGAGATTCTACAGGGTCAGGTATCAGCTCTTGATGGCTATGACCAACTGCTGGGGGTACCGGTATTATGAAAGAGCAACTCGAACAGGCGTGTAAAACGCTACATCTTGCTCATGTGATGGGTACCTATGAATCGATTGACATGCAGGATAAAGAACAATTTCTTCTCCATGTGTTACAAGCCGAGATTCGGCAACGG
>JAKADA010000076.1 GCA_021820975.1 Bacillota bacterium
TATCGGTGCGAATCCACAAGTGCCCGACATGTGGATTAGAAATTGATCGTGACGTAAACGCAGCGATCAACATTCTGCATCGAGGGTTAGAAATACTACAGCAAGTCAACTAACTTGTATGCGCCACTTAGGCATGGAACGTGCCGAATCCACGCTTGCGGAGATCATGTAAGACCTGCTACGGCAGGCGGTGGTCGATGAAGCAAGAAGCTCACGCCTCTAAGCGAAGCGAAGGCGGGAGCAGTTCACTTATAGCATGACACTTTTTAGACACAAAAATATTTGACATAATAATAGATAGTATGTATACTCAAGTCAGCCACTTAAAAAAAGTAACCGAGCTTAATGAACAATATTCTGGGAGATGATTTTGTTGGCAAAAGAAAAATGGGCAGTAGATGCAGCACATAGCAGCATTGATTTTGCAGTAAAACACATGATGATTGCGACAGTCAAAGGAACATTTCATGATTTTGAAGCTACGGTAGATGCAGATCTTGCTGATCTCACTACAGCAGATATCGCTTTTACGATCAAGGTTGCTAGTGTGGATACACGTAATGCTGACCGCGATAACCATCTGCGTTCTGCGGATTTCTTTGATGTGGAAAACTATGCAACGATGACATTTGCATCGACTGCTATTAAGAAAACTGGTGATGGCGAGTATGCTGTTACGGGTGATTTGACCATTCGTGGTGTTACCAAACCGGCAACTTTCGATGTAACATTTGAAGGCCAGGGAAAAGATCCATGGGGCAATGAAAAAGTTGGCTTTAGCGTTGTTGGTAAAGTCAACCGTAGCGATTATGGTTTAACTTGGAATGCTGCATTAGAAACAGGTGGCGTACTTGTCGGTGACCAAGTGAAAATATCGCTTGATATCGAGGCAGCGAAACAAGCTTAATTTGTAACAACGTAAAAGGGTCACAGGATGCAACTTCTAGGTATCCTGTGACCCTTTTTGTGTTTGACCATCGTAATTCGTCTTGACAAATACTTAGAACATAGAGATAAACCCATTTTTCATACATTGGATATCCTTGCTAAATCATCCGAGTGAGTCTAACCAAGTCATGGTAACAAGAGCATGATAAGGATGTTAGGAGTGGCATTTTTTACGAAGTAGGAAATATAAGACTCCGCGCGCAGGTAAAGAAGGTAGTTGGCAGGTGAATCTATGAAAGGGGATGCATGAGTGATGGCAAATGATAATGGTAAAGTCGATACCGCACTTGCACCGCAAGACGACTTACCACCTTTGACAACACGAAAGGACCATCGATTTCAACGTTGGGCATTAATTTTACTTCGTATTGATATCGGATTTCTCTTCTTTTGGGCCTTTTTGGATAAGACATTCGGCCTTGGTTACGCGACATCTGTTGCACATGACTGGTTACATGGGGGCTCTCCGACCAAGGGATTTCTAGGTGGCGTTGTGGTAGGGCCATTTCCCGGTTTGTTTCAAGCCTTTGCAGGTAATGCGCTTGTTGACTGGCTATTTATGCTCGGACTTCTTGGTGTGGGCGTTGCACTTATCTTAGGGATAGGGATTCGTCCTGCTGTCGTGGTCGGATCGTTTATGTATCTTTTGATGTGGCTTGCTGTTTGGCCACCTGCAACAATGGCAGCTGGTCAACCGACGAGTTCGACAAACCCACTGATTGATGAACATACACTTGGTATTTTTGCTCTTTTGACGATTGGCTCTTTGATTCCAAGAGCCCAAGGGCCGCTTGGACGATGGTGGGCGAGCCTACCTTTCATTAAGAGAAACCCATGGTTGTTGTAAGCAGGTAATGTAATCTCAGTTTTTCAACCGCGGCGTCTGTATTTCTTCGCAATCATTATGTCACTTCATGACAACTCTTCATAACGTAGGTATCATGTGCCCTGTACTTTTACAGGGCATTTTTGTGTTTGCTTAGTGACAAATCGAACGTGAATTTATTTTCCAATAGGCGATACTACGGTACGTGCCATAGGGAATCTTCAAGGAGGAGTTGTTATGCAAAAACTCTCGCTGCAATTTAAAGATCAGCCAGTAAAAAGTATTTTTAAACATGACCACCTAATCCGGAATTTCTAACATCATGATGCATCTCCCTTGATGGCAGACTGTTCGAGTCTTGCCGCATTAAGCAATTCACTGATCACCTCATAAAGTACGGGATGCGGATGAATCGTTTTCGCCATATCAGTGAGGGTCTCACCGTGCGTGATGGCATGAGTAGCCGTGAGAATCAACTCTCCAGCTTGCTCACCAACTACTTGCATGCCTTTAATCTGACCGGTTTTATGATCCCAAATTACTTGGGCAAACCCTTCATCATCGCCTACAATTAAAGCGCGAGCATCTCTTGCATACGGCCATTTCGTCAGTTTCCACGTAGGGTTATGTTCAAGCGAGCGACTGTCCGCCCCTACCGATGCGACTTCAGGTGCCGTAAAGATGACATGGGGGACAACCATCTCGGAAAAGGATTCTGTCGGGATTTGACCGACGATATGTTGAGCAACGAGAACGGATTGCCTGGATGCTGCGTGGGCGAGCATCATAAGCCCGTTCACATCGCCAGGTGCATAAATGTGTGGCACTTCCGTTTGACCGTAATCATTAACAGGTACTTCTTGGCGTGTGCCAAGGTGAATGCCTGCTTTCTCCCAGTGAATATCTTTTGTATTGGGTCGACGACCTGCTGCGATTAAAACGCGTTGACTTGAAACGATGTGTTCTTCACCTTGTGCAGTTTGATAATGCACGTTCCAAGCCATATCCGTTTCTTTCTCTATCTGTCGAATCGACACGCTTTCGGAAATTTCTACCTGCTGCGCTAAGAGGGAAGAGCGCACAGCTTGCGCAGCAAAAGGATCTTCCGTAGCCAGGATATGAGGCAAAGCTTCTAGTAGATGAACCTTTGCGCCTAGTCGCGTAAATAAAGTGGCAAACTCGCAACCAATATAGCCACCACCAATAATTGTAATCGTCTTTGGAACTTGTGGCATTTGTAAGGCATCGGCGCTACTCCATACGCCGGGAGTCTGTGCGCCAGGTATGGGAACCGTACTCGCTGTCGACCCAGGCGCTGCAAGAATCCATTTTGCTTCTAGGATGACATCTGATTGATCTCTACGTCTGACAACAACTTCGTGCGGAGATAAAAAATCTGCCGTTCCGTACATAATCGTCATGTTCAATTGCTCGCACGCGCGGGCCGCGCCTGTGGCACGTGTAGCGAGAATTTTGGCTTTGCGATTCATCAGGGAAGGCACATCGACATCTGGAGTGCTCGTTTGCGATAAGCCAAAGTGTGTTCCTTGCGTTACTTCAAATCGACGATTGGCCGTTTCCAGCAATATCTTAGATGGAATGCATCCTTCAAAGAGACATGTTCCACCCAGGCCAACACCCTTTTCAACGATGACGACACGCAGTCCCTGGCGTGCCAACCACTGCGCTCCGGGCGTTGCGCCCGGACCGCCTCCTAGTGCTACGACATCACACGATATTTTTGCTGGTATCATAGGATTCACCTCCAACTATGAATTTTTGATCGATTAAAACACAAGTGGCCAAAGCATTTTAAAAGCAACAAGGATAAGCAAGATACCGTAAAACCACTTAACCCATTGCGGTTTGGCTTTGTTAGCCATGAAAGTTGATCCTGCCAAGGAGGCGATAACGACAGCGATCACGGTAGTGATCAACAAAGACGGCTGTATCGCCATGTGTGTCATATGCCCGAAAAATCCGGAAAAACTCGAAAAGGTAACGATATAGGCTGTCGTCGCTGCTGCTTGTTTGGTTTTATAGCCAATCCACATCAACAACGGGCTTATAATGAACCCTCCACCAATGCCTAACATCCCACCTAAAAATCCGGCTAATCCCGCGACGATCACGCCGATCACCGTGCGTTTGGTGACGGACATTGTCGTTTCTACGTCCGCTTTATTTGCGATCCATAAGGTTCGTACAGCTGCCACGAGAACCATGAGCGAAAATAAGATCAAAAGTAAATGATTCGGTACATAAGGTGCCGCCATGGCGCCGATCGGCGATAAAATCAGTGCGCTAATCGCCATCGGTAATCCGCCTTTCCAATCCACCAAGTGCTTTCTTCCATAGGGAATCAAAGCAATCAGGGTATTGAGGCCATTAAGCAAAAGCCCTAAAGGAATGACGACGTCTTTTAGACCAAACCCTAGCCAATTGAAAATGGGGACATAGAGCATACCCCCGCCAAGTCCTAACATCGCAAAGATAACCGATACAATGAAAATTAAAATGCCAGCAACAAAGAGCATGACGTATCATCCTATTCTTTACGATGGATAGTAGCGTTAAAGCAGGTACCGCACAGTACTTTACCGTTCAATTCTTTGGCGTATTCGGTGACCACCATTTCACCACAATCCTCACAACGTGTCGCATGAAAAGATTCGGAGGCTTTTTGCACCGGATACTGTTCAAAGACCTGAACATCAAACATCTCATGCCAATCGTGCGTTGCCACATCTTCGATCAAAGGTTCAACGATGGCTGGATCTAACTCATAAGGCGGTATACCTTGTTTGCGTTGTTCAAAAAATGGCATCTCAAGACACATTTTCATGCGATCATACTTGGAGGAGACGCGAACGGCACGCTTGGTCCGTGTATCAATCAGCGTCAAAGCAAATTTACCTAGTGGTTCTTTAACGATGTTGCCTTTGCCAAACGTACAACCTGTAGCGA
>JAKADA010000007.1 GCA_021820975.1 Bacillota bacterium
TGGGTCATATCGGCTATTTTTTGTACATCTTCAATCGTCCCAAAAAAATTAGGATACTGAATAATACAGGCTGCCACATCATCTGACAGTGCCTGTTGTAAGAGATCGAGGTCCGTTTGAAAGTAATTCATTGGTACTTGAACAATGTCTGCATTTTGCCCTTTGGCGTAAACTGACAGCACGGCATGCGATTCTGGATGCACCGTTTGACTAATCACGATACGGTTTCTTCGTGTCGATGAACATGCCATAAGAGCTGCTTCCCCGACGGCCGTTTGCACATCGTACAAGGAGGCATTGGCTGCTTGCATGCCAAATAACGTTGCTGTGAGGCTCTGATATTCAAAAATGGCTTGTAAAATGCCTTGACTAATCTCAGGCTGATACGGCGTGTAGGCAGTATAGAATTCGGAGCGCGAAATAACAGCCTCAACAGCACTCGGAATATAATGTTGGTACGCACCTGCACCTAAAAATGAAATGACATCATCCAATTTTTTATTGCGATTGGCAAGCTCATTGAAGTTGCGAAAAAGCTCCCATTCACTAAGTCCTTTGGGCAAGTTCAAAGGACGCTGCAAGCGAACTTTTTCAGGAATATCTGAAAATAATTGCTCCGTTGTGGTAAGCCCCAACGTTTGCAACATCACGTCTCGATCATGTTGCGTCATAGGTAAATAACCGAATGAGTTCACCGACTGTCCTCCGCTTCTTTTTATCATAACGACCTGCGATAAAACGGTGTCTTGACAACTTGAGCCTGCATCTTTTTCCCACGTACATCGACTTCAAGGGTTTGTCCAATCTCAGTTAACGCTGGCGGTAACAGGGCCAGCGCAATACTTTTTTGCAAGGTGGGTCCGAAAGTTCCACTCGTAACGTATCCTACTACCTGATCATCGCCAAAAATTTCCGCTTGTTCACGCGCTATCGAACGTCCTGTCAAAGCTATACCAGCGGCTTTACGCGAGAGACTTTGCTGTTTTTGTAAAAGCAAAGCATCCCTACCAATAAAATCTTTTGCATCAAGTTTTACAAAAGGAGATAATCCTGCTTCTAAAGGAGAAATATCATCAGTCAATTCATGTCCATACAAAGGAAGTCGCGCTTCAAGACGCAAAGTATCGCGAGCACCAAGTCCCACAGGAACGATACCTTCTACCTGCCCAGCTTCTAGTAAAGCAACAAAAACATCCATAGCATCTGCTGCATCAATATATAATTCAAAACCATCTTCACCTGTATACCCCGTTCTCGAGATAAGACATTGACGACCATGCACGCGTACGTCCTGATCAAAGCCATAATACGGGAGCGAAGATAGATCTTTATCTGTTACTGTTTTTAAAACATCCAAAGCTTTTGGCCCTTGCAAAGCAAGCAAAGCAACATCATCAGAACGATCAATTACATGGCTTTTTGCATGGCGCGAAATCCATGCCAAGTCTTTGAAACGATTACTCGCATTAACCACAAGTAAAAATCGATCGAAGGCAAGTCGATAGACCAAAATATCATCCACAGTACCTCCATGTTCATTGCACATCGGCGAATACATCGCATGTGATACCTTAAGACGTGAAGCATCATTGGTGATCAGCTTCTGCACATCAGAAAGTGCATCAGGGCCTGATAGCTCGATTTCACCCATGTGAGACACATCAAAGAGCCCCACTGCAGTTCGCACAGCTACATGTTCCTTCATAATGCCGGAAAATTGTACGGGCATATCAAAACCTGCAAAATCCACCACTTTTGCGCCGTACAAATGGTACAGAGAATAGAGCGGCGTTCGCTTATTTTGCGCCACATTTTCGTCCCCCTTTTACATGGAATCCATAAAAAAGCAAAAAGAGATACCGATGATCGGTATCTCCTCTGTCCGCTTACCTGAGAGTTCGACTGAAAAACGCGTTGCATTGATTCTTCAGCTTTCCCCGTGGGTGGTCATCACATTCATGACTCTCTCCAGAGTTGCGTCCAATCGCAGTTGCTCTTACCTGAGAGATTCACGTCCGAACCGCTTCGTACGTTTGCTCCTTCGGCGACAACCTGATCAGGTTGCACTCTCCTGCGATTCTCATTCGCTTTGATGAACTTACGATAAGTATACTGGGTTTGCCTCGTAATTTCCAGATCATATCTCGGACATACTGATAACATACCAGCCAATGGTCCAATGGGAGTGACGCTATGTATACTTATCAACAGCACGATGACTTACGGACGACCCTTGCGACACATGGTGATATGCCCATGGGTAAATGGAGCCTGTTTCAATTAGCCTACGAAGCGGAACGTCAGTCATTATCACAGACTTTTGATGAGTTAACCTGCTTATCTGTGTTGCCTGCTATGGTTCCCTATGAGCATCAGGTGCAAACTGCCCGACGAGTTATTCAAGAATTGCATGGGCGTGCCCTCTTAGCCGATGAAGTTGGGCTTGGTAAAACCATTGAAGCGGGTTTAGTGCTAAAGGAGTATGTGCTTCGCGGTCTAGTCAAAAAAGCATTAATCTTGGTGCCAGCTTCACTCGTTTTGCAATGGACACGGGAGTTAAACGAAAAATTTGCAATACCCGCTTTTGCTCAAAGAAATGCCTGGTCTTGGACCACATATGATATCCTGGTCGCTTCCATGGACACGACAAAACGTGAACCCCATCGAGCGGAAGTTCTCTCTCAAGAATATGACATGGTGATTGTGGACGAGGCACATAAACTAAAAAATAGCAAAACACGAAATTGGCAATTGATCAATCAAATGCGTAAAAAATACCTTCTCTTATTGACCGCAACACCGGTACAAAATGATATGAAAGAACTCTACAATCTCATTACTTTGCTACGACCGGGACAATTAGGTAATCAAACGGTTTTTGCTAAAAACCATATACAAAAGAACCGTCAGCCTAAAAATCCGGAGGTATTGCGATCCATGGTGCAGGAAGTTATGGTGCGCAATCAGAGACGGCAATCATCTGTTGAATTCACGACAAGACACGTTGAGACCATTACGATTGAACTCTCAGCAAAGGAGAGAAATCTGTACATCGAAGTGACTGAATTTATTAAAGAAGCATACCAAAAGCGAAAGGAATCACATCGTAGCATACTTTCACTAATTACCCTACAACGCGAAATTTGCAGTAGTTCCTATGCATGCATGTGTACTCTTGAGACAATGATGAAAGATAAGCGCATTACAATAGAAGAACAGTTGCGTTTGCAAGAGCTCTATCACATGGCAGAATCGATTCCAAGTTATTCCAAAGTTGAACGTGTTGTTGATCTTGTACAACAAATTCAGGATAAAGTTATTATCTTCACCGAGTATCGCGCAACGCAAGATTTTCTCTTGTATATGCTGCAACAATCAGGCATTAAGGCTGTGCTGTTTCGCGGTGGATACAAGCGGGGCAAAAAAGATTGGATGAAGGACTTATTTGAGCACCGCGCGCAAGTGCTGATCGCCACAGAAGCGGGAGGCGAGGGTATTAATCTGCAGTTTTGTAATCAAGTTATCAACTTTGATTTACCATGGAATCCCATGCGTATTGAACAACGAATTGGGCGCGTTCATCGACTTGGTCAAACGCGCCCAGTATATATTCGCAATTTTTCTACGCTTGGAACAATCGAAGAACACATCGTATCATTATTGCAAGATAAAATTCACATGTTTGAATCAGTTATCGGTGAACTCGACGTTATATTAGGACCAAAATCATTTGAAACTGACCTCATGGAAACTTTTATGACGAGTCAAGGTCAGGATGAAATTTCCGCGCGCCTCACCGCCTTGTCACTTCGTGTTCGAAATATAGAGATGGAAAGGACATCACCATGACAGAGACAGTGCAACGCAACTTGTACGACTTTTGTCACCGTTACTTTAAGCACATAGGCGCTACGATATTACCAAGCGCTTACGGCACCTTAACAGTCGAATTACCTCGCGATATAGATAAAGAGCTTACAGATCGGCCATTTTATTGGATGTGGGTCGACGCAATGAATGAGACGCCGCCAAACACCGTGTTGCATCTTGTCTTTGAAAGATCTGAAGTACAGCCCAAAGATAGTGGGGACTTAAAACCGGAAAGCATGACACCAGGGTGCTACCGTATGCAGCGAATCTTACAAAGTGCCAAAACGCACGGTATGTTTGCAGCAGCCTATGAACAAGCTCAAGTATTGTCACCATTTGCTCTGTTTATCGCCAAAGTATCCTTTGTCTCCGATTTACGTCAGGACTTTCTGGAATCATACGCGATTGATCTACGCAATTTCCAGATATATGGCGACGTTATGAATGATCTCTTACATCGTGATTTACGCGACGACCGACCGCCTGCAGCCAATGTCCTTCCTATTGCCATCAACATGGATCAATTATTCCATATCATCTATCAATGTATTGAACTCGATGTACGTGTACGCGATCATTCCTGGGCGAAGGATGCTAGAAATCGTCTAAACAGCGAACTGAATCGGCTCGACGCCTACTATGATAGCGTTCTTGCTACGAGTCATCTTGACGCTGAGCAGATTGCAAGCTATGCAGCCGAACGCGCACTTCGTAAAGCCGAGATCTTGTGGCGAACGGAGCCAAAAGTAGAAGTAAGGCTAACACAAATGGCACTCGTTTACTTGGCACAGCAGCCGAGTGACAGATAAACGAAGGTACCACACATGTTACGCATCCAAAAATTCCATAGTCGCTATCCTGAAGTCATCGCCTTCCAAATACGCCACTTGGCTCATGCCTATGATGCGGCTTTTTAAGGGATCAGTCACGCCAAGCAAATCTTGGGACACACTTTTGTATAAATCGGGTGGCGCAAAATTACTAGCAAAAAGAGTTGGCAATTTCGCAGAAAAACGATGATTGATGATGCGAAACATTTTTTCAAGTGTAAAGGAATTGGCGCGTTCTTGACCAACCTCGTCGATAGCGAGTACGGGTACTGTCGAAAACGCATCAAGCATCGGTTCAATATCCTGTGAATCGCCAATCATACTGCGCAAGTGATCAAACAGCGCCTCAGCTTGCACAAAGATACATGGGACACTTCGCTCTTCCAAGCGGTTAATCATGGCATGTAGCAGATGCGTTTTACCAACACCTGCCGGTCCGAAAATATAGAGTCCCTTATGAGCGTGACCAGCTTGGTACGTATTGGCTAAAGTCTCAGCAGCCTGATACATCTGCGGTTTCTTACGCTTTTGTACGTCTGGAAATGTGGTAAAGGTCATTTGTTTATCATAGGGACTTCTTTGTGTATAGACTTGAAATCGGGCAGCTTTTTTTACAGCCAGGTACTCCAGATAAGGTTTACAATGAGACGTTGTAACAATAAGGTTTCCCTGATACTCCGATAGATAATCGTACATACCCTTGGCATCGCCTAATTTACCACAAGCCACATAACCGAGACAATTGGAACAAGTACGTTCTTGCGCTAATTGATCTAATAATATTGGCTCAGCTTGTTGAATAGCACGGTCTTCCACATTCAACATCGCTAATTGGGGAAGAGCTGTTCTCCATTGAACAGGAGTCATGGTAGACGTCTTACGTCCGACAGGCTTGCCGTCTAACAAATTGCCAAGTTTCTCCCATGTCATACCATAATCTCCGCAAACATTTTTTCCCTTCTCAAGGCAACAAGAGGTGTTTCTTGCGATACAAAAACACGAGATTGTTCTACATAAATTTGGTGCCACAACAAGAAAATAACGATCGCCCAAATTTTTCGAGCATGATCTCTCACACCCTGGCGGTGTTCTTCTAACATAGTAAGCACATAGTCTTTATCAAACAAATCATCAAGTTGACACGACGCAATCAACTCATGCACAAATGTATAGTGCTCATTTCTAAGCCAGTTGCGTGTTGGCACAGGAAATCCCAGTTTTTTACGTTCGGCTACTTCTTTGGGTAAAATATCGCGCACGGCCTCGCGCAATACATACTTAGTCGAACCTTGCAATAAGCGATATCGACTGGGAATTTGTGCAGCAAATTCAAAGACTTCCTTATCAAGGAATGGAACACGTAACTCAAGGCTGTTTTTCATCGTCATCTTGTCTGCCTTCATTAAAATGTCTCCAGGCAACCAAGTATGCAAATCGACGTATTGCATTTTCGTCACGTCATCTGCATTCGCCACTTGATCATAAAAGGGTTTAGTCACATTAAGTGATGATGACGAAGTGGCAGATCTCACAAAAGTGCGTTTTTCTTTTTCATTATAAAGATAGGCGTTACCAAAAAAGCGTTCTTCGACAGGTTTTGAACCCCGCATCAAAAAACTGCGCCCCTTCATACCAACAGGAAACATTTGAGCGACATCACCCAATGCTTTACGCATGCTAGGTGGCAAGAAATCAAACATATGAAGAGACAGTGGTTCTCTATAAATCGTGTAGCCGCCGAAAATTTCATCGGCACCCTCGCCAGATAATACAACAGTAACATGGGGACTTGCTAATTCCGCGACGAAATGGAGTGCTATCGCTGACGGATCTGCTACAGGTTCATCTTGATGGTAGACAAGGTTTGGCAACGCATCCAAATACGTTTTCGCACTAATGATCGTGTCACGATGTTGCGTGTTTAGTAAGCGGGCAGTTTCCTTTGCATAAGCAATCTCACTTTGACCGCCTGCACCTTCAAACCCAACAGTAAATGTCTGCACATCTTCAAGTTCCCGTAAAAGAGCGACAATTGCACTGGAATCTACTCCAGAAGACAAAAACGCTCCCCTGGGTACATCGCTGACCATGTGCGCCCGAACGGATTCGCGCAAACGTTCTGCCGTGCCGTTTATATAGTATTCGATAGGACGTTCTACGGGATCAAATTGCAATTGATAATAGCGCTTGCGTGTAATTTGCCCGCCCTTAACGATCATATAATGAGCAGGAGGCAATTTACTAATATCAGAAAACATCGTACGTGGTTCTGGCACGTACTGAAACGTGAGGTAATGCCAAAATGATTCGCGATCGATTTCTCGCGTTACACCTGGAACCGGTAATAAACCCTTAATTTCTGATGCAAATGCAAAAGTGTTTTCAGCCACCGTATAGTATAGTGGTTTAATGCCAAATGGGTCGCGGGCTAGAAATAGCTGTTGCTTTTTCGCATCCCAAATAGCAAAAGCGAACATTCCACGTAGATGTTTTACGCAATCTTCACCAAATTGTTCGTACAAATGAACGATTACTTCCGTATCTGCACCCGTCTTAAAGACATGACCATAACCACGTAACATTTCACGCAACGCTTGATAATTATAAATTTCTCCATTAAATACAATCCAGATTGTTTCATCTTCATTCGCGAGCGGTTGATGACCCAAAGATAAATCGATGATTGCCAGACGGCGAAATCCAAGGCTAACTGGACCATCGGTAAAATAACCTTCATCATCCGGTCCACGGTGGATGATGGCTGCTGACATGGCTTGTAGCACGTCAGTGTTTCCTGTGCCTCCGGAGCGATCCAAGAGACCTACAATTCCACACACAATCTATTTCCCTCTTTCCGCATTCGCTTAGCTAAAATCGATGTCACGGCCGATCGAGCTTCCGTCGCACAAATTTTTTCATGAGCGAACCTGTACAGATCTTTTCGAGCCTGATACAAATCCTCAATCACTTGGGTTCGATCTATTGCTTGCGCGCGGTCTGTACCTTGCAGTAAAGGACGTTGTTGATCACCCGCTAAGCGCGCCATCACAAGATCAAGAGGCGTATCGATGTGCACAGTAAAACAATGTTGATCAAGGTATTCTCTATTATCTTTCGATAAAACAGCACCAGCACCAGTCACCAAGACGGCTTGCTTTGCTGTGCAAGTATCAATAACATGATGAATCACGTCGCTTTCGAGTTGTCGAAAAACGGCTTCTCCCTTTGTTGCAAATAGGTCACGCACCGTGCAACCAACTTGCTGCTCCACGAGGGCATCAACATCAAAGCAGACAAATCCATACGATGTCGCAAGTAATCTTCCTATCGTAGACTTCCCCGTACCCGTAAAACCAATCAATGCAATCACGCCACAGCCACCTCACCCGAGGACTGATGCTCACACCCTACTTTAACACATTCACCTTCCCTGAGGCACCCACTCAAGGATTTTCCGTAACTTGCGACAACTGCCCTGTTTGCGTATCGGCTAACGCTTGAATTGTTGCTGTGGCATCATCGTCACTATACGCATAAACTGCTAACCTTACACTTGATAGATTTTCTTGTACTATTGTATAAGAAAAAAAGCCTCCAGCAAGATCTTCGTGAGGGTTATCACGTACATAACCATGAAGCACCTCATACAAAGCCGTCTCAAGTCCCGCCCGAGCCAGGTCTTTTGCCTTGTCACTGGCGAGTTCTCGTGTCACTAACTCCCACGTAGTGTGTGACAATATCGTTAATGCCATGGACAATACAAAGACAATCGCAAGAACCATGACCGTAGACGGCAACGCAAATCCCTCACAATTTGGGCTTTCCCTCCAAAAATGCTGCTGACCATTCATCATGGAATGTAAACTCCTCACGGTTAAAATACACCGCCACCATAACTCCGACATGCGGCAAAATGGTATATTGCACTTTCGTCACACTCGTTGCCAAAATAGCCGTGCCGCTACCATCCACAGATTTGTAAACGATTCCAGATGATGGATTGAAACGGTAGTCATTCACGATGCCATCGTCTCTCGTAATGAACAGTGTCGAACCATTCGCAGTTATCCCTTGCGCACTGTGAATATCACGCCTCAACGCAGCCTGAAACAAAAAAATATCGTGTTGTGTTAATAACTCGGCAATTGCCCGTCGATCTGTTTTTACATTTACCAAGAGCAAAGAGAGACAAGTCGTCAAAACAATCATAGTGACAGTCATCGCTACGATTGTTTCAACCAGAGAGAAGCCACATTGTGCTTTCGAGTTGAATTTACAATGATGTGATTTCACGGGTATATAGTCCCAAGGATTCTACATGGCCAAAAAGAACGTACGTCACGGTGACTTGAACATCTCGTAACCCGGGTACAATCTCAGAAAAACGTGAAGTAATGGAATACACTACACCTTGGTCCTGTTTGCTAGCCTCTTGCGCTGGCAATCTACCAATAGCCAGTAACCGAGCATCCGTTTCTACAGTCCCTTGCGCTATCATGAGCGCTGTTTGTCTTGCGGCGGCAGTTTGCAATCGTGTTAGAGCAAAAGCGTCCACGGCACAAAACACGCTGAGTAAAACACCCATGATGAACACCGCAACGACAGACTCCATAAGATTCATTTGTATCATCACCTCAAGTTCACGATGACAAGGTACCAAGGAGCATATGTGGCAATACACGTAAGCCACCATATTGAAGATAAATCACGATATTTTGGATATCGCCTTCCGGTGACACTAACGCTGCTTGTCCACTTTGATTAACATAACCACGGGCATCATAGCGAACCGTAGTGAGTGGCAAATGCAGATAACCTTCGAAATACCCCGTTCGTCCGGCAAATGGAAGTAGTGGCCCAATTCCCAGTACCGGATCATATAATTGGTAAAAAAGTCCATACGGCTCAAATCGAACTTCTTCATACCTTTGCCATTGGATCGCCTTGATTTGTTGCAGACATAATTGAGACACAACCTGCTGCGCCGTCAGTCGCAGTTGCGCATGGTCAAAACTAGTTACAAAATCAGGAAGGACGACCACAGTCACTAAACTGACGATCCACAAGGAGACCATCGATTCAAGAAGGGTAAATCCGGCGCAAGTTTTTTTCATTATTGACCTAACTCACCATGCGAACTGCAAGACACAGTGGCAGATAAGCCATCTGAAGCTATCGTGATGGTATAAGTGCCCCCTGCGGCACAGGTAGGCGTACTGTCCAAGTAGCCATTTTGTTTGAGATCAGCAACGATAGCATCTGTCGTGCCATCTGTTGGATAACCATGATGATCGAGATAATATTCCGTCAAAGCAGCTCGCACCATACGTTGATTCGCTTCACAACCTGTACGGGCCGCATGAGCTCCTGCTACCTGCAAATTAGGTATGGCCACAGCCATCATCACCGACACAATAAAAAGAGCGACGACCATTTCCACCAAAGTAAAGCCATGATCTGATTTTCGGTCATTCTTTCGGTTTCGCATAATAACCACCCTTTAGGTAGACTTGTTACTAGCTTAATTGCCGAATCAAATTCATCATTGGCAGCATAAACAACAACGTGGCAAAACCGATGATCACGCCCAATATGGCAGTTGACAAAGGCTCCAAAGTACGGAAAAAACGTTCCATTTTTTGATCAACTGTACGCGTATAATAACTTGACAAGCGGTGCGTACTACCGGGTAAATCACCCGTTTTCTCCGCCATCTCCAGCGTATCAATCACAAGTTGTGGTAATGTCGTGCGATTTTTAAGAACTTCGGAGAACGACATCCCCAACGAAACGTCATAAACCACAAGGCCCCACTCACGTGCTAAACCTGCGGAGTCCATCTCGGCCATATATGTTAATGATGTCAGCAAATCCAATCCACTCTGCAGTAAAAATGATAGAACCTCCATACTTTGTTTTGCTTCTAGTAACGTAAGCCATTTCCTGAGAGGCCCATGCGAAAATGGAAAATAGGACATGTTTGCTCCATTACGTCGGTAAAGTACAACAAGGACGATGCAAAGCACGATCAATGCGATCAATGCACGCGGCAAGCCCCAGGCAATCACACGTCCAAGGTAAAACAAAAACTCTGTCAACTTTGATAACGAAACGCCCAAAGACTGGTACATGTGATAGAACTCAGGCAACACAATGGACGCAAGGAGTTGTGTTACCGCAAAACAGAGGATCGTAAGTACTAGGGGATAGGCCAATATGCGCCATAGTCGTTCACGTCGAAGACGTTTTGTTTCAAGATAATGAGCAGCTTTCTTCAGCGCATTGGCTAAGTCCCCCGTCCACTCACCAAGACGCAAAATACGTACGATGATATCGGGGAAAAACAGTAGAGAAAAGCCACTCGCAAGCGATTGTCCTTGCCGAACTTTCTCCTGAAGTACAATGGCAAACGATCCACGCTTGATCGCTTGCGACGACAACGCACTTAGCGCAGTATCGATATCAATTCCTGCTTGCAAAAGGTCGCTCAAATCGCTCAGGAAATACTCCATATCGTGATGTTTCAGCTTCACTGTAAATCGGACCAAATCCTTCATCCCTTCCGCATGTCGGGATCGACTGAACATGCATTTGCATGGCAAAAAACAGGGGTTCCAAAGTTTGTGTTGTCATCACTTGAAACTCTGCTTTTCGTCCGAGTACTCCAAGCTGATGACATTGAGCACACCCTTGACCACCACAACATTCACAATATACCGGGCGAAGCCTCTGCCATATAATCAAACGCAGAGCCGTCTCAATAAAATGGGGTCGAATACCAAAATCAAGCAATCTCGTGATGACTAGAGCGGGATGATCAGCATGCAAGGATGTCATGATCAAATGCCCAATCATTCCAGCACGTACAGCCATTGCAGCCGTAATTTCGTCACGAATCTCTCCCACCATTAAAACATCCGGATCCTGCCTTAAAGCTGAACGCAGACAAGCCGAAAATGTTAATCCTTGTCGCTCATCAACTTGAATCTGAGCAATGGAATCTTCATACCTTTCTACAGGATCTTCTATCGAAAGTACCGAGGCGCCTTCTTTGCTTTTTTCATGGAGCATCGCGTGCATGGTTGTGCTCTTGCCTGAACCGATTCGCCCAGCTACCACGATAAGTCCACTTTGTTCACGCAGTACGGTCTGCACTTGTTCTTGCTGTTGATCTGTCATACCAAGACTGGCTAGGCTATCCAACATGGTATGGCGGGATGTAATCCGTGCGGCAAGACGTTCTCCTCGCACCGTGGGCATGACGTTGATACGTAGATCACAAGGCTCTTGCGCTGACTGCACAACGAGTTGTCCATCTTGTGGTTTTCTTTGTTCACCAAGGTTGAGTTTGGCTAAAACTTTCAAGCGTTGTACAGCAGCTTTAGAAACGGTCTGTGGCAAGGATGAGTCAGCATCGGAAGCATGAAGTAAACGACCATGAAGACGAAACAGCACGGCAAACTCGTCGCACACAGGATTAAAGTGGACATCCGATACACCTAACAAGCAAGCCACAGTTAGAATCTCATCGACAATCTCACCACTTGCCTGTGTCACGGATCTCATCTCCTTTATTTGAGATAAAGTATCCGTTCAAAATCGCTCGCTTAAATCCTTTTTACGATAAGATTACTAGCCGATAGGATTGGAGAATACCAGGGGAATCGCACGAAAGGAAAGGCCAAGAGGATTTTTTATGTAAAAAAATGCATTCGTCGTAATTTTGCTATTCACTGTGCCCACGATTAGGTGGGGTATAGCATAATCAAACGCTTCTTGCAAATCACGAGGCGAGGGAAAAGCATCTGCATTAGGATGGCTGTGAACCGTAGCTATGATCGTTTCCCCCTCTTGGCGGGAACAAAGTACTGCTGCCACCGTTTGTTTAGGGTCTGCTAGAAATCTTGTCGAACTATACAATATGTTTGACAATGCAAAAAAGCGATGTGCGCAAAAGGTTGTATCAACAGGGGGACCCCCGCGATGCACCTTTCCTAGCAACACACCACCGCCTTCATAAGGCAATACCTCACGCATATAATCAAGCAAACTCAAACGAATAGCATTAGGGAGGATCAATTGCAAGATGTGTCCATCGATCATGGACGAACCGCATTCATCGCTACGATCGCTTTTTGACTCCAAGCTATCACCTCATCGGTTACACCCATTGAACGCATCTCATCAATCGTAAACCACCCAATCTCCATCGATTCGTCACTTACGGTCAGTGTCGTATCACCTAGGGGTCTGGCAAAGTAAATCAAATCTATATGTTGGTGCCCGGGTTCAATATCCTCAAGTTGGATACCTGCAGGACGTGCTAACGCATGGGAAAATCCCGCTGGCTCATAGTCGGCCACCAACACAACGTCGAGCCCAGTCTCTTCTTTAACCTCTCTAATAGCCGCTCTATCAGGTAATTCAGGAGCATCAATATGACCACCTGGAGGTAACCAGCGCTTTAACTTGCGATGGAGAACCAACGCAACTTTTTCACCATGCACGACAATACCCGTTGCTACAAAGTCACGGGTTATCCCATCGTTTCCTTTATACACCGGTTGCACCCTCCAAACTAATCAACGAAATCAAAGATCATGTCACCAACTTGAATTTGATCACCATCTTTTGCGCCGTGAGCTCGTAAGGCATCGTCCACTCCCGAGCGGCGCATAATTCGTTGAAAGCGTAAGACGGCATCATATTGATTGAAATCAGACATCGCCACCAACTTGTCAAGCTCTGCGCTTTGCACTATAAACAGATCATTGTCTCGTTGAATTGTAAAGCGAATCGGATTCTCATTCGATCGATAAACCACTTCATCTTGTGTGGTCTCTTCAACGGTAGGCTTTTGTTCTTCAAGCACTAAAAGTTCTGCCGCCTTTTGCATAAGCAAATCGATCCCTTGATGTGATACGGCCGATATAGCAAACACGGAAACATCCGGATACGCGTCTATAAATCGCTGCAAACGTTCGTTTGCTCCAGGCAAATCCATTTTGTTTGCGGCAACAATTTGCGGACGAACAGACAATTTTGGATCATACATGGACAGTTCACGGTTAATTGCCTCAAAATCAGCGATTGGATCGCGCTCTTCTTGAGTCCCCATGTCGACAACATGAATGAGTACCCGTGTCCGCTCAATATGGCGCAAAAACTCATGTCCAAGGCCCAATCCAACATGTGCGCCCTCAATCAAGCCAGGAAGATCAGCTAGCACAAACTGCCGTTCATCACCTAAAGAAACGACACCTAGATTTGGCGTCAAGGTCGTAAAATGATAATCAGCTATCTTTGGTCTAGCGGCACTAACTACGGATAGCAACGTGGATTTGCCAACGCTCGGAAAACCCACTAAACCAACATCCGCTAATAGGCGCAATTCAAGAATCACTGTCTTTTCTTCGCCAGGTTCTCCTTTTTCTGCCATGTCAGGTGCTGTGTTGCGCGAAGTCGCAAAACGAGCATTACCGCGACCTCCACGCCCACCTTTGGCAATCACTGCAGTTTGACCGACCTCCGTCAAATCCGCCACCAAGTCTTGTGTCAATACATCACGAACTATCGTGCCCGGCGGTACTTTCACCAACAAATCATCCGCATTGGCGCCATGTTGATTCTTTATCCTGCCATTTTCACCATGTGGAGCTCGCAGATGACGCTGATAACGAAAATCAAGCAACGTTCGCAACCCAGGGTCTACGATGAACACGACATCTCCGCCGTGCCCCCCATCACCACCAGCAGGTCCACCCATTGGCACATATTTTTCACGTCGGTACGCAACCATGCCATTGCCGCCGTTACCCGCTTTAATTTCAACTTTTGCTACGTCAATAAACATCTCTATCACTTCCAATCTAAAAAACCCAGTCGCTTAGCAACTGGGTTAGGAATCAAAAACACAATCATGCATTTTCCGCAACAGCCACAGCCGTTTCCACAGGGTATACACTAATGCGTTTACGATCATGCCCAAAACGTTCAAACTTGACTAACCCATCAACTTTTGCGAACAACGTGTCATCGCTGCCACGTCCGACATTAACACCAGGATAAAACTTCGTACCGCGTTGACGCACTAAGATACTGCCGCCTGTGACTACTTGACCATCACTGCGTTTGACGCCAAGGCGTTGAGCATGGCTATCACGACCATTACGAGTCGATGAAACCCCTTTTTTGTGAGCAAACAATTGCAAATCAAACCGCAACATAAAACTTGTCCTCCTTCACAAATCTTCAAGCAAAGTGTGTTTTACCACAATGTACTTAGCATGATCATGCATCATTCCTTCAAGTCCAACGACGAGACTCTCTGCCAAAAGCTGTATACCTGGATCGGCTGGCACCATCGCGCATACGTAACCTGACCGAATTTCTGGCGCAAGATCGAATCCACATAATATTTCCACGCTATTCACAAAGGTAATCACTAAGGCCGAGACCGCAGCGCACACAAGATCTTTTCCATATTCGCCCGACTCAGCATGACCTGATATTTCAATACGTTCAATACTGCGTTCTTTCACCGACAAAGCGTCCGAACTCGTTACTACTTTGCGCGAAACCACATGCGCACGAATCATAAAGATCAGCCGTTAATCGTATCGATATGCAACTTGGTGAATGGCTGTCTGTGACCTTGTTTTTTACGATAATTTTTCTTTGACTTGTATTTGAAGACAATAATTTTCTTGTCCTTACCATGTTCAACAACCGTCGCTGTCACACTTGCACCAGAAACCAACGGACTACCCACGGTAACTTGACCTTCTTTTTCCACAAGAAATACTTTATCAAGCGTTACAGATTCCCCAACGCCTGCTTCGACCTTTTCCACATAAACCGTGCCACCCTCAGTGACCTTAAACTGCTTTCCGCCACTCTCAACAATCGCGTACATACGCGCACCTCCAAACAGGTAGGACTCGCTGGTTAGGCACGAAAAGATTCGTTTAAAGACCTATACCCATGCGGTTGACACATCGCTTTGGTGCGTCACAAAGCATAGAATACCACAAGCATCATGGTGAAAGCAATGCAGAAATCGGTTCTCGCCACATACCAGCATCAAATATAGCGTGCAACACAGCCTTTTCTTCAATCATCGTCTGGTTTTCAGTAATATAGATCAAATGGTAATGACCCGGTGCAAAACTTCCTGCAATTTCACCGATACTGGCTGTTGGTAAAACTGCGACTGTCTTTACGGGTTGTATACGGCTGTTTTCAAGACGCTTGGCATCTAAAAAGCGTAACGTATCATATTTTGCCTGTCGACTAAGCGTATAGGCTGAAAATAGAAGAAAGGCGCCAAGTGCTAATAATCCAGCGTCCGTATAGCCAAGAACCAGCGCCGATGCGCCGATCAACATAAGAGCCAGCGATAAGAAGAACGACATGGCAGTCACCACTCTCGTAGCATGCTTATAACCCAAACTCATAGCTAATCCTGCGCGGGCGATCCTTCCTCCGTCCAAAGGTAAAGCAGGCAATAAGTTGAATAAAGCAATCATCCCGTTGATCATCAAAAAATCGGTTGCCCCGCGATCCCCAACCCATCCAGCGAGATGCACCATAGCTGTCAACAGCGCCAGTACCAAATTGACAAGTGGTCCGCACAGTGCAATCACGGTCTCATGCCGCACCTGAAAACCCAGTGTCGATGCTGCCATGCGTGCGACACCACCAAAAGGCAACAATTCAATACCTTCGACAACATAGCCGTAGCGGCGGGCAGCGACAATATGCCCAATTTCATGTAAAACAACCACCACAAACCATACGATAAGATCAACCGCAAATCCCCCATACACAGCAAGCGCCATAACAGCGACAAATAGAGGATGGATGTGAATCCTAATACCAAACATTTTCATGGTTTAGAATCTTGCAGCAATGTCGCCGGATCTTTGTACGAGCCACCGCGAATGTAACCAAATGTTAAAAGACTGCTGTTTTCTGGCAAGAATCCGATGGTTTGACCCGCAACGACATACTCATGTGCATGCACAGCGATTCGGCCCAAATGAGCATAAAATGTCTGTCCGAGACCTCCATGATCAATTGTGACATAGTAACCATTTGCCTGTGTTTCACCCACGTTATCCACCAATCCTTCTGCTGCTGCCACCACCGTTGCACCCGGATGACCTTGAAAAACGACCTCAGGACTTACAACAGAAAATGTCCGTACGATAGATCCTTTGATCGGCGCCACGACATAAAACGGCGTTGCTGCAGTGGTCACCGTAGCTGTGCCTGAGCTAGGTAGATTGCCAAAAGCTCTTGCCAAACTTGCCGGCAAATCAACCTGCGTATAATCGGGAGCCAAGATGTTTTGTACATCCGTTTTTAAACGGTTAGCAAGTGGTGTGGAACTGTGTGAGATAAACAGCACAGCGAGCACCAAGCATAATGAACCAATCAGCTGCACGGGTAAAAATGATCCGGACTGTGTTGACTCATAGGGTCCATAAGGACGTTCACTATTTCTTGGATAGTTGTTGCGATGAGGTAATTCATTGTACGGACGGTGTGGTGGCGACAAAGGGCGAATCATCGTATTGTCATCGTCATTTTGTTCGGTCGATTGTAACACAGGGCCAGCCCATGATCTTGGGGAACTGTATAAATCATCATCAGGGGAAATGGAGTACTCGGGTCGAATTTGTTTTGTTGTCGTGCGGCTCTTCGCATCGTCTGAATACAAAGCCGCCCCTCCTCACATAAAGTTAGATGGTCAAGCTTTTTCATCTAACTTTATGCGTGGATGAGGCGTTGTATGTCGAACTACAAGAGCAGATGCACTCAGCGAAATCCAATCCATTTGCGCATCTTTTTGAATAAGCCACCTTCATCGGCAATCAAATTCATCAAAGGAACCGGGTCACCTAAAATTCGCCGGGCGATATTACGGTAGCCCATCGAAGCTGGCGAATCGGGACGCATCACGGTTGGTTCTCCCTGGTTAGCAGCGCGAATCACATGTTCGTCGTCAGGAACAATACCCAATAAATCAAGCGATAAAATCGAAATAATATCGTCGATATCTAACATATCACCATTTTTCATCATCTGCGGGCGAATTCTATTGATTATTAATTTAGGCGATGAGATTTTATGCGCTTCTAATAGTCCAATGACACGATCGGCATCTCTTACGGCTGCTTGTTCAGGAGTCGTCACGACGATCGCTTGGTCTGCACCAGTCACAGCCACGCGAAAGCCATGTTCTATACCAGCTGGGCAATCGATAATCACAAAATCAAATTGCTCTTTGAGTTTTGCGACGATCGTTTGCATAGACTGTTCACTTAAGGCAAGCTTATCTTTCGTCTGTGCCGCCGGCAATAAAAACAATTGATCGAATCGCTTATCCTTGATTAATGCCTGCTCCAAACGGCACGACCCAGATGCTACATCAATCACATCGAAGATAATCCGATTCTCAAGTCCCATGACAACATCTAAATTGCGCAGACCAATATCGGTATCTACCATACATACTTTTTTCCCGAGAAGAGCCAACGCTGTACCGATGTTTGCTGAGGATGTTGTTTTACCGACGCCCCCTTTACCAGAAGTTACAACAATCGCTTCTCCCATGACAAATTCCTCCTCATATCCGTGCACCTAACTCATCTTAGCCCTGAACTGTGCTAGATAAGCCATCTGCTCAATCGCCATCTGCTCGCCATCGAGATAGGCAAATTCCATTTCCGCCGGCCTCGTGCGGACGTCTGGTGCGCGACGGACCACATGGGCAATGCGCACTTGCAATGGTTCAAAGTAATTCGCTGCCACCACGGCTTGATGGTTGCCTGACGCACCTGCATGAATAGATCCGCGCAGATGCCCCATAATGTAGACATCCCCAGCGGCAATAATTTGTCCTCCCGGGTTCACATCGCCGATAATCACCACATCACCATCATGTTCAATGATCATGCCAGACCGTACCGTTCCCTTAAATACGTACGGATCTTTGCGCCGCAGACTAGACGCCGTTGGAGCGCCAGCAAAACCGCCAACAATCAGATTACCGTGTGTCGCAAATAGCTTTCGAATCATTCGTTCGTCTTCATCCGTTAATTTTCGCTGACCACATTCTACGTAAGCGGTGATCGTCCCATCACTTTTGGTCTGTCCTTCAAGCTTATGTTCTAACTCTCCGAGCACATCCGCGATATCCACATCATCAGCCAGCACAAACAACAAACCGTTACGGATGCCTTTCACCGTCACCAGATCGCACACCTTCACGGGTGCTGACCTCGCAGATCTCGACATAATTGTCCTCCTGTCAAAAGCCTTCAAACCTCACTATTCAACGTGAGTCTGCGCTTTTCCTGCTTTTACTGAGAAGAATCGATCGAACATGGCACGCGCGATAGGTCCCGTTGAGTCTGCACCATGCCCGCCTCCAGGAATAACAATGGCAATGGCAATTTGCGGATGATGATAAGGAGCGTAACCAATAAAGACAGCGTTATCAAAACCCGCAATCCCTGTTTCAGCCGTTCCCGTCTTGCCAGCTACGGTATACGATAACGGTCGCCCATGATGAAAAGTTTCGTAAGCTGTTCCCGAAGGCGCATTGCATGCCAAATACATGCCCTCTTGAACGACATGTAATTGCTCGTTATGCAAACCGCTTGCTTGCAATGCGTTGACCTGCCTCACTTTATAAGGAACACGCCCCGCCTTTTCTACGACATGTGGTGTAGGACGGATGCCATCATGCGCTAAAGTCGCTGTGTATGTGGCTAGCTCAAGCGTCGTAAATACTTCATTTTGACCGATTGCTGTATAAGGCAGATCGGTTACTTGCCCTGATCCTTCGTTAACGTAACCACTGACTTCTTCCGGCAGGTCAACACCCGTAGCTCCATTGCCCAAACCAAAAAGGTGCTGCATAGTTTCTAAGCGCCTTAATGCAGATAATCGCGTCTTTTGTAGCCACGTCGTGACGGCAACACCATCCTTAGGCGGCCAATGGCCGTAAGCCAAGCTTGCTTTATAAAAATACACATCACAGGATTCTGCAAGGGCCGAACGTAGCGACACATCGTCATGACGCGTCCAACATCGAATAGGTGGACCTTGCGTGAAAGGGATATCCCACTTTCCATCACAGCGTAACGTTGAAGAGGGCGAAACAACGGCTTCTTTCATCGCAAAGAGAGCGGTCAATGGCTTCATAACAGAACCAGGCGCGACAGGCGCTTGCGTAGCCCAATTTCGCTCAGCTGGAGCAAATCGTTTTTCATACACTTCATAGGATATGCCATCAATAAACCATTGTGGATTGTATGTTGGTGCGCTGGCCATGGCGAGTATGGCACCTGTATTCGGATTCAGGGCAACAGCCATGGCATGATCCATCAGCGCATGACCATGAGCTTTTAAGTAGTGAAGTTGCTGTACCAACAGGCGCTGCACATACGCTTGATACGCTGCATCCAACGTAAGTACCACATCTTGTCCTGATGCAGGCTCCCTACTTTGCAAAAGTCGACGAATCGGAACGCCTTGACTGTCTACTTCCATACATATTTTCCCCGGACGTCCGCGTAGTACCTCGTCATAGGAGCGTTCAACGCCACTCCAACCAATTTTAGTGGATGGCGGAAAATCAGCCAAATGCACATCATCTCGGCGTTCTTTAGGGATGGAGTTAATGTAGCCTAGTACATGGCAAGCAAGGTCACCGTACGGATACGTTCTCGTCGAATCCGGAATAATCTCAACGCCTGGCAAATCTCTTTGATGTTCACGAACGAAAGAGATGGCACGATCGGAGATACGGCTTGCAATCAAGCAGTGAACGCCCGCTGTGGCATCAGCTAACATGCGCTCTTGCAACTCTTTAGGTGGCGTACCAAGTACCTGGGAGAGCGCTGTTGCAATCGGCTGAACAGAGCGATTGGATCTCGCATAGATAAGGCTAAACGCCGGGCGATCGTAGACCAAAGCTCGCATCATATGGTCAAAAATAGTGCCACGGGGAGATGGCGTAGCATACGTATCGACCCGATTGCGGTTTGCCAAAGCTAGATAGTGGAATTGATGACCAATTTGCATATAAGCCAATCGCAAAACCAAAAGCATCATCGATAGAACTAAAAAACGTTGTACTATCCGTAAGCGATTATCCCGCATCTTCACGAGTTCATCATCATCGGGTTTCAAAGACTCTTTCATCATTTGCTCCATGCCCATATTCCCGTAAAAAAAAGGCAACCTGTGCGTAGGTTACCTTTTCCAACACGGCATTATGCAGCTTAGGCTTGCAACGAATCGTCATTATAACTGATGACGTGCTTTTTCACAAAAAGACGGTGATAGATGAAATAAAGAGGAATCATACATGCCATCGAAGACAGCGTAGTTTGCGTGGATAGCTGCAGCATCGCATGAGCATTCATCACGACTTCCCCGAGTAGGTGATCCAAAGCAAACGTAATCCATAAAAACAATTCTGTGCCAACGCCTGTTAAAAGTAGCCCTAAAAGCAGGCTTTCGCGAATCAACAGGCTCCGCACATAACCAGATAAATAACCAACTACTGCATAAGCAAAAGCTGTTTCACCTAGGAAAGCACCAAAGTTAATATCTTGGATAAACCCGATCAAAAGCCCAAACAACAACGCCAAGGAAGAGCCGCGTAACATACTTGTCATCACAAGCCCAATAATGACCAAGTTGGGTGCATACGCAGCAATTCCCGGCAAGCGAAGCAACGTGGACTCGATAATGAGACTGACTAAAATCAGGACAAACAAACCAAAACTCTTCATGATAGTACTTGCCCCTGTTTTGGTACTAAGACAAAAACATAATCCAAGTAGTTCATATTAGCTGCGGGAACGATGACGGCCGATCGCGTAATGCCCGACCCATCTGCTGAAAAAGATTGCACTTTACCAATCACTAAACCCCGCGGGTAAATGTCACTAAGTCCAGATGTGACAACAACATCTCCCGGTTTTGCTATCCCAGACAGTTGTGAGATAAACTGCATGCTCAAAAGTCCCGGCGACGTCGAGGAACCAGACACGATGCCAAAGGCAGGTTGCTTGGGCGATAAAATGCTAGCCGATACACCATCCGTCGAATCGGTCGTCGTAAGCAATGACACAGTACTACTATACTGGGCAACGGCAACGATACGGCCAATCAAAGCGCCGGAATCATTCAAAACTGGTAAGTTGCGGCGGATACCAACTGTGCTCCCTACAGATAGCACTACGTCTGAGTTCCATGACAAAGGACTTCTGCCTGTGACTTGGGCAGATACTAACTTAAACTGCGGTTCTTTATCCTTGAATTGCAACATTTGCTTAAGCTCTTGAACCTGCAACGATTTTTCCTGCAATGTCGTGCGTAATGCCGCATCTACGTTAGCCACCGATTTTAGTTGCGCATTTTCTTCATACATCGACTTTAGATCCTGCAAGCGATGAAAAAATGTTGCTATTTGATATGATGGTTCATAAAACGGTCGACTAATCAGCGAAAAACCATCACGAATAAATTTTCCCGGCCATGACTGTTCAATGGCTCGTGAACGTTGTGAGATTCCAGCTGAAACCACGAGCAATATGATTAGCCCAAGAAACGCAAATAATCGACCGCCTGAAAAGAACCTACCCACACGACAGCCTCTCCCTCATCCTCTCAAGTTACCGTCCACGATAGCGACGCTGCCCTTGGTTACGTCGATCACGTAATTGTTCCATATTGTCTAACGCCTTACCCGTACCAATAGCCACGCAATCCAGTGGATTTTCAGCTACAATGACCGGCATCCCAGTCTCTTGCGAGATGTGCCTGTCCAGATTGCGAAGGAGTGCCCCACCACCTGTTAATACGATACCACGATCCATAATATCTGCAGCCAATTCCGGTGGCGATTTTTCGAGCGTTACCTTGACGGCTTCAACGATACTTGCAACCGTATCAGCGAGAGCCACAGCCATTTCTGTCGCCGAGATCGTGACTGTTTTCGGTAAACCACTGACTAGATCTCTGCCGCGAATCTCAACATCCTGAGATGCTTCACTTACTTGTGCCGAGCCGATTGAAATTTTTAACTCCTCCGCTGTCCGTTCACCAATCATCAAATTATACTTGCGCTTGATGTGATTCATGATTGCTTCATCCATCTCATCGCCTGCCACACGAATCGAGCGACTCGTGACAATACCGCCAAGTGAGATAATGGCGACTTCTGTAGTGCCGCCACCAATATCAACGACCATACTACCTGTCGGTTCACCAACTGGCAAACCTGCACCAATCGCCGCAGCCATAGGTTCTTCGATCGTTTGTGCTTCTTTTGCTCCAGCTTGAATCGTGGCATCAAGCACAGCACGGTTTTCAACCGCTGTGATACCGGATGGCACACAGACAATCACACGTGGCTTGCCAGCAAATACAGACTTCTTTTTCAGCGCTTGACGAATAAAATACTTAAGCATCGTCGTTGTTGTTTCATAATCAGCAATGACGCCATCTTTCATCGGACGAACTGCCACGATGTTGCCAGGCGTTCTACCAATCATCTTTTTAGCCTCTTCACCCACAGCGCGAATGACGCCCGTGTCAGTACGCATGGCGACGACTGATGGTTCCCGAACAACGATGCCCCGTCCTTTCATGTATACCAACGTGTTGGCCGTCCCTAAATCAATTCCCATATCGCGCAAATTGCCAAACATCCTGTCGACTCCCCTCGAACATGTCCACTATGTGTGTTGTAAATCAGAGATATAACCGCGTTCTCGCATGCTGATATACCGTTTATCACCGATCACAATGTGATCGAGAACATCAACGCCAAGAATCATACCAGCGTTGACCAGCCTTTTAGTTACCGAAATGTCTTCTGCACTTGGCGTTGGATCTCCGCTAGGGTGGTTATGTGCGCAGATGATGGATGCCGCGCTGCGCTTCAAAGCAGTTTTGAAGATCTCACGTGGATGCACAATCGAAGCATTTAAGGATCCAATCGAAACGACTTCCTCACCAAGAATCTGATGTTTCGTATCCAAATGAATCGTTACAAAGTGCTCCTTGCGTAAGAAACTCAGACGTTCCATCAAAAAATCAGCTGCGTCTGTCGGAGATGAAATCTTTCGAAGCATCGTGCCGCGCGCCGCGTGTATCCGTCTCCCAAGTTCGATCGCCGCAAGTATAGTTGCCGCCTTGGCAGGACCGATACCATCCACTTCCTGAAGTTCGCGAACATCCGCATGCAGCAAT
This sequence comes from Bacillota bacterium, assembly GCA_021820975.1. GTDB lineage: Bacteria > Bacillota > Bacilli > Alicyclobacillales > SLC66 > JAKACU01. The sequence goes on from JAKADA010000007.1 coordinate 23,982, forward strand.
TCAACAAGCCCGCCAGAACTCGACAAAATTCGATCTGCCAAAGAAATAGCAGATTCGCCTTGTCGCCCCGTCCCAATAACAAGAGCAATCAACTCTGCAGTCGTTAAAATCTGCGCCCCATTACGCAAAAGCCGTTCACGAGGTCGTTCGACAATCGGCAACTCAGCAATTAGTGTACCACGAACTATAGTGCTATGCCCACTCAAATCCATCCGCTCCATAGGAAGAAATTCAAAATTGATAACCTAAGTCGGCGAGAAATCTTGATGTCATAGCCAAAGGCAACCCAACAACAGCATAAAAATCGCCGTCTATTCGTTCGACAAATCTTGCGAAATACCCTTGAATACTATATGATCCAGCTTTATCCATAGGTTCTGCCGTCGCTACATACGCTTCTTTTTCAGCCGTAGTCATCTTCAAAAACCAAACATGCGCCATAGAATGTCCTAAACGATAGCGTCCGTCCGTTGCATCCATCACGGCAACACCAGTAATTACCTTGTGGCGTTTCCCGCTAAGACAAGACAACATGTCTATAGCATGTTCTGTTGAGCGAGGTTTTGAAAAGATCGCGTTATCGTAGACAACCGTGGTATCTGCCGCAATGACAAGCCCTGTTGAAACACGCTCACAAACCGCTTTCGCTTTACAGACACAAAGTGTTCTCACCATAACGATAGGGTCTAGATGTTCAAACTGCAACTCATCAATTTCCGGTTTCACCACACGGTGATCCACCCCAATCTGAGTCAAAAGCTGCGTCCTTCTCGGTGAACTGGAAGCTAGCCAGACATCCACGAGCACACCTCCAAAAAAGTGTTCACACGATAACGTGAACCTAATTAAGGAAATTTATCCTATCCGAAGTATATCATGCCCCTTAATTCGTCCCACTTTTTTAGGAGAAATAATTCACAATACAACGACCTCAACGAATTTGCGTATACGAGGCGATAGCCTTGGCCAATTGTAGCATTGTCCCGTAAGGCCCTGCACTGTGCTGAGCTTGCCAAGCATGTAAAACAGCCTGATCAAAACGTAAAATGGTGCTTTGTTCACCAGCTTTCTTCTTTATATCTTGATTAATTTGTTGGCGAAGTTTTTGACGTTGTGAAGCAAGCGAATCGATCGTGGTAACTTCATAGCCCGAATTCATCGCGATCAACGCTTCTAACATCTTTTCATCAGTCGACAAAAGCGCCTGCACTTTTTCCGTCACTGCTTGACGAAATACTATCGTTTTGGCTTTAAGAACCCAAGGCCGAATAAAATACGGAACTTGTGCATGATTGAGCCATGATGAATAGACGCCAGAGCCTGATGGAGCTATAGTAGATCCAAGAAGCAACGTATAACGTCCCTTTGCTCCAGCACCTGCAGATGCAGTCCATGGAGCAATGACAGGTTGCACACCACTTCCCCGATAATCCTCTACGGCAGACTTGGCACTTGAAAATGTAGAATAAATCCCTGCTTCATAAATCCATGAGGCAAACGCCGGTCTTGTAAGGTTTGTTACATACTGATTAGCTGATGAAGTAGTGGCGGGCACAGAAACAGCTACAGCTTTCTGCACCACAGGCGCTGACGAGGCAAAAACATGTGCTAAAACGAGCAATACAGCTCCAAGCAGCAAAGCAATCGATAACGACGTTAAAAAGAGATCGCCAAGCCGTGTGCGTGACTTGAGGTTTCGTCGCAACAAAGGCGCTCTTCTATTCGGTCTATTCGGCGCTTCGGGTTGGCACATATCTGACTGCCATGTACTCGCAAGTTCCCGCGCATGGGCCAATACTTCTTCTAATCGTGGATCGACTTCATGATCAGGATTAGGCTGATGTTCTTCCCCCTGCGTCAAGAGTGGTACTTGTCCACACTCATCAGTCGGCTTTGGCGCGGGCTCACTGATTCGAATCGTAATTTTATAACTCAAATCTATCACCCGCTTTTGTATGTTCTCATAGAATCTATATGCAAAATCTCTCTACTATGAACAACTCCACAAGAAAAGATATAGTCGATAGATCAAGCACGAAGAAAAAGGGGGCTTTTCAAGATGACATCAAGCAGCATTGAGGCAAAATGGGCACTCCCTACCTTCACCACCATCCGAAATCCGATGCGCGTGATGACGTTTTGTACTCTAGGATTTGCCTACTTACCGAACTCATCTTACGTTTCTTAGAATAACGTCTGTATCCGTGCTTGGGACCATAAGATGTAGACAAACCCTTTCACGGAGGTCCGGTATGGCGGACAAGGCACCTCTTTTTTCCTTGCTTTTTATCTATTTAATCGCGTTCATTACACCGATGGTGGCAGCTCTAGTGCCCATCTTACGCATACCAACTGCTGTACTTGAGATCTTTTGTGGTATCCTTATCGGCAAAAGTGGGTTTCAAGTGATCGCACAACCGGATTGGATGCATGCGATTACACAAGTCAGTTTGCTTTACCTGATGTTTTTAGCTGGTCTGGAAATTCGTTTGACTGAGGGACGCTCGATTCAGCGCTCCCTATGGTTAATTCCACTTATCTCTTTTATTACCGTATTCGCTTTGTCACTTGTTGCATCCCATCTGTTGCTCTTTATGCATAAGACGACACAACCGATGTTCACAACGCTTATTCTATCGACGACGTCATTAGGTGTCATCATTCCTGTGCTGCGCGAACAACACTTGATCGACCAACCCCTTGGGCAAACGCTACTTATCTCTGCCCTGCTTGCTGATCTTGTCACGGTGGCTTTGTCTTCCTTCATTTTACAGTCACCACAAGTAAGTCGTGAAAATCCATTTATTCCGATTATCGTAGTAACACTTTTAGGAGTAGTCATTTATCTACTTGGGCGTTTCTTATTACCTAGCTTAGCAAAAGGGACACAGTCACTGCGCTCTTCCGAAATCGGCGTTCGGGGGGCACTTGCCATTATGGCTATGTGCGGTGCTACTGCTGTTTTTTTTCACGCGGAAGTTATTTTGGGTGGATTCATTGGCGGATTGGTTTGCTCAAGCCTTGCTGGAGCAAAGCATCCTATGGTAAGGGAAAAACTAGAAACCATAGGTTATGGCTATTTTTTACCTTTCTTTTTTATTACCGTAGGGATGCAACTGGATATGACGGATGTTTCATTTGGCGACGTTTTGAGCAATCTCCCTCTTTACTTGCTTTTTGCGATCCTGGTCAAAGTGGGTTCCGCACTAGCATTTAAGCCATCATTCTCATGGCGAGATACGATCGCATCAGGAGCCTTATTGTCAACCCGTTTTACCCTGGTCATTGCTGTGACTATGATTGCTCAACAAATGAAGATCATTTCTTCTACCGAAGCAGGTACATTCATGGCCATGGCAATGGTAACCGTGCTAATAGGCCCTCTTATGTTTTCTTTTATCGCAATAAAAAATCCCCGGGCTAAAAATACCTAATGCCCGGGATTATGCATGATCTTAGTTTTTGGCTAAACCGGCATCTTGCATAGCTTGTTCAATCGTCTTACCTGTGATGCGGTTATGGGACGTATGGAAAATGGGCTGACCATCTTTAATCAAAATGATCTGCGGAGATGCATGTTCAATAGCAAAATGCTCAGCCAAGTGAAGCGATAAGAGTCTTGATTCAATGACTTTAACCATAAGAATAGGAAATGTCGTGTAATATTTTTCAAACGATTCTACCACCTGGTAGGCTCGGGCACTGATCGGTCAGGTCGTACTATGTTTGTATAGTAAATAGGTCTCATTGGCTTTACCAGCTTCTTTTTGCCAATTTTCAACTGACGTGATTTCTATCATAAAAGATACTCCTTTCACCGTACAATTTTACTTGTAACCCGAATCAGATAGACCGTATACTCATTCTATCTATACCATATCACTGTACGATAGAATGCGAGGATCAATATGAGAAAGACGTTTAGATCCTTTTTATACAAAATTTCCTTTGTGGGATTACTTCTGTTATCTCTCTATAGTGCCTTACAAATACTGGTTTATGGTTTCCCAGTGTTCGCAATTCATACGCCTACAGGTATCATACCACTACCGCAACCTTATGTTCTAGGTCTGCCTCTGATTCAGGCCGTGAAGCAAATCTGGATGTACGGCATAGTAAGTATTGTTCATGTATCGATGTCGACGTCATTTGGTTACGATTTTGGCTTTTTTGATTATGCATTTCGACAAGTTTGGTATGATCACGGCCAAAATCTATATAACAATGCGTTGCAACAGACGTGGATGAAACACTGGCATTATTCGATCATCAAGGCCAATCAATACGTATATCCACCTCAATTTGCAGTACTATTTTCCTATTTTGCACTTCTGCCTTTTAAAGTAGCAGCACTTGTTTGGAATTCACTTGGTTTACTTTTCACTTGGATATCCGCATTTTTATTAGCAACACTGGCAGCTAATGGACGGTCTGCACCATTACTTCGTGTACTGATCGTGGCCATGGTCATGAGCTATTATGGTGTTTTCAACGACTTGACCATATCGAATGCCAATTGGCTTATTCTTTTTCTCTTATCCTGTTTTTATGTTCTCCATGTACGCTATAAAAAATCATCCTTTGCAGGTATAGCCTTAGGTCTTGCTGTTTTATGTAAAGTAACACCTGTGATGATCATCGCGTATTTTATCCTAAAAAAAGAATGGAATCTCGTATTATCTGCACTCTGTACGATAGTTGTCATCACCATAGGCACCGGACTCATCATTGGCTTTCATCCTATCATCTACTATGTCTTTCACCTGGGTGCGATGAGTGCACAAAGCATGACGAATGGCCCAGCGCCCTACAATATATCGCTCATCGGTCTCTTGCAGTTGCTACCCGCTTTTCGTTTTGCACCGATGTCTGATCCGATCGTCCTCATGCTCTATTACACCTATATTGTTATTATGGCTGCTGCAATATATGGCAGTCTACGAAAAGTGCAGCATCCTTTGTATGACACAGCGTTGTCTTCAATCTCAGTCCTTGCTTTTTCGCCTTTGATCGAGACGACACACACCGTTGTGCTGATAATCACGATGACATCCTTACTAGCAATCGTATCAGGCGCCATAAGACATGATGATAATCACACAGACTACACACAAATACCGCGATGGATCACTGTGTTACCAGTGATCCTGCTCAGTATCGTCATGCTTTACTCTTCTTTTGGCTTTCTATTATTCATTACGAATTACATCGTTCCCATGTGGTGGCCTTTATCCAACCTCTACTGGGATCCTTTTTTATTGTATACGACATTTATCCTCGTGTTGATGTGGCCCTGGTTCCGACCCAAAGACCTGAGCATTTTTCATAGGTATACCTAGACATATCAAAGGGGAGCTCTATCGCTCCCCCGTCTTGCGGCGCTGTCTTACTTAAGTTTCTTTAGGCATTGTGTGGTTTAGATGAAGGTATAGCTTAATTTCCTCCCAATACATAAACCTTCACAACTTGGCGTCCATAATTATACGCCTGTGCCGGTGAATTAAAACATAAGTCGATGCGATACCCCTGAATGGCTCCTCCCGTATCATTGGCGATGCCATATCCGTATCCTGGAATATAAAGCCGAGTGCCAAGCGGTATGACGCTGGGATCAACGGCAACATCCCCATAACCGGCTGACGCGCCAGTAGCTGTTGATCCTCCTGGGCTGGAGTATGCAGTAGCCACTACGGTAAGCACTTCATTTGAGACGAGTGACGCATCGCTACGTGACGCAACGACGGGGGCGGGCTGTGCCGTTCCCACATCGATTAACTCGTCTACCGGCTGCTGCACGACCATTGATGTCGATCGCTTTGCGACCAAACGGTCGTTTACATAACTCAAGCGGGTGACGATCTTTCGAATTCCTTCTCGCCCCGCTCTAGCTACGACATCTGCTCCCGCCTGATAGTATGATGACGATTGGCGAATAGCAACGTAGGGAATCGACACATCTTTTGTCACTACCCGTGCACTTCGACGGATGACTCGAATGTCCATTCCACTTCTAATCGCAGCATGAAGCGAAACATTAACTGAATCCGCCTTATGTAGGCGAATTCGTAAGGATTGCAACAAGTTACCGACTGTGCCTTTTAATGTATGCACAATCAGTGGGCGACTTGCACCATTCTGAACACGAATGATCTTAGCCCTTTTGACGACAATTTTCATTCCATTATGCACGGGTGTCGTCCTTGCTGGTTCTACCAAATCATAGCCTGTGTAGGAAACCCCATTTTGGCGCAACAATGCACCTACCGACTCGCTGGCATAGGTTCCTGCCTGCAATGTCTGGCTATCAACGGTTACCTTCACCGACTTGTATGGACTCATACCTGTTGTCATCGCAGCAGCCAATAATGCCGCGATGGAAACGGCCAATCCATACTTGGTTCGGCGGACCTTCTGCACCTGATCACCTCTTTCCACGTATGCGAAACATCCGAGAAAGGGTTACAGCATCTGACAGCGCCTAGTGCTCCTAAAACTAGATGTAGTATATCGAGGAAACTACTGAAAGGCAATGGGCGAATATGGAAGTTTAATTCATGGCATAAGCGAAGGTTGAGACAAAGGTTGCACGACAAGATTTTGCACGGTTGGCGTACCGACTACTGGTTGGTCAGCATACGATGCATCGTAAATCAGCGAAAGTCTCGGACTTGTATCTTGAAGATTTGCAGAGTGCAGATAATTATCATACCCTGAAACATATTGATTCGCACCCAGTGTGCTGTTTAAGATTACATTTTGCGCCATAACTCCTCCGTGTATCTGAAGGTAGGTTGACATGCCGCCAAGGTACATGGTGCTTGCCGTGGCGAGGTAGGCATTGAGGACAAGGGGTTGATTGGGGGCGTAACTTAGATTTCCCAGATTGGAAGTCTGCAATGTTTGAACCGTAATCGGCCCGTCCGCATACACTTCCATGCGATAATTCGTGTTATTTTCCATGTTATTATTGGAACTCTGTGATGCATTCTCGATAAACACATCGCCCTTAACAAAAATGGCTCCCTTAGCATTGACAGGCCCCTCGATCAGGAGATTACCAGCTACATAAATAGGTTGATCAAAGGTGACAAGGCCATTAGGGTCAAGAATCGTAAGATTACCTGAATACACTGTGGGATCAGTAATTTCTGTCGTGCCTTCATAGGTAACATTTTTAGATTGTGCCCATCTCGAACCACCCGAGTTCTGAATAATGTTTACGTTAGGCAAGTGAGATACCGTAGAATAACCATTTGAGACATACTGGTTTACCGTATAGCTCGGATTTTTTAAAAAGGATTGTATGCTGCTTGAAATAGATTTTACGTTCACGGAACTACCTAGATAGGTTGAAAGAGCATTTTGACTCTGAAGTAAAGTGGGTGAAACAATATCACTGGCTGTGCCAAATTGATTCGTCCACGGAAGACCGTATAGAGAATGATTATAAGATGATTGATCCAAATAGGCTTGATAGGCATAAGTTGCGAAAGTATAGAGCGTAGAGTTACTGAATTTCGGCGTAGCACTAGGTTCTATACCGGGCAGTTCAGGTAGAAATGATATCGGAGATAGGTGAAAGTCAGAATCTAAATATTGCAGATCGCTTGACAAAAACATCCCAACAGTACCAAAAAACGGTGTATTATCGACATAAGTCCCTCCACCCGATACCAAATCTCCGGTAACAGAAGGGGCCCCGTTTATGATCAAATTACCTGGTGTAAATACGACATAATCCAATGAAGGAATAACCCCGGAAATGGTGAACGTATCTTGCAGTTTAGCTTCGCTTGCCTGATCGAATCCGGTCACGGTAACACCAAAAGCGATAGACACCGGGGTCGAACTAGAAAGCACAGTGCCACTTCCAGGACTGACGTTCAAGGTGACGGATCCAAATGTGACACTAGTAGAATTTGCTGTGGAAATGTTTTCTGAGTATCTTGCGAGCAAACTTTCCGCCGCCGTTTGCAGTTGCGCTTGCGTGCTGATTCCCTGAAAGGTGGTCCCCATGGAAGCAAACGTCGTAGTTAGCTCTTGGTAAGCCTCGCCGATGCCCGATCTGGCGTTGCTCAGTGCTTGAAACGTGTTGCCTGTAGATTGAACATCTTTTCCTGATGCGAAAATCGACACAGTCAATGCAACCAACATTAGCGAAAGCAAGACAATAGCAAACAATATACTGATTAAAGTTGCCCCATTGTCGCTGTTTCTATGACTCTGATAGGTTATCATCGAAGCGTCTCCCTTATCGCACTTTTCACACGTTTATCTTTCATTGCAAAACGATTTCGCCACCTAAAACATATTGAATGAAAAGTGTTTCCGATGCCGAACTGAAAGCCGCATGCCCAATATAGCGTGCCACAAGTGTCACTTGCACGGAAACAGGTTGATGCGAGGAATTGGTAATTAGCGAAAAACTTGTACCAGAGAAACTGACATCTGGAAAGGCTAAAGTTGTGCTTGAGTTATCACTATTTTCCAAATTCAGATCACCATGAGCTGTTACGGTGACCAACGCACCAGACTGATTTGGGCTTGAAATAAGTGTTCCTTCAACTGTATTTTGTGAAATGGAAGTCACCGTTTGCACATTTTGAAACTCTGTCAGAAGCTTTTGCTCAACCGTTGCCACTGCAGAATTTAACGCAGATTGCGATACAACATAATTCCATGTTTGTTGTTCAAGATCAATAAATGAATAAATTAATACGATAACCAGCGCAGAAATTGTCAGGGCAGCTAATAACTCTATTAAGGTTATTCCGTCATCTTGGCAATATGGCGCAGGGTTTATTTCCAATGATAGATCACCTGGTTTAGCGCAAATTGCTGTTGGTGTTGATTTTGCCATGTCACAGTAACCTCCAAGGACTCACTGGTGGCGGTGGTTTGGGTAACCATGCTTGTGACCGTAAAAGAGCTTCCACTAACTGACACTGTCTGGGTACTAGGCTGTCCGTTCACAATAAAATTCGATAAAGCATTATTAGCAAGCATAAATGCCTCGGACTTTTGTTGACCAAGTTTTACGTCAGCATCCATAGAACCAATGATCAAAAACAGAGACATGCCAAACATTGCTATGAGCACAACACTAGCCATAACCTCAATGAGCGTGAAACCCGCACTTGATTTACATTTGCGAGGTTTATCGGATTCTAGCCACTTCATCGTTCACCACTTCCATTGCAAAATTGCCCGTTCCTGCAGGACTTCACGTTTAAGATCCATAAGGAAACACAAGATTGACACTGAGCGTTGAGCTATATGCACCGGCAATCGTAAGAGTAGCTGTTGTAACACCTGTGAGCCTACGGGCACTTTGCATCGCATGAATGAAACGTAGAAGCGCACCGCTGGAACCTTGCAACACCAAAACTGCAGAAACTTGAGATGCGGCTTGTGTTGTTTGCATACTTTGACTCATGTTCGAAAGAGAAAATTGTACGGATTGCAAACTGACATGAAACTTCACAGCAAACGATTGAAATTCGCGCAACAGTCCCGGCTCATCAGGATTCTTTGGCACCGTCTGCATTTTGATATGTGAATTTCTCCCATGTTCAGAGTGAATTATCTGACGCAAGAGCAATTGTTGACTGGATACCTGTTGCGAAGTGAAAGACTCCTGTTGCATCACATCGTGAACACGACCGCTTTCGATACTATAAAAAACCACACTACTAACCGCCATCAACATCACAATCAATAAGAAAGAACGTACAATTATTTGGGCCTTATGCATAAATCACGGCCCTCCTGAAATTGGTACGTTAACGGTCATCGCAAACGCATACCCACCCGACTGACCAAGGTTCATTGCATTCTGAATCGATACAAGATCCACAAGAGGCAGAGACCGGATATGCTCGGCATAGTCAGCTAATGCGCTTAAGCTGTAAGCCATTCCCGAAATAGTAACCGTGCCGTTCGATAAGGCCATGTTTGAGATAACCACTTCGGATTGTTGAAGCTGCAATAATTGCCCGCTAAATTGTTCAATGTCAAACGGAAGCCCAGCCACAGACATCGAACCGAGATTGCTCTGTTGTTTAAGACGCGTTTGTTCTATGCTGATTTCGTTATGAAGCAATGTCAGTCGTTGATTGAAACCTACTGTCGTCATAGCAATTTGGTTTGCTTGCTGAAAGCTAATGAAACCAAGCGTTAAAAATACGGCTAGTACAGCGATCGATACACCACTGGTAATGGATACAATGGAAAATGAATATCGTTGAACCACGGTTTCTTGAGGCATCAAGTTGATGTTCACGATGAAATATGCCCCCTTAACGTGAGGCCGGTTGCAGCGACACATGACCCTTGTACAATACGATCGTTCCCGGAGAATGGGCCGTGTTCCTTAGCCTTTGACGTTATGGATAGGACAAAAATACCAGTCTGCTGATGTAATAAATCGGCCAAACGATCATCACTATCCGTATAGGTAGAAAGGATAATGCGTTCCGGCACACGAGTCTGATTAGCCAGACTAAAATTAAAAAAATTCATAACGCGATCCATCTCATATACAAGATCATTACATACACGTTGTATTTCATCATCACCGTGATCCGCAGCAAATAGATCAAATGATCCCTCATTCTCTCGCAAGAAATAGAGCATATCATTGATAAATAAAGCAAGTGTTACTGACGTTTCGTGGATATCCATTAGCACCGTGAGACCGGGTAAATCCCCCATCGTATATTTTGCGTATCGCCACAGCGCAATGGGTTCAATTTCTATCGCAATTGGCCGTATTCCGACATTATGAGCAACCTGCAAAGCTGAAGTAACAATCTCACGCGGCGCTGCCACAAGCGCAATGCTTTGCATTCCCTCTTCAAGTTGGGTCAAAGGCGTAACTTGTGCGACATCGTACACAGGGTCTTCAAAAGGCAGATGAATCGTATTGCCAAGCTCGACTTGCACCATCTGCCGAATAGCAGGTACCGGGATCGATGGCACAGACATGTAACGAACGATGACCCAGTGATTTGGAATGCTTAGCACGACCGGCCAAGAACGAAGTCGGTTGCGACGCACGAATTCTCGTAAAGTTTCTATATAGGCGAGAGAGTAGCTCTCTTGTGATTCGTTTATCACCGTGCACGAGTCCAACAGGGTCAAATGCGACCCTGTTGAACGCACAGCAACAGCACTCATGCGATCTCTTGCGAAGACTAATCCAATACCCTTTTTCATCGATGAAACAGCACTCTCAGGATGGTGAGGTTGACGTCCCCAAAAACTATTCTTCAATCCACGAGATAGCTGTTTCATAAAATGACCTCACTTGTAAATATTCATAATAAGTTTGAAAAAAAAGACAACTATCCGCTTATCCCTACGGTGAAGTAGTGGAATCTGTAACGCCATTCGAATTTGTAACGTAATAATAAGAACCATTTTCTTTCAGTGTTTCCACTGTGAAAGTTGGGCTAGCACCAGTACTTGGCGCGGGAGCAGAGTACTCAAATGCATTACCCCAACCATCTGCAGGGATAGTAGCTAGATAGGGCGCGAGCGCCTGCTCTAGGGTGCCTGTCGTAGAAGAAGAGCTATTTGGAGGATAGTAGGTAACACTGTCCCCATTCGCCGTAGCAGCAGTACCTTGTAAGGTTATGGCTGATGCTGAACTAGTTGTTGGGTACTGACCATTGTGATCCGTGGCATACCTATTAAGCGCCTCTGAAATAATACTTAGATCCTGCTCCGTTGTGTTAACCTTCGCGCTATTGATCGACCCCAATACCACAGGGATCGCAATCGCCGCGATGATCGCTAGAATGACGATGACCGCTAGCAATTCGATCAGCGTAACGCCATCATCAGCCTTGCGAGCGATAGCCCATTGAAATAAACGTTTTAGCATGTTTTTCACCTCCTTTGCTACTTTCTATTAGGTGTGGCGGCAGGTCATCCGGTATGGCATCGGGGCCACCACGAGCGTACTTACTGACCGAGACTCCCCATCTGCTGATAGAGTGAAAACATTGGCGAAATAACCGCGATAATGATCGTCCCGACAATGGTGGTCAAAATAACGATCATCAGCGGTTCAATCAGCGTTTTTAAGCGATCGACCACGGCTTCCGTTTCCGCTTCATAAAAGTCAGCAATCTTAGACAGCATGAAATCCAGATTTCCTGTCTGCTCCCCCACCGTGATCATGTGCACGACAAGGGGTGGAAAGACCCAGGACTTTGAGAGAGGTTCTGACAAGGGTTGCCCCGCTGTTAAACTATCGGACGAACCGAGAAGGGCCCGGGCTACGACCTCATTTTCTACCGCATCGGCAGTAAGTTTCAGTGCCTGCAAGATCGGGACGGAACTTGCAAAAAGCGATCCTAGCGTCCGCGACATCCTCGCTACAGCCGACTTTTGCAAAAGCGGTCCAAACACGGGCAGCTTAAGCAGCACGACGTCCCGGTAGTATCGTGCCGTCGGCTTTCTGATCAGCCAGAAATACAACACAACTATCCCGATCAAAAAGACGATGATCAGATACCAGAACTGCACGAAAAAGTGCGAAACGCTCATGACGATTCTTGTAGCAAGCGGCAGTTGGGCATGAAAACTCGCAAAAAGTCCGACAAATGTAGGTATTACGGTAGTCATCAGGATAAACACGACAGCAATTGCCATAATCGATACAATCAAGGGATACGTCATGGCAGACTTGATCTTCTCACTGGTGTAGTGCTCTTTTTCAAAAAAGACAGCAAGTTTTTCAAGAACACCGTCAAGATTTCCTGAGACTTCACCTGCCCGAACCATGTTGATAAATAATGTGGGAAAGATGTCCGGCCGTTCCGCGGCTGAATCGGACAATTGCGATCCGTTGCGCAGTTTTGCCGCCACTTCTTCAAGTGCTTTGGCAAACGGCTTGCGCTCCGTTTGCTGCGCCAACACGCGAACACCATCTGCTACCGTCACACCAGCCTTCATCAAAGTTGCCAATTGCCTAGTAAAAATAGCGAAATCGTTGCCTTTGACTTTCCTTCCAAAATGAATTTCCATTGATAAAAAACTGTTCTCACTTGGCTTAAGAAGGGTTTGCCAGCCCTTTTCTTCCCATAGCTTCGTGACGTAGACGCCTTGTTCACGAAGGTTTGTGATCACCATCTCGGGTGTCTCGGCAGCGAGTTTTCCACGCGACACTCTGCCCAGCCGATCAACCGCCTGATACGAAAATGTCGCCACGAAATCCCCCCTAGTACGACTTATCCAATTGTTGCAAGACCGATTCGGACAACATACCCGATGCGATTAACTCGCGCAGATGCATTTCCATCGTCTGCATCCCGACGGCACGATTGGTTTGCAAAACAGAGCGAATCTGGTGACCTTTCTCTGAACGAATCAAGTTGGCTACAGCCGGTGTATTAACCAATATCTCCAGCGCAGCGACTCGTCCGTCACCATCTTTTGTCTTATACAACCGTTGTGACAAGATTCCTTGCAAGACGGCCGATAATTGAATGCGTACTTGTGGTTGCTGATTCGCTGGAAACACATCAATAATCCGATCGATCGTCTGAACAGCATCGCTTGTATGCAATGTAGCAAATACGAGATGCCCCGTCTCAGCCGCTGTGATCGCCGTACTTATCGTCTCAAGATCCCGCATCTCACCCACTAAAATAACATCTGGATCTTGGCGAAGCGCAGCTCGTAAAGCAGGACCAAAACCATGCGTGTCAAGACCAATTTCTCGTTGATCAATGACAGATAAGCGATGAGAATGAAGGTATTCAATCGGATCTTCTAACGTAATAATGTGTCGTCGCACTGTTTGATTGATATGGTTGATCAGTGCTGCAAGCGACGTTGATTTGCCACTTCCCGTCGGTCCTGTCACTAACACCAACCCATGCTGTTTTTGCGCAAATGTCCGCACCACGGAAGGCAGATGAAGACTATCGAGATCAGGTACGGCATTTGGTACAAGACGCGCAGCGATGCTACAACATCCACGTTGACGATACACATTGATACGGAGCCGCGTCGTACCTGGAACACTATAGGAAAAATCAATTTCTCCCGTTTCAATAAATCGCTTCCATTGCGTTTCGGTCATAATCGAGCGAGCCATTGATTCCGTATCTGCAGGACGCAAAACATCACCTTGTGCGGACAGTTCACCATGCACCCGATAGACCGGAGCCACGTTCACTGAAATATGCACATCAGACGCACCTTTGTTATGCGCTTCTCGAAAGATATCGATGAGATCCATCCAAAGCATCACTCCCGCATCGTGACTCGCATGACTTCCTCTACTGTAGTGATGCCTAAAGCTGCTTTTTGCAAGCCATCTTCTTGCATCGATCGAAACTGTTGTGATAACACATAATCACGAAGTTCTTTCTCCGATCGACGATTGACAATGAGCGAACGAAGATTTTCATCTGTCTTAACGATCTCATGAATAGCGATTCGTCCACGATAACCCGTTTTTGTGCAATAACCGCATCCTCGTCCACGCATCAGGTGTTCCACACTAAACCCATACTGAGAAAGCCATGCCATTTCTGCAGGTGTAGGTGTATAGTGTTCAGCACATTCCGAGCAGACACGACGAACTAAGCGCTGAGCGACAACACCTACGAGTGACGAAGCAACTAAAAAAGACTCAATCCCCATATCCATCAAACGGGTAATGGTACTCACCGCATCATTGGTATGCAAAGTACTAAACACCAAATGGCCTGTTAGCGCCGCTCGTACAGCTACTTCAGCCGTTTCCGTGTCCCGAATTTCACCTACCATGATGATGTCAGGATCTTGCCGCAAGATCGAACGCAAACCCCGTGCAAACGTCATCCCTACACTTTGATTCACTTGCACTTGGCTTAGGCCGGTCAATCGGTATTCGACAGGATCTTCAACCGTGATCACGTTCTTTTGCGGTGTTGCTACTGACCGTAACGCCGCATAGAGTGTTGACGTCTTACCACTACCTGTGGGACCCGTAATGAGAACAACACCGTGAGATGCTGAGATCATCGATTGAAAATGAGTCGTATTTTCAGCAGATAGCCCTAAACGATTTACGTCCATCACGGCATTTCTTGCATCAAGTAAACGCAACACGCACTTTTCGCCATTCACTGTTGGCAAGGTTGAAACGCGAATGTCAATCATGTGCAACCCCAGATCAAACTGTATGCGTCCGTCTTGTGGAAGTCTTCGTTCCGCGATATTCAAATCGGACATGATCTTTATCCGAGCTGTGATCATGCCTTGCATATACTTCGGTAATGACTGTTGCGTTTGCAATAAACCATCGATCCGATAGCGGACGAGCACCTCTTGGTCGTCAGGATCGATATGGATATCACTGACGCGCTGTTGTACCGCTTGATCGATAATCTGATTTACTAAGCGAACGACAGGCGACTCTTCATTCGTCACCTCTTGCTCTAGTTCATCTTCTTTCGGTACAAGTGATCGTAATTCTTCTACAGTTTCTGAAATGGTATAGACGCGTTCAATAAATGTAAGGATATCAGCACGGCTTGCAATCGCTGGATCAATGACAAAACCCGTACTCATACGAAGATCCTCAATGGCATAAAAGTCCATCGGATCCGCCATGGCCACTGTCAGGTGGTTTTTCTCTTTCTTAACAGCGAGAGCCAAATATCGCCGTGCTAAGCCCTCCGGTATAAGTCGAACTATAGAAGGATCTAGAGGAAATCGAAACAAATTGATATGCGGAATTCCCAATTGAAATTCCAGCACTTCAATCAACTGCTCTTCTGTGAGGATTTTCTTGCGAATCAATAATTCGCCAAACTTTTCTTTGCTTGACTTTTGTGCCTCAAGAACATCAAGTAACTGTTCCTGTGAAATCATACCCATCTCAAGCAACAAGTCGCCAAGACGTACACGTTGCATAGGGATTCCCTCAGATTCGGCAAGATTTGTATTATGAGTTCATCTTTCGACAAAACCATTCACAAATCCTTTTCAAGTTCAGAGAAATAACTATAAATTTTCCGAAATTAGTGTGACAAAAGTCGTAAATACGCTTGCAGCCATGTGTGCCCAAAAACGGCCGTCAGGATGACTCCCGTTGCGATGTGAGGCACGAAAGGGATTTTTTGACGTGGTTGTAGTTTTCCTAATGCTCGCATAGAAAGGCCAATCAAAGCACCACTCGCTGAGGCAAAAATAAGCGATTCAACACCAAGTGCAGGGCCAAAAATCGCTCCAATAGAGAAATATAATTTGGCATCACCTAAACCCATATTGCCGCGTGAAATGATATGAATAAAAACAAGCAACAAAAAGCAAACAAACGCACCAAGAATAGATGTTCCCCACGGAAGAACGCCTGCCATACCCGTCATCAATAAGACGATCACGGCACCTGGATACGTTAAAACATCTGGCACACGCATCGAAGTTACATCCGTACCGACAGAAGCAACAAGCAACATCCAAAACACCCACCACGCGATCCTAGCTGGCAAGTAAGTCGTATGGTAAGCCGTAAACAAAAAGAGCCCAGCAGTTAAAAGTTCTAATACGGGGTATCGTACAGCAATGGGACGATGACAATAATGACAACGACCGCGCAACATCAGCCAAGACAGTACAGGAACAAGTTCCCATGGCTGCAAAGCATGGTGGCAATCAGGACAATGCGACGAAGGAAACACAATGGATTCATGGCGCGGTACCCGATACGCCACGACATTTAAGAAAGATCCAATAAAAGCGCCGATCACGCCAATAAAAATCATTTGCAAGCCCTGCAATGCACCACTTTCTGGCAAACAATGAACCCTCCCACAAACCTCTCTCATGTCCAACCTTGTGTATGTTCGCCTAACAGCAAAAAATTCCTGCCTATTCTACTTAGGAAAAGCAAAAATCCATACATAACGCCAGAATACAGCATCATGCATGGATTTCGTTTATCCTCGTCTCAAACGGTAGCTACATTTTCTCCATCGTGTATCGCCAACCATTGTGAAAGCTCTTTACCAACCTTCCAAATATCCCCTGCGCCCATTGTAATCACAACATCGCCAGGCATTACACTAGTTTGTAAATAATGTAAAACATCATCTTTTGTTGCTCGATATTTTGCCCGTGCATTACTTTGCGCGCAAATGGCATCAGTTAATAGGGATGCACTAACACCTGCGATAGGCTGTTCACCTGCTGGTGAATAAATATCAGTGATGATGACATCATCCGCAAGTTCGAATGCTTTTGCAAATTCATTAAATAAGTGAAAAGTTCGTGTGTAACGTTGCGGTTGAAATACAGCAACGATACGACGATGGCTCACGCGAACAGCAGCGAGAGTCACTTTGATTTCTGTCGGATGATGAGCGTAATCGTCAATGATCGTAATGTCATTTTCATCATGAAGAACTTGCAACCTTCTCATGGCACCGCGAAATTCTTTTAACGACAGCGCAATCACCGAAAAAGGAATGCCCGCATGCAATGCCACCGCAATCGTCGCAAGAGCATTAGCGATATTATGTCGACCGGGTACATGAAGTTCAAGTACACCGAGTAACTCCCCATGCCATAACACTTGACATTGTGAACCATGTTCATCAGTGTGAAGCACGGATACAGTATAATCAGCATCATTACGATCAATGGCGTACGTCTGTACTACACATGAAACGTTTGGCAATAAGTCACGCACCGTTTCACTATCGATACATGCGATCAACAAACCATCGGGTGTCACACGATTCATAAAAGCCAAGTACGCTTTCTTCAAATTAGCAAAATCACCATCATAATGTTCAAGATGATCAGCCTCGATATTGGTTACGACGGCCACAGCTGGTGTGTAATTTAAAAAGGATCCATCGCTCTCATCAGCTTCTGCGATCACAAAATCCCCTTTGCCAGCCTTAGCGCCTACGCCAAGATTTGAGACGATTCCACCAATCAAAAATGTCGGATCAAGGCCTGCTTGTTCCAATGCAAAAGCTACCATCGATGTGGTCGTCGTCTTGCCATGCGCACCTGCAATAGCAACACCTTGACCTTCTTGCATCACTTTAGCAAGCATTTGCGACCGATGCATAATTGGGATGTTTTGCTCACGAGCTGCCACAAGTTCTACATTGTCCTGTGCAACCGCTGTGGAATACACTACGTAATCCGCATGGCAAATATTTGCCGCATCGTGTCCAATGTGCACATCTGCACCGCGCGCCGTCAGCTTAGCAATATTGTCATGCATCGCGACATCGGATCCTGATACACGATAACCACGATCCAATAAAATACTGGCGATAGCGCCCATACCTGCTCCACCGATTCCCACGAAGTGAAAAAGGGGTCTGTGTTTCTGCTGCAATTCCGCGTGTTTTACCGCCACTTGGTGTCCACCTCACACATGCATTCAAGGTACAGCATATCACATTACAACTCGTCTGGCTTCTGCAATCGTATAGAGTGAACCTGAAACGACAATGGTATCCGTTACATCATGCGTCGAAACCCATTGTTTTGCCATCAGCAAAGCATCCTGCACAAAAGATGAACAATCTACCTGAATCCCTTGGTGCATAATTCGATCAGCAACCCATGAAGCTAATGTATCACAAGGAAGTTTTCGTGCCGTACCCGGTGGTTCTGTCGCAACCACGTAACAAGCACCAGGCAAAATCTCCTCTAAAATACCTGCTACATCCTTATCTTCTAAAACACCAAGTACTAAAGCATAACTCGTTATACCGAGCGACAAAAGTCCCATTTTTAAAGCTTTTGCACCTGCAGGATTATGTGCTCCATCAAGCAGAATTTTCAGGTCATGCGCCACAAGTTCCATTCGCCCAGGCCACTTGGCTAAACGTAAACCGACACGAACTGCATCATCCGAAATTTGATAGCCAACTTCTTGCAAACA
This sequence comes from Bacillota bacterium, assembly GCA_021820975.1. Lineage (GTDB taxonomy): Bacteria > Bacillota > Bacilli > Alicyclobacillales > SLC66 > JAKACU01. Next base: position 42,895 of record JAKADA010000007.1, read on the forward strand.
TTCTATCGCAGCTAGTGACGTCGCTGCATTTTGTGCCTGATGCGGCCCAAGCAAAGAAATCTGTAGGCCATAAAAATCATGCCGACGTCCGAAATACGAAAATCGCTGCAAGTTCTGTCTTGTAAAAGCATCTTCAATAACAAAACGAAAATCACGAAAACTACGATAGAGTGGGGTTGCTTTATCTGCAGCAATACGAGCAATCACGGCAAGCGATGTCCCAGAAGCTCCCGTGACTACAGGCACGTTTTCCTTTATAATTCCCGCTTTATCAAAAGCAATTTGTTCGACACGATCACCAAGAATTTTCATGTGATCCAAAGCGACATTGGTGATAACAGCCACATCTGGGGTCACGACATTTGTCGCATCATACCGCCCACCAAGTCCCGTTTCCCACACAACGACATCAACGTTCTGTTGCTTGAAATACAATAAAGCCATGACCGTCGATACTTCAAATTCTGTCGGCTGTAACTCATCATCATCAGGTAAAGTCTCGATGATCGCCTTTACCTGATTGGCACATAGGACAAGGTCCTTCTCTTCGATCCATTGACCATTGACTGATATCCGTTCAGCATAATGCGTCAAGGATGGAGAGATATATTGTCCAACACGGTACCCCGCGCACTGTAAGATGCTTGACAAAAAAGCACACGTCGAACCTTTACCATTCGTGCCAGCGACATGAACAAAATGCAAGGATCGTTCCGGGTTTGCCAAAGCATCGAGTAAACGTGTTGTGCGCAAAAGTCCGGGGCGAATACCAAAGCGCTGTCTGGATGATAGAAAATCCAGAACCTCGTCTGCTGTTACCCATGGGCTCATGATTTTACCATCCTATTCATCACCTTGTCCTAATGTCACTTCGAAAGCGAATCGAGCATTGCAATCACCTTATCGCGCTTTTCTTCATAATCACGCAGTTTTTCCCGCTCTTTTTGCACCACCTCATCAGGAGCACGTTCTACAAACGAGGCATTCTGTAGTTTCTTGATTAAACGCATAACTTCGAAATCAAAATTCTGCTTCTCTTTTTGTAATCGTTCATGCTCTGCTGCCTTATCAATAAGACCCTCCATAGACAACATGACTTCAACATCGGTCAATACTGTCACTAAGCGATCTTGAGGGACATTGGGCTGCGTTTCGATCACAAGACTAAGAGGATTGCATAATCGTTCGATATAAGGTGCAGTGCTCTTAACCATGGCAAGGCGTTCATCACTTACCTTTAAAATAATAGGTACAGGTTTTGACAACGGTAAGTTAGCATCATGACGCAGCGTACGAACAGCACGAATGATATCCATAAGGAGATTCATCGAAGCCATCGCATCGCGGTCGATCCATGCGCCATCAAGATGAGGAAACTCTGCTTTCATGATCGTCTCACCGAAAGTCGGCAAAGCCTGCCAAATTTCTTCAGTAACAAACGGCATCATGGGGTGCAGTAACCGTAACGCTTGGTCAAGCACAAAAACGAGCGTTTCTTTCGTCGATGCTTTCTTGGCTTCATTTTTCCCATATAAATGAACCTTTGAAGTTTCAATGTACCAATCACAAAAATCGTTCCAGAAAAATTCATAGATCGTTTTACCCGCTTCAGCGAAGTCAAAAGCTTCCAGTTGCGACGTTGCAACTTCGATAGTTTCATCCAAGCGGTGCAGGATATAGCGATCAACCACATCAAGTTGTTCCCTTTGCGGTGCTTGCATCTTTTGCACGTCGGTTGTATTCATCGTGACAAAGCGAGCGGCATTCCAAATTTTCGTTACAAGACCTTGCGCACTTTCCATACGTTCGGTGTAAAATCGCATATCTTGACCCAACGTAGCTCCTGTTACCAGCATAAAGCGCAACGCATCTGCACTGTACTGATCGATGACTTCCATCGGATCGATGCCGTTACCAAGACTCTTTGATAACTTTCTACCTTGTGCGTCTCGTAACAAACCATGCATCAATACGTGACGAAATGGTGCTTTTTCGGTAAACGCTAATGACGTAAAAATCATACGTGCTACCCAAAAATAAATAATGTCAAAACCGGTTACAAGCACTTGTGTTGGAAAATAGCGCTGCAAATCGTCTGTTTTATCTGGCCAACCCATCGTTGAAAATGGCCATAACGCTGAAGAAAACCATGTATCAAGTACATCCTCATCCTGATGAAGATGTGTTGATCCACACGCTCTACACACATGCGGGTCTTCACGTTCTACGATGACTTCATGACAATCATCGCAATAAAAAGCAGGAATACGATGTCCCCACCATAATTGTCGGGAAATACACCAATCTTTAATGTTGTCTAACCAATGTGTATATATCTTCGAAAAACGGTCAGGTACAAAACTAACTTCACCTTGATCAACTGCTTTTTGCGCTGGTATGGCCAATGGTTCCATTTTTACAAACCACTGTGTCGATAACCAGGGTTCAATTATCGTACTACAACGTTCGCAATGACCAACAGCGTGGGTGTGGCTTTCCTTGTGTAAAATACCTAATGCGCTTAACTCTTCCTCAATCTTCTTACGAGCAGCAAAACGATCCATCCCCGCAAATTGCCCTGCTTCGTCATTTAGCGTACCTGTTTTCGTCATCACATTGATGGCTTTGAGATGGTGGCGTAACCCGACTTCAAAATCATTAGGATCATGCGCAGGTGTGATCTTTACAGCACCTGTACCGAATTCTTTCTCGACATACTCATCCGCGATTACCGGGATTTCACGATGAATAAACGGTAAGATAAGTTTTTTTCCAATAAAATGCTGGTAACGTTCGTCATCAGGATGGACAGCCACAGCCACATCACCAAACATCGTTTCCGGGCGTGTAGTGGCGATCGTTAAAGCCCCCGTACCGTCCGAGAAGGGATACGCGATATGATATAATGCTCCATTTGTGTCCTCATGTTCAACTTCGATATCCGATAAAGCTGTTTCACAACGCGGGCACCAATGAATAATGTAATTACCCCGATAAATCAGCCCTTTTTCATAAAAACGAACAAAAACTTCGCGTACTGCTTTCGATAGGCCCTCATCCATCGTAAAACGTTCACGTGAAAAATCGCAAGAAGCACCTAGCCGTTTTAATTGTTGCCGAATCGTTGTGGCGTATTCTTCCTTCCAGTCCCATACACGTTTCACAAACGCTTCACGACCAAGATCGTGGCGTGTCTTTCCTTCCGTTTTCAACAATTGGGACTCAACACGTGTTTGTGTCGCAATACCGGCATGATCCATTCCTGGCATCCAAAGTGCATCGAACCCTTGCATCCGCTTCATGCGGATTAAAAGATCTTGCATCGCGTTGTCAAGTGCATGTCCAATATGCAATACACCTGTTACATTCGGAGGTGGCATGACAATAGAATAAGGTTTTTTCGTCTTATCATTTCCTGCTTTGAAAAAACCTTTTGTAAGCCACCAATCATACAGTCGGCCTTCCATTTCTTTGGCATTATATACCCCTAAGGCAGGTCGTTCACCTGCAACTTGGTTCCCCATCGTCTATTTCCTCCTTAAAAATACAAAATCGCCCTTCTAACGAAGGACGAAAGTTAAACTCTCGCGGTACCACCTTGCTTTTGCACAGGATCATTATCGATGCGCAACACTTCTTGGCGATATGGAGCCACCCGGTAGCCTTAGCAAAAAGGGACGACATTCCACGAACGATGCGCAAAGGGTTTTCAGCCAAGACCCTTCTCTCTAGAAGCGCAACATACGTGTACTCTTTCCCCAAGCTACATAGTATAGATAATGGATACTTTTAGGTATTATACGCATGGCAGATCGAGCAGGTCAAGAATTATGATCTGCGCCTTTTGCGTTTTTTTCGACTTTTTCCATGAGATGGAAGGCTTGGTGCCCCACGAGCAATGCGAACAACTGGCTTTTCCTCTTTGGGAGGCGATGTCAAGCCCAATTTCGCACGGCGTTTATCCGCCCAATCGGTCATCCACGTCGTCAACCATGCCACAAACAACGCAAAAATAATATCGAGTACACCAGAAGTCAGCATGCTCATGCGAACAGGCCAATACGTACCCGTTTCAAACGTCAGCATAATCGCTGCAGCTACGATTCCTCCAACAATACCGCCGATCCACCCTTGAATAGCGCGGTTTGTTTTCGTACGCTGGACCACGATATACGGTGCAAGAAACGTGGATAACCCCAGACTCATGTTCACACCGTTAGCAGGATCACCCTTTGAAAAAATACCAGCCATACCGCCGATTGCACCTAAGGCAACACCACTAATAGCAATCGTTCGCCAACGCCAACCTGCTGGTGGCGGCGACAAAAGTGTTGCTTGTGAACTGGCGCGAGTCCTTGCTTGAGCTTTGAGACGCGCTTGCTTCTCCACGATAAGACACCCATTTCTCTGTACAAAATTGCCTGCACACTAATCTTTGTCCATCATACCACGGCAAGCGATAAGAAGAAAAGACGCACCAACATGTTGAACGGATCATAGCCTAACTTTATGCAACCGTACATGGAGGGCAATCCTATGCCAAACTTTTTTGCGCCGTTAGCTCGTTTTGCCAAAGTCATTTTATTAGGGTGTATTTTTCTAACGATGTTGCAGATGGTTTTTTTCCCATCCATTATCAACTTGTTAATACTCGCCGGACTTATTACAGTACTTGTTGCCTTTTTTCTGGGCGGTTAGGGCCATCGTCTGTTAACTATCAACATGCAGGCGACCCGAATCATGGGTCGCCTGCACCACCTACGATCTCACTGGAATGTATAGCAAGCTACCCGACGGCAACCCTTCTTCTTGCATTAAGGGATTTACTCTTAGTAGATCAGCCATATTGATGCGGTACAGTTCGGCGATGGCTTCTAAGGTTTCCGCAGGTTGAACAATGCGGAATTTCATCGTAAAGTGCGTTTCACCGCTAGGGACATTGAGCGACTTCCAGAACCACTGTGCTGTCGTCATGGTTGTTTCAACTTCTTCAGTAGCCTTGTAAGTTGCTTGTACTTGAGATTCACTTTCTATGACAGGGGTATCTGGTTCCATTGCGGCCACAAGCGCCTGCACTATCCGCTTAGATTCTAATTCCGATGCCAATTCAGGTACTTCTAATTCTTTGGCGCTTGATGAAGAGGATTCTGCATATTTGGGATCCTCTGGCGGTAGATTGACATGCTCAAAGTGGAAATGTAGATCATCCGTTACTTCTTGCTCAAAAAACTCCTCTTGTCGCATCATCGGCGCGGATTCTTCTACATTTTCAGGTGCGATTCCCGAACGAAAGGGACTCATTGTAAAGGAGGCTTGCGGTCCTTGTAAGGCTCGATCCGCACCAAGCAAGTCTTTCTGCCACAATGTAACCGATGATGCGGATGACTCAGGTAGGTCATCTTCTTTGGCATTTTGTTCCGATCGCACTGCCAAAAGTGACCATTCGCCAAGAGCACTTTCCTCTACTTTTTGCATACTATCTTGAATTTCATCAAATTCCTGTACTGCTACATCTTCACTGACTTCTTCTTGCAAAATGACAGGAACTTCGGTAACTTCAATGACCTGCTCTTGCACAGATGATGCTTCATCAACCGTCGGAGGTACGATCGCCTCTTGTGCACCACAATGTGCCGTATAACCACCTGATGCCTGCAACCCTTCAATCTCAAGAACCGCTCTCAAATGAATCCAACCTGGACCCAAGATATCCATCGTTGCATCAGGAACATGAACAGATACACTTAATAAACCCGGTCCTTGCGCTGCAGCAGGCATAGAAATATCAAACGGCATTCGGTGTTGCAGATGTTCAACTGCTTGTGCATCGTTTTCGTGATCATCTCCATACGCTGACATATCTTCTGCCAAATACGCCGTAAACAACACGTTTCCTTCTAAATAAAGGCTTTCCCCACGTTGTTCTAATGTCGTTACTTCCGTCAAGGCAGAGAATTCTTCTACCTGTTCATTACCCCGCACGGCATCGACAAAAACCTGTTGATCGACAAATAACTCAAGCTCATGGTCTGGCGCGTCCCATTTTGCCAACCTGATCCCCCCTCTTGCCATATGCTTCTCCCAAACCATACGTTTTTGAAAGCCAAGTTATGACTCAAGGTGGGTAGGAGAAAATGCAAGACGATCTCCCAAGACAATGTTTTCACGATCACAGGTGCCACTTACAAATTCCAAAGCGTGTTCAGCTATCTTACAACGAACAATACGCCATGGTCGAACATCTTTTTTCATAGAAATCACACGCAAACTCGCATCAAGAAAAACAATATCAATGACCATCAGCATAAAATGCGTATGTAAACTTCGACAATGCCAAAAAATCATGCCATCGCCTGTTCGTAATGCACGACGAAACATCAATCCACGCAAACGAGTGCCAAACGTAGAAGCAAAAGTAACGCAGCCGATTCTTTCGCCATTACGCATCACATCTACCAATTTGAAAACTCCTTTAGTGTGTAAATACGGTCGCAATGTGCAACATTGCTGGGCCCAAAATAACGATAAATAAACCCGGAAAAATAAACATAATTAAAGGAAATAGAATCTTAATTGGAGCCTTCATAGCCTGTTCTTCAGCACGTTGCCGTAGTTTTCTACGAGCCTCTTGTGATTGAATTCTTAGCACATGAGCGATACCCATGCCTAACCGATCCGCTTGAATTAGCGCATTTAAAAAGGACCTTATATCATCAACCTCAATTCGAAGACTTGCATCCTTTAGAGCTTCTCTACGCGTCTTGCCAAGACTCATCTCAGCCAAAATCTGTCGCATAAACGTCCCCAAAGGTGTCTCTAAATTCTGCACTGCACGCGCTAAAGCTTGATCAAAACCAAGTCCTGCTTCGACACTGATCGTCAACACATCAAGTAAATTGGGCAATCCTTTGAACATTTCCTTTTGTACTTGTGCCACCTTTTGCGATAAAAAGATTCGCGGCAAGAGTACACTGAAAAAAATGAGGATCAGACCTATAAAAGCAGCGATACCTGTTTTGAAGACGAGATATAAAATAATAGCGATGATAAAGCTACTTACAACAGCCAACACGCGCATCAACACAAACTGACGCATAGCAGCACCTTGGCGAATCCCAGCTTTTCGCAACTGCAATTCTGTTTTTTTGCTGACTTCAATGGGCATTACCTGGTAAAAAAATGCCCATACTTGTCGACGAATAGTGGCTGATAACGAGCGAAATATTGGGGATTTTGGCTCTTTAGCCACTAACAATACCTGTGATACGCGTTGCCAAAGACGAAAACGGGATGCCAACAGGATCTTAAGAACACTCCCGTAAAGAAGAAACGTGCTTACAAACAGGAGGATGACAATCCAAGGTTTCATAAATTCACCTTCCTGAGATCAAAAATTCTTAGACTTCAATATTGACGATTCTTCGAATAACAGTCATGCCGATAATTTGCCCTAGTATCGCAACAAACAGCATGATAAGCCCCACACCAGATGTAAATAATGAAACGATATAAGCTGCATTAAAAAGGTAAAGGAGAATTCCTATTGTGGGTGTAAGTGCCATAAAAATCCACATGGATAAACGTCCCTGCGCAGTTAAGGTGCGAATTTCGCCTTGAATGCGTATCCGTTCACGAATCGTATCACCGGCAATTTCTAACACCTCAGCTAAATTCCCTCCAACTTGGCGTTGAATTAGGATTGCATTAACAATCAAACTAAAATCAAGGGATTGTATACGATGATCCGCATGAGCTAGCGCCTCCTCGATGGAAATACCAAAAGACAATTCACGCAGCATACGGCGAAATTCATCAGCTAATCTGCCTTTCGTTTCTTGCGCTAAGATATCGACTGTCTGCAAAAAAGAATACCCCGCCCGCAACGCTCCTGACGCGATAGTCACCATATCGCCAAGCCCTTCTTCTAAGTCTCTCTTACGTAGTTTTTTGCGACGAAGTAACCAAAATCGGTAACCAAATACAAGCATAAAACCGATTAGTACAACACCAAAAACCCCGTGAAGAAGAAACCATCCAACTGTCAGCATCGTTAGACACAAGAGAACAATTGTCTGAACCTCTTTACCTGTTAACGTTACACCAATACTATCCAAATCTTTTTTTACTTGCTGCACAAGATAAGATCCTATATATCGTCTTTTTGTGTCTGTTTTTTCTGCGATATGTGTATTTTTCGTCTTTTTAACTTCCTCTTGATGCGAAACAGCAAAAACACGATCGCGTAAACGAACTGGTTTCCAAAAAATCGTCGTCAAGATACCATACGCTGCCATCGATACACAAATAAATACAAGTAACGCGATCATTCTGATTCACCACCTTGCGCAATGAATTTTTCATCACGAAACCATGCCATAACGATAGGAGTTCCTTGCTCTTTCATTCGTTCCACACAATGAGGTACGACCCCTGTTGGGCGATAGCGTCCCAGTACAGTACCATCAGGTGAACGGCCTGTTTGTTCAAAAATAAATACATCTTGTAAGGTGATTTGTTCGCTTTCCATACCAAGTACTTCTGTGATGTGCGTAATACGACGTTTACCATCAGGCATTCTTGCTTGATGTACGATTAATTGCACAGCAGACGAAATTTGTTCCCTAATAGCTCGAGATGGTAACTCCATGCCTGCCATCATCACCATCGTTTCTAAGCGGCGTACCATATCACGGGGAGAATTGGCATGACCGGTAGTCAAAGATCCATCATGCCCTGTGTTCATCGCCTGAAGCATATCAAGTGCCTCTGACCCACGTACTTCACCAACCACAATGCGGTCAGGACGCATACGTAAAGCATTTTTCACCAAATCGCGAATCGTAACTGTACCTTTGCCTTCTACATTTGCGGGTCGTGTTTCTAAAGAAACGAGATGCTTCTGCTGCAAGCGTAATTCGGCAGCATCCTCGATCGTTAAAATTCGCTCCTGTTCACCGATGAAACTTGACAGTACATTAAGTGTTGTTGTTTTGCCAGAGCCTGTTCCACCCGAAATCACGATGTTCACACGAGCAGCGATGGCACTTTTTAAAAACTCTGCCATCGCAGGCGTTAGTGTTCCTCTTGTCAGTAAATCAGTCACTTGCAAAGGGATGCTGGCGAATTTTCGAATCGTAACACACGGACCCTTTAATGCTAAAGGCGGAATAATAGCATGCACACGAGAACCATCCGGTAATCGAGCATCAACATAAGGCGTCGCCTCATCAATGCGACGACCAATGGGTGAAACAATCTTTTCAATGATACGCATAACATGTTCATCATCTTTAAATTGTGCCTGCGTTTCTTCAATTTTGCCCTGTCGTTCTATATATACCTGATCATGGGCAACCACCATAATCTCACTAATTGAATCATCACGAAGTAATCCATCGATCGGTCCATAACCTGAAATCTCTGCCGTCAATTCATCCAACAAAGTATCCTGATCTGTTTTCGTTAAAACAACCTGTTCTTTTGTCAAAAAATTTTCAAAAAGTTGTGCTAATTCTACATGATCTTCCCTTTGTGTGAGATCGTCGACCAGTTGGACATGAGCTTTTGCTTTAATCTGTGCTAGCATGCTTGCGTTACTGGAGTTTGTTTCCTTAGATTGAATCGGCGTTTCCTTTTGGGTGCTGTCCACATGTTCAACCGTCTCTAAAACACGAGATACAAGAGATGCATTAGCGGCATTACGTGTGCGTTCCATTCGTTGCAAAAGTGACATATCGCATCACCTCGCCTTTAAAGAGAATCGTCGAAAAAAGGTAGTTTTAATTTTATCGCGTGTTATTCTTGTTTCCGTAGAAGTGATTTTTTGAGCGATATGTTGAATATCATGCGCTATGCGAGTGCGTTTTGTTTGTAAGACAACAGGGATACCAAGATTAACGGCGGTGCTCGTTGCCAAAGAGTCAAACCCAATTGTGCTGTACGTCTCAAGAGACAAGACTTCCTGTGCCATCGTTCCAGGTAACGTACCACGCTCAACATAGAGACTTTTCCATAATGACAAATCATACCCGAGTGTTTTTATGACGTTTAGCATTCGGCGATTATCTCGTACACTAGCAAGATCCGCCGTGCTGACAAGAAACACATCATCAGCCGCATCAATAGCAGCAAAAAACATGTCTTGTAACGGGCTTGCTGTATCGACGATCACGTAATCAAAATCTTTTCGCAATGTGCGTAACAACCCTTGAATGAAATTCGGCGTGATATATTCACCTTGTTCCACAGCAGAGGGTGCCGGTAATACATGCAACCCTGTCTCATGGCTCGTGAGGTACGCGTGTACAACTTCAGCATAGCCCTGGCCCTCAAGGAGTAACGTGTAAATTGTCCGTTGCGTGTCCGATATGCCCAAAAGCGTTGTCACATCGCCAAAAGCTAAGTCCAAGTCAACAAGTACCACACTTTTTCCACGACGCGCTAGCTCAACACCGAGATTGACGCTTAGCATGGTTTTGCCGACGCCGCCCTTCGCACTTACAAAAGCCATAATTCGCGATCTTGTTTTAAAGCGATCATTTAAGATAACTGACGTAGCAACACGTTTTTGTTGTTCATCGCGAGAATATACATTACGAATAGCCGTGAGCATACTTTCTGAGCTAAACGGCTTTAGTAGGTACTCCTTAGCGCCTGCCTGCAAAGCTCGCTTTAAAGCCTGAAATTCTTCTTGAACAGAGACAATGACGACAGAGACATCGGGTAATGTATCCGCGATTTTTTGTGTAGCTTCAATGCCATCCATCACAGGCATATTGATATCCATCAGCACGATATCCGGTTTAAAAGAGGCAGCCATTTCACACGCCTCTTTGCCGTCGATCGCTTCCCCTATAATCTCGATATCTTGGGCATAACTTAACAACATTCGTTCCGTATCACGGATCTCTTTTGCATCATCGACAAGAAGCACCTGAATTTTTTGCGCCATGTCATCACCTCCCAAGTACCGTGCTATCGGTGACCACTGGGCTATTTGCTAACTCTTTACTCTTTGAAGCAGATTGCAACAACAAATCAAGTTCTCCATAAGCATTGACAAAGCCAATTTGCTGAGCAACCTTCGGTGTGACAGCTAACACCACCGTTGCAGAATTAGCCAAGGCTGGCGTGGCATTGGTTGATGGAGAGTTGACTTGTGTCTGACTGATTGCACTAGGTGTCGGTGCAGAGAGCACCTGAATATTTTGAGCAATAATATGTGCTGCATCACTGTGAGTTCCCGTATACTCTTTGCTTAGAACAGCCAAGATAGCCACATGATCCCCGGGCAAAATATCACCGCCTGCATCATTAACAGCATTGTAGACAACGCTCATCGCAAGAAGCCCGGATGGTACGTGATCAGAAAGTCGTGGTGATAAGGATGTAGATGTAAGCATCGGTGCCACGATTTGTTGCCCGCGATAGATAGGTTGATTGGCGATCTTGCCTAGCGCACCTTGCAAAGTAGCAAGGGAACCAGTCTCTTTTCCTAACACCGGAATTAAAGTCACCGTGACCATCGTTGCATTGATGTGAGTGCCGGCAACCATATCTTTCGTGGCCATCACCACAGGAGCTTCATGGATGCCTTGTCGTTGCTTTTGCACCAATGCGTTGATTTGTCCTTGTACCACCAATGCCGTAAGTAGGGCAAGTATCAATGACCCTGCGAAAAGTAGCCATGATAGGCGCTTTTGCTTATGCACGATACATTCCTCCGCAGAACTTCACCCTAGTGTGTTAGGTGAACCCCATAAAGTCCAAATTCTGTAGATGAACCAACGATGCCTGGAACTACCAATTGTTTAAATCGTCCTAGAATTTGCTGATGTCCTCCACTATAAGTCAAACCATCAAGATAAAAAGCAGCAAAACCGACGACGGTCACCGTCCCTTTGCCATTTGGCCAAGGCCCCGCAATGACAGGCAAGAGCATCATACGAGGGCTAGTCTCCGTTGCCGTTTGAAAAGTGTCGTTAACACCTTGCTGTAAGCGATATAAAATAGCGGTACGCACAGGACCATCCATAACGCCTGTTTCTGTAGGTAACGAGTCGCCTACGGCAATCGTTCCACCATAGCCGCACATCAAATTTTGTTCTAATGTAGAAGCTCCATTGCCACCTAGTGCTAAAAAACCGTAGTTGCCTGTCGATCCTTCGCCAGCACCTTGAGATAACGCATAGGACTTTCCATAGGAAAAATTTTGTTGTTCGACAGCCAAAGGGACAAAACCGGTTCCCTGTTGTAACGCGCCTACAGAAGCGGTCGATGATGCAGCGATAGTCGCTTTTGTGTCACCAAAAACTCTGGCAAAATACAAAGGCACAAATTGAGTACGAGATACAGTTACCGAACCTGCTGCTAAATTCACCACAACGTTATCGGCTTGTTCATGATTTTGAACGACATACGATAATGCTGCAGCTTGGGCTACATTCGTTCCTGCAAAAAGTTGTTGTGCGCCAGCCAAAGCTCCTGCATCAAGAGCATTAGCCAATTTCGTTTGTTCAAAAAAGACAACACCAATATCCGTAACTAAAGCGATGGCAGACAACAAAACCACCATAGCAAGCGCAGTAAAAACGGCGATATTCCCTGTATCCTCTCGCCAACTGTGCATAACCGTCACTCCACTCGCATCGTCGTTGCAGCAGTAATCGTCAGCGGATTGGGGAAAAATAAGCTTAGTGGCGGATCAAACGTCATTGGATACGAGATTGACACCGTCACTGGATCACCACTTGTTCGTTCGCCAGGGGTAATGATGATATGCAATAAATTCGCTTGCAACACAGATGCACCTTGAACGATAACCTGACTGATTTGTAGATCACTATCTCCAATACTTGCATACCGGGCTGCATCTCTAGCTGCTTCTTGCAACACCAAATCTGTCATAAAAAATTTTCCAAAATCAAAAATCGCAATCAAAATCAATAACAACATAGGCAATACGATAGAAAATTCGACTAAAGACTGGCCAGAATCATCGCGAAGCCACCGTGATTTCACGATTTCCCACCCCTTTAGCCGTTATTGCTAAAAAGGAGAGCAGCATGATAGCGTGCTCTCCCACCCTATACAGTAATTAGACTTGTGTCGTGATGGACTTAAAGACATTACCTAATCCGCCACCAAGAAGCGTCAAAGCTCCAATTAACACAACGGCAATTAACGCGATAATCAGTCCGTACTCTACCATGCCTTGACCACGGTCATCAGACAATTTGGCTTGGACCCAAACAATATTTTTGATTGCACGATGGGATAATACCGATAAAAAATTTGTCCGATGTTTCATAAGTATCCAGCTCCCCTTTGTTTTCACCGTCATAACGGCTTGTCTCTACCTGTTTATAGTGTAAAAAAAGAAGTGCTTTACCACGAGGGTAAGCACTCCTATCTTTGCGTAGGACAAAACACCTAGATTTGCGTAGGCTGCAATCAGGAAGGAACAGCCGCTAGTTCGTTGACCAAGTGTTCGTTCAACGCGAGAACTACCGCCTTTGTGCGGTTGGGAACACCGAGTTTTTGCAAGATATTTGTCGTATGATTGCGTGCCGTTTTGCTCGTAATCACAAGGGCATGCGCGATCTCGTCATTATCATAACCGGAAACCATCAAACGTAAGACTTCAATCTCTCGTTTAGTAAGGGCATAATGATCAGAAGTATAGGTATCACACGTCGACTTTTTCACCCCATGTTTACTTTCAACAAGGGCATCCATCATGAAACCATGCAATCGAAAATCGAGAAAACGACCTCCCTTAGCAAGCGTCATAATGGCCATGAAGAGAGTAGGAGCATCTGTATCTTTTAACATGTAACCTTGAACGCCAGCATCAATCGCATCGAGGACAAGATCTTTACTATCATGATTTGTCAATATCAAAATGGGAGTCATAATACCTTTTGCTCGAATCTCTTTGGCTGTATCAATACCGGATTGATCTGGTAACCCGATATCAAGTAAAATCACATCAACCTTCAATGTGGATAAAACAGCTAGTGTTTCTTTGGCATCACGGGTAGTTTTTGTCACAACACATGTCCCACTGTACAACAGCAATGCCTCGATTCCACTGACGAAAAGAGTCTGATCATCTGCCACCAAGACTTGAATTACATCACTCATGGTAGACGACCCCCAACATGTCTAATTGTCGTTCAAGGGGCAAAGAGAGTATTACGGTCGTACCCTGGCCAAAAATCGATTCAATCTGTACATCCGCATCAAGTAATCGAGCACGCTCGTGCAAGCCAGTGAGGCCAAATCCCTGCGACATGGTATCCTCTTTACGAAAACCAACACCATCGTCATGAACACGAGCTATCAACGAATGTTTGTGATACGATACATGCACATCAATTTGCGAAGCATGGGCGTGTTTCAAACTATTGGTTATGCATTCTTGAATCATACGAAAGAAGGCTATGCCTAATAGATCAGGTAACGGACCAATGATTGTTTCGGCAACAATCATAACAGGAATGCGCGTTAGGTACTGACAGCGCTGTGCGTAATTCTCTAAAGCACTGATCAAACCAGTTTCTGCAATCTCTACGGGCCGCAAATCATAGATCATACGCCGTAACTCGCCTACCGAGGTACGCATCAAATCTTGAATGCGTGCAATTTCTGGCAGTACTTTTTCAGGACTGTATTTGATCATCTCTTTCACGACCTCAAGACGCATCGTCAAATTCGTCAACAATTGCGCAGGCCCATCATGAATATCACGTGCTAGACGTTTTCTTTCTTCCTCAATCGCTTCAATAGCCATGGTCTTACCATCCATAAGGTTTCACCTCCTTACGTTTTGAACGGGGTTTTTACAACACAAATACCCCTTCTGTATACAGAAGGGGTGAAAAAATATATGAATATACTACCATTTACCAAAATGTTCATAGCGAATCACCACACTCGTGTGAATTCGCCGAAGTAAATCCTTCGGCAACCTAGCTATCATGGCCGATAACGGCTTTAGACCCAAGGCTTTGCGTCCTTTGGTTTCCCAAAGTTTGCCCTTAACAAAGTTCATTATAAAAATCACTCAGAGATCTGTCAACATATCACTCATGGCATTATCCATAGCTTCAATTGTGCGAGCTATGTCATCATCACTATGCACGAGAGAAACAAATCCAGCTTCTAACTGAGATGGAGCTAAGTAAATGCCTCGATTTAACATAGCATGGAAATATCGGCTGTACATGGCACGATCCGCCCTTTGTGCACAATCGTAATCAGTCACCGGTTCATCTGTAAAAAAAGTACCGAACATAGCACCAATGGATGTCACATAGGCTGGAAGATGATGATTTTTAGCAGCTAACAAAAATCCCTGGCTAAGTGTTTTGGCCACAAACTCCATTCGCTCATAAACACCACTTTGCTGTAGCAGTCGAATGGTAGACAAACCTGCTGCCATCGCTAACGGATTCCCAGATAATGTACCAGCTTGGTAAACGGGACCAAGTGGTGCAACCATCGAAACAATATCAGCACGTCCACCATAGGCTCCGACAGGAAGTCCGCCACCAATCACCTTGCCTAAAGTCGTCAAATCAGGAGTGATCCCAAAACGTTGTTGTGCCCCGCCGTACGCCACACGAAAACCGGTCATCACTTCGTCAAAAATTAATAATGATCCATTCTCTTTTGTGATTTTACGCAAAAAATGAAGGAAATCAAGTTCTGGTAAAACCATTCCCATATTCCCTGCAACAGGCTCTACAATCACCGCAGCAATGTCTTGCCCATACCGTTCAAAAATTTCCTGCACTTGTTTTTGGTCATTATAAGGTGCGAGCAACGTATATTCGGCAACGCTAGGAATAACGCCTGGCGAATCTGGCAAGCCAAAAGTAGCTACACCAGATCCTGCACGAATTAACAAACCATCGGAATGACCATGATAACAACCAATAAATTTGACGATACGCGACTTCCCTGTAAAAGCACGAGCAAGACGAAGCGCACTCATCGTCGCCTCTGTACCTGAATTGACCATACGTAAAAGTTCCATCGAAGGATACGCACGTTGTACTTCTAGCGCAAGTTCTGTCTCAATTTCCGTAGGGGCACCAAAACTCGTCCCACGTCCTGCCTGTGATACCACCGCTTCGATAACCGTCGGATGAGCATGACCAACGATCAAAGGGCCCCAAGACAGCACGTAGTCTATGTATCGATTCCCATCAATATCAAACAGATAGGCACCTTCACCTCGATCGATAAAAGGAGGGTTGCCCGAAACAGCCTGAAAGGCACGCACAGGACTGTTCACACCGCCAGGAATAACTTTTTGTGCCTGCGCAAAAGCCTGCTTTGATCGAATCAAGGATAGTTCTTGGTGAGAATCCATTGTATTCGCTCCTTGTTTATGCGCCTAAATAGCGCGCAACATCTTTTGCAAAATAACTGATAATCATATCAGCGCCTGCTCGTTTAAAACCAAGCATCATTTCCATGACAATTGCCTTTTCATCGATCCAACCTGCATTGGCTGCCGCTTTTACCATGGCATATTCACCGCTCACATTGTAGGCAACAAGCGGCACATCAAAGTGATCACGTACCGTTTTAATGACATCTAGAAAAGCGAGTGCAGGTTTTACCATCAGCATATCGGCGCCTTCAGCCAAGTCAGAAGCTGCTTCACGAAGCGCTTCTCGAACATTAGCCGGATCCATTTGATACGATCTGCGATCCCCAAACGCTGGTGCCGAGTCGGCCGCTTCACGAAATGGTCCATAAAAAGCAGATGCATATTTGACTGAGTAAGATAAAATAGGTGTTTGAACGTACCCTGCTTCATCCAACATGTGGCGAATAGCTTGAATTCGGCCATCCATCATATCAGAAGGCGCAACTAAATCAGCGCCTGCCGCCACGTGGGACAGTGCTGTTTTAGCAATGTAATGCAAACTTTCGTCATTAAGAATCTGATCACCATGAACAATTCCGCAATGTCCGGCTGGATTGTACTGGCATAAACAAACATCTGTAGCAACAAGTAAGTCCTTATTCTCTTCCTTAATCACGCGAATCGCTTGTTGCACAATGCCTTGTTCTGCATACGCTTCACTACTAACCTCGTCTTTCACAGCAGGCAGACCAAACAACATGATAGCTGGAACGCCTAAACGGCTAAGTTCATAAACCTCTTTACGTAATTCCTCGAGACTGAGATGTTCGACACCAGGCATGGATGGAATAGCATGTCGACCTTTTTCATGTGTAACAAATAGGGGATAGATAAAATCCTTCGCTGATATCGATGTTTCGCGAATCATGTCACGAATGGCAGGATGGTTACGAAGACGTCGGTGACGATCAAAATTTTCCATCATAATATATCTTCATCCTTTCTTATGTTGAACATATTCTTCGACATCATGAAGCATCACCTCAGCAGTCGCCATACGAGCCGTTACATGAGGCTGTAAGCCATGTTCCTGCATAACACGCGTCGTCTTGCTTCCAATGGAAACAAGGATTACTTGCGAGGGAATATCCTTGGCCAACTTATGCAGATCAGTCAATGCCTTTGCAAATGCTCGGACGGCTGAACCACTCATAAAAACGATAAGATCAATACCGCCTGCAAAAACATCTGTCGCAAGTTCGATGCCTCGTGATGTCGACGTCGTATCATACATAACAGCATCACGAAAACCATGTGCAGATTGTGCTAAAGAGGAAAATGCCTCCCTATCTGCCATATTGCCGCGTACCCAAAGGAAGCGTTTATGTATAAATTGCGAATCGATCAGCGATGAACAAAGCGTTTGTGCATTGGCATCACTTGGTGTGACGAGCACCTGCATACCAATTTGCTTAGCAGCTTCGGCTGTTTTTATCCCAACACAAGCCGCAGGTAGAGTCAGCCAAGGATAACTTAGATCACGCGAAAAAATCATTTCATATGCACGCACACCATGCACACTCGTAAATACAATCATATCAGGTAGAAAATCACCCAATGCATTTCGTACACCATCGAGCGCGCGATAGGTAATGTGTAATAATGGGTACTCCCTAACAACCGCACCTTTTGCACTAATCAATGAGGCGAGTTCACTGGATCCTTGTTGGTCTCTCGTAACAGCGATCACGAGACCAGACAGAAAGCTCGTTGGCTGTTTTGAAGACACCTGCTATCACCCGCCTGTTTTACTCAGTGCCTGTAAAATGGATTGTCCGCCAGCGTCAAGCAATTCTATGGCAACCGAGCGCCCAAGATCAATTGAAAGGCTGCCTTGACGGCTCGTCTTCAACACGGTCGTCCCATCTGGTGAAGCAATAACAGCTAGAATAGTACTTTGTGCATGTAGCAAATCAGGAATCGCTAAAGCACCAATAGGAACCTGACAACTGCCGCCAACAGTTGCTAAAAAGGCACGTTCTTGCTGTATAGCTATGGCTGTCATTTTATCATGTATCGTTGAAAGCAGTGTTAGCACACTTTGGTCATCAGCGCGACATTCAATAGCAAGTGCTCCTTGGCCAACAGCTGGTATCATATCTTGAATCGCAAGCGGTTGTCCTTGAAAATGGGACGTACCATAAAGGATACGTTCTCCATCCCACCAGCCCATACGTGCAAGGCCTGCAGTGGCTAGTGTGATAGCATCAAGCTCCTGAAGTTTTTGAAGTCTCGTATCGATATTGCCTCTTATCGTTTGCACTACCACGTCGGGACGCAACGCTAGAATTTGTGCAGCACGACGAAGTGAACTTGTCCCAATCACTGCACCTTTTTTTAAGGTTGAAAGTGTATCGCCATGTTTCGTAATCAGCATATCACGTGGATCTTCGCGCATCGGGATGGCTCCGATCATCAACCCATCAGCTAAGACAGCGGGTACATCTTTCATGCTGTGAACGGCTAAATCAATCGTCTTATTTAGTAAAGCTGTTTCAATATCCGATACAAAGAGCCCTTTACCGCCTACTTTAGCTAAAGCTACATCTTGAATTTGGTCGCCTTGCGTTACGATTTCAACCGTCTCAAAATGAATGTCGGGATTTTTATCACGAAGTGCTTGCAACACTTGTGTTGTTTGTGTTGTAGCAAGCTTACTTCGTCTTGTCCCTACTTTCAACGTTATCACTAGCCATCACCTCAAAAAGGATTCTCCTTCACCTTACCACCGGTGAAAGGAGGATACAAACGCACTTACCACAAGAAAATTGATGATCACAAGGACAAACGCCAGGATATTGAGCCATGCGGCCTTTCGTCCGCTCACTTTGCCTTTCACACGAAGATAAAGGTAGAAAGTATACAAGAGAAAGAGCAAAACGGAGACGACAGGCTTAGCATCCATATCCACAACATGTCCTGTAAGAATGTAGTACCAGATTGCGCCTAATACTATCGCTAAAAATAATAGTGGCACGCCAACGAGGGATGCGCGAAAAGCAAAACGATCGAGTTTTTCCAATGGTGGCAATCTGCGAAAAGGTCCGCTATCAAATCGTTTTAAGCGAAGTGAAGAAGATTCAAGTAAATACAAAAGACTAAAAATCGCCGCAATCGAAAAAGCGATGTAACTTAGTAAGGCTGCACTGATATGAACAACAAGCAGATCACTTTGATGAATGATTTCAGAACCCGCATGACCATGCACCATAACATCAAAAAGAGCAAATAATAATCCACATAAATTAAGAAAGAAGACGAAGAAATCGATCCGGTAAAAAAAGGTGAAAATAACCGACAAAGAAATGAGTAACCACGAAAATAACATGGTGGCCTGAAATGCAGAGAACAATGGCCACTCATGAAGTAACAAGATACGTGCACCGATGAAAAAGGAATCAAGGATCCAAACCATCAACAAAAACGCGACACCTACACGGTTCGCGACTTTGTTGTCTTTAATAAAATCCATGAAGAAAAACCCGTTGCTTACAAGATAAAAGACAAGCACCATAAAGTAGAAATAAGGAGACAACAGAAACATCATAATAAATCTCTTAAAGTGCCGTCAGAGCTGATACTGGATGCACCTGACCACGTTTATCTATGGCATCCACTGTTATGTGTCGCGGCGCTTTCTCCTGTGTCACAGACTGCGTCATCGCATCTTCATACGGTAAACCAAAAGCCTTAGCAAGAATAGGCAAGACCAAGACACTGTCTTTTTCAACAGCAATTTGTTTTGTCGCAAGGATAGGATCTCGAAGCAATTGGTGAACAACACTAGCCATGTGCTTTTGAATAATTTTCTTTTGCTTATCATCTAGATCAGGCAATTTATGAAACAAACTGTCAAGCACAGATTCTTGCACTTCCGTCGCCTTTTGTTGCAATGAGGCAATTATTCGCACACCATTTTGCGAGGATAGCCACGTTTTAAAAGCAGCCACTTGCTCTTCGATCATCTGATTTACACGACTTGCTTCCTGTTGCCTCGTCGCCAAACCAGATGTCACGACAGTCTGCAAATCATCAATATCATAGACATAAACATTATCAAGATGTGATATGGATGGATCCACATTGCGTGGCACAGCGATATCAATAAAAAACAATGGCCGCGACTTGCGTAGCATCATTCGTTTGGAAACTGTACTTTGCGTAATCAAATAAGACGCTCCGCCCGATGACGTAATCACGATATCAGCGACGAGTAAAGCCTCTTCCAACTTGTCCATCGGTAAAGCTACACCGCCCACTTGCTCTGCAATTTCTTTTGCCCGAGCCAATGTACGATTGACAATAAACAATTGCTTAACACCTTGACTTTGCAAGTGCTTCATGGTCAGATCAGCCATTTTTCCCGCGCCAAGAACTAAAATGGATTGTTCGTGAAGAGAATCAAATACTTTTTTCGCTAAAGATACCGCCGCATAACTGACAGACACAGCACTTTGGCCAATTCCTGTTTCGGTTTGAACTCGTTTGCCAAAGGTAATAGCATCGCGAAACAATTGATTAAATATATGTCCAGTTGCCTTTCTTGCTTGCGCAAATAAAAAAGCATCGCGTACTTGACCCAAGATTTGCGTTTCGCCGAGCACCATGGAATCAAGACCAGTAATCACACGATGCAGATGAAAGACAGCTTGTAAGCCTGTGTACACGTAAATATGGGCACGGAAATCCAGCGGTGAGACATGAGAAATGGAAGCAAAAAAACTCTCAAGATCTTTTCGTGTTGTATCGATCACATCGCAAATCACATAGACTTCCGTTCGATTGCATGTGGAAACAAGCACTGCTTCCTCAATGCCAGCTGTTTGCTTTAAGTGAATAAGAGCTTGCTCCAGTTCATCTTCCGGAACACTAAAGTGTTCACGAACCTCCACAGGTGCTGAACGATAATTAAGCCCCACGAGTACAATATTCATAGCTTTCACTCCTGAAAAACTCCACTTCATGGACGTATTATACCATTTGACAAGCCAATAAAATTGAAGGGTCTGTGACAGGTTGATTTTAACATCCACTTGGATCTTGCTAATTATGCTATAGAATCCCCGAAATTGTCACGTTCATGTGGTAAATACACTTAGGATACTTGTAACAAGCTGCATCGAGCTTCTTGACTCGGCATAGCTACTTATGCACAATGGATCAGGGGTGACTCCACAACCATGAAACGTTTTCTTGCTGATTGCATATTACTAACCGTAACTTTCGCGTGGGGCGCCACTTTTGTTGTTGTACAAGATGCTATTCGTGTCTTTCCCGTTTTTAATTTCCTCGGCTTACGGTTTACACTATCAGGTCTCATCATGATTGCGTGTATGATCATCGTACCTAGGTTTCGAAAACAATTGTACAACAAAAAATTATGGCTCATCGGCGCTTGGCTAGGTTTATGGCTTTTTGCGGGCTATGCCTTACAAACAGTCGGTCTATTGTATACAACACCCGCACAATCAGGGTTTATTACAGGATTATCCGTAGTTCTTGTCCCAGCCTTGTCCTTAGTCATTTTGCATCACCAACCATCCTTAGGTGTATGGTTAGGCGTTGTGTGTGCCGCAATTGGATTATTTTTTTTATCGTATCAGCCACATGGCGGCTTTAATTTCGGCGATATCTTAACATTTTTTTGCGCTGTAGCCTTCGCCGTTCAAATTGTTGCTGTAGGAAAATACGCAGAAAGATTTAGCCCATTTCCACTTGCTGCGGTGCAAATTTTTGTCGTCGGAATTCTGTCTTTCATCGGTGCTATTTTTGCGGGCACCGCATCATCGACCTTTGGGTCAGGATGGATGCAACCGAGTGTCTGGGAAGGCCTAGTTATTTGTATACTTTTTGCAACGATTATGGCTTATTTTGCCCAAATGGTTATTCAAAAATATACAACGCCTACACGAACCGCCCTGATTTTTTCGGCTGAACCTGTTTTTGCAGCATTAACAGCCTACTTTTTTGCAGGTGACAAAATTGGTTTTTCCGGTCTTATCGGTTGCGCTCTCATCCTTACTGGTATGCTAATTGCTGAATTTGCACCGAAAGATCGAGTAACGACTGCTAAATTATCACAAAGTAGCCTGCTCTATAAAATCCCATAATTCTTCAACACCAAGTCCAGTATCTGCTGAGGTGGCAAAAAGACGATCCTCAGCAGATAATTGTAATGACTTGCTTAGCATAGCTACATGCCTTGCCAAAGCACCACGAGAGATTTTATCCGCTTTTGTTGCCACAACTGCAAATGGTCGACCGATCCCTCGTAAATACTCCGTCATAATCTTATCTTCTTTACTTGGTTCATGGCGAATATCGACGAGTTGCAAAATCAAACGCAAATTATTTCGATCCATAAGATAAGACTCAATCATCGGTCCCCACTGCTGTTGTAACGACTTAGAAACTTTGGCGTATCCATACCCAGGCAGGTCAACAAAATAAAATGCTTCGTTAATATGATAAAAGTTCAGTGTTTGCGTTTTTCCCGGTGACGCGGATGTGCGAGCCAGGTTGCGACGATTGAGCAAGCGGTTAATTAAAGATGACTTACCTACATTTGACCGTCCTGAGAGTGTCACCTCAGGTTCATGCCCCTGCGGACATTGTTCAAGAGATACTGCAGAAATCGTAAATTGTGCATCGCGAATGATCACGAACGGGTCTCCTTTGGAACACACAGTGCCTCATCGAGGACCTGATCCATATGATGGACAAAAATAAGCTGTAATTCTTTGCGCACACTTTCAGGAATATCTTGAACGTCTTTTTCGTTTTCTGCAGGCAATAGAATGGTTTTGATACCCGCACGATGTGCACTTAAGCTTTTTTCTTTAACACCTCCAATAGGCAATACACGGCCACGCAACGTAATCTCCCCTGTCATCGCCAAATCCCGTCGGATGGGTCGACCCGTCAAGGCCGAAGCAATGGCTGTGGCCATGGTAATACCAGCAGATGGTCCATCTTTCGGTATCGCACCTTCAGGAACATGAATATGAATATCGTGTTTTTCTGCAAAATCCGATTTTATATCCAATTGTTGTGAGCGTGTGCGAATGTACGATAACGCAGCTTGAGCAGACTCCTTCATCACGTCACCTAGTTGCCCCGTGATAATCAAGCGCCCAGTTCCATCCATCACGGACACTTCGATTGCAAGTGTGTCACCACCAGCTTCGGTCCATGCAAGACCGGTTGCTACGCCGATTTGATCGACCGCTTCTGCTGTTCCATAACGAAATCTCGGAGCACCTAAAAAAGTTGGCAAGTTTTTTACTGTTACAACAACACGCCGCTTTGTCCCCATCACAACCTCTTTTGCAGCCTTGCGGCAGAGCGCTGCAATTTGCCGTTCTAAGTGGCGAACACCAGCCTCACGAGTGTATTCGCGAATGATTCTCGCTACCGCATCTTCGTGAAGACTTAACTGCTCTTTTTGCAAGCCATGTGCGCTTCGTTGTTTCGGCAGCAAATAATTCATAGCAATGCGCAATTTTTCTACTTCCGTATAACCGGACAAAGAAATCAGTTCCATACGATCAAGCAGGGGTTGGGGAATCCCATGAACGGTATTGGCGGTCGTGATAAACATCACCTGAGATAAATCATACGGCAGTTCGATATAGTGATCACTAAACGTGCTATTTTGCTCAGGGTCAAGAACTTCCAACATGGCAGAAGCCGGGTCTCCACGAAAATCATGCGCCATTTTATCGATTTCATCGAGTAAAAAAACGGGTGATTTCGTTGCGGATGTCTTCATTCCTTGAATGACACGTCCAGGCATAGCTCCCACATAGGTTCGCCGATGTCCTCGGATCTCTGCTTCATCACGCACACCGCCTAATGACATGCGAACAAACTTACGATGTATTGCCCGAGCAATGGACTTCGCTAAAGATGTCTTACCGACTCCTGGCGGTCCTACCAAACAAAGAATCGGACCACGAGGTTCTTTGACGAGTTTTTGCACCGCCAAATGTTCGATCACACGTTCTTTGACCTTTTCAAGACCATAATGGTCTTCGTCAAGCACTTTTTTAGCGTGTGCTAGATCAATTTCCTCCATCGTATCCTCTTGCCACGGTAGGCTTAAGAGCCAATCCACATAAGTGCGAATCACTGAACCCTCAGCCGAGGCAGTTGGAATTTTTTCGAGTCGATCAAGTTCTTTCGATATTTTCTCGATCACCGTATCTGGCATAGACAATTGCTCCATCTGAGATCGCAGATCATCTACTTCAGCTTGCCGACCTTCTTTATCGCCTAGTTCTTTTTGGATAGCTTTCATTTGCTCGCGCAAATAATATTCTTTTTGTGTTCGTTCCATCTGTTTTCTTACGCGTTGATTGATTGTTTTTTCCAACTCCAGAATCTCCTTTTCGTCAGAAAGCATCTGCAAAAGAATCTCGAGTCGTTCCTTGACATCTAACGTTTCTAATATCGCTTGTTTATCTTTTATTTTTAGCGACAAATTACCTGCAATCGCATCAGCTACGCGACCTGGATCTTCTATGTCTGACACAGAAGCAAGCACTTCACTAGCTTGTTTGTTAGACAATTTTAAAAACTGTTCAAATTGCGTTATGACCGCACGCACTAGCGCATCAATACCTGGGGTGCGCGTCGTTGTTTCCACCAACATGTGTGCATTGACTTGGTAATAATCAACACTAAGATCAAAATGTTCAATATGAGCCCGCTGAACACCTTCAACCAAGACGCGAATCGTGCCGTTCGGCAATTTCATCATTTGTTTAATGCGTGCCACCGTGCCAGTCAAATAAATGTCTTCTGGCGCTGGATCATCATCTTGTGAATCCATTTGCGATGCCAAAAGAATCAAGTGATCGTACACCATAGCCTTATCCAAAGCACGAACTGACTTGTCCCGACCAACATCCAAATGCAAAACCATAGCGGGGTACACGAGTAAACCGCGAAGTGGTAACAACGGTAAAACTCGTTGTTCTACAGTCTCTTTTTGTTGTGACAAAATTCACACCCCCACATCAATATCCATGTGCATTGTAACGAAAAGAGTTCCCTTTGTCTAACCGCGAGGCAGACAAACGGCGACAAGTTGCCTAAGGCATCTTGTCGCCGAGTAACGATTGCTATATCAAGTAATTAAGAACCTTGAGCAATGGCCGGAGGTAACGTCGTTAAGCTTGAGTTTACAACAGTAATCGACGAAATGGCTACATCATCCTCTTGATTAGCAAACGTCTCTTTCAAAACAGCACGTAGCGAATCCACATAAACAATCTCCATGTCCTTCAGGTGGCCAAGTTGCTCTTGCTTATTTTCTAACGGAACTAATACCTTTATTACACCAGCAAGACGTGCTGCTGCCACTTTAACAGGGACGCCGCCAACAGCTCGTACTCCCCCATGGATGGTCACTTCACCGGTCATAGCCAAGTCATTGCTGATTTTTTGCTGTGTTATCGCGGAATAGATAGCTGTCGCAATACTTACCCCAGCGGATGGGCCGTCAACAGGGACACCCCCAGGAAAGTTGACATGGATATCAAAGTCTTTAAGGTTCACAGGTAATTCAGCTTGAAGTGCAGTCAAAACATTATCGATAGAGCTACGTGCCATACTTTTACGGCGAATCACACGCGAACCTGACCCTAGCTCCTCTTCTTCAACAACACCTGAAACAGAAATGACACCACGTGACTTACCTGATGCAGGCATCGCTGTCGCTTCGACTTCTAGTAACATCCCAAGTGACGGTCCATACACAGCCAAACCATTGACCACGCCAATTTGTGGCTTATCGGCAATTTTTCGTTCTGGTCGAGGCGATAATTGGCTACTTTGAATCACCCACTCCACATCGCTTGTGGCAATACCACTGCGATGATCCGTAATCGCAGTTCCCGCCGCTAACTGCACCAAATTAACCGCTTCACGGCCGTTTTTTGCATGGCGCGTAATAAGATCAACAGCCGTTTCCGGGATACTAATACTAATTTTTTTTGCAGCGCCGCGCACAATACTGCCAATCTCATCACCTGTTAGTGGGCGAAAAAAGATCTCCAAACAACGCGAACGAATCGCAGGCGGAATCTCTTGTGGACTTCTCGTCGTGGCACCCACCAAGCGAAAATCTGCCGGTAAACCATTTTGAAAGATGTCATGTATGTGCGCCGGAATGTTATTGTCATCCTCACTATAATACGCACTTTCAAAATACACCCGACGATCCTCTAACACTTTAAGAAGTTTATTCATCTGAATCGGATGAAGTTCTCCAATCTCATCGATAAACAATACACCACCATGTGCCTTTGTAACGGCTCCAGCTTTTGGTTGTGGAATACCCGCAACACCCATCGCTCCTGCGCCTTGATAGATCGGATCATGCACAGATCCAATCAAAGGATCAGCAATTCCACGCTCATCAAATCGAGCAGTAGTCGCATCAAGCTCAATAAACGTGGCATCATACTGAAAAGGTGACCCCGTCGTACGTTTTGCTTCATCGAGCAAAACACGAGCTGCTGCTGTTTTACCGACTCCAGGAGGACCATAAATCAGCACATGTTGGGGATGGGGGCCGCACAAAGCCGCTCTCAATGCACGTAATCCATCTTCTTGTCCCACAATATCAGCCAACTTGGAAGGGCGAGTCCGCTCAGCCAAAGGTTCAG
Organism: Bacillota bacterium; assembly: GCA_021820975.1. Lineage (GTDB taxonomy): Bacteria > Bacillota > Bacilli > Alicyclobacillales > SLC66 > JAKACU01. Next base: position 70,012 of record JAKADA010000007.1, read on the forward strand.
ATAATGATACATTACGCAAATGCCGTAAACGCTCAAGTTCTCTTGCCGATTCTCGATCGATCGCAGTACGATTGCCCTGTTGCATACGCAACAGGTTAAAAAAATACATCCCGATAATCACTGTGAAAACCAATTGCACTAACGCTATTACGACTGCCGCCGCATTCATGGCATCCCCTCCACTCATCCATACAGAATTCATACTCGTTAGTATAGCCAGAACATGGTAAGTGTAACCGTCAAAAAAAAGGCACGCTCTTACGAGCGTGCCTTTTGCGGTATATGACATTTTTAAGCTGTCTCTTCTTTTTTCTTTTTCTTTCTACCATCCGTCACTGGACCAGAATCCACAACCAACATGGGTTCTTCTTTGTTGGCCACGGTCTCTTTTGTCACTATGCATCGACGCACATCGGCACGAGAAGGTAACTCGTACATCACATTGAGCATGATACTCTCAATAATGGCTCGTAAGCCACGTGCTCCTGTATTACGTTTAATGGCCTCCTTGGCGATTTCTGACAATGCCTCGTCAGCAAATTCGAGCTCAACAGCATCCATTTCGAGCAGTCGTTGATATTGCTTAACCAGCGCATTTTTCGGCTCGACCAAGATCTGCTTTAACGCCGCTTCATCAAGTGCTTGCAATGTGGCGATAACAGGTAAACGACCAACAAACTCTGGGATTAATCCATACTTCAAGAGGTCTTCCGGTAAAACCCGACTTAAAACTTCGGAGTCAACGGCAGATTCTCTCGCTTCAGGTGATGTACCAAACCCAATCACCTTTTTACCTAAACGACGTTTGATGATTGGTTCCATACCATCAAAGGCGCCGCCACAGATAAATAAAATGTTACCTGTGTCAATCTGGATGAATTCTTGATGAGGATGCTTTCTTCCCCCTTGCGGTGGAACACTAGCAACCGTACCTTCAAGAATCTTCAACAAAGCTTGCTGTACACCTTCGCCCGATACATCTCGGGTAATCGACGGATTTTCCGACTTTCTCGCGATCTTATCGATCTCATCGATGTAAATAATGCCTTTTTCGGCTTTCTCAACATCATAATCGGCAGCTTGAATCAACTTCAATAAAATGTTTTCGACATCTTCGCCCACATAACCTGCTTCTGTTAACGAAGTTGCATCTGCGATGGCAAAAGGTACATTCAAAATTCGAGCGAGTGTTTGTGCCAACAACGTTTTACCAGATCCAGTCGGACCAATGAGTAAAATGTTGCTTTTAGAAAGTTCAACATCATCACTTTTCGATGTCGAGTTAATCCGCTTATAATGGTTATACACAGCCACCGAAAGCGTTCTCTTTGCCTGTTCCTGACCAATCACATACGAATCAAGAATACCTTTGATTTCTGTGGGTTTCGGAACGTCTTTTAATTCAAACTCTTCATCATCGCCGAGTTCCTCCTCGACGATCTCATTGCACAATTCAATACACTCATCACAAATGTAAACACCGGGACCCGCAACGAGTTTGCGAACTTGATCCTGGGTCTTCCCACAAAAAGAGCATTTGAGTTGTCCCTTGTCATCGTTAAACTTAAACATGCGTTTCCCTCCTTACGCAAGGTTTGGACGCACAATCACCTCGTCGATTAGCCCATAGCTTTTGGCTTCTTCTGCGCTCATCCAATTGTCGCGATCCGTATCCTGTTCAATGCGTTCTAGCGATTGACCGGTGCGTTCGACATAAATCATGTTCAATTTGCGACGGGTCTTTAAAATCCACTCGGCATGAATTTTAATATCAGATGCTTGCCCCTGAACACCACCGAGAGGTTGATGAATCATGATTTCACTGTTTGGCAGCGCATACCTCTTACCTTTGGCACCAGCTGTCAGCAACAGCGATGCCATACTTGCAGCAAGGCCAACACAGATCGTTGAAACTTGAGGTTTAATATACTGCATTGTATCGAAAATAGCCATCCCTGCTGTGACGGATCCGCCGGGGCTATTGATATAGAGACTAATATCTTTCTCAGCATCTTCAGACGCTAAAAATAACAGCTGAGCAACGACTGAGTTAGCAACATAGTCATCAATCGGTGTACCAATAAAAATGATACGATCTTTCAATAACCTCGAATAGATGTCATATGCACGTTCTCCGCGACTGGTTTGTTCAATCACCATCGGTACAAGACTCATCCGCTTTATCCTCCTAACTAGACCACGTCAATACGCCGCCTAGGAAAAAATAAGGCACATACATTGTGCCTTATAATGATGATGCATACTCATTGTACACAATCTTAAGCTTGAACGCTATGCTGGACAAGAAATTCCACGGCTTTACGCGTTAGAATTCCCTCTTTAATCGATGTAAGTCCCGGATCGTTATTGCTTAATAATTGTTTTGTATTAGCAAATTCCAGACGTGCAGCATCAGCCACTTTTTGTACTTCAAGGTCCACTTCTTCATCGCTAACTTCGAAATTCTCTGCTTTAGCTATTGCTTCAAGAACTAAAGACGTACGAACTCGACGTTCTGCATCTTCGCGAAATTGAGCCCTAAGTTCTTCGACCGTTGTGCCTGTAAATTCTTGATAAGCATCTAAAGGAATACCTTGTTGTTCTAATCGAGCAGCAAAATCGCGTACTTGACTGTCAATTTCGCTTTCAATCATGACAGCAGGAAGATCGATCGTTGCACCTTCGACGACTTTTTCAATGACGGCATCTTGCACAAAATGTTCATGCTCATGCTCCGCACGGTGTTCGAGCTCTTTGACAACACTCGCTTTATATTCTTCGATCGTATCAAATTCACTCACATCACGAGCAAAGTCATCATCAAGTTCTGGTAATACACGACGTTTCACATCATGTACATGTACTTGAAAATGAGCTTCTTGATTAGCCAAAGATTTCACATGGTAATCTTCAGGAAAGGTGATCACAATCTCCCGATCTTCCCCTGCAGAGATACCGACAAGTTGATCTTCAAACCCAGGTACAAACGTGCCTGATCCAAGTTCGATCTGATAGTTCTCGGCTTCGCCACCCTCAAAAGGTTGTCCATCCACGAAGCCTTTAAAATCCATAACAAGAATATCTTTAAGCTGTGCAGTCGAGTTATCAACAACTTGCAATTCGGCATGTCCATTACGAATTCGGTCAAGCTCGACTACTACATCTTCTTCAGATACTTCAAATGACTTGTCTTCATATGTAACACCACGATAATCGCCTAATACAACTTCGGGTTTGACCGTTACAGTGGCTTTAAAAACCAGAGGCTTGCCAGCTTCCATTTGCACCACATCGATATTCGGTCGATCGATAGGTTCAAGCATCGCTTCAATTACAGCTGAAGAATATGCTTCCGGAAGCAAGATGTCTAAGGCGTCTTGATATAACGATTCAATACCAAAACGAGCTTCGAAAATCCGACGGGGTACTTTACCTTTTCGAAATCCGGGCACGCTGACTTGATTGACTACTTTTTTAAATGCGCGATCAATCGCGCGATCGACTTGTTCAGAGGCTACCTCAACGTCTAAAACACCCACATTGGCTTCGGTTTTTTCCCATTTCACACTCATGATAAGAGATCCTCCACTTCATAAATGGCGTCCCAGGAGGGATTCGAACCCCCGACCCACAGCTTAGAAGGCTGTTGCTCTATCCGACTGAGCTACTGGGACGCAGTAACTGCTGTATTATAGCGTGATTCTGTAAATTATTCAAGCAAACAGAAACTAGGCTGTATTAAGCGTAACGCTTGGGCTCTATGACTCACCTGGCTTTTCTCGCTAATACTCATCTGTGCAAATGACTTTTTACGCTCCGGAAAATAAAATAACGGATCATAACCAAATCCGCCATCACCCCGATACTCTCTAAGTATATACCCATCACAATGACCCGTTACGGTAATTTCACGCCCATCAGGGAAGACCAAAGCAAGAGTCGCGGTAAAGCGTGCTTGACGGTGATCGTCAGCAACGTTTTGAAGAACATCAAGAAGTTTCCTACAATTTTGTTCATCCGTAGCATGAGTACCTGCGTATCGTGCAGAATAAACACCTGGTGCCCCGCCCAACGCCGCAACGCAAAGCCCCGAATCATCAGCAAGTGCTACTGTATGTAGGGTATCAGCAATGTGCCTTGCTTTAAGCAAGGCATTTTCTATAAATGTAACACCAGTCTCTTGGGGCATCACAAGATCCTCAGGCACAGTCACCAAATCAATACGATTAGTCAAAGCAAGCGCTTGTCGAAATTCCCGTACTTTACCCGGATTTTTTGAAGCTAAAACCACACGCACGGTTTTGCCACGACTCCCTTTATGCGCGCGATCCAATGAACTGTCCATTGTCTCCTAGCACAAGTTTTTGTTGTTCAATCAATTGCAATACCCCGTACTCCGCCAAATCCATCAATTCATTCATTTGTTTGCGCGAAAATGTAGCTTCTTCCCCCGTCGCTTGCACTTCAACCAGTTGACTTGATCCTGTCAGCACAACATTCATATCAACTTCAGCTTCAACATCTTCTTTATACTGCAAGTCAAGAAGTACATTGTGTTGTACGATACCAACGCTTGTTGCAGCAAGGTAGTCCTTAACCGGGAAGTTTTTTAAGGTGCCACGTTGTTTAAGCGCAACAAGCGCATCCACCACAGCTAAAAAAGACCCCGTAATTGCTGCTGTACGTGTCCCACCATCTGCTTGAATAACGTCACAATCGATCCAAAGTGTACGTTCTCCTAAATCTTTGAGGTTGATTACAGCACGCAAGGAGCGTCCAATTAAACGTTGAATTTCCATCGTTCTTCCGGATAAACGTCCACGAGTTGCCTCACGTTGAGTTCGCTGTTCTGTTGCACGCGGTAACATCGAATATTCTGCCGTTATCCACCCTTGCCCATTTCCTCGCAAAAAAGGAGGTACTTTGTCTTCGATACTCGCGGTACAGATTACTTTCGTATCACCCACTTCGATCAAGGCAGATCCTTCCGCATTTTTCATATAACCGCGCGTCATACTAACCGGTCGCAACTCGTCGAAATTTCGTTTATCTAAGCGCACATGACCACTCCTTTGTTGGCTCCCCGGGTTCACTCCACACATCGAAAAACTGTACATCAATCGACTTTCCCAGCCAAGCCTCACCAATGGTTCGAAAACGAATTGCATCACCGCTTGTATAAAAAATATGCTCAGGTACATCCAAACCTACACGCGTCATAGCATGTTCTGTCAGCCAATGACTCACATCACGTGCTGTCTCTTCAGCAGAATTGATCAGTCGAACACCATTCCCTAGAACTGCGGCGATTACTTTTGCCAAGTGAGGGTAGTGGGTACAACCTAAAATGAGTGTATCTATCCCACTGCCTTTAAGATCTTGTAATGAAGTCGCAACGATAGGTAACGCTTCATCCATCTGAATGGGGCCTTTTTCGACGAGTTCAACAAAACCCGGACATGCCAAACTAACCACATTAATACCGCGATGTGTTAAATGCAATGCCTTCGGATAACTATTTGATTTAATCGTTGCCCGTGTACCGATAACGCCTACTTTTTGCACTTCCGTTGCAGCAATTGCTGCACGAGCACCGGGACCAATTACGCCGATCACTGGAACATCATAACGTTCCTTCGCTTCTTCTAAACACACCGCTGTTGCCGTATTACAGGCAATAACCAGCATTTTGACACCTTGTTCATACAAAAAGTCAAGTGCTTTAAAGGTAAAACGTCGGATTTCATCATCGGATCGATCACCGTAAGGACACCGAACCGAGTCTCCATAAAACAAGACAGCTTCTCGTGGCAATTGTCGCCACAATTCTGATACCACCGTCAACCCGCCAACGCCAGAATCCATCACACCGATGGGTTTATTGCGCATGTGCTGTCACCCCGCCTGAAGTATCCCTCTCTACCATACGCTCACGACAAAAAGGCGTTTAACCATCCGTGTTAACGTGGTTATCATGCAGCTGTTGTCCAAGCACACTTAGCATATCAACGAACGCAGATCTCTTTTCGTCAGACATAACGGCCAAGATTTTAGCTAAATAAAGACGCCTCGCTAGAAGTACTTTTTCAATTAAAATCTGTCCCTTGTCCATCACTCTAACCCGAACAATGCGCTTATCACTTTCATCTCGAATACGCTCAACATAGCCTTGGCGTTCCAAGCGATCGATCAAATCCGTGACCGTACTATAGGCGAGACCAAGTGTAGAACCTAGATCACCGATCGTCAATCGTGGCATATCCTCAGCCATAACGAGTGCTTCGAACTGTGCAGGGGTGATATCAAAGTCAGTCAAGATTGCTCTGCCTCGCCGCCGCAGTTCGATCGTTAATTTGCGTAATAGTCTCTCTACGTGATATTCATCATCTGTATGTTCATCCATCATCTAGAAACAGAATCACCGCCAGTCTACTCCTCAATTGTACACACCACAAATACACGGCGTCAATAAAATTGAAAAGCGTCGGAAGCTGATCTATAGTTTACAATAAGGATCAAAATTTAGAGAGAAACTAGGAGTGTGGCACACAAATGGCACAACTTTTCGCAACGGACATCCTGCACGGTCGAATCTTAATTTCTTGCCCCGATCAACCAGGTATTGTCGCCAAGGTGTCAAAAATACTGTATGAACTAGGAGCTAATATCACCGAATCCGCACAACATACGACAAACCCAATTGACGGAACATTTTTTATGCGTATCGCCTTTGATATGGCACGAAAAAAAGATGCTTTACAAAAACTCGAAACTGCAATTACCCCTGTAGCGAATGAATTCTCAATGAAATTTCAACTAACCATGGCGGAGCAAAGGAAAAAGATGGCCATTTTTGTATCAAAAGAAGAACACTGCTTGCTTGAACTTTTGTGGCAGCATCAAACAGGTGCCATAGCATCAGACATCGCCATGGTAGTTAGCAATCATCCTGATCATGGTGATATTGTGCGATCCATGGGCTATCCTTTTTATCACATCCCTGTCGATAAGCAAAATAAGCAGATTGCGGAACAACAACAACTTGAACTCATCCAAGGACAAGTGGATTTTATTGTTCTTGCACGCTATATGCAAATTTTGTCACCTTACCTCGTGGATGCTTTTGAAAATCGTATTATTAATATTCACCATTCCTTTTTACCCGCTTTCGTCGGTGCCCGTCCCTATGAGAGAGCCTATGAGCGCGGCGTAAAAATTATCGGTGCAACAGCCCACTATGTGACTGCAGAGCTTGATGCAGGCCCAATTATCGAACAAGACGTACAACGTATTCATCATGGTTATTCTGTGCAGGACATGAAAGCCATGGGGCGCTTGATTGAACGTACCGTGTTGGCACGCGCAGTAGCCTTCCATGTTGATGATAGAATTCTCATTCACGAAAATAAAACAATTGTCTTTAGCTAACAAAACAACCCGTCACATGTGCTTAAAGACACACAGGTGACGGGCATTTTACTATGCCCTATACCCGATTTTATCGAGCATAAAAGCAAAGGTTGCAGCTAATTCACGCACTTGATTAAACCTTCCGGATGCTCCGAAATGACCGGAACCCATGTTGGTCTTCAGCAACAAGACATGGTCATCCGTTTTGTAATCTCGCAACTTAGCCACCCACTTTGCTGGTTCAAAGTACCCTACACGAGGATCATTGATACCTGTCGTGACTAGTATATGGGGATAGGCTTTACGCTTTACCTGATCATAGGGACTGTACGACTTCATATAACGGTAATATACTTCATCGTTTGGATTGCCCCATTCGTCCCATTCTAATGTAGTAAGTGGGATCGTTTCATCAAGCATAGTTGTCACCACATCAACAAAAGGCACACCAGGAACGATCACATTAAACAAATCGCCACCCATGTTAGCGACTGCCCCCATCAACAAACCACCAGCGCTTCGTCCCCAGGCAGCCAATTGGTCCTTTGTTGTGAACTTATGATCGATCAAATATTTCGCGCAAGCGATAAAGTCAGTAAATGAGTTTCGTTTATGTAATAGTTTCCCATCGTCATACCATGAACGTCCCATTTCTGAGCCGCCACGCACCTGTGCGACAGCAAAAATTACGCCAAGATCAAGCAAGGCCAATCGTTTAGAATCAAAATCCGGGTCTCTATTAGAACCATACGAACCATATCCATACAAAATAAGAGGTGCGGGACCCTGTTGTAAAGTCGTTTTTTTATAAACCATGATCACAGGAACCTTTGTACCATCATCTGCCGTTGCAAATACCCGTTGTTGTTCGTAGTCACAAGGGTCATAGTTACCAGGTATGGGTGCGACCTGTAGTGTAGATACTTTCCCATGTTCAAGGTCTAACCGAAGTGTTGAACGTGGTGTAACGAAAGATTCATACAGTAACAACGCTTCCTTGGTTTCGTACGACAGATTATCTGCTAATTGTACCGTATAGACGGACTCCTCAAAAGACAATGCACTCAGTTCACCTTGATAAAATGTCCAAACTTGTGTGAGCCCATTTTGTCGTCCTTCAATAACTAATCCTGAGGCAAATGGATAAATACCTGTAATGTATCGATTGGGATCATAAGGGAATAACGATTTTCGCTGATGTGGTTGATCGATTGCAGCATGAAGCACTTGAAAATTTGGTGCATGTTCATTGGTTAGGATCAAAAAGTCATCATGGTCATGCTCAACATCATAAATAACATCCGGTTTGCGTTCATCAAAAATATGCAATTCTGAAGTCTCACCAGTAAAATCAAGGTAATGGATCTCAGAGGATGTCTTCGTTTGTGAATGCACGAGCAAAAATCGACCGCTACGCGTTTTGGATAGTGTCACTTCACATGTCGTATCCTGCTCTTCATACAAGAGAACGTCCGCTTCATTCCCTTGTAAAGTATGTCGCCATACTTGATACGGACGTTGCTGATCATCGACTGTGATGTAAAAAACAGCATCACCAGACATGCTCCATTCAACACTGTCATCGATAAATACATTTTCTATTCGATCAGGTAACATAGCACCTGTTGTCACATCTTTCATAACTAAGGTATATCGATCTGTTCCATCGTGATTGATAAGATATGCAAGAAGCCGATGATCAGGACTCATCCGCCTCGCTGTAACACTCAAATACTCATCGATATGAGCTAAGGCATTCAGGTCAAGGACCACTTCTTCTTTCACACTAGGCAACGCATCTCGTGTTCGAGTTTTTTTACGTGCAAAGAGTGGATATTGCAGGTCCTTATCCTGACGTTGATAATAAAAATACTCACCATCTTGCATAGCAACGGTTGTTTCTTGCTGTGCAATGCGAGCAATCATACTCTCATAGATGTGGTCAATCAAAGGTGTTACAGGCTGCATGATCTGTTCGTAGTAACGATTCTCCGCTTCAAGATAAGCGATGACTTCAGGATTTTCCCGATCATGTAGCCAATAGTAATCATCTTCTCGAACATCACTATGAAGTTCATGAGGATGCGGTATTTTTCGAGCACTTGGTATCAGCAAAAAAAATCCCCCTTTTAGCTACCATACTCACGCAAAAAAGTCTTCATTGCAACCAACATGCAATGAAGACTTTTTGCCGTCTACAGCTTTTAGCCGTTTAAAACAGCATCAATTTGTGACAAGACACTTTCTGATAATTGTACACCGACCGCTTTTGCATTTTCAACCACTTGCTCAGGCCGCGAGGCGCCAATCAATGCACTGCTGACATTGGGCTGACGTAAAACCCATGCGATAGCAAGCTGCGGTAAAGACAACTCCACCTGACTTGCTATGTCACTAAGGTGTTCTACCTTTTGCAACGTACCTTCATTTAAATATCGTTGCATCGAGCCCTTCACTTTATCGGTCGCTGCACGTGAGCCAGAAGGTACATTCTGCCCTGCGCGATACTTACCGGTTAACACGCCTTGTGCTAATGGCGACCATACAACTTGACCAATTCCCGCCGATTCACAGACAGGTATGACGGCATGTTCAATGGAGCGTTGCAACATATTGTATTCTGGTTGACTC